>NZ_JBVHRI010000004.1:0-598801 GCF_055566975.1 Streptomyces sp. NPDC027189
CACGACGTGCACACACCCCGCAAGACACAACCCGCGAAACGGCGAACGAAGACGTCAACCACCCCACGACCACGCCGCACAGGTTAAAGATCAAGCTAGCTCAGACGGATCACATTCCAGGACAGCGGCTCCAGGACGGCACTCAGCGTGCCGTCCTGGAGAGTGGTCCCCTCGACGGGATGCGGGGTGACCCGCTCCTGGTCGTCGAGGGTGTTGGTGGCGTCCGGGTCGGCGTCGGCGAGCGCGCTGTGCTCCACGACCGTCGTCAACCCCAGCCGGTTCAGCGCGACCTCGAGCGGCAACGGCTCGGTCTGGCTGCGGTTGACGGCGAAGACGGTGACCGAGCCGTCCTCGGCGCCCACGGCGGTGGCGTGCAGCAGGTTCGCCACGCCGTACTTCTTCGTCTCGTACGTCGGCGAGTCCACGCGTACGTCGAGGACCCGGCCGCGCCCGTACTTCGAGGCCTGCGCGAACGGGAAGAACGTCGTCTGCCGCCAGGCCGGGCCGCCCGGCTCCGTCATGATCGGCGCGATGACGTTGACCAGCTGGGCGAGGCAGGCGACGGTGACCCGGTCCGCGTGCCGCAGCAGCGCGATGAGCAGGGAGCCGAAGACGACCGCGTCCGTGACGGAGTAGACGTCCTCCAGGATGCGCGGGGCCTCCTGCCAGTCCTCGACCGGGTGCGGGTTGGGCCGGCTCTGGTACCAGACATTCCACTCGTCGAAGGAGAGGTTGATCTTCTTCTTGGACTTCAGGCGGGCGCCCACGTGGTCGCAGGTCGCCACCACGTTCTCGATGAAGGACTCCGTGTCGACGGCGGAGGCGAGGAAGGAGTCCCGGTCGCCGTCGGTCTCCTCGTAGTAGGCGTGCAGGGAGATGTGGTCGACGAGATCGTACGTCTCCTGGAGTACGGTCGCCTCCCACTCGGCGAAGGTCGGCATCCCCTGCCCGGAGGAACCGCACGCGACGAGTTCGAGGTCCGGCTCGATCTGCCGCATCGCACGGGCGGTCTCGGCGGCGAGCCGGCCGTACTCCTCGGCGGTCTTGTGACCGGTCTGCCAGGGGCCGTCCATCTCGTTGCCGAGGCACCACAGCTTGATCCCGAACGGGTCCTTGTCGCCATGCGCCACCCGTAGGTCCGAACGGGTGGTCCCCGAGGGGTGGTTGGCGTACTCCTGGAGTTCCAGGGCCTCGGCCACACCGCGCGTGCCCAGATTGATGGCCATCATCGGCTCGGCCTGCGGGCCGGCCTTCTTCAGGAAGGCGATGTACTCGGAGAGCCCGAAGCGGTTGGTCTCCGTGGAGCGCCAGGCGAGGTCGAGGCGGCGGGGGCGGTCCTCGGCCGGGCCCACCGAGTCCTCCCAGTTGTAGCCGGAGACGAAGTTGCCGCCGGGGTAGCGGATCGTGGTGACGCCGAGTTCGCGGACCAGTTCCAGCACGTCCGTGCGGAGGCCCGCCTCGTCGGCCGAGGGGTGGCCGGGCTCGAAGATGCCGGTGTAGACACAGCGGCCGAGGTGTTCGACGAAGGATCCGAACAGACGGGGGTTGACTTCGCCGACCGTGAAGGCGGGGTCGAGGGTGAAGCGGGCGGTGCGCATGTTTTCCTTTCGGGGTTCAGTTCCGTCTGCGGGTCGTGGGGGCCGGTCGCGCCCACGCGGCGAAGCTGCCTGTCGATACAGCCCCGCGCCCCTGACGCAGGCTTGGCCAGGCGTTTCCGTTCCAGGTCAGGGTGTTGAGCCCCAGCTTGGGCGTGCCCGAGTCCGCGGCCTCGTAGCAGTGGTACGCCAAGACGTCTCGCCCCTTGTCCTTGAAGACCGATTCGCCGCCCGGTCCTACGAAGCGGCCGTGTCCGGTCCTACGAAGCGGCCGTGTCCGGCGAGGAGGAGGTCGCCGCCGCCCTCCAGCATCGGCTTGCCCGTGCTGTCCGCGTATGGGCCGGTCACCGACGTCGGCCTGCCCACCCTGATCCTGTACGTGGAGTTCACGCCCGCACAGCACGCGTCGAACGAGGCGAAGAGGTAGCAGGAGCGGCCGTGCCTGACGATGTACGGGCCCTCCACCGCGTACGGCCCCCGGGTCCGTGCGTTGGACGCGAGCGCGCCCGCACCGGTGCCGAGCGCGGCGAAGCCCAGACTGCCCGCGACCTCAACCCACCTACTCCGGCCAGGAGTTGCCTTCGATTCAGGCCAGGTCGTCCCATTCCCCGCCCTTACTGTTCGAGATCTCGAAGAATGATCGCAACTTCGAACGGGACCGTAGACAGGAAGCGCTTACTCGTCAATGGTTTGCGCAAAAATCGGAAGTCCCCGCCCAGCGGTCAACCGACAGCCGGGCGGGGACTTCTGAGGAACTGCCAACCCGCGAACGAGGCTTTCCTAGCCTGCGAACGCCGGCTGCGGCACACCCTTCCCGGCGCCGGGGACGACGAGCACCGAGCCGGAGAGCGGGTGGGGTGCGTCCAGTCCCGTGCGGGCCGTGGTGATGTACAGATCGGTCAGGCCGGCGCCGCCGAACGCGCAGGCGGTGGGTCGGCGGACGGGGAGCTCGATGACGCGGTCGAGGGCTCCGTCCGGGGTGTAGCGGCGGACCGCGCCGCCGTCCCACAGGGCCACCCATACGCAGCCGTCGGCGTCGACGGTGAGCCCGTCGGGGAAACCGTCGTCGACGGTCGCCAACGGTCGTCTGTTGGCGGGCAGTTGATCCCCGTCCACGTCGAAGACGTCGATCCGTCGGGTCGGGGAGTCGATGTAGTACATCAGCCGGCCGTCCGGGCTCCAGCCCGTGCCGTTGCTGACGGCGACATCGTCGAGGATCGTCCGGACCGTGCCGTCGGGGGCGATCCGGGACAGCGTGCCGCCGCGCGGCGCCTCGTCGTAGCGCATGGTGCCGCACCACAGTGAACCGTCGGAGGCGACCGCCGCGTCGTTCGCGCGGCGGCCGGGGACGGGCTCGCGGTGCAGCCACCGGAAGGGCTCACCGGACCCCTGCGCACCGTAAAGCCCCACTCCGTCACGGAGGTTGACGACCAGGCCGCCGCCCGCGCGGGGCTTGGCGGCGCCCACGTGCTGTTCGGTGGCCATCGCCGTGCGGTGTCCGGAGACCGGGTCGTACGTGTGCACCCGGGAGCCGAGGATGTCGACCCAGATGAGCCGCCGTGCGTGCGGGTCCCAGGTCGGGCCCTCGCCGAGGGCCGCGTACCCGCGTACGGCGACCTCGACGGCCGTCATCCGACGCTCCGGTGACCGAGCCGCTCGGACAGCTCGGCAGCGCCCTTCACGGCGAGCTGCTCCAGTTCGGCGCGGCGCTCGTCGCTCCAGCGGATCATCGGTACGGAGATGGAGAGCGCGGCGACGACCTGTCCCGTACGGTCGCGCACCGGGGCGGCGACGCAGCTGACGTCCGGGTTGGACTCGCGGCTCTCCACGGCGATCCCGCGGCGGCGGATCTCGGCCAGGGCCTCGCGCAGGGCGGCCGGCTCGGTGATGCTGTTGGGCGTCATCGCGACCAGCTCGGCGTTGTCGGGGATGCGGGACGTCAGTTCCGGCTCGGGGAGCGAGGCGAGCAGCATCTTGCCGACGGAGGTGCAGTGCGCGGGCAGGCGACGGCCCGCCGCCGACACCATGCGCACGGCGTGCGTGGAGTCGACCTTCGCGATGTAGATGACGTCGGTGCCTTCGAGGATGGCCACGTGTACGGTCTCGTCGCAGGTCTCGGCCACGGAGCGGGCGACCTGCTGGCCCTCGGCGGCGAGGTCCAGCTGCTCGGCGTACCGGCTGCCGAGCTGGTACGGACGTACGCCGAGCCGGTAGCGTCCCGGCTGTCCTGGCACCTGGACGATGTACGACCGGGCGGCGAGCGTGGTGACCAGTTCGTGCACCGTTGTGCGCGGCAGCTGCAGCTTGCGCACGATGTCGGGGGCGGAGAGTGTCCCGTCCCCGTCCAGGAAGAGCTCGAGTATGTCGAGAGCCCGGGTCACGGCAGGTACGAGGCGTCCCACAACCGGCCCCCTCCTTGTGTTCGAAATTTCAACAGACGATCGGCATGACGAACACAGGTTACTCACGCCTGTCTTGGGCGGGCAATGGTCGCGGATGGGGACGCCTTTCATCGAGGGGACTGGTCGACACGGCGAGCCGGCGGGCGGGCGGGAAACCGACGGGCGGGGAGCGCCGGGTGCCTGGTGGCCCGGGGCTCCGCCCGGAAAGCCGCCGGCCGGAGGTCAGCGCCGGGCTCGCGGGTCCCCCAGCTCACCCCGCAGGCGCTGTGCGCGCAGCACGAGCTCCAGCTCGAACCGCCGGTCGGGGTCGTCGACCTCGTCACCCCACAGCTCCCGTATCTGCCGGAGGCGGTAGCGGACGGTCTGGGGATGCACCCCCAGACGGGCCGCGACCTCGGGGGCTCCACCCCGCGTCTCCAGCCACGCCAGCAACGTCTCCGCGAGCCGCCGCCCGTGCGTGGGCCCGCAGTGGGCCAACGGCGCCAGACAGCGCAACGCGAGATCGTCGATCAGCTCCTCGGGCTGGAGCAGGACCAGGGCCTCGGTGTGCTCCGTACAGTGCAGCACCTCACCGGCAGGAAGCAGCCCCCGCTCCATGAGCCGTACCGCCGCCTCGGCCCAGCGCAGCGACTTCGCCGCGTCGGCGAGCGGCACCGGCGGCCCGATCGCCCCGGCCCACCCGGTCAGCGCCCGGTGCAGCAGCTCAGGGCGCCCGGCCGCGTCCGGCTCGGGCACGACCATGCGGGGCTGCTCGTACTCCATGTCGAGCAGGACGCTCTGCCCGACGGCGGGCGCGACGGCTTCCCGGGCCGGCCGCAGCAGCACCCCGACGGCGACCCGGTCGGGCAGCGGCCAGCCGATCCGGGCGGCGCGTTCGACGAGCGCCTCGGCGGGGTCGCCCCGGTGGTGCTCGGAGAGCAGTAACTCCATCAGGCGCCGCTGGAGGCGCAGCCGCTCCCCCGCCTGCCGGGCCGCGGCTTCGGCATAACCGCGTACGGACTGATCCACCAGGCCGTCCAGATACTCGTATCCGGCGTCGACAAGCTCGTACATCGCCGGTGGCGGGATGTCGACCCGCTGCCCGATCTCGGCGAACCGCCGCCAGGCGAGCCGTACCCCGAGCCGGTAGATCGCCTGGAGCGAGTCGAGGCTGCGGCCGTGCAACCCCTCGCCCCGGCCGAACTCCTGGAACACCTCGGGGTGGACGCGCGGGCGGCCCTCCGCGGTCTCCAGATGCTGCACGAAGACCTCGATCGCGCGGCGGATGCCGACCAGGGCCATCGGCTCCCCGGAGTCGTCGAGGACGACCGGCAGATGCGGGTACTCGCGGCGGATCTCGCGCAGGATCTCCTCGGCGAGCGCGGGCGCCTCGGCCATGGCGATCGCCGCGAACTGCCGCACCTGGACGCGGGGAACGTCGTGCCAGGCCGAGCGCAATGTGACGGTTCCCGGACGGACGGTCACGGTCAACGCTCCTGGCCGGCATTCTCATAGGTGATCAGCGGCGTGTTCGGCTGGTCCGGCGTCGCGTCGAGCAGCGCGACGACACCGAGCGCGGCGCCGACGGCGAGTGCGGCGGCGGCCGCGGCCGTCAGTGCGGCGGCGAGCAGTCTGGACATCGCAGGGTCAGCCTCTCTGTCGGAGGTCGTCCCCACCCCGGCATTCCGCGCGGCCGTGGTCATGCGGCTGCGCGGCCCCTGCCCGTTCCCGTTCACCGGTCGTGTCCTGTGGCTGTCCACCGGTCCCGGCCCATGACGGTTCACCGGTCCCGTCCGGCAAGACCACAGTCTCGACAATGCATTGACACCCCGTCAAGGGTGCGCCTACGGTTCCCGGCCCATACCGCACGTGCACTTTCCCTCCTGGTGTCGACGCATCCGTATCACCTCGTACCACCCGATATCACCCGTGCGTCGAGCCTTCTCACGCCCCTGGAGTGCCCGGATGCGTCGCAAAGTCTCACCCGTCTCCCTGATCCTTCTCGGCCTCGGCACCTTTCTGCTCGTCCTGGCCCCGATGCTCGCGTGGTACGTGGAACCGCGGGCCGCCGTGAACCCGATCGACATCGACACGACCGCCGTCTACACCGGCACGGGCAGCGTCTTCGACGTCGACAAGGTCGAGACCGTGTCCGACCAGAAGATCACCGTCACCCAGACGGTGCGCGGCGACGTCGCCGACAGCGAGCGCAGCGGAAAGGCCGTCTGGGACGTGACGACCACGGTCGACACGGACAAGTCGCTGCCGGCCGCCGACCCGCACGACGCCCTGGAGTTCGTACCGGGCCGCTGGGTCACCAACCGGAAGACCAACACTCCGGCGCACTGTTGCCAGGAGAAGCCGTACTTCGAGGGCGAGGCCTACCTCAAGTTCCCCTTCGACGTGCAAAAACGCGCGTACCGCTGGTGGGACAACTCGCTCGGCGCGACGGTCACCCTGCACTACCGGGGCACCAAGAAGATCCGTGGGTACGAGGGCTACCGGTTCACCGGGTCCGTCCCCGCCACCAGGACCGGGACCCGTCTGGTGCCGGGCGCGATCGTCGGGGAACCGAAGCGCAGCCAGGTGCTCGCCGAGGAGTGGTACGCCAACCACCTGATCGAGCTCGTCGTCGACCAGCGCACGGGCCGGGTGATCTACGCACAGGTCGGCCCGCGCAGGACGCTGCGCGCCCCGGGCGGCAAGCAGGACGCGACGGTGCTCCTGGACAGCCAGAAGCTGGCCTTCACAGCCGCGACCCAGAAGGACCAGGTGGGCCAGGCGAAGACCGAGAGCGGGCAACTGCGCATGGTGGGACAGACTTTGCCGATTGGTGCCGGTGTGCTCGGTTTCGTCCTGGCCGCGGTGGGGGTCGTTTTGGTGGTGCGCGGGCGACCGGATCCCGATACGTCCGAGTCGTCCCAGCCTCCGCTCACGATGTGATGTGCCGTCAGCTCCACAAAGCCCGGAAATTGTCACCTCGGTGAGTAGCCGCATCGAACCACTGGGCGAAAACTGTCCAACCCCACCCGAACACAGCCCACCCACATCCCCGTCACGGCGAATGCCCAAAAACCCCACAGCTGGGCAGATTCTCAGCCCCATCCCGTCGAAAGACCAGAGAAGCGCCGTCCCACCACAAGAGACCAGAGAGACGCCACCCACCGAACGATTCAGAGATCCGCACCGCGCCCCACCCCCCACGCTGAGTTCCGCACCCTGAGACGAGTTGGAGCACCCATGCCCCAGCACGTGCCTTCCTCGCTGCGCGCCGCGCTCCCCCGCCCCGCGCAGTACCCCCCGGCGCTCCCCCCACAGCCGCGCCGTATCGTTTTTCTCGCCCGCCGTGATCTCGGCAACCCGGCGGCGGGCGGCTCCGAACTCCTCGTCGACCGGCTGGCCGACGGGCTGACCGAGCTCGGCCACCAGGTCACCCTGCTGTGCGGCGGCCCCGCGGCCTACCGCGACTACCGGGTCGTCTCGGCGGGCGGCGACCTGGGCCACTTTCTGCGCGCCCGGCCCGCGCTGCACCGCCAGGTCGGTGACTGCGACCTCCTTGTCGAGGTGTGCAACGGCCTGCCGTACCTGGCGCCGCTGTGGCACCACGGCCCCACCCTCTGTCTGGTCAACCACGTCCACACGGACCTGTGGAAGATGCGGTTCGGCGGACCGCTGGCACCCGCCGCCCGGCTCGGCCGAAGACTCGAACACTGGGCGCTGGCCGGCGCGCAGCGCCGCAATCTGCTGGTCGCCGTCTCTCCGTCGACGGCACACGCCCTGCGCGCGATCGGGGTCGAGCGGGACCGCATCCGGGTCGTGCACAACGGGGTCGAGGAGCCGGGGCCGCGGGCCTCGCGCTCGCCGGAGCCGCTGTTCGTGGCGATGGGGCGGCTCGTCGAGTACAAACGGATCGATCTCCTGCTGCGGCTGTGGGAACGGGTCCGCCCGGTCACCGGCGGCCGGCTGGTGATCGTGGGAGACGGCCCCGAGCGCGAGCGCCTGGAGCAACTCGCGGGCCCCGGCGTCGAGTTCACCGGCCATGTCTCCGAAGCCGAGAAGCACCGTCTGCTGTGTGCCGCCTGGCTGCTGCTGCACCCGTCCGCCGTCGAGGGCTGGGGTCTGGTCGTCACCGAGGCGGCCGCGCGCGAGACGCCGACGATCGCCTTCGACGTACCCGGACTGCGCGACTCCGTCATGGACGGCGAGACGGGTCTCCTTGCCCGCGGCGAGTCCTCCTTCGCGGCCGCCTGGTGCACGCTCGCCCTGTCCACCCACCGCCGCACCCTCATGGGCAAGGCCGCCCGCGACCGCGCGGCCCGGTACCGCTGGAACCACACGGTCCGCCAGTTCAGAGCGGTGGCCGCGGAGGCGGTGAGGGGCTGGACGCCATGAGGGCCGCAGGTGAGGGTGCGGGTACCGGACTCAAGGACCCCTCCATACGCCGCTCTCTCGCCCTCTTCCGTGCCTTCCTGCGCGAGCAGGACGACCCCGAGTCCTGCTACTCGCTGCTCGCCCGGGACGCCGCCGACCAGGTCGAGGCGTACGGCGGCGCCGTCGAGGGCCGTACCGTCGTGGACGTCGGCGGCGGCAGCGGCTACTTCACCCAGGAGTTCCGGCGGCGCGGGGCCAACGCGTACCTCTTCGAGCCGGACGTAGGGGAGTTGGGGCCGAAGCCACCCGACTCTGCGGTCGTCGCGGACGGGTATCTGCTGCCGCTGGCGGACGGGGTGGCCGACGTCTGCTTCTCCTCCAACGTCCTGGAGCACGTGGCCGATCCGCAGACCTTCCTGAGCGAAATGGTGCGCGTGACCCGCCCGAACGGGCTGATCTACGTCTCGTTCACCAACTGGCTGTCCCCGTGGGGCGGTCACGAGTGGGCGCCCTGGCACTACTTCGGCGCCGAGCGGGCGCGGGCCCGCTACCGGCGCCGTACCGGAAAGGCCGCCAAGCACACCCTCGGCGAGAACCTCTTCGCCGTGCACATCGGCACCACCCTGCGGCAGGTGCGCGCCCGCGACGACGTCACGGTCGTCGCGGCGCGCTCCCGCTACTGGCCATTCCTCGCCTCCGCTGTCACCAAGACACCGGTGCTGCGCGAGTTCGCCACCTGGAACCTCCTCCTCATCCTCCGGCGGTGTCCACCATGACGAGCACGGTCCAGGCTCCTCCTCCAGCAGCCGTCCGCCCCGCCGCGACCACCTCAGGACCCCCCGAGGGGCCGCGCTCGCGGCGGTGGCTGCTGGGTTTCTGGGCCGTGGTGTTCGTGCTGTTCCTGGCCGTGCACCCCGGGCGGACGACCTTCGACACCAAGCTCGGTGTCGCGCTCGACCCCTGGCAGTTCCTCTCCGACCTGGGCCAGTTGTGGCACGACCGGGGCGGCTTCGGCGGCATCCAGGACCAGTACGTCGGCTACGTCTGGCCGATGCTGCCGTTCTACGGCCTGTGCAAGCTGATCCATCTGCCGGTGTGGCTGGCGGAGCGGCTGTGGCTGTCGATCGTCGTCTCCGTCGCCTTCTGGGGCGCACTGCGACTGGCCGAGCGGCTGCGGATCGGAAGCGGCTCCGCAAGACTGCTCGCCGCCGTCGCGTACGCGCTGTGGCCGGTCTTCACCGTCGTCGTCGGCTCCACCTCGGCCGCCGCGCTGCCCGGCGCCTTCCTCCCCTGGGTCCTGCTCCCGCTCACCAACGAGCGCTACAGCGCCCGGATCGCGGCCCTGCGCTCGGCGCTGATCGTCCCCTTCATGGGCGGTGTGAACGCGGCCGCGACTCTGGCATCCCTGCTGCCGGTCGGGCTGTATCTGCTCTCCCGCCCGCGCGGGCCCCGGCAGCGCAAGCTGATCGCCTGGTGGGTGCCGGGCGTGATCCTGGCGACGGCCTGGTGGTGGATCGCGCTGCTGATGCTCGGCATCTACGGCGAGAACTTCCTTCCTTACGTGGAGACTTCACAGACCACGACCGCCACGATGTCGGCCACCGAGTCGCTGCGCGGCGCCGGGAACTGGGTGGCGTATCTGCACTTCGGCGAGGCCTGGCTGCCGGCCGGCTGGACCGTCGCGTCCTCGGTGATCGTGATCGTCTGCTCGGCGCTCGCGGCCGGGCTCGGTCTCGCGGGCCTGGCGAGACGGGACATGCCCGAGCGCCGCTGGCTCGTGCTGACCGTGCTGTCGGCCGCGCTCATCACCCTTGCCGGGTACGGCGGTTCGCTCGGCGCGCCCTTCCACGGTGTGGTCCAGGACTGGCTGAACGGCGGGCTGGTCCCCTTCCGCAACATCTACAAGTTCCAGACGGGGCTCGCGCTCGCCCTCGTCCTCGGTCTCGCGCATCTGGTCGGTGTCGCCTCCGAGACGCGCGGCGCCCGTCCCGTACGCGGCCGCCGTTTCGCCCCCCTCGTGGCGGCCGTGCTGATACTGCCGGGGCTCGCCTGGCCGTATCTCACCGGGTCGATCCTGCAGCCGGGTTCCTTCCAGGAACTCCCCAAGTACTGGCAGACCACGGCCGACTGGCTGGAGAAGTACTCCCCCGACTCCCGCGCCCTCGTCGTCCCCGCCACCGCGCACGGCATCTACACCTGGGGCTCCCCCATCGACGAGCCCCTCGACGTGCTCGCCGGCTCCCGCTGGGCGGAACGGGATTACGTCCCGTTCGGCACCGCGGGCAACCGGCGCGCCATGGACGCGGTCGAGCAGTCGCTGATGACGGGTGGCGAGGTCCCGGGCCTGGCCGACTACTTGAGCCGGGCCGGCCTCTATTACGTCGTCATACGCAACGACCTGGACCCGGATCAACTCGGCTACGTCCCGACGGCGACCGTGAAGCGGACCCTGGAGCAGTCCGGGTACCAGCGGGTCACCGGCTTCGGGCCGGTCATGACCGGCGGGCGGATCGCGAACGACACCCCCTTGCAGGTCGAGGGCCTGTATCCGCGCCAGCGCGCCGTCGAGATCTACGAGCCGACCGACAAGGACGTGCCCAGGCCCGGACAGGCCGGGCTGAAGCCGATCGCGGACACGGCCGTCGTGTCCGGCGGCCCCGAGTCGCTCCTCCCGCTGGCCGCCGACCCGTCGATGCGGGGCCGCGCCGCCGTGCTGACCGGCGACAACCATCCGGGCCTTGGCACCTCCGAGGTGCAGGTGGTGGGCGACGGGCTGCGGCGCGCGGACACCCGGTTCGGCCTGGTCAACTCCAACACCTCGTACACGTACACGCGCGACCAGCGCAACGACAGCGACAGCGTGCAGGACCCCGGCAAGAAGCCGCACCAGATCCTGCCGACGAAGGGCATCCGGCACCAGACGGTGGCGGTGCTGCGCGGCGCCCGCTCGGTGACCGCGTCGTCGACCGGCAACTGGCTCTTCCACCTTCCGCAGTACGACCCCGTGAACGCCTTCGACGGCAACCCCGACACGGCGTGGGCCGAGGGCGCGGCGGGTTCGGCGGACGGTCAGTGGCTGCGGATCCGCTTCGAGGGGTCCGTGGACGTCCCGTCGTCGTTCAAGGTGACTCCGCTGCCGCAGGACGGAGTGCGGTCGGCGGCGACCCGGGTGCGGGTGGAGACGGAGAAGGGCTCCGTCACCAGCTACCTCCAGCCCAACGGCATGGCCCAGTCGATCAAGGGCCGCCCCGGGCCGACGAGTTGGCTGAAGATCACGATTGTCGACTCCACCGAGCAGCACGCCGGTCTCACCGGTGCGGGCTTCTCCGAGATCGACCTCCCGGACGTCCAGGTGACACGCCTGCTGCGGCTCCCGACGGACGCCTCCGGCTCGGACGCCTCCTCCGAGATCGTCTCCCTGCACCGCACCACCGACCCCACCGGGCTCTCCCCGACGGGCACCGAGGCGGGCCTGCACCGCAGCTTCTCGACCTCGACGGCGGGGACGTACGAGATGAGGGCGAGCGCCGTCCCGGTCCCGGGCGAGGACCTGGACAAGCTTCTCTACGCGGTCGCGCCCGAGCAGCAGAGCAGGATCGTCGCGACGGCGGACTCGACGGCGAAGCTGGGCGCCGGCCTGTCCGCGCGCAACCTCACGGACGGCGACCTGACGACGGCGTGGATCGCGGGCGACAACCCGACGATCCATCTGAGCTGGCCCGGCAAACAGCCGGTCTCGTCCATCGTGCTGGCCCCGGCGGGCGGCCTGTCGACCCGCCCGACGAAGGTGAACATCAGCTCCCCGGACGGGGCGGCGATCGTCGGGGTCGACGAGAACGGCTGGGCCCGTTTCGACCCCATCACCACCGACCACCTCGACATCACCGTCACCGAGACCGCGCCCCTGACCGTCCACAACCCGGTCGCGGACGACGACTTGCAGCTCCCGGTCGGACTGACGGAGGCCTACATCCCGGGCCTCGACCAGTACCGCACCCCGCAGCCGTCCGGCACCCGGAAGTTCTCGCTCCCCTGCGGGAGGGGTCCGGTCGTCGCGGTCGACGGGAAGCTGTACGAGACGAGCGCGACGGGGACGGTGCGGGACCTGTTGGAGCGCCGGGCCATTGATGTGACGCTCTGCCAGGAAGGGCGCACGGACACGGCCCTGGAGCTCACCGACGGCTCGCACCGCGTCGAGGCGGGCGACGCCGGCCCGCTGGCCCTCACGGACGTGACGCTGACGCGCGGGACCGTCGCGGAGGCGGCCGGCGCCGGGCGCGATCTGAAGATACGTGACTGGCTGGGCGACCGTCGCGAGGTGACGGTCGGCTCGGGCGCGGCCTCGTACCTGACGACGTACGAGAACTACAACGACGGCTGGAAGGCCACGCTGGGCGGCAAGGAACTCACGCCGGTACGGCTCGACGGCTGGCAGCAGGGCTGGCGGATCCCGTCCGGCGCCGGCGGCACGGTCAAGCTGTCGTACGAGCCGTCGACGACCTACGAGGCCGGGCTGATCGGCGGCGGGGTCGCCGTGGCCGCCCTCGCGGGCCTCGTCCTGTGGCGCCGCCGCTCGCCCAACCCCGACGAGCCGCAGCCGGTGCCGCCGCTGCCCGGGCTGTGGCCGGGCCTGGTCGCGCTCACCCTGGTCGGCATCGTGATCGCGGGTTTGTTCGCCCTGCTGGTCCCGGCGCTGGCCCTGCTCGCCCGACGGCGGCACGCCCTGCTCGTACCGATCGCGTTCCTCGCGCTCGCCGGGGCGGGGATCGCCGCCGCGACGGGGGCGGGGTCGCCGGTGTCGGCGGACGAGGGAGCGTTCGGGCCCGCGGCCCAACTGCTCGCACTGATCGGCCTGTTCGCCGGTTTGGTGAGCGTGCGGGAGCCGGACGCCTCAGGGGCGGCGGTCTCGCGGTGGGAGGCGCCACCGGGTTCGTCGGAGGCGCCTACGGCACCGTTGCCGCGGCGGGTGCGGGGGGAGAGTGGGGGGCCGGGGGTCCTGCCCGGAGCGCTGCCCGGAGGCTTCGAGGAGAAGCCCGGCGCGGGGGCCGAGTCGGCCGGAAAGAAGCCCGGCGCGCCCGAGACCGAAACCGAGGCCGAGTCCGGGGCCCGGGTCGCCGCCGGCCCGACCGTCTCCGCCCGCGGCCCTGGATCGGCTCAGCCCGAGCCCGAGCCCCCGACCGCGCGCATCACGTTCCGCAAGCCGAGGTTCAGGGCGACACCGCCCGAGGAACCCGGCACCCAGGAGGACGCGGGGAGGGGCGAGACCACATGACAGCGGTGGAGCACCCGGCACGGGACGGCACGGACGGGCCGATCCAGCCCCCCGTCCGCATCCCGTTCCCGGTGGTGGACGAGGTCGCCCGGCACTGCCTCCAGGAGGAGGAACCGGAGACGGTCCACATCGAGGTCCACCTGCCGGGCCGGCTCGACCCGGACCGACTGAGGACGGCGTTCACGGAGGCGCTCCGCCGCCACCCCCGCATCCTGATGCGCGAGGCCCCGGGCCCTTGGTACCGCCGCCGCTACGAGTGGGAGCTGACGCCGGGGCCGGACGTGGAGGTGGTGTCCTTCCCACCCCCGAGCCGGGACGCACTCAGGGACGCGCGGACCAGAGCACTCCTCGAAGCCCCACCCCTGTCGGCCTCCCCTCCCATACGCCTGGAGGTGGTCGAGGCCACGGGCCGAGCCGTGGGCAGCGAGGCGGCAGACGCCGTGGGCAACCCAGCTGCGGCCCATCGTGCGGCCAGGGGCGGCGGTCCACCCGCAGCGGCACCAGGTGCGCCGGACGCCGCCAAAGCCGACATGGCTGCGGGCCATCGTGCCGCTGGGGCGGCACCCGTCCCAAGGAGAGCGGCACCTCGAACCGCCGAGCAGCGCACCCACCCCCCGGCCGGCCACCCCGCAACCAAGGGCACAGTCCTCTTCCTCACCATCAACCACACGGCCCTGGACGGCCCCGCCTGCCTCCGCATCCTGGCCACGACGGCCGAGCTGTACGCAGGCAAGGACAACACCCCCGCCGCGCCCCCGATGCGTTCCCCCGACGCGACGGACACCCCCCGGGTGGACACCCCCTCCACCTGGACCCCACCCGCCAGGGTCGCCCCCGGCACCCCCGAACCCTCCCCCGGCAACGGCTTGCTCGTCACCGAGCTGAACGTCCCGCGCCGCCCCAAGGGCTCCCCCTACACGGTGAACGACCAGCTCATGGCGACCACGGCCCTGATGCTCGCCCACTGGAACAGGGAACACGGCGCCCGCCCCCGCCCCCTGCGCATCACGATGCCGGTCGACGACCGCCCCCGCGGCGCGGACATGCCGATCGGCAACGGAACGCGGCTCGTGGAAGTCACCTTCGCCCCCGAGGAGGTGGACGCGCACAGGATGAGCGAGCTGCTGCGCCGCACGGCGAACCGCACCCGCGCGCTGAAGTCCCTCGACCGCCCCCAACTCGGCCACGGCGCAGCTCTGTTGACCGCTCCCGTGGTCCCCGTGGCGTGGCGCGCCGCCGTCACCAGAGGCCTGCGCAGAGCGGCCGGCCCCTGGACCTCGACCACGCTGCTGAGCAACATCGGCCGCATCCCGTACCCCCTGGACTTCGGCGAGGCAGCGGGCCGCGCCCACGCGGTCTGGTTCTCGGCACCCGCCCGCATGCCCCGCGGCCTGACCGTCACGACCGCGTCCACCGCGGGCCGCCTGCACCTCGCCCTGCGCTGGTCCCGGACCCTGCTCAGCCACGGCGACGGCGCCCACCTCCGCGACCTCTTCGAGCACTATCTGCACGCGACGGAGGGGGACACCCCATGACCACAACAGCGCCCGCGCGGCACGGACTTCGCGAGTTCTACGAGGACCCCGCCGTCCCCGTCGCCTCCGGCACCCCGCGCAGCCTGCGCCAGGCCCGCATGCTGGCCGCCGCGCTCGGCCCGGCCACGGCGGGCGCGAAGACCGTCCTGGACATCGGCTGCGGCGACGGCACCGCGGCCGCGACCGCCGCCCCCCTCCTCGCCGGCCACCGCCTGATCGGCGTCGACTGGTCGCAGGACGCCCTCAGACGCGCCCACGCCCACATGCCGTACGCGATTCGCGGCGAACTCACCGACGGCGGGCTGCCATTCAGGGCGGAATCGGCCGACGCGGTGCTCTTCAGCGAGGTCGTCGAACATCTCGTGGACCCGGACGGCGCGCTCGACGAGATCCGCCGAGTCCTGCGCCCCGGCGGCCACTTGATGCTCTCCACCCCGAACCTGGCCGCCTGGTACAACCGCGCCCTGCTGCTCGCCGGCGTCCAGCCCGTCTTCTCGGAGGTGAGCCTGCGCGCCATCCACGGCCGCCCGGGGAGCGAGGTCGTGGGCCATCTGCGGCTCTACACGGCCCGTGCGCTGCGGGAGTTCGTGACCGCGTCGGGTTTTGAGGTCGTACGCCTGGCGGGTGCGCCCTTCCACGGTGTACCGCGCCCGCTGCGCCCCCTGGACCGGCTGGCCTGCGCCGCGCCGTCCCTGTCCTCCATCCTGCTCCTGCACGCGCGAAGGACGTAGCCCATGTGGTGGGGAGTGGCCGCGGCCCTGCTGGCGAACGTCCTGTACAGCAGCGGATTCGTCCTGGAGAAACGCGCGTTGGCGGCCCTGCCCGAGGTGGACATCCGCCGCCCCGCCAAGCTGCTGCGGCTGGTCCTCGGCAGCCCTCTGTGGATCGGCGGTTCGCTGGCCCTCGCCGCGGGATTCGGCGCCCAGCTCGCCGTCTACCGCACCCTTCCGATCGCCGCGGCCCAGGGCATCTTCGTCTCCGGGCTCGTGCTGCTCGTGCTGCTCTCCTCCCGGCTGCTCGGCGAGGAGACGACCGGCCGCGAGCGGTACGCGCTCGGCGCGATCCTCGTCGCCCTGCTGATGGTCGTGCTGTCCCTGCGCGAGGGCACGGACACGGTGAGCCGCAGCGCCCCGGTGCCGCTGATCCTCACCGTCTGCCTGCCGTCGCTCTCGCTGGGCGTGTGGCTGTACGGAGCCGCCGAGCGCCGCTCCAGGCACCGGCACCGCATGCCGACCACGGGTGTCGAGTACGGCGTGGCGGTGGGGCTGTTGTACGGCGTGAGCTCGCTCGCCATCAAGGGCGTGTCGAGCTACATGACGACAAGCGACCTGGGCGGAGCGGTGGCCGGCCTCCTGCGCTCCCCGTACCCCTATCTCCTTCTCTTCACCGGCGCGTTCGGCCTGGTCATGTCGCAGGCGGCGCTGCAGCGCTGCCGGGCCTCGCTGATCGTGCCCGTCTGTACGACGGTGACCTGCCTGTTCACGGCGGTGCTCGGCACCCTCGCGTTCGGCGAGGCGCTGCCGCACGAACCGGTGCGGCTCGCCCTGCGCCTCGCGGGCACCGCGCTCGCGGTGTCGGTCCTGCTCGCCATGCCCAAGCACGATCAAGCACCCCAACCCCCCATCGGTGCCAAGGAGTTGACACCCCCATGAACCCCGACGACCCGCTGCTGAAGATCCTTGCCTGCCCGCTCGACAAGGGCCCGCTGCATCTGCTCGTCCCGGATGAGGCGCTGACCTCAGAGGAAGCCCTCTACAACCCGCGCCTGCACCGCCGTTACCCGATCGTCGACGGCATCCCCCAGCTGCTGCCGTCCTCCGGGGAGCAGGTCACGGAGGACGAGCACGAGGAGCTCCTCAAACGGATGGCCCTATGACAGACCCCAGGACCGGGCGTGCGAAGAAGACCCTGGCCGCCCGTCTCGCCCCCTTCCTCCCCACCCGGCTGGTCGCCGCCACCGCCCGGCTCGTCTACCCGCGCTTCGAACCCGAGCTGGCCCGGCTCGCCGAGCTCTGCCCGCCCGGCTGCGGCACGGCGGTGGACGTGGGCGGCTGGTACGGCCCCTGGACCCGCCGCCTCGCCGGCCGAGCCCGCCGCGTGGTGACCGTAGAACCGGTCCCCCACCTGGCCAGACTCCTCTCCGCCGCCACCCCCGGGAACGTCCGCGTCATCAGCGCGGCCGCCTCCGACCACCGGGGCACGGCCCACCTGTGGCTGCCGCCGGACGACGCGGGGGACCGAGGCGTGTCCTCGCTCGTCCGCAGGGACATCCACGCCCGCGCGCTGAAGGTCCCCTGTCTGACCCTCGACAGCCTGGACCTGCGCGATGTCGGCTTCATCAAGATCGACGTGGACGGCAACGAGCTGGCGGTGCTGCGCGGCGCGCGGGCCCTGCTCACCCGCGACCGCCCGGCCCTCTTCATCGAACTGGAGTCCCGTATCCAGCCGATCACCCCGGTCGTCGAGCACCTCTCCGAGCAGGGCTACGCCGGCTGGGTGCTCCCCGGCGCCACCTGGTTGCCCCTGGCCTCCTTCCCCCTGGAGGACCACCAGGCGCAGACGTCATACGTCGTCTCCCAGGGCCTGCTGCGTCGGGTGCTGCCGCCGCACGGCCCCCGTTACGTCAACTCGGTCCTGTTCCTGCCCGACGGGCGCCGCCCGGGCGAGGCGCCGGTACGCGACCATGGACCCCATGCCGGCCAAACGCCCCACCACCCCCTTCACCCCTCTCGACTTCCAGCTGGTCCTGCTGCGCCGCATGGCCGACCACAACCCTGACCTCGTCGAGGACGCCCGCCACGAGCTGGGCGCCTCCATCGCCGACATGCGCGAGGCCAACCGCCGCTGGCAGGCGATGCTGCACGCCCCGCGCTCGCGCACGGCCGCCTCCCGCTACCACTCGATCCTCGGCACCCCGGAGTCGGTCACTCCCCGCCGGATCGGCGACCTCGCCTGCGAGGCGCTCCTGTGGCCGGTGCCCCTCTGGCCCGGCCTCCGCTTCGAGGTCCTCGTCGCGCCCAACGGGGTGGCCTGGAACGAGTGGCTGGTACGGGCCCCCGGCGCCCCCGGTCCGGTCCTGGAAACCCTGGACGATCTCACCCCCTGGTCCTGCACGGTCGACGAGGCCGCCCGCGCCTTCGCCCCCGCCCGCCCCCTGGAGGGCACGGCCCCGACGCGCTGGGGTCTGGCCTTCACTGCCCCGGACGCGTCGGGCGTACGACGGGAATGCGCGGCGGAGTTCACCTGGGGGCTGCTGCAACGGGTGGGCGTCAAAGGGCAGCGGCCTTGAGGATCGCCTCCACGACGACGGGCAGCGACTCCGGGTGCAGCCAGAGGAAAAGATTCGGCTCGACCAGCTCCAGTTCCATCACCCGCGGCTCGCCGTCGTCGCCGTCGACGAGGTCGACGCGCGCGTAGAGCAGGACGTCGGAACCGTCCGGCACGGCGGCCAACGCCCGCTCGGCGACAGCCAGTTCGGCGGGCGTCGGCTCCCAGGCCGCCAGCCGCGGATGGGGAACCTTGTCCCCGTCGAACGGCGTCCCCGGTTCCAGCACGGCACCCTTCCGGCTGGCGTGCAACAGCCGCCCGCCGAAGAACTGCAAGGCCCGCTCACCATGGGCGTCGATGTTCTTCACGTACGGCTGCACCATCGCGGTCAGCCCTTCGGCGTGCATCCGCGCGAGCTGCCGTACGGCCGTCTCCCGCTCACCCGGCGTGTACCGGGCGGCGTACCGTGCCCCCGCACCGGCGGTGGGTTTCACGACGAACTCCTGGTCCTCGGGCAGCTCGACGGGGTCTCCCGGCGCGAGATACCGGGTCGGCACGACGGGGACCCCCGCGGCCGCCAGATCCCCGACATACCGCTTGTCGGTGTTCCACCGCACGACCCCCGCCGGATTCGCGAGCCGGGTGAGCCCCCCGCACCGCTCGGCCCACGCCACGAACTCCGCCACCCGCCAGCTGTAGTCCCAGGTCGACCGGATCACGGCGAGGTCGAACCCCGCCCAGTCGACCTCGGGGTCGTCCCAGTACGCGACGACGGCTTCGGCTCCGGCGTCCTCCAGGGCCGCCCTCAGCACGGGCAGATCCCGGTCCAGCCCGGGCTCCTCGCCCGGGTTGTAGCTGACGAGCGCGACACGGGCCACGGCGGCCTCCATCCTCGGAGCACATCTCGGGGCGATCCCGCCGCAGGGTAACCACCACGCACGCAACAGCGGCAAGCCATTTGAGGACCGTGATCACCGGCGGGGAGGGCGGCGTCGGCGCCGAATGCGGCCGGGGTGCGGGGCGAGCGGTTCAGGAGAGCCAGTCGGTGTGGCGGGTGAGGGCGAGGTGGGCGTCCTTGTCGGTGAGGACGTCGCCCTTGACGGCGGCGAACATCCCGGCGGTGGGGTCGGCGACGACGGTGCGGTTGTCGCCCTTGTGGGACAGGGCCTGAACCGATCGTTCTTGAACCGGGAACGATCGTTCGGAAACCATGGCGCGGGCCGACCCGGCCACGTAGTCTCGGCCACCGCGACAACTTTATGAGTCAACTGCCGGGAGCCCCTTGGTGAGTGAGTCCCCGCCGCCTCTTCCCGAGACACTCGCACGCCTCGACGCGCAGATCGCCGCGAAGCGTCTGGACCGAGGTGAAGTCCTCGACACACGTGGCCTGTCGGGGCGGACCGCCGTCCCCGAGGCGGAGATCCGGGCCCTGCTCGACGGCGAGGCGCCTCGCGAGGACAAGGTGGACGACCGGGTCCGGGGGCGGGTGCGCGCGCTGTACGAGGCGTATCTCACCGAGAGCGGGAGGAGGCCCGCCGATGTGTGCCGGGAGGTCGCCGTCCGGCTCGGGATCAGCGAGAAATGGGCACGGACCCTCCTCAACGGCGACAAGATGCCGAACGTGCCGGACCTCACCCGGCTCGCGGAGTTCTTCCACATCGACCAGGGCACCAAGTTCTTCACCGACCCGGCCGCCGTCGCCCTGAACGGAGCCCTTCAGCGCACCCTTCAGGAACTCGAAGGCGGCGTGGAGGACGGCCCGCTGCTCAAGTTCACGATCAAGCACGGGGTCGTGACGCTCGCACTGCGGGGCAAGCGGCTCACGCCGCGCAAGCAGGAGGCGCTCGTGCTGATGCTCGAAGGCCTGCTGGGCAGCGAGGAGGCGGAACGATGAAGCTGGTCGGCAGGATTCGCGGGCTCGCGGCGGCGCTTCGTTCACCCAAAGCCGACTCCGAGATGCGCGCCCTCGCGGTGGAGCTCAGCCGCGTACTGCGGAAGAGGATCGACACCCCGCTCGACGTACGGGAGTTGGCGGACGCACTGTGCGAGGAGATGAGCAGGCGGCGTGACGGCCGTCCCGTCCAGCTGCGCTTCGAGCGCTTTCCCGACGAGATCGAGGTCACGGGACTGTGGATGGAGTTCCACGACTTCGACCTCGTCATCATCGAGGAGCGTGCCGAGACGGTGCAGCAACTCGTCATCCTGGGCCATGAGTTGTGGCACATGAAGGAAGGGCATCGCGACCATCACGTGGACGGCGCGGCAGCCGCCGCGCGCGCCCTCTCCGAGAGCCCCGACTGGCAGGAGATCGCCCTCACCGTCGCCGCCCGCAATGGATCCCACGAAGCCGACGAGGCCGAGGCCGAGGACTTCGGCCTGCATCTCGCCAGCGTCTTCCGCTCCTGGGTGACCGGCCCCCGTGCCCAAGGCCCCGTCGACCCGGTGGGCCGGGCCATCCAGGCGTCCCTGGGCTATCGCGGACCCCGGGACTGACCGGCGATGAATCCTTCCCGCTTCTTCGACGGCCTGTACATCTCCTTCTGGATACCGGCGGCGGTCCTGACCGCCGCCCTGGCGATCAAACTGCCCAGCATCATCAAGCTCTGGAAGGACCCCCTGCTCAGAGCGGTCGGCGGTCTGCTCGTCCTCGCCTGCGGCGTCTTCGTCTTCGCGGCGCCGCCCACCATCACCTGGACCAACCGCGTCACCGGTGTACCGAACATCTCGGCACCGCTGGTCTACAGCCTGATCACCGCGTTCTGCGGATCCGGTCTGCTGCTGATCACCGCCTGGCGCAACGGCATCTCCGACAGCTCGCAGACGACCCGACGCGCCACGAGATGGGTGGTGAGCGTCTACTCGGGCGTGATCGTCGCGCTGTGGGTGCTGTTCGCACTCGCCGACGCCGATGTCGAGCGGGTGCGGGACCTCGACACGTACTACGCCACCACCGCCTTCCTGCGCGAAGAGATCGTGCTCTACCTGCTCGCGCACACCGTGGCCTGCCTCATCACCTACCGGCTGATCAGGAACTGGATACGCGCCGATGGCCTCGACATGTGGCTGCGCAGCGGCCTGAAGTTCCTCGGCGTCGGCTACGCGATGAACCTGATCTACGACGCCTCCAAGATCACGGCGGTGGTCGCCCGGTGGACCGGCCACGACCTGGACTGGCTGAGCACGGCCCTGTCGCCGCTCGTCGCCTGTCTCGCCGCCATCCTGATCGCGGTGGGGTTCATCCTTCCGCACGCCGGCCAGTACCTGCACCGCCGTGCGCGCACCCGGCTCGGCCACTGGCGCCTGCGGCCCCTGTACCTGCTGACGCGCACCGTCACCGGCGGCCGCGTCCCCTTCAAGCTGCGGGCCACCCCCGAACTGCGCCTGACGCGCCGCGAGACGTTCATCCGGGACGCGCTGCTCCACCTCGCCCGGTACATCGACGGGGACTTGGAGCGGCGGGCGTACGACGCCGCGGTCGGCCTGGGGCGCGAGCCCGGGCGGGCGAGGTCGCTCGCCCAGGTCGTGGCGATCCAGGACGCCATCGAGACCAGACGACGTTCCCGGGAGGACGACGCCGGCGCCCCTGTCGGCAGCCCGGACATCGAAGACCTGCTGGAGGGGATCGAGGCCGTGTCCCGGGCCCTCCGCCACACCGACGACATCAGGGCGGTTCGCGAGCGCGCGGCCGCCGCGGCAGAGAGCGTGCCCGCCCCATGAGTGCCGACCCCACGAGCGATCGTCCCGTGAGCGATCGCCCCTGAGGTCCGCCGTCGTCCTCGGCGGCAGCCTCGCCGGACTGCTCGCGGCCCGCGCCCTGGTCGAGTTCGCGGACGTCGTCACCGTCGTCGAGCGCGACGTCCTGCCCGACGGGCCCGAGCGCCGCACGTCCGCCGCTCACGGACGAGGAGTGGAAGGCGGCGGGCGCCCGCTCCGACCGAGCCAATCGTCCGCCTCGAGGACAGGCTCGACGCGGAGCGCCCGGGGCGGCGCGTGCCGGCCGCGCTCGCAAGGCTTCCCGAGGGCGAGCGGGCGACGGCAGTGTCACGCTCACCGTCAGGGACCAGACCATCGGCATCGAGGCCCAGCGCGCACTCGCGAGGCAACCGCGCCCGAAGGGCATCCAGGTGACCGTGAACGTCCTCGCCCCCTGCCACATCTGTGAGCACGACCCGGTGCTCCGGGCGATCAACAAGCAGGGCGACCAGGTCCCCGTCCTCACCTCGCGGTGGAACCGGACGATCACCCTGGCCCGGGCAACGTGCTGGTCTTCGACAACCTCAGGGACACCACCCGGCCGCACCTGGGTCAACGCCTGCACGAGCAAGGGCGAGGTCAAGCCCTGTGTTCCGGTGAGGCTCGCCCATGCCGGACGACCAGCCGACGGATGCGCCGAAGTGCGTCGACGCCGACTACTCGATGGAGGCGCCCACCACATCCGCGACCACACAACTCACGTTGTCCGGTCCACCGGAGTCGTTCGCCGCACCGACCAGGGCCCGAACGGCCTCCTCGGGTATGGCACTCGATGTGAGAATCCGCGCGATCCCCTCATCCGGTACGACACCGGAGAGGCCGTCCGAGCAGAGCAGGTAACGGTCGCCCGGCCGGGCGTCGTGCAGCCGCAGATCGGGTACGGGGGCGGCCGAGCCGATCCCCAACGCCTTCAGGAGCAGGGAGCGTTGGGGATGAGTGGTCGCCTCCTCCGGCGTCAGACTGCCCTCGTCGATCATCGACTGCACGACGGTGTGGTCGTGAGTGATCCGGAACAGCTCCCCGTCGCGCAGCAGATACACGCGCGAGTCCCCGATGTGCACCAGCGCGAGCTGGGACCCGGTCCACACCATGGCGGTGAGCGTGGTGCCGGCGTCCCCGTCAGGGGCGATGCCCTGGACGGCCTGGGTGGCGCCCTGGACGGCGTCCTCGAGGAGATTGAGCACGCTTCCGGCAGGGAGCGGCTCGTCGTCCAGGAACTTGAGGGCCTCCACCGCCGCCGTACTGGCGGGTGCCCCGTTCGGCCCGAAGCCGTCGGCCACGGCGAGGACGCGGGTGCCCGCGTAGGCGGTGTCCTGGTTGGCGCCGCGGACCAGACCGGTGTCGGAGAGAGCGGAGTAACGGAGTTCCAGCATGCTGGTGTCCTTCCTGGGGGACGGCGAGAGATGGTCCACGAGGAACTCCGCCAGATCCCGGCGGGCGACCGTCTCGGCCTCGACCTGGGCCCAGTACGCGCGGATCTCCCGCGCGGCCGGCTCCGGGGCCATGGCGCACACCCGCCGGATCCGGGCGAGCGGCATTCCGAGCCGTCGCAGCCACGCCAGCAGGCGCGCCTGCTCCAGCTGCCCGACCGCGTAGTACCGGTACCCGGTCTCCGGGTCGACCCGGGCGGGCCGCAGCAGCTCCAGCTCGTCGTACAGCCGCAGCGCCTTCGGTGACAGCCGGCACGCCTTCGCGAAGGCCCCGATCGTCAGCATGTCCATGCGTCCACCCCGTGGTCCGGTCGTTCCTCGTTCCGCCACCGATGCTGGGGCTTGCCCAATGGTGAAGGTCAACCCGATGGCTTCCAGCACATGACGGACTCCTCCAGAACCGCGAACAGAGCGTCGAGGGCCGCCGGGTATGCGCGTTCGGAAGGGGCGGCGAAGCCGATGAGGATCCCCTCGGGGCGGTCGCCGTCGAGGCTGTGGTGAAGTTCGGCGAGACCGCGCAGGGCCACGCCCTGGTCGGCGCATGCGCTCAGGACGTCGGCCTCGGCGGGCCGTCCGGGCGGCAGGGTGACCAGGGTGTGCAGGCCGGCCGGGACGCCGTGCGCGGTGAGGCCCGGGAACGCGGACATCCGGTCGATCAGCAGCTCCCGGCGTCTGCGGTAGCGCAGGCGGGCCGCGCGGACATGACGGTCGTACGCGTGCGTGGCGATGAACTCGGCCAGCACCAACTGGCCGAGCGTCTCGGTGTACAGGTCATCGGCCTCCTTGGCCCGGACCACCGGGGCCACCAGGTCGGACGGCAGGACGGCCCAGGCCAGCCGGAGGGCGGGCCCCAGCGTCTTGGACGCCGTACCGCAGTACACGACCTGGTCCGGCGCCAGGCTCTGCAGCGCGCCGACCGGACGACGGTCGTAGCGGAACTCACCGTCGTAGTCGTCCTCGACGATGAGCCCGCCGGTGGAGCGCGCCCACGCGCACACGGCCTGACGACGGGTCGGGTGCAGCGGCACGCCGGTCGGATGGTGGTGCGAGGGGGTCAGGAAGACCGCGTCGGTGTGGCCGGTCAGGGTGCCGGTGTTCGCGCCCTGCGCGTCCACCGGCAGTGCGTACGTGGTGAAACCCGCGCGGCGAACGGTGTCCCGGTAGAAGTCGTGGCCGGGGTCCTCCAGGGCGGCGACCTCGCGGCCTCCCGCCGTCAGGACCCGGCACAGCAGCTGAACCGTCTGGTAGTAGCCGGAGGTGATCACGATCCGGTCGGGGGTGGTCAGGACACCGCGGGTGCGGCCCAAGTAGTCGGCGAGCGCGGTGCGCAGTTCGATACGGCCCTGGGGGTCGCCGGGGCCGAACACCTCGGGCCGGGCCCGGTCGAGGACACGACGCGTGGCAGCGAGCCAGGCGCGGGTGGGGAAGGTGCTGACGTCGGGCCGTCCGGGGCGCAGGTCGTGTGCCGGAGGACGCGTAAAGGTGTCGGTCGTTGACTCCGGCGGAAGCCGGAGCGGCACGTCGGCGACCCTGGTCGCGGCTCCCGGCCGGGAGATCACGTATCCCTGCTCGGCGAGCTGGTCGTAGGCCGCGGTGACCGTTCCGCGCGACAGGCCCAGCTCCTGGGCGAGCCCCCGCGTCGAAGGCAACGGCGTCCCCGCCGTCAGCCGACCGGCGCGGATTGCCTCGCGCAGCGCCGCCTCCAGGCGGGCACGGCGACCGCCCTGCGTGTCGAGGTCGAGGTGCAGGTCGAGCCTCGAACCGGACCAGTTTTCAGGCATGGGACTGGATCTTATTCATGGTCCGGAAGACACATAGCTTCGTGGCAGCGACGAAAGACCAACGGACAAGCGGGCGGCCGGCGCCGGCCCGCGAAAGGAATCCCCGTGATCGTGATCGCCCACGTCAGCGACCTCCACATCGACAGCGACCGACGTAGCGTGGAGCGCGCCCGCGCCGTCATGGCGTACCTGGAAGGCCTCCCCCACGACCTGGACGCCGTCCTCGTCACGGGCGACATCGCCGACCACGGCCTGCCGTCCGAGTACGAGGAGACGCGCGGCCTCCTCGCCTCCCGGCACTCGGTCCTGGTCTGCCCCGGCAACCACGACGAACGCTCCGCGTTCCGCGAGCACTTGCTCGGCCGCCCTGCCGCGCCGGGTCCGGTCAACCAGGTCCACCAGGCGCCCGGCTTCACCCTGGCCCTGTGCGACTCCTCGGTACCGGGCAAGGACCACGGCCACCTGGAGGACGAGACCCTGACCTGGCTGGACGAGGTCCTCACGCAGGCCACGACCCCCGTCCTGGTCGCCTTCCACCACCCACCGGCCACCCTCAACATGCCGTACGTCGACGGCATCCGTCTCCTGGACGAGCGGCCCCTCGCCGACCTGGTCGCCCGCCACCCCCACCTCACCGCCTTCCTCACCGGCCACGCCCACACCCCGGCGGCCACCACCTTCGCGGGCCGCCCCCTCCTGGTGGCGCCCGGCGTCGTCTCGACCAGCCGCCTCCCCTGGGAACACCGCGCCCACCCGGACGACCACGTCCACCTGGACCTGCCGCCCGCGCTCGCCTTCCACGTCCTGGACGCGGACGGGCGACTCACCACCCACTACAGGAGCGTCATCGTGTAGGAACGGTCGGGAAAGGTTGTGACAGTGCCCGCAGAAAGTCCCCTACTGCCAAGGAGTACGTGTGTCCTCCCTCTTCCCGGCCCTGGTGGGCGGTTCGGTCGCGGAGCGGTCCGCGCTGCGTTTCGGCGATCGGTCCCTGACGTACGCGGAGCTCGCCGCCTCGGCGGGTGAACTGGCCGGGCGGCTCGGCGATGCCGGGAGGGTCGCCGTATGGGCGACGCCGACCTTGGAGACGGCCGTCGGTGTCGTGGCCGCGCTGCTCGCCGGGCTGCCGGCCGTGCCGCTCAACCCGAAGTCGGGGGAGGGCGAGTTGGGCCACATTCTCGGCGACAGTGCGCCGTCGCTGGTCCTCGCCGGTCCGGGCGATGAACTTCCCGAGTCCGTACGGGCGTTGGAGCGGATCGACATCCAGACGAACAGCCCCGGAACGGGCGTGCCGCCCGCGGAGGCGGACCCCGCCGCCCCCGCCCTCATCGTCTACACCTCCGGCACCACCGGCCCGCCCAAGGGCGCCGTCATCCCGCGTCGCTCGATCGCCTCGACGCTGGACGCGCTGGCCGACGCCTGGCAGTGGACCGGTGACGACGTGCTGGTGCACGGGCTGCCGCTGTTCCATGTGCACGGGCTGATCCTGGGCATTCTGGGGCCGCTGCGGCGCGGCGGCTCCGTACGGCATCTGGGGCGGTTCAGCGCGGAGGGCGTGGCGCGGGAGCTGAACGGCGGCGCGACGATGCTGTTCGGGGTACCGACGATGTACCACCGGCTCGCCGAGGCGGTCACCGAGGACGTGGAGCTGGCCAAGGCGCTCGGCCGGGCGCGGCTCCTCGTGTCGGGTTCCGCCGCGCTGCCCGTGCACGACCACGAGCGGATCACGGCCGCGACCGGGGGCCGGGTCGTGGAGCGGTACGGGATGACCGAGACGCTGATGAACACGAGCGTCCGGGTGGACGGTGCGGCGCGCCCCGGCACCGTCGGCGTGCCGCTGCCCGGCGTCGACCTGCGGCTCGTCGAGGAGGACGGGACGACGATCGCCGGGTACGACACCGATGGCACCCCCACGGGCGCGTACGACGGCGAGAGCGTCGGCGAGATCCAGGTGCGCGGGCCGAACCTCTTCACCGAGTACCTGAACCGGCCCGACGCCACCGCCGCCGCGTTCACCGAGGACGGCTGGTTCCGCACCGGCGACATGGCCGTCCTCGACCCCGACGGCTCGGTACGCATCGTCGGCCGCAAGGCCACCGACCTGATCAAGAGCGGCGGCTACAAGATCGGCGCCGGGGAGATCGAGAACGCGCTGCTCGAGCATCCGGCGGTGCGCGAGGCCGCCGTCACCGGTGAGCCCGACGACGATCTGGGCGAGCGGATCGTGGCCTGGATCGTGCCCTCCGATCCCCACTCCCCGCCATCCGCCGACGAGTTGGCCGACCACGTGGCCCGCCGTCTCGCCCCGCACAAACGGCCGCGCACCGTGCGCTTCCTGGAGTCCCTGCCGCGCAACGACATGGGCAAGATCCTGAAGCGGGCGCTGCCGCGTGACTGAGCGTTTCCCGGCGCGCGAGACCATCGCCCTGGTCACCGACACCTTCACGGAACTCGCCTCCCCCATAAGGGAGTTCCCAGCGAACGGCCCACTCTCCTGGCAGGGTTACGACGACTCACGCGCCCGCGCCGCCGCCCGCACCGGCGAGGAGGAGTCCGTCGTCTGCGGCACCGCGACCATCGGCGACACCCCCGCCGTACTGATCGCCTTCGAGTTCGGCTTCCTCGGCGGCTCGCTCGGCGAGCGCACCGGGGACGGCCTCCAAGCGGCGTACACCTACGCCCGCGAGCACCGCCTCCCCGTCGTCTCGCTCGTCGCCACGGGCGGCAGCCGGATGCAGGAGGGCATGCTCGCGCTCACCCAACTCCAGCGCGTGGCCAGTGAGTCGGCGCTCACCCGCGAGGCGGGGCTCGTACAGATCGCCGTGCTGCGGGACCCGACGACGGGCGGCGGATGGGCCACGCTGGGCGCGGGCGCCGACGTGACCCTGGCGCTGCCCGGCGTCCAGGTGGGCTTCGCGGGCTCCCGGGTCCGCCCGCCCGACGCGGACCCGGCCGCGTACACGGCGGAGGCCCAGCTGGCGGCGGGGGCGGTGGACGCCGTCGTACGTCCTGAGGAACTGCGGGGCACGCTCGCGCTGTGGCTGGGCCTGCTCACCAAGCCGTCGGCCGAGGCCGCGCGGGTCCCGCCCGCCCTGGGCGCACTCGACCTCCCCGCCACCGGCTGGGATGCCGTCCGGCGTGCCCGCTCCCCCGAACGCCCTCGCGCCGAGGCCTACTTGGACGCGTACTTCACACACCGGGCAGCCATCAGCGGCGACCGCTGCGGCGGCACGGACGACGGCATGCTGTGCGGCTTCGGCCGCGCGCGGGATGGACGGCCCCTCGCCTACGCGGCCCAGGGCGGCACCGCGACCCGGCCCGCCGGATACCGCACCGCCGCCCGGCTGATCCGGCTCGCGGGCCGACTCGGCATCCCCGTACTGACGTTGGTGGACACGCCCGGTGCCGCCAACGACGCGGATGCGGAGCGGCAGGGCGCCGGCGCGGCGATCGCGGACCTGTTCGCCGCGGTGGCCACCGCCCGCACGCCGGTCACCACGCTGGTGATCGGCGAGGGCGGCTCGGGCGGCGCACTCGCGCTGGCCGCACCAGACAACACCTGGGCCACGCCGGACAGTTACTTCTCGGTCATCGCACCGGAACTCGCGGCCGCGATCCTGAAGCGGACCCCGGGAGAGGTCGAAGCGACGGCCGGCCAACTCCGCATTCGGCCCCAGGACTTGCTGGATCTGGGGGTGATCCGGGGCATCACGGAAATCCCCGGGACCTGAACCGATCGGTGGTGCCGGATCCCCCCTTCCCAGCGGAGCCGGCACCACCCGCACAAGCACCCGGGCCGGTTACCGCACTCCCACCGCCCGGATGATCTCCTGGCTCACCGAGCCGCCCTGGTCGTCACGCGCCGAGGCTCGCAGCGAGATGTACTCCGCGCCGCCCGGCACGCTCAGCGTCCCCTTCCAGGACGCCCTGTCACCGGCGAGCGGGACCGCCTTCCAGGTCTTCCCGTCGTCGTACGACACCTCCAGCTTCCCGCCCCCGATGGTCCCGGTGTCCGGCGCACCCTTCACATACTCGGCGTAGATGCCCACCGGCACCCGGCCGCCGCCGCGCACATCGCCCGCGAGGTCGGTGTCGACGTCGTATCCGAGGTTGAGGAGCGGCAGGAAGGTGAAGTGGTCCTCGGGGGTGGCCGCCGATCTGACGGTCCACTCGGTGTGGCCCTTCGTGGACAGCTTCCAGCGGTCCGCGTCCAGAGTCGTGTCCGTGACGACCTTGTACGTGTGCTCGTCGGCGGGCGCGTCCCAGACGTACGCGCCCGAGCTCTTCCGCCGGTCGACCAGGGAACCGTCCTGGTACACCTCAGTGAACTGGGTCATCCCGGTGTCGTCGCTCCACACGTCGCCGAAGCCGGTGTGGTCGGGCCCGGAGTCGCCCCAGCCGGGCGTGTTGAACTGGATCTGGTTGCCGGCGCGCTCCTGGCCCCAGCCCAGTCCGGTGCCGAGCCAGGGGTGCCAGACGGGCTTGAACCAGTTGAGCGTCGGGTGCGTGCCACCCCGGTAGGCGATCAGTCCGCTGCGTTCCTCGAGCGTGCCCGGCCCGGCGCTCACGGACTCGTGCCACAGCTGCCCGGCGCCCGTGGAGACGTAGTCGGTCCGCTCGGCCGGGTAGTCGATCCGCTCCTGGAAGCCGATCCCGATGGGGAAGGCGTCGGTGATCGAGTAGCGGAACTCGCCGCCCGACACGGGCTTCACGGCGTGGAACCTGGTGTCCAGCACGGCGAGTTCACCCTTGCCGGGCTCATACGTGAGGTCTCCGCGCGGGATCGCGCCCTGGTGCCCCTGCGAGAGGTCGTACAAGTACGGCGTGTTGCGCGTCCCGGTCATCTCGACACCCTTGGCCGCCCGCAGCCGTGCCGCGTCCGCCGCGTTCACCGTGGCGATCTGCAGCGGCCGGTCGGCGTCGTCGTCCGTGCCGAACCAGGCGTTCAGCCGCCCGGCCGTTTCGTCGGTGACGAACAGGGCCTTGGCGCCCGCGTCCTGGGCGGCCTGGGCGAGCGCGGCCGGTTCGACACCGTCGGCGAGCCGAGCGAGCACGGCCTTGCCGCGCACGTCCTTACCGGTGAAGACCCCGTCACCGACATCGACCAGCGGCAGCCTGCTGCGCCCCTCGATCAGCGTGCCGCCCGGCTGGACGACCGCCTCGCCGATGTCCTCGACCTCCAGCAGCGGCTTGCCGAGCCGCCACACCGTCCGGTACTCGAAGCTGCCCTTGGTGACCTTCGCGGTCGGCGCGGCGAAGACGCTGTCGTACTTGACGGGCACCTGCACGGCGCCGAACAGGTCGGAGCCGCCCGCGTTCCGGTCGTACTCCATCAGCCGCTGCCGGGTCTCGGTCCGCCGGTCGACCTTGGCCTTGAGTTCCCTCAACTGCCGCCCGTCCAAGGTGACTTCGCGATCCTGGTCGAGCGTGACCTCGGGCGCCGCGAGGAAGCCGAGGCCGAGCGAGTCCGCGCCGTGGCTGCCGTGCACGTCGAGGAAGGACGTGAGGCTGTACGTCCCCGGCTTCAGCCGGAGCTTCAGGGTGCCGGAGTCGCCGACCTGCGCGGGGTACGGGTCGACGCCCTGGGCGAGCTGCTGGACCACGACATCGGCTGCCGCGGCGGCGCCCTCCCGGTCCTTGACGTGCACGGTGAGCGTGTACCGCTCCTCCTCCTTCACCAGCCCGAACGCGGTGTGCGCGACGGGGGTGCCGGCCACGGACGCGACGATCTGTCCGGACGTGTTGCCCACAGGCGCCTTGGAGCCGTCACCGGTCACCGTCGTGGACGCGGTGCCGTGCGCGGGCACGGTGAGCGAGGAGTCGGCGAGAGTCGCGGCGCCGTCGGCGGCACCCCGCACGGCGAGGCTCAACTCGACCGCGCTGCCGGAGGAGTTGCTGTACGTCACCGTCTTCGTGACGGGCTTGTTCGCGTCGTACGGCCAGCTGTAGAAGCCGAGGTCGGCGCTCCCGGTGGCGGTCACGGCAGCGTCGATCGTGTCCGGAACACTCACCCGCCCCGAGCCCAGCACATAGGCGGACGCGTCGAGTTGCTTCGACGTCGACACCAGCGCGTCCTTGAGCTGGGCGCCGGTCCAGCCGGGGTGCTTCTCGGCGAGCAGCGCGGCCACGCCCGCGACGTGCGGCGTCGCCATCGACGTACCGCTCATGGAGGTGTAGTAGCCGCTGCCGCTCACCAGTTGGGAGCGGGCGGCGAGGATGCCGACGCCGGGTGCGGAGAGGTCGGGCTTGAGCGCGTTGTCGCCGTAGCGCGGTCCGGCGCTGGTGAAGTAGGCGGCCTGGTCCTCCGAGTCCACCGCGCCGACGGTCAGCGCGGAGTCGGCGGCGCCGGGCGAGCCGATGGAGGAGGGGGCGCCGGTGTTTCCGGCGGCTATGACGAAGAGGGCGCCGGTCTCCTTGGACAGGGTGTCGACCGCCTCGGCCATGGGATCGGTGCCGTCACTGGCCTCGGTCGAGCCGAGGCTCATGGAGATCACCTTGGCGTGCACATCGCGCGCGGCCCACTCCATACCGGCGATGATCTGCGACTCGCTGCCCGAGCCCTGGTCGCTGAGCACCTTGCCGACGGCGAGCGTGGCATCGGGCGCGACACCCTTCTCCGTACCGCCGGAGGCGGCACCGCTGCCGCCGACGGTCGACGTGACGTGGGTGCCGTGCCCGTTGCGGTCGGCGACCTCCTGTCCGTCGATGAAGCTCTTGGTCTGCGAGACCCTCTCTGCCAGGTCGGGGTGGCTGGTGTCGACACCGGTGTCGAGGACGGCGACGGTGACGCCCTTCCCGGTGAGCCCGGCCTCCCAGGCCTTCGGTGTGCCGATCTGCGCGTTGCTCTCGGCCATGTCGGCCTTGACGCGTCCGTCGAGCCAGACCTTGCCGATCCCGTCCTGGCGGGTCATGGCCTGCCAGAACGTCCGTCCTTTGTCCGCGTCGAGGGCGGCACCGCGGATGCTCGGCAGCGCGCGTGTCTTCTCGGCCCCGCGTGGCGTGGCTGTGCCGCTCTTCTTCTCGTACGTCACGATCAGCGGCAGCTCGTCCGTCTTCTGGTCGGTGAGCCCCTGACGTATCAGCTCGCTCACGTCGAACAGCCGCCGGTCCAGGGTGCCCGCCCGCAGATACGGCAGCGCCTCGTCCGGTACGACGCTGACGGCGCCGTTCACCACCTGGGTGCGCACGGCGCCGGTGGCCCCCTCGGGGCGCTCGACGGTGACGGTCTTCTTGCCGCCGCCGAGGTCGGTGACGGTCACCTTGTCACCGGTGACGAGGGTGACGGTGCGGGCGGCGGAGGCGGCCCGGGTCGGCACAGAACCGGCTTCTTGCGCGCCCGCCTGCCCCATCGGCAGCAGGGCGAGCACGAGCCCGGCCGACAACAGCCCGGCCCCGCGTCTCGCTGGTCCTCTGGTCATGTGTGCCCTCTCTTCGTCGGCGCCGGGCTCTGCTGTGTTGCTGCGCTGCGAAGAGTGTCGGGGGGCTTGTGTTGCTGGGGAGTTGACGGGACCTGGCGGGAAGGCGCCCTGGCGGCTTCCCGCCAGGGCAGGCGGGTACGAGCTGCGGAAACCGGGACAGCTCCAAGTACCGTCCGTAACAATGAAGATGGTCGGGAGTCACGTCGGACGGGGGAAGACGGCGCCATGGATGGTTTGGTGGAGTTCAAGACCGACGACGGCGCACTGATCGTCGTCGAGGGCGTCGAGGACGAGTCCGGCTCGCGGCTGGTCGCCCGGGACGACGGTACGGTCCAGGCCGCGCGCACCTTCGAGGGCTCCCTGGAGGGCGTACGGGCCGCCGCGGAGTCCGCGCTGCGGGTGTTCCGCGACGGCAGCCTGCGCCCCGACTCCGTGGAGATCGAGTTCGGGGTCAAACTCACCGCCGAGGCGGGCGCGTTGATCGCCAAGAGCGCGGTCGAGGGCCATCTGGTCGTCAAGCTCTCCTGGTCGCCCGAGCCGCGATCCGAGTCGCGGTCCGGGCCGCGGTCCGGGCCGCGGCCCGACGGGCCCGGCTCCCCGGAGACCGCCACGCAGTCATGACCAGCGCCTCCTGGCACGCCAGGATCAGTTGCGGGCGGGAGACGGGCGCGGGGTTCCTCGTCACCGAGCGGCATGTGCTGACCTGCGCGCATGTGGTGGCGCGCAGCGCTACGGACGCGGTGAGCGTCTCCTTCGCGCAGGGCGAGGACGCGCTCCCCGGGAAGGTGGTCGCGCACGGCGGCTGGGACGGGCAGGACACCGACCCTGGCGATGTCGCCGTACTCGAACTGGACCGCTCCGTGCCGATGAAGCCCGCGGAGTTCGCGGTCCCCTCCGACGCTTACGGCAATCCGCCGCGCAGGCTGCTGGCATACGGGTTCCCCAAGCGGTACGACGAGGGAACGCTCGCCGAGTACCGGGCCACCGCCGACCAGTTGATCGCCGGGGAGTGGGTCCAGCTGGAGGCGTGGGCCGCGCACGGGCAGCCCCTCGTGCCCGGCTTCAGCGGCGCCGCGGTGACCCTCGCGGACACCGGCCGGGTGGTGGGCATGGTCTCGGCCGCGGCGCGGGATCCCGGGATCCGCAATGGACGGATGCTGCCCGCGCAGGTCATGGCCCGGTACTGGCCGAAGCTCGGCGAGCTGATACCGACGCCGGAGTACGGGCGGGCGGAGAAGGAGCGCTTGCGGGAGCTGGTGGAGGGGCGCGGCCCGGAGTTCGACGGGCGTCCGGAGTGCAGCCCCGAGCGGCTCTACCGCGATGCGGTGGGCCCGTTCGGGCCGCAGCTGCCGGCGCGGCGGTTCGGGTCGCTGTGGGACGCGGCCTGGTATCTGCTCTCCGAGGTGCCGGACACGGGCGCCGTCGCCCGGTTCGCCGCGCGGCTCGCGGACTTCACCGAGGACACGCAGACCCGGGGCGCGCTGCGGGCCTGGCCCCGACGGCCGTACGACCGCCGCCCCCAGGCGCCGGCGCACCGGGCCTCGGCGGGGACCCAGCCCTGGTCGCCGATCCTCGTCGAGATCGCGCCCAGCGGCTGCGGTGACCACCACTTCCTGGTCGAGGTGTCCGCGTACAACGGGCGGCACCGCCGGGTCGTCGGCTCGCGCGCCCTGCCCGCCGACCGCGTGCGCGGCTACGCGCTGGAGCGCATCGACGAGGCGTACCACGAGCTGGAGCCGGGGGCACGGGAGTTGATCGCCTTCGTACTGCCGCGCCGCTGGCTCAACGCGGACGTCGCGCACTGGCAGCGCAGCGCCGACGACGACAGCCCGCTCGGCTCCTTCGCGCCGCTCGTCGTGATGGACCTGGAGCGGCGGCGCAGTGGCGGACTGCAGCACAAGCTGCTGCAGAAGTGGCAGCGGCTCGACGCGCAGCCCACGGCACGGTTGCACCGGATCGGCTGCGGAGCCGTCGGCCAGGATCCGGTGCGGCTGACCATCGGGCTGCGGCGCGGCGCCGACGTGGTGGGCTTCGCCTCGCCGCCGCGCGCCGACAGCACCCGGCAGCTGTTCCGGGCCGGCCTGAACGCGGCCGTGCCGGTGATGCTCTGGCCGCGCACCGGCTGCCGTGGCGAGCACCGCGGCGGGACGCACGAGGACTGCACGGGCGCCGCGTTCCTGGACCACCTGGCCGAGCATCTGGCGGGGCTGCCGCCGGGTGAACTCCCGTCCCACATACACGAGCTGCGCGAGACGGCGTACGCCTCCGACACGGCGGAACCGCACTGGGCGTACGACCTGGCGCTGCTCTGGGAGGACCCCAGATGTCTGCCCGACCCCGTGGGCTATCTGCACTCGCCCGTCGCCTGAGCACCCCGTCGGTCGCACGACCGGCACGCACCGGCAAGGAGAGACCATGTCCCTGTGGCCCGTCTACACGGGTGGGAGCGAGCCCCACGACGGCATCGCGAAGCTCCCCGCACCGCCGCCGTGGCGCGACTTCGACGGCGGCCCCGAGCTGGACACCCCCGCCGAGGACGGCGACACCTCGGCCGCTTCCCCGGACCGCAGGCACCGCGCCCGCACCTACCGTGCCACGGACCGCGCGGTCCAACTCGTCAACGCCGCACTGTACTTGCGCCGTCCGCTGCTCGTGACGGGCCCGCCCGGCAGCGGCAAGTCGAGCCTGGCGTACGCGGTGGCACGTGAGTTGAGGCTCGGCCCGGTCCTGCGCTGGAACATCACCAGCCGTACCACCCTCCACGACGGCCTCTACCAGTACGACCCGCTCTCCCGCCTGTACGCCGCCGGGCGCGCCGCCGCGCGCGAACTCCCCCCGGACAGCGGACTCCAGGACCACCTGCGTCTGGGTCCGCTCGGCACGGCTCTGCTCCCCTATCGCCGCCCCCGGGCCCTCCTCATCGACGAGATCGACAAGAGCGACCTCGACCTGCCGAACGACCTGCTGAACATCCTGGAGGAGGGCGAGTACGAGATCCCCGAGCTGGTTCGCGCCGCACGGCACACGCCCGCGGCCGAGGTGATGATCGCCGGCACGGACGACCGCGTGACCGTCTCCCGCGGCCGGATCCGCTGCCGCGCGTTCCCCTTCGTGGTCCTCACCAGCAACGGCGAACGCGAGTTTCCGCCCGCCTTCCTCCGCCGCTGCGTCCGCCTCGAACTCCACCAGCCGCGCGACGCCCATCTCGAAAGCATCGTCCGCGCCCACCTCGGCGAGCCCGACGCCTACGGCCGCGAACTGATCACCCGCTTCCTCTCCCGTGGCACCGGCGGCGAACTCGCCACGGACCAGCTCCTGAACGCCATCTACCTCACCGGGGCGGCCGGAATCGACGCGGCGTCTCGCGACGATCTCGCGGTACAGCTGATGCCTTATCTGAGCCGGACTCGGGACGACGATGAGTTCTGAGGCCGAGGGGGAGGGTGACCGGGGGCCCGCAGGGCTCTCCGGTCTTGCCGGACTCGCCCAGCTGCTGGCGCGGCTGGGCGGTGGGGAGGCGCCGACCTCTGTCGAGCTGGCCGAGTTGTTGTGGCTCGCGGGGCACGTCGAGGGACCGGACGAGGTGGCGGCCGACGCACCCCGCCCCGACGGGCGCCACGACTCGGCCCCGCGGCCGTCGGAGGCGTCCGGGCAGGCGCGCGCGCCGGAGGAAGTACCGCGGAACGCACCGCCTTGGAACCCGCCCGCTGAACCGCACCGCCCGGACCACCGCGTCCCCTTGTCGCTCCCGCAATCCGGTACCGGGGACGACCGCGATGCGGTGGACGACCGGACAACCGGTCGGTACACCACGCTCCTCGCCCCCGCTCCCCCGATGCTGCCGCACCCCCTCGCACTCCAGCGCACCCTTCGTCCCCTCAAGCGCCGGGTGCCCGCGCCCGTCGGCCAGGAGCTCGACGAGGAGGCGACCGCGCACCGGATCGCGCGGCTCGGTGCGGCGCCGCAGTGGTGGGTGCCCGTGTTGCGCCCCGCCACCGAGCGCTGGCTGACCCTGCACCTCGTGTACGACGCCGGGCCGACCATGCCGGTCTGGCGCCCGCTCGTCCGCGAGCTGCACACCGCGCTCGCCCAGTCGGGCGTCTTCCGCACGGTGGAGGTGCACCAGCTGACCGCCGAGGGCACGGTACGGCGCCCCGGCTCGCAGGAGTCGTACGCCGACGGGCGCACGGTCACCCTCCTGGTCAGCGACTGCATGGGCCCGCAGTGGCGGGGCGGCGGACCGGCGGGCACCCGCTGGTACCGCACGCTGCGGCGCTGGGCGGCCCGGATGCCGGTGGCCGTGCTCCAGCCGCTGCCCGAACGCCTGTGGCGCACCACCGCCCTGCCGGCCACGACCGCGCGGATCGCCGCGCCGTGGCCGGCGGCCCCCAACTCCACATACACCGTGGACTCCTACGTCACCGAAGGCCTCACGGACCCGGGCGTGCTCCCCCTGCCGGTCCTGGAGCCGTCCGCGCCCTGGCTGGCGAACTGGTCGTCGCTGGTGGGACGGGCAGGCCAACTCACCGGCTCCATCGCCCTGCTGGAGCCCACTCCACCGCACGCCCCCGTGGACGACCAGGGCCGAGGCGACGTCGAACAGCTCTCCCCCGAGGAGCTCGTCCTCCGCTTCCGCTCCATCGCCTCTCCCGAGGCCTTCCGCCTGGCCGGCCATATCGCCGTCGGACGGCCGGAGTTGCCGGTGATGCGGCTGGTCCAGACCGCGATCGAGAAGAACCCGCAGCCACAGCATCTCGCGGAGGTCATCCTCAGCGGAGTGCTCAGCAGCACCCCGGGCCCACCGGGCTCGTACGCCTTCCGTCCCGGCGTACGCGAACTCCTCCTGCACACCCTGCCGCGCACCGCCCACAGCCGTACGACCGAACTCCTTGCCCGGATGGGCGCGTTGATCGACGCGCGGGCGGGGGTGGCCGCCGGGGAGTTCCCGGTGCTGGCACCAGGGGGCGACGCCTCGGCCTCGGTGGGCGAGCCGTTCGCGGCGGTGCGGGAGGAGAGTGTGCGGCGGCTGGGCGGGGTGGCACCGCCACCGCCGGGTGGGCTGGTGCTCGGGCGGTACCGGCTCGTACGGCGGCTGGGACGGGGCAATCAGGTGATGCGGGCCGAGGACACGCGGGGCGACCGCACCGTGGCGGTGCACGCGTACTCCTCGGTGAGGCCGGAGCGCCACGCGGAGTTCCTGAGGGACGCGCGGGCTCTCGCCGGGGTCGGGCATCCGAATCTGCTCGCCGTCCACGACTTCGGCATCGAAGGGGGCGTCCCGTATCTCGTCACCGAGTTCGTGGAGGGACTCACGGTGGCGGAGCTGACGGCCGAGGGGGGCTTCGGTCTGCCCTTCTCGCTGCTCGCGCCCTTGGCCCAGCAGGTCGCACGGGCTCTCAAGGCCGTGCACTGGCGGGGCGTCGCCCATGGTCGGCTCGCACCGAACGGCCTGCTCGTACGGCCGGACGGCAGCCTGAAGATCTCTCACTTCGCACTGGGGACGGAGCGTGAGCGCAACGAGTCGAAGGATCTCCAAGACTTCGGCCACCTGCTCAGGGAACTGGCCGGAGGGGTGCACGCAGCAGAACTCGCCGGAGTTCCTGGTGAGTTCAGGACGCTGTTCGACGACGCCCTCACCCCGCTCACCTCCACGGACACGGAAGCCCAGCGCCGCGGCAGGGACCTCTTCCTCACTCCTTCCTTCGCCGAGGTACTGGAGGCGAGCGAGGCGACCCGGCACCGCTACCGTCTGCTCGGCCCCGTGCGGATCAGCGAGGGCAGCCGCGCCCTGGCCGTCAACGCGCCGCGGGAGCAGGCCCTGCTGTGCATGCTGCTCCTCCGGCGCGGCAAGCCGGTGACCTACGACGAACTGACGGCGGGACTGTGGGGGCAGCACCCCCCTCAGCGCGCCGAACGGCTCCTGTCCGCGCACGCCGCCGGTCTGCGCAGGACGCTGGGCCCCGGAGTCCTGGCCACCACCGCGGACGGCTACGCCCTGCACGCCGACCCCCGCGGCGTGGACCTGAACCTCTGCGAGGAACTCATCGCCGTCTCGAAGTCCCGTCGGGACGGCGGAGACCCGGCGGGAGCTCGCCGCGCCGTCCAGGAGGCCCTCAGCCTGTGGGACGGCCAGCCCGTCGACGGCGTTCCCGGCCCCGCCGCCGAGACGACCCGCGGCCGTCTGCGCGCCCTCCGTCTCACCCTCTGCGCCACTCGCGCCGAAATCGACCTGGAGCTCGGCCGCTTCAAGCGCGCGGCGTCCGACCTCGCCGAACTCCTCCGTTCCCATCCCAAGCGGGAGGACTTCCGGCGGCTGCACATCCTCGCCCTGCAGGGCCAGGGCCGTATCGCCGAGGCCATCGAGTCGTACGAGGCGTATGAGGAGCTCCAGGAGCAGCAGTACAGCGAGCCGAACCCCACGATGCTGGAGCTCTACCGCGAATTGCGCGCCACCCCGGAACGCGGCAGCCCCACCGTCGTCGTCGAGTACATCACCCCCGGCGAGCACCCCCGAACCCACAGCACCGTCGGCCGCATCCTGACCTGGCTGCTCTCCCTGAGCGACATGGCCCCCAACGAGTACGAGCTGCTCGGCCGCGACAACGGGTACGTGGTCATCACTGAACCGGAGGCATCCGTACTGACGGCACTGAACTCGGTGCTAAGAGAACTGCCGGGAGCGCTACTGGAGTTGGAGGACCCGCCAAGGATCCGGGTCACCTTCTGGCACACCGCGCAGTTCGCCCGCGCGGACCGCCCGGCCACAACCGACCTGCTGACCGGCCTGGCCGACTCCGACGGGGACGTCGTGGTCGTCCTCTCCCCCGTCCTGCACCAAGAACTCATGAGCGGCGCCACCACCGTCGGTCCGGCCCGCTTCCTCCCCCTGCACGGGCGGACACAGGGACCGCCCCTCGCCTGGTACTGCCCCCTGGACCTGCCGGAGCGCGCCCCGGAGCCCGAACCGGTACCACGCGACCTGGTGCGCGGCCCGTTCACCATCCGTGACCTCACCCGGATTCGCGTCCCGGAGCAGGGCCGCGCCGCCATCGTGCACACGGAGCCCGACAGCTCGCTGGCCCTCCTCAACCTCGACCGCCCGCTCGGCAAGCGCCCTCCGCGGTCCCTGATCACGTATTACGAGGTCGACCTCACCACGCACGGGGCCACGCACGAGCTGTTCCTGCCCAGCTCCGGACGCAGCACCTTCGCCGCGTCGGTCGAACTGTCCTGGCATGTCGACGACCCCGTGGCCTTCGTCCGCAGCGAGACCGCCGACGTGTCCGGGCAACTGCTCGACCACCTCGTCAGGGAGGCCGGGCGCATCACCCGCCGCCATACCCTGCACCGCGCGGGCGCCGCCAAGCGCGCGGTGCACGAGGGGCTGCGCAGATGGCCGGTTCCGGGGCTGTCGGTGGTGTGCACCGTACGGCTGAGTGCGGGTTCGCCGCCGCCGCAGGCTCCGCCGCCCGACCCGGCGAGGAACCCCTGGAAGCGCAGGGCGGAGGCGAGACAGCGGTCGCTGGAGGCCGTCCTCGAGGGCGCGGAGTGCGTGCTCCTCGGCTTCGACGGCACGCTGACCCGGTTGTTGGACGGAGTGGCGCCGGAAACAGTCGTTCACGAGCTCGCCGCTCTCCTCGTAGAACTGCGAAATCCCGACGCGGCCTTGAGCGGTGAGCCCCTGCTGACGGAGGGCGTGTCCGCGGCGCCCCTGGAGGGGTACGCCAACCCGCTCGACCTGCTGCGCGCGTTCGCGCACCACCGGCTCGGAGCCGATCTGCGCCGGGAACTCGACCGGATCGAGTCAAGGGCCGCCTTCTCGGCGCGGCCCATCGCTCATGCGGACGTCCTGGTGCGCACCCTCGCCGCCACCGGCCGAGGTCCCGCCGTCGTGGCGGACACCTCACGGCGCGCCGTCGCCTCCTATCTGGACGGCCGAGGGCTGACCAACGCGGTGACCGGCGGGGTGCACGCTCGCTCCGAGGACCTCACCCTGCTCATGCCGAACCCCGACTGCCTCCACCGCGCCCTGAACGAGCTGGGCGTCTCCGCCTCGGAGGCCGTACTCATCGGCTCCACCGTCGCCGAGCTGACCGCCGCCCGCACCATCGGCCTCCCCTTCATCGGCCACGCACGCAACGAAGCGAGCGAGAAGCGTCTGACCCGGGCGGGCTGCGAACACACCGTCAGCTCCCTGGAGCCGGTGCTCGAAGCGATCCGTACCGCCTAGGGCTCACCAAAGTCCACCCATCCAGCCGCACCCCACCCGGCCCCCCACAAAAGGCGCCCCCGCCGCACCCCCCGCACGATGCGAGAGAGGACCGCCGCCCGGCGGGAACCCCACGGTCTGCGCTCTCGGGAGGAACTGCCATGACCGTCAGTCTGGAGCAGCTTCGCCGCTGTCACTTCGCCGTCGACCTGGGCGCGGCGCGGACCCGTGTGTACGTGAGGGGCGCGGGTCTGGTCGTCGACCAGCCGAGCGTCGCCGCGATCAACACGAAGACGGGCGCGCTGATCGCGGTCGGCGAGTTCGCGGAGAAGATGACGGGCCGTACACCGGACTACATCCGTGTCGTCCGGCCGGTGAGCGGCGGCACGGTCGTCGACATCGAGATGGCCCAGCGCATGCTGCGTCAGTTGCTCGGCGACAAGGTGCGCCGTACCCTGCGCCGCAAACCGCGGCTGCGGGCCGCCGCCTGCACCCCGCACGACGCCGACCCGCTGGCGCAGCGCGCCGCTATCGAGACGCTGGTGGGGCTGGGGGCGCGGCGGGTCGAGCTGGTCGACACGCTGATCGCCGCCGCGGTCGGGTGCGGTCTGCCCGTCGAGCGGCCGGAAGCCACCATGGTCATGGTGTGCGGGGCCGCCGCGACCCAGCTCGCCGTGCTGTCGCTGGGCTCGATCGTCACCGCCGAGCGCATCCCGGTGGGCGGCGAGGCCGTCGACCACGCGATCGTGCAGCACCTGCGGCATCAGCACGAGCTGATGCTGCCGAGTCAGGCCGTACGGCCCCTGCAGCTCGCCCTCTCCGGTAACGGGCTCACCCCGCACGGCCCCGCGTCCACAGAGATCCACGGGCGTGACGTGGCGACCGGCCTGGCCCGTTCCGTGCAGGTCGACACCGCCGCCGTACGCAATGCCATCCAGACCCCGCTGACCGCGGTGCTCGACGGGATCGGGAAGGTGCTGCGCGCGTGCCCGCCGGACCTGGTGGCCGACCTCGCGGACCGCGGGATCATGATGGTCGGCGGCAGCGCGCTGCTGCCGGGCCTCGACCAGATGCTGCGGCACGCGACGGGCATGCCCGTGCACATCGCCGAGCGGCCCGACGTGTGTGCCGTGCAGGGGCTCGGCTACATGCTGGAGGGCAAGATCGAGCCGCTGGTCCTCGACCCGCTGGCGAACTGACGGCCCAACGTCCCAGGGGACCCGTATGACCGACCCCGTCCCCCGCCTGCCGGCCCTCCTGGAAGCCGTTCTCAGCGTCGGCACCGACCTCGAACTGCGGGCCACGCTCCAGCGCATCGTGGACGGCGCCGCCGAGCTGACGGGGGCCCGGTACGCGGCGCTGGGCATGGCCGACCCGGGGCACGACGGGCTGATGGAGATCGCTACGGCGGAGCTGTCCGAGTCCGGCGGAAGGAGTTTCGTGGGGCGGACGGACGACTCCCTGGGCGTCCCCATCCGCGTCAATGACGAGGTGTTCGGGAATCTGTGTCTCGCCGAGAAGTCCGGTGGCCCGTTCACCGACCAGGACGAGCAGCTGCTGCGTGTCCTCGCCGCCCAGGCGGGCATCGCGATCGCCAACGCCCGGCTGTACGAGACGGCCCGGCAGCGCGAGCGGTGGATCGAGGGCGCGGCGGCCGTCACCACCGCGCTGCTCACCGGTGAGGCCCCCGCCGACGCGCTGACGACCGTCGCCGAGTGGGCCCGGATCCTCGCCGACGCCTCGGCGGGCGTCATCCTCCAGCCGACGGTGGAAGGCGGCATGGAGATCGTGACCGCCTCCACGCTCGAGGACCCCGGCGACATCGTGGGCACCACGATCGCGCCCGGCAGCCCGGTCCTCGAACAACTCCTGGGCGGCGAGCCGGTGTTCATCGACGACTCCGCGACCGACCCCCGGATGACGACCCATGTACGGACGCGCTTCGGGCCCAGCATGATGCTTCCCCTCCAGGCGGGCGGCCGCCTCATCGGCACGCTCGCGCTTCCTCGCCGGCGCGGTGACCGGCCGTACACCTCCGTGGAACGGCTGTTGGCCACACAGTTCGCCTCGCAGGCCGCGCTGGCCCTGGTCCTCGCCGACGCCCAGCACAGCCGCGAGCGCCTCGCGGTCTACGAGGACCGTGACCGCATCGCGCGCGATCTGCACGATCTGGTCGTTCAGCGGCTGTTCGCGACCGGCATGATGCTCGAATCCACGCAGCGCAGGAGCATCGGCGCCGGCGGTGACACGGAAGCCGGCGGCTCGGGCGAGGACGTGCACGCCACGATCGGCCGGGCGGTCGACGAGCTGCAGTCCACCGTCCAGGAGGTCCGTACGGCCATCTTCGCGCTGCAGCAGCCCCCGGCGGACGCCCCCACAACGTTCCACGGCAAGGTGCTGCGCGAGACGGCCGGCGCGGCGGCGATCCTCGGCTTCCAGCCGTCCACGCAATTCACCGGCGCCGTGGAGAGCCGTGTCCCGGAGTCCGTGGCCGGCCATCTGCTCGCGAGCCTGCGCCGTGCGCTGGCCGTCGCGTCCCGCCGCGCCGGGGTGTCCCGCATCGACGTCACGGTCGACGCGACGGCGACCCTGCCCGACGGCCGCGCGGGGGTCCGCCTGACGGTCTACGACGACGGCAGCACGGGCGACGGCGGCGCGGGCACCACGTTCACCTGGCAGTCACCGCTGTGAGCCGTCACCGCCGCGAGCCGTCACCGCCGCACGCAACCGGCACCCGCCGAACTGACGTCTCTCCGGCCGAGCCTTCGCGTCGCCCGGAAATCGGATTCACACTGTCGGCCCCGCTCCGATTGCGAAAACCTGGACTCGGCGCTAAGCATGAAATCTAGGAAGAATCAACCCCGCACCATAGATCCAACTGATAGCCTCCGCCTCGACAGTCACTCAACCCAACGAAAGTCCCAAAAATGAACCTTTCGGTGACGCCGGCGACGCACCACTCCGCCGCCCCCAGACCCGTGCGCCGGCCGCACACTCCCCTGTCGGCCATCGACCCGCTCGGGGCTGCCGCCGTGAGGTCCGCCGGTCGAGTGACCGACATCCCCGGGCGGCGTCCGGCCAAGCCGATCACGTTTGACTCGGCACTCTAGACGCGGTAGATCGCACAGACTTCGGCGCGGGCGCATCCGGCGGTACAACGACCGCCCAGTGCGCCCGCGCTCGTGCGCCGGAGCCGTCAATCGCCTTGACCGATCAAGGGGTTGGCGTTACAAGCAGCCCCCCGTCGGCACTATCCTCACCCCGTGAAGCTGCAGCAGCTCGTTCTCAAGATCCACAGTCGATGCGACCTCGCCTGTGATCACTGTTATGTGTACGAGCATGCCGATCAGAGCTGGAAAGGCCGTCCGACCTTCATTTCCGAAGAAACGCTCGGAAAAGTGGCCCGACGATTCGCGGACTATGCGGAAGAACAAAAACTCCCGTCCGTTTCCGTGATCCTTCACGGTGGCGAACCTCTTCTCGTGGGTCCCGTGCGCATGAGAAACATCTGTGCGGAACTCACTCGTACCATCGCCCCGGTCACCGCTCTCGATCTCCGCATTCACACCAATGGCGTGCAGCTCAACACACGTCATCTCAATGTGTTCAAGGAATTCGGCGTCAAGGTCAGCATCTCGCTCGACGGCGACCGTGCCGCCAACGACCGGCACCGGCGTGATCGTCGGCGGCGGAGCAGTTACGACCGGGTGCTGCGCGCGATCAGTCTGCTGCGCACACCCGAGTACCGGCATCTCTACAGCGGTCTGCTGTGCACCGTGGACGTGGCCAATGATCCGGTCGCCGTGCACGACGCGCTCGCCTCGCTGCATCCGCCTCGCATCGACTATCTGCTGCCGCACTCCACCTGGGACAGTCCACCGCCCAGACCGGTCGACTCGCCCACCGCGTACGCCGACTGGCTGCTCAAGATCTTCGACCGTTGGGACCAGCAGGGGCGCACCGTCTCGGTGCGGACCTTCGAGTCGGTCCTCAGCACCCTTCAGGGCGGGCCGAGCCTGACGGAGGCGATGGGGCTCGCGCCGAGCGATCTCGCGGTGGTGGAGACCGACGGCAGCTTCGAGCAGGCGGACTCGCTGAAGACGGCGTACGACGGGGCCCCGGCGACCGGTTACGACGTCTTTCAGCATCGCTTCGCGGAGTTCGCGCGGCATCCCGGCGTTCGCGCGCGCCAGCTGGGCCTCGCGGGCGTCAGCGCGACCTGCCGCCGCTGCCCGGTGATCGAATCGTGCGGCGGAGGGCTCTACGCCCACCGGTACAGCAGCGGCCGCGGCTTCGACAATCCATCCGTGTTCTGTTCCGACCTGCGCGCGTTCGTCGACGGCGTGGCCGAGCGCATCACCGACCACACCCTCAGCCCGGCCGTGGGCGACAGGGAGGAACTCTCGTTCGCTCAGGGTGAGTTGAACCGCAGGTTGCTCTCCCGCCTCGCGTACCGGTACGCCGGGGAGCCGGACTGGGACGAGATGTGGCGGACCTTCGTGTACCTGGACGGCGCGGCGGGAGCCACACGCCACGTCGACGAGATCATCGCCCACCCCTACTTCCACACCACGCTGAAGCAGTGCCTGCACGACCGGGTCACCACTCCTGGGCCGCTCGCCGCGGCGGTCGCCGTCGCCGCCCTGCGTGCTCAGGTCGACGTAAAACTCACCTGGGACCACCCCACCTACGACCTGCACCTTCCCACCCTGGGAACCCTCACCCTCCCCGAGCCCGGCCGCGTCGAGGTCGCGGTGACGGCGGGCCGCCTCCATGTGCGCACCGCGGACGGCACGGAGTACGCGACCGAGGACGACGCCACCGGGTGGCGCCCCCTGCACCGCATGACCCTGGCGGACGGCACCCCTTTGCTCCTCGACGACGCCGACCCCCTGCGCGACTGCTACCCCGCCCGTGTCACCCCGCCTCTCGACCCCGGCGAGCTCGCCGAGTTCACCGAACGACTGTGCGCGGCCTACGAGTTGATGGACGAGCGCGAGCCCGGCTGGCGTGCCGACGTCAACGCGCTGCTCGCCACCACGGTCACCCCGCTCGTGGCGGGCGCAGGGGTGCGGCTCGGCGCGCACGGGCTCGGCGCGCTGGGGGTGGCCGTCGACTTCGAGCCGGCGGAGTTCGTACGTGAACTGCCGCGCACCGGACGCCTGGCGCGGCTCACGGCGCTGCGCGAGACGGCGGATCTGAACGTGCCGGGCAACGGGGCCGGGCGGCTGCTCGACGAGGTGAGCCGGGAGCTCGGCGCCGCCACGTACTGGAAGGGCCACGACGACGCCCACGCCGCCGCGCTGGGGCGGGCGGGCCGCGCCCTGGAGCAGCTGGCCGCCCGGCCGGACGGTGAACTCACCGAGACCGGTGCGGTGTTGGCCGAGGAGCTCCGGACCGAGTGGGCGGGCCACCGTGACTGACCGCGACCAACTGGCCGACTTATTCACCGAGTTGGGAGTGCAGACCGGCGGCATTCTCATGGCCCACGCCTCCCTCGGCGGTGCTGGGCTGCGCGACACCGACGTACGGGACGCGCTGCTCGACGCGCTCGGCCCCGACGGCACGCTCGTCGTGCCCGCCTTCTCGCCGGAGAACTCCTTGACCTCCCGGGCGTACAAGGCGCTCACCGACGGTATGTCCGAGGACGAGGAGGCGGTGTTCCGGGCGTCGGTGCCCCCGTTCGATCCCGGTACGACGCCCTGCCCGTCGATGGGCGTGCTCGCCGAATGCGTACGGACCACCCCGGGCGCCGCCCGCAGCGGGCATCCGCACACCTCGCTGGCCGGGCTCGGCCCCCGGGCCGGGGAGCTGCTGGGCGACCACGATCCGCACTGCCACCTCGGCGAGCGCTCCCCGCTGGCCAGGCTGTACGCCGCCGACGCCCAAGTCCTGCTGTTCCGCGTGGGGTTCGAGGTGTGCAGCGCGTTCCATCTCGCCGAGTACCGGATGCGCCCCCTGCCCGCGCGACGGGCATACCACTGCGTGCTGGGCGAGAAGGGCCAGTGGACCTCGTACGAGGACATCGTGCTCTACGACGGGGACTTCGGGGCGATCGGGGCGCGGCTGCCGCGTGATCTTGTGTCGGAACGGGAAGTGGCGGGAAAAACCGTGCTGCTCCTCGGGATGCGGGACGCCGTCGACCACGCCGGTGTCCAGATGTCTGGATATCGCCATGGATTGACGTGAAAGAGGCAACCCGTTCGGGCGCTCGGTCGGGAAGATTGTGGGTTCCGGCCAGGTGAACCGAACATCCCGTAGGGGCTCATCCACAGGCAGGGGGGCGCGTGGACATACCTGAACGGGCTTCGGACAACCGGCCTTATTTCTTCCTGAGTTACGCCCACACGCCGGCCTGGGGGCCCGGCGGCGGCGATCCGGATCACTGGGTGCACGTCCTCTTCACGGATCTGTGCGACCACATCATGGCGCTCACGGATCTTCCCGCGGGCGCGCCCGCGGGTTTCATGGACCGGGAGATGCGCTCGGGTGACGGATGGCCGGAAAAGCTCAGTGAGAATCTCGCGACGTGCCGGGTGTTCGTGCCACTGTTCTCGCCGCGGTACTTCACGAGTGAGAGTTGCGGCCGGGAATGGTTCGCGTTCAATGAACGTATTCTGCGGGCGCGGGCGGCCGGTTCCGGTGCCGTTCCGACCATCGTCCCCGCACTGTGGACGCATATCGATTACGCCCAACTTCCCGACTCCGTACGGCATATACATGTGGACCAGGGGGCGTTCGGCGACCGGTACGCGGCCAACGGGATCTACGGTCTGATCAAGCTCAACCGGCTGCACGACGAGTACGAGGAGACCGTTCTCGGGCTCGCCCAGCGGATCGTGCGGGTCGCCCACGAGTCGCCGCTGCCGTCCAGCAGGCCCCGCCCCTACGAGAGCACGCCGAGCGCGTTCAAGCCGCGCGGCGAGGGCCCCCGGCGCATCCATCTGACGGTGGCGGCGCCCACCCGGCACAGCATCCCCGAGCACCGCGACGCCCGCCCGTACGGCGAGGACGCGCAGGACTGGAACCCGTACCACTCGGAGTCGACCCGCCCGCTGCCCTCGCTCGCCGAGGAGCTGATCCGCTCGCTCGACTACCGGATCACGGTGTCGTCCTTCGACGACGAGGACACCGGCGAGACCCTGGTCACGGACGACTCCGACAAGGCGGCGCCGAGCCACCCCGGCATTCTGCTCATCGACCGGTGGGCGCTGACCGACGAGGAACGGACGCGCAGACTCAAGGCGTTCGACGCGAACGCCCGCCCCTGGGTCAGCGCGATCGTCCCGTGGAACCGGGCCGACATCCAGTGCCACGGAGAGGAGGGCCGCAAGCTCGCGACGGACCTGGAGCGCACGCTGCCGCTGATCCTGGACCGGGGCCGGCGCACCGACTGCCGGGTCGCCGTCAACGGCGTACCCACCCTGAAGGCCTTCACCGACGTCCTGCCGGCCGTCGTCGCGCACGCCACCCGGCAGTACCTCAAGCACGCCGAGGCGCATCCGCCGCCGGGCCCGCCGATCCGCAGGCCCCGCCTGATGGGCCCCATCACGGGCCCCACCCACCCGCCGCTGCCCGAAGGCGGATCCGACCACGGAGGAGAAGAAGCATGACGGCCGCGCAGGACGGACGCATCATCACCTTCTACTCGTACAAAGGGGGCACCGGCCGCACGATGGCCCTGGCCAACACCGCGTGGATCCTCGCCGCCAACGGCAAACGCGTCCTGGCCGTCGACTGGGACCTGGAGGCCCCGGGTCTGCACCGCTTCTTCCACCCGTTCCTCGACCCCAACGCGCTCGCGGCCACCACCGGTGTCATCGACATCATCAACGAGTACGCCTGGGCCGCGACCACCGGAACCCAGCGCTCCGGCGCCTGGCACCTGGACTACGCGCGGGTGGAGCAGCACGCCATCTCGCTGACCCCCGAGCGGCTCGGGCTGCGCTTCGTGCAAGGCGGTTCGCTCGACTTCCTCTCCGCCGGGCGCCAGGACCGCTCGTACTCCGCGACCGTGTCGTCCTTCGAATGGGACAACTTCTACGAGCGGCTCGGCGGCGGGCTGTTCCTCGACGCGCTGCGCGACGACATGAAGGCCTCGTACGACTACGTCCTGATCGATTCGCGCACCGGGCTGTCCGACAACGCCGACATCTGCACCATGCAGATGCCCGATGTGCTCGTGGACTGCTTCACGCTCAGCGACCAGTCCCTCGACGGCGCGGCGGCCGTGGCCCGCAGCGTCGAGGACGGATACCGCAAGCGCAAGATCCGGGTGCTGCCCGTGCCGATGCGGATCGACGAGGGCGAGAAGGAGAAGGTCGACGCGGGACGGGCGCTGGCCCGGCTCAAGTTCGACGGGCTGCCCAAGGGGCTCGGGGGCGAGGAGCTCGGCGGCGAGGAGCTGACCGCGTACTGGGGCGCCGTCGAGATCCCGTACCGCCCGTACTACGCGTACGAGGAGACGCTCGCCACCGTCGGCGACGAGAGCGGCATCGCCAACTCGCTGCTGTCCGCCTTCGAACGGCTCACCGCGGTCATCTCGGACGGCGAGGTCACCACGCTGCCGCCGGTGCCGGAGCCGGTGCGGCTGCGCTGCCGCGACGCGTTCCTGCGGCGGCGGCCGATGACCACCGCGGCGGACGTCGTCATCACGTACGCGGCCGAGAACCGCATGTGGGCCGACTGGGCCGAGGCGCTCCTCAAGCGCGCCGGCTGCAATGTCATCCCGCACGACATCGCCACCGGACCCGTCGAGCACCAGGACTCGGCGACACACCACCTCGTCCTGCTGTCGAACGCCTTTCGCAAGTCCCGCAACGCCGACGCCGTATGGCGTGCCCTCATCGAGTCCGACACGGACACCCCGGGCGCCACACTGATTCCGCTGCGGGTCGACGAGGTCCGGCTGCCGGAGTCGTATCTCGACCACAACCCGGTCGATCTGCACCGACTCGACGAGTCCCAGTGCGTCACCGCGCTGTTCGGCGTCCTGGAGCTGCCGGGCCGGCCCCTCGACGGCGGCCCCTCCGGTCCCCGCTTCCCCGGCAGCACCCCGGCGATCTGGAACGCGCCCCAGCGCAACAACACCTTCACCGGCCGCAATGTCATCCTGGACCGGGTCCGCGATCAGCTCGGCGGGGGCATCTCGGTCGTCCTGCCGCAGCCGCAGGCGCTGTTCGGACTCGGCGGCGTCGGCAAGACGCAGGTGGCGCTGGAGTACGTGCACCGGTTCATGGCGGACTACGACCTCGTGTGGTGGATCTCCGCCGAGGACCCCGGCAACGTGGTCTCCTCACTCGCCGAACTCGCCGCCCGCATCGGCGCGCCCGGCGGCGAGGACATCAACCTGGCCAGCCAGGAAGCCGTGCAGATGCTGGGGCGCGGCGCGCCGACCAAACGCTGGATCCTGGTCTTCGACAACGCCGACGACCCCGCCCGGCTCACCCGTTACTTCCCGACCGGAGGCGGCGGGCACATCCTCGTCACCTCCCGCAACCAGGCCTGGGCGCAGCAGGGCGCCTCCCTGCCCATCGACGTGTTCCTGCGCGAGGAGAGCGTGGAGCACCTCACCCGGCGCGCCTCGGGGCTCAGCGCCGAGGAGGCCGACCAGGTGGCGGTCGCGGTGGGCGACCTGCCGCTGGCCGTGGAGCAGGCGGCGGCCTGGCTCGCCGAGACGGCCACCCCGATCGAGGAGTACCTGCGGCAGCTGGCCGAGCAGACGACGGAGGTGCTGGACCTCAACCAGCCCGCCGACTACCCCAAGACGGTGGCCGCGACCTGGAACATCTCCATAGCCAGGCTCCGGGAACGCTCCCCGGCCTCGGTACGGCTGTTGCAGCTCTGCGCGTTCCTGGCCGCCGAACCGATCTCCTCCCACCTGCTCTACAGCAAGGAGATGATCGACGCCCTCAAGCCGTACGACCCCGCCCTCCAGGAGAGTCTGCTGCTCGGCCGGGTCATCCGGGAGATCGGCCGGTTCGCGCTCGCCAAGGTCGACCAGGTCAGCAACAGCATCCAGGTGCACCGCCTTGTCCAGGCGGTGATCCGCTCGCAGCTGACCGAGGAGGAGCAGCGGCACGCCCGGCACGTCGTGCACACGGTGCTCGCGGGCTGCCGGCCCGACGGCGACGAACCGATCGACGACCCCGAGACCTGGCCGCGGTTCGCGGTCATCTGGCCGCACCTGAGCGCCTCCGACGCCCGCAACTGCACCGAGGCGCAGACCCGCAGGCTGCTCATCGACCGCGTCCGCTATCTGTGGAAGCGCGGTGAGTTCCCCGGCGCCCAGGCGCTCGCCGAGGACCTCCTCGACCACTGGAAGCCGATCCTCGGCGAGGACGACGTGCAGTACCTGTATCTGCGCTGCCAGCTCGGCAACGTGCTGCGCTCGCAGGGCCGTTATGTGGAGGCCCGGGACATCAACACCGAACTCCTCGAACGCCAGAAGCGGGTACTCGGCCCTTCGCACCCCCACACCTACGTCACCATGTCCGGCCTCGCCAGCGACCTCGCGGCACTCGGTGTGTACGGGTCGGCGGTGGAGTTCGCGCGCGAGGCGCACGAAGGCTTCAGCCAGATCTTCCACGAGTCGCACCGCCGCACCCTCAGCGCCGCCAACAACCTCGCGCTCGCGCTCCGTATGGTCGGCCGCTACGGCGAGGCCCGTGCCATCGACCAGGACACCTACGACCGGCGGATCGAGGTGCTCGGCCCCGACCACCCGTACACCCTCGCTTCTGCCGCCCGCCTGGGCCGCGACCTCCGCGAGGTCGGCCGCTACACGGAGTCGGTCTCGCTCCTCTCCCGCGCCTACGACGCGCACAAGCGCATCCTCGGCAAGGAGTTCCCCGGCACGCTGAGCTGCGCCAAGTCGCTCGCCGTGTCGCTGCGCAGGGCGGGCCAGTTCGAGGACGCCCGCCGGCTGACCACCGCGACGCGCGCGCAGTACCGGACGCAGTACCCGAAGGCGACCCCCGACTCGCTCGCCTGCGATCTGAACATGGCGGCCGACCTGTTCGCCGCCGATGAGCGGGAGGCCGCGCGCGAGGTCGCCCGGGAGGCGCTGGCCGAGTACATGAAGGTCCCGGGCGAGGCCCACCCCTACACCCAGGCCGCCCTCAACAACCTCGGCATCTTCCACTGGGGCTGCGGCGACACCGAGGAGGCCGAAACCGTCTTCCGCCAAGTCCTGCGCCGCATGGGCGAGGTACTCGGCGAACAACACCCCCACACCCTCTTCACCGGCATCAACTACGCCAACGTCCTCGCCGACCAGGGCCGCCTCGACGAGGCCCGCAAGCTGGAGGAGAACGCGGTCGTCAAACTCCGCGCGGTCCTCGGAGCCCACCACCCGGAGACCCTCGCCATCGTCACCAACTCCGCGCTGACGCTCTCCGCGCTGGGCCACAAGGACGAGGCCCGCCGCCTCCGTGACGAAGCCCTGGGCGAGCTGCGCACGCTGCTGGGCGACGAGAACGGGATGACCCGGGTGGCGGCGGACGAGCGCCGCATCTACCGGGACTTGGAGCCGCTGGCGGTGTGAGGGCCCTTGGGGGCTCCGTCCTCAAACGCCGGAGGGGCTGAAAATCAGCCCCTCCGGCGTTTGAGGACGCGACCGTTCAGGCCGAAGCGGAGGTCCGGGGCCGGGAGCCCCCAGGTACGGGACGGCCAGAGGCGGAGGGAGCGAAGACCCGTGTGTCCCCCAGCAGCCACGTCAGTACCTTCGGCAGGGCCCGCAACGCCGCGAAGTGCGCCGCGGTCGGTTCGAGGACGGCCGTGGCCCGCGGAATCCGGGCGGCGAGCCAGGACGAGTGCGACGCCGGCGAGAAGACGTCCTTCACGCCGTGCCACAACAGCACCGGTACCTGGATCTGCGCCGGCTCGAATCCCCAGTGCCCGGTCAGCGCCAACGCGTCGTCGATCCATCCGTACGGCGAAGTCCGCAACGCCTCCCGGTAGTTGCGCAGCAGCATCGACCGGATCGTGTTGTCCGACACGATCTGCCGGTCGTCGTCGGTGAGTTCGTGCCGCAACTCCTGCAGGAGCCGCACCGGGTCGCGCCTGATCGCGGCCGACCGCGGAATCAGCCGCGCAACGAACCGCTCCGGATCGGTGAACGCGGTCCGGAACTCGTTGACGTTCGACGGCGCCATCCCGGCGAACCAGTCGAGCCCCTCCGCGTTCCGCGGCGCCAGCCCGACCAGCGCGGCGGCCCGCGTCACCCGCTCCGGCATCAGCGCGGCACACGCCAGCGCGTGCGGTGCGCCTCCGGACCGCCCGGCCACCGCGAACCGCTCAAGGCCCAGGGCATCGGCGACAACCGCCACGTCGTGGACGACATCGACGACGCGACGCCCGGGCATACGGTCGGAACCCCCGTACCCCGGGCGGTCGTAGCTGATGAGCCGGGTGCCGCGCTGGTACAGGAACATGGACCGCGGCCGGGGTCCCACCCGGCTGCCGGGCATCCCGTGCAGCAGGAACACCGGGCGACCGCGCGGATCCCCCGAGACTTCGACGCGCAGCAGCCGCCCGTCCGCCGTCCGTACATGGTCACGCACAGCGCTCCCCCTCCCCCGGTCTCCCCCGGCCCCGTGGACCGGGACAAACGCTGCACGATCCCTGCCCAGTCGCCCGCACGGCGAAACGAATCACCAGGTCAACCGGGCTTCATATCAAGCCACTTGACGGCATCGGACGGCCTCCGTAGCGTCGCACCCCGTACGCACATGTGACCAGAATTCACACTCGAAGACGAGGATGGAGCGGTATGACCCAGCGAGCGCGGCGACGTGTGGTGGTGTCCGGCGGCGGAACCGGAATCGGCCTGGCGACGGCGGAGGCGTTCGCCGCGGACGGGGACCGGGTGGTGCTCCTGGGCCGCCGCGAGGACATACTGCGCAAGGCGGCCGACGGACTGGACGAGCGCTACGGGGACGGGACCGCGTCCTGGTACGCGGCGGACCTTGCCGATCCCGAACAGGTCGGTGCGGCAAGGGAGTTCATCACCGCGGACGACACCCCGGTCGACGTGCTGGTCGCCAACGCGGGCGGAAACGTGGCCCCTTCGCACGACGGCTCGCTCGCGTCCGTAGCCGACAGCTACCGCCGCAACTTCGACGCCAACGTCCTGACCGCGGTCCTGCTCACCGAGGCCCTGCTCCCCCACGTACGGCGCCCCGGCGGCCGTATCGTGCAGCTCTCCTCGATCGCCTCGCTGCGCGGCCCCGGCTCGTACGGCGGCTCCAAGGGCTGGGTCAACACCTACACGTACGACCTCGCTCAGCGCGTCGGTTCCGAGGGCATCACCGTGAACGCGGTCGCTCCCGGCTTCGTCGGCGACACGGAGTTCTTCGGCGACCGCGCGACTCCGGAGTTCGTGGCGTCCCGGGTGGCCCAGTCCCTCACAGGTCAGCCGGGCCACCCGTCGGAGATCGCCGCGGCCGTCCGGTACGTGGCCTCCCCCGAGGCGGCGTACATGACGGGCCAGCTCCTGCACATCAATGGCGGTGCGGCGCTCGGGCGTTGAGGGCTGGGTGTTCTGTCCGGCGGATCAGGTCGGAGACGCGGGTCCTGGCACGCCCATCCGCGGCGTTGTCGTCGGTTGCCGACTCCCCCAAGTTCTCGGCTTCGCTCGAACAGGGGGACCCCCCATCGCGTCGTCGCCCTCCTCCGCCTCGCAGCTGGACCCACCAGGACCCGCTCACCCGCGCTTATGAGGCGCCGCAGCGCCCCTCCGACCCGATCCGCCGGACAGCCCTAGCCGCCCAGTCGCGCGATGTCCGCGACCAGGCCCGGCGCCAGCCGGCCGGCCTCGGCCGTGTCCTTGCGGTCCACCGCGGCGCGCAGCCTCTTCAGGTCCGTGCCGACGGCCGAACCCGGCGCGTCCCGCCGCACCCGCTCCCAGACCAGCTCCAGGCTGGTGACGTCACCGGCCACCGCCCCGTCGCCACCGGCCTTCGCGTCGACGCGCAACTGCCGTGCCCACAGCCCGAGTCGCCCGCGGTCGACCGTGCCCACCGGCTCGTATCGCAGCCGCAGATCGCTCGTGTTCTCGGCGACCCGCAGCGCGGCGTCCACGGCCTTCGCTCCCCCACTCCCGAGCGCGTCGAGGTCGCGTGTCATCTGCCGCTCAAGGAGGGCCGGTACGGCGTCGAAGGCGCGGTAGGTGTCCCAGGCGGCGCGCAGGCGACGTACCGCCGAGGCCGTCGGCGTCTCCTGGACGGTGCGGGCCGCACGGTCCAGGGTGGCCAGCTTCGCGGGCGGCGGCGCCTTCTTCGCGTCGGTCGGCACGGCGAGCGACACGGCCTCCAGGTCGCCGCTCGCGGACCCGGTGGAGTACTCCCCGTACCCGGGCGCGAAGACCTTGTCCTCGGTCGTGCCGTCCATGTGCAGCTCTCGGACGGTCATCGCACCCGTGATCTTCCCGTAGGGCCCGTCGACGCTCTGGTCGACCGCCTTGACCGTGACCTCCTCGAAGACCACGCCGGGCAGATTCTCCGTGTGGTAGACGTCGCCCTTCTTCGGGTGCGCAGGCATGATCATGGCGCCGGGCGCGTTCTTGCGGCCCGCCTGCCAGGTCCCCTCCGTGTCGGCGACGACGCCGTTTTCGTAGTTGAAGACGTCCTCGCCCAGGTACCAGACGGAACCGTCGTCGGCCTGTGCGTACCAGTCGAGGGCGACCTCGTGGATGCGTCCGTCGGAGAAGGCGACGTACTGGGAGGTCAGGGCCTTGATGGACCGGCCGCCCCAGGTGATGGTCTTGGTCTGCGGCAGCAGGCTGACCTCGGTGCGGAAGGGTTTGCCGGACTCCTGGCCGCCGTAGATGGTCTGGGCGACCTTCGCGGTGGGGTGCAGCGGGTTGGTGACGTCGGTCGGGTGCGCGAAGTGCGGCTCGGCGAGGTCGACGCGCTCGCGGTCGGGGGCGAGCGGCAGGCAGGCGGCTCGCGTCCTGCCGGTGTTCTCGTCCACGACGTGCACGCACCCGCTCTTCTTCGCCTCATTCCCCGACCCGCCCCCGGAGCAGGCACCGGCCAGCAGCACGGCGGCGCTCACGACGGCACCGGGCAGCAGGACCTTGCGGTTGACGCTCATGGCAGCCTCCTCGGCGTGATGCACCGAGCGTCCCGCGGACCCGCTGAACAGAAGCTGAACGACCCTGAACGCCGTTTCAGGGGCGCTCGCCCGACGGCACGGCACGGCACGTCACGGCACGCCTCAGGAACCCTCGCCCGACGGCAACGTCACCGTGAACCGCGCCCCGCCCAGCTCCGGCGCCGTCCACACCGCGACCGTCCCCCCGTGCGCGGCCGTCACCTCCGCGACAATGGCCAGGCCCAGACCCGCCCCGCCCTCACCACGGGCCCGCGCCTCGTCGAGCCGTACGAACCGCTCGAAGACACGGGCCCGTTCGGGTTCCGGGACGCCGGGTCCGTCGTCGTCCACGTGCAGGCGTACGCGGCCGGCCGTGGTGCCGAGGGTGAGGGCGACGCGGGACCGGGCGTGCCGGGCGGCGTTCTCGCCGAGATTGCGGACGAGGCGGCGCAGCGCGTCCTCGTCCCCCAGGACGCGCGCGGCCGACACCCCGCCGCTGTCGATCCGCGGCCCGGCGCCGCTCTCCCGCAGCCGCCGGGCCTCCTCGAAGACCAGGTCGTCCAGGTCGACGGGGCGCCGCCGGGGCCCGATGACGTTCTCGTCCGCGCGGGCGAGCAGCAGCAGATCCTCGACGAGCCGCTGCATGCGTACGGCCTCTTCGAGCACCGTCCCGGCCAGCGCACCGGGGTCGGCCCGCTCCGGGTGAGCGAGGGCGACCTCGGCGTGCTGCCGGACGGTGGCGACGGGTGAACGCAGTTCGTGCGAGGCGTCGGAGACGAACCGGCGCTGCGCGGCCTCGGCGCGGGCCACCCTGCGAAGGGCCCGCCCGACCGCGGCCCAGGTCGCGGCGGCGGCGACCACGACCAGGACGGGCACGCCGATGAACAGCAGCCGGGTGACCGTCGCGGTGGCCTCGGCGACCCCGGCGGGCGCCCGCCCGTCAAGCACGACGAACGTACGGTTCCCGTCATCGGCCCCGACTGCCACCACGAGGAAGGGGTCCTCGTCGAGCGGGGTGTCTACCTCGGTGCTGCCACCGGGCCGCAGCCGGGCCAGCGCCGGACGCCCCTCCACATTGCCGCTCGCCGCGACGACGGCACCGTTCTCGTCGACGACCTGGAGGAACTCCTCGGCGGGATCGGCGACGGTGGGGGCCGGGACGCCCCGGCCCGCCTCGATGACGCCGCCGACCTCCTTCGCCCGCGCCCGGGCGGCGTCCCGTACGTCGTTGCTGAGTTCGGCCCGCAGCCCGAGCACCAGAGCCGCACCGCCGGCCACCAGGGCGAGCGCCACGGCCAGTACGGCGATGAGGGTGGCCCGCATCCGCACGGCTCGCAGCCGCGCGCTCCCGGCCGCGCCGCCCGGGTCCGAAGCGCTCGGGTCCGAAGCGCCACCCGCGCCCACCGCGCGCTCACCGCCCGCCATCAGGCACCAGCCGATACCCGTACCCCCGCGCGGTCTGGATGGACTCCCTCCCGTAGGGCCGGTCGACCTTGTTCCTGAGGCGCCGCACATACACCTCGACGATGTTCGGATCGCCCTCGAAGTCGTCGCCCCAGACATGGCCGAGGATGGTTCGCTTGGACACGGCCTCACCGGCCCTGCGTAGCAGGAACTCCAGGACGGCCAACTCCCGTGCGGTGAGCTCGACTTCACGCCCGGCACGGGTGACGGTCCGGGCGGCCGGATCGAGCCGCAGATCACCCGCGGCGAGCACCGCGGGCCGCTCCCGTGCCTCCCTCCGCAACAACGCCCGCAGCCGAGCGAGCAGTACGGCGTACGAGACGGGCTTGGTGAGGTAGTCGTCGGCCCCGGTGTCCAGCCCCTCCACCTCGTCCCACTCGCCCTCTTTGGCGGTGAGCATGAGGATCGGCGTCCAGTCGCCCCCGGCGCGCAACTCCCGGCAGACGCGGTAGCCGTTGAGCCGCGGCAGCATGATGTCGAGGATGATCGCGTCGTACGCGTTCTCGCGGGCCATCCACAGCCCGTCGACCCCGTCCGGCGCGACGTCCACGGCGAACCCCTCGGCCTCCAGCCCGTTCCTGAGCCCGGCCGCGAACCGCTCCTCGTCCTCGACGACCAGCACCCGCATGGGATTCACGCTACGCGAGAGTCGCGCCACGGGACCGGTGCGACCGCGGCCGGGCGCGGGCCCCAGACGACCGTCAGACCGGCGGCCGGGGCATCACCGTCACCTCCGGGATGGTGACGCCGCAGCGCAGCACGGTGTCGCAGCCGCGGAGGAACTCCTCCAACTCCAGCAGGGCGCCCGTGAGATGGCCCCTTTCGAGGGCCAACTCGCTCACAGATGGGCCGCGAACCCGGGCCGGGCGGGCGTGAGTGTGACGCCGAGCGTGGACACGTAGGCGGCGACGCCGACAGGCGCGGGAGCGCGGCGTTCGTGACCAACTCCGCGCCGATCGCGCTGGTGTCCATGCCCCGGCGCCAAGTGGCGGCATCGTGCTGCTCGATCCGGGCGAGGGGCCCGATACCGGTGGCGTGGACGAGGGCATCGATACCGCCCAGCCCGGCGGCGGCCCCCTCCATCGCCGCCCGGCAGGACGACTGGTCGGTCACGTCGCACGCGACGGCGAGCGTGCCCGCACTCACTTCCTTCGCCACGTCGACCAGCCGTCCGTGCCGGCGTGCCGGCAGGGCGATTTGGTCGCCACGACGGCCCAATCGGTCACGTCGCACGCAACGGCGAGCGTGCCCGCACTCACTTCCTTCGCCACGTCGACCAGCCGTCCGTGCCGGCGTGCCGGCAGGGCGATTTGGTCGCCACGACGGCCCAAGTCGATCCCGATGCACCCGCCCAGGCCACTGAATGCGCCGACCACCACAGCCCTCATCGTGAGAATTCCGTTCTCGCCGAGCGGTAACCCCATGTGGCCGCTTGCCCCACGGCTTCGGCCCGAAGGGCAGCCCCTCCGGCGGCGAGCGTCCTCGACCAGGTCCACGATGGCGCAGGCCGCCGCACCCGTGATGCGATGAGGCCATGGAGCTGCGGGAAATGCGCGCGTTCGTCGCGGTCGTCGAGGAGGGCGGCCTGTCCGCCGCGGCACGCAGGCTGCACATCAGCCAGCCCGCTCTCTCCCAGACCGTGGTGGGGCTGGAGCGCCAGTTCGGTGTGCGGTTGCTGGTGCGCAGCAGTACCGGGGTCCGGCCCACCGACGCCGGGCTCACCCTGCTCGCCGAGGCGCGCGCGGTGCTGGCCCGCCACGACCGGCCACTGGCCGCCATGGCTGCAAGCTGATCACGGGGATCGATGATCATTCTCGTTTTGTCGTGATCGCCAAGGTCGCGGCGGAGCCGTTGGGCCGGGCGGCCCCCGGCGGCGTTCGCCGAGGCCATGTGGCATTTCGGAATGCCATCCGAGGAGGTGCTGACCGGCAGCGGGGAGTAGTTCACTGGCCGGTTCACCAGGCCCGCCCCGGCTGGGTGCTCTTCGAGCGGCAACACAAGCGTGACTCACCAAGCCCTCTCTCGCCTACGGCCGCCTAGAAGATCGAGCGGTGTGGCGGTCGATGGTCTGCAGCGAGTGAGCCGCCAGTCCCGGGGAATCCTGCCGTCCCTGCCGCGGTGGCTTCGTGGACGGTGCGGTTCTACCGTGGGAGCAGCAGGCAGATCCTTGGAGCGGGTCATGATCGTCATCCTCGGACGCGAACGCGCAGGGAGGCTCACTCCACGGTGATCGCGCTCCCGCCCCGGACGGCGGTCATCGGAGCAGACTGCACTTTGTTCGGGCACCGGTCCGCCCCCCGGTAGACCGCCCCCACGCGCAGATCGGTGGCCGGCCAGCGCCACGGATCTTCCTGCCACCGAACCCCAGCAGAGAACTCACCCAGGCAGGCCATCCATGAGTCTCGCTAAGAAGATCGCGCACAAAGCCGAAGCGATGAAAGGCGGCGCCAAGAAGACGGCCGGCCGCGCCACCGGCAGTCGGCGCCTGCAGGCCGAAGGCCGCGGAGACCAAGTCAAGGGCAACATCAAGCAGGCCGGGGCGAAGATCAAGGACGCCTTCAAGCACTGACCACTCCACCCCGGGCCCGCCGAAGTACGAGTCGATGGTTCCCGTGGGGCCGTTCCGTTAGGGGTGGAAGCCGTGCACAGTGGGGAGTTTTGCTGTCTGCGGGGAGTTGTCCGCCAGTGGGGTGATCGTTTCCGCCACCGGGGAGATCAAGGTTTCCGCCGACAACCCGGGCCCTCTAACGGGTTCGCCGTGCAAGCAAGTCGGTCACCGCGACTGTCCTGTCCCTGAACTGGCGGCCAAACGATCTCAGTACGGAAAGCGGGTTTCGCCGCTACATGCCTCTTCTCCCGCCGTGAGTACGCTGAGAGTAGGTGTTCACCATGGATTGGCTGACAAGGCTTCCTGGTATCGCACGGCTGATGCGTACGCACGTGTGGCGGGCGTACGAGCGGCTGGCCAAGACCCACTGGGCCCGGCTCGCCGCCGCCGTCACCTACATCAGTTTCGTCGCGCTCTTTCCGCTGATCACTGCGGGCGCGGCGATCGGCGCCAAGCTGCTGAGCGAGGACCAGCTCAGCAAGCTTGAGGACAAGATTGCCGGCCAGGCGCCGGGCCTTTCCAACCTGCTGAACCTGAAGGGCCTCGTCGCTCACGCCGGAACCGTCGGGCTCATTGCGGGCGCGCTGCTGCTCGTGATCGGCATCAACTGGGTCGGCGCCCTTCGCGGGTGCCTGCGTGCGGTCTGGGAGAAGGAGCAGGACCCGGGAAATCCGATCCTGCTCAGGATCAAGGACACCGGGGTGCTGGTCGGTCTCGGAGTGGTCGGGCTGGTCGCGATGGGCAGTTCGGTCTTCGCGAACAGCGCGGTCGGCTGGGCAGCCGACAAGGTCGGGATCGAGGGCGGGGCGGGACGGGTGCTGCTGTTCTTCGCGGGCTTGGCCATTGCCCTGCTCGTCGACTTCCTGCTCCTGGTCTACCTGCTCACCCGGCTGCCGCGGGTGCATCCCGGCCGACGTGCGGTCGTGGTCGCCGGTCTGATCGGTGCGGTCGGCTTCGAACTGCTCAAGCTGCTGCTGACCGGCTATTTCCAGGGCGTCGCGGGAAAGAGCATGTACGGCGCCTTCGCCGTCCCGGTCGCCGTCGTGCTGTGGATCAACCTCATGGCCAGGCTGCTGCTGTACTGCGCCGCCTGGACGGCGACGGGCACAGCAGCGCAGCCCAGCGAAGCAGACGCAGGTGAGGTCCCGGTTCCCGGGACCGGACCCGCAGTGACCGACGAACCCCAGCGGGCAGCGGACGGCAGCGGTCCACCAACAACACCGCGCAGGCCCTGATACCGAGCGGTCACCGACCCGCCCCTTGCGGCGAGTGCCCACCGCCACCCACCGAGGGGCGAGTGGGGTGGGGCTCCCCGGCCAGTAGCGCGTTCCCGGCTCGCCCCGGACGAAGCGACCCACCGCCCACGGGGGTCTCAACCAGAGGAGAGGCCGATGTACGAGATGATCGCCGACCCTGCGACGACCGGTGCCGGGGTCATGTGGCACGTCAGGGCCAAGGGTGATGCCCGCACCACACTGTGCGGACAGGAGGTCGCACGAACCGTCGGTGCCAGACCGGTCCTCGATGACACACCGGCCGAACGCTACTGCTCGCCGTGTATGGCCGTCGTCCACGCGAGGATGCGGTCTGATGCACGCTGATCAGGCGCACGCCCCCGGCGTCGGGCGTTCGGGCGTGAGCAGCTCCGGGCTCCGAGGTTCCCGTCTCATCCTCGCCGTTTCAGTGCACGTGCCACGCGTGGGAGCTCCTCGTGCAGCAGCCGGCCGACCAGGGCACCGCCGAATACGACGACGCCCACACCGACCAGCCAGGACTGGATGACCAGGACGGTTCCGACGGGGCCGTAGGTGACGGCGTTGGAGGCGATCAGCGGCGAGTAGACGAGCCGGGAGAAGATCCTGAGACCGAGCAGCCCGACCGTGGTAGCCACCGCGCCGGGCACCAGGGCGCGCCAGCGAACCCGCCCGCCCAGCAGTATGCGCTGCGACCACCAGAAGAACAGGACGGCGCTCAGCGATGCGACGAACCCACCGGCCAGGGATTCGGGTCGCAGCGTGGTGGTGGCGGAAGCGAAGAGGTAGCCGATGAGTACGCCGAGCCACACCACATGGCGCCACCTGGCCCACCAGCGGGCCGGGGGCAAATCCCAGACCTTCTCATAGCCGGACTGCACCGCTGCCCCGAAGGCCAGGCCGAAAGCGGCGAGGACGGCGAGTCCGAACGCGGTCGTGGTCCGCAGAGCCTGACCGGGACGAATAAACAACTGCTCCACATGTTCCCTGGAGGTCGTCGACACGCCGAGTCCTTCCCCCAGCCACTGCGCGAATCCCCGCCCATGCTTTGGATCGGCCGAGGAGACGATGATCAGCAGCGGCACCAGTGTGAGGAACCCCAGCGCCGCGAAACCCAGCGAACGCTGCCCCAACCCCAGGTCGCTGCTCCGCCGCCATCCGCGTGCGACTGGTGAATGGCTGATCACGCGGCCCAGCCGTTCGAACAGAGAGGAACGGCCTGCGGCACCCGGGGTCTGCATCGGCATGCCTGTCGACTACCACGGTCGACACCGGCGGCCCGCGAGGGCGCGACGCAGCTTCCCGAACGGCTCACGACGCGGCCATGATCCAGGAAGCCGACATCCGTGAGTGCGCAACCACAACATCGCGGATCCTCAAGGGGTCACAACATCGCCAAACGGCCCGTGATGATCCTGCCCTTCGCCGCGATCACAACAAGACCTACGGCAGCATGGCCGCGATCATCATCTTCCTGGTCTGGACGTGGATCTCCAACATCGCCATCCTGCTCGGCCCGGGATTCTGTCAGTGGCACGCCGAACTAGAACGCGCCCGGGCCATCGACAGCGGCCACCCGCCCGGGGAAAACCCCTACGTCGAGCCCCGCGACGCCCGCAAACTCTGACAAGCACCCCGGCTGGTGTGCCGGCCGCAGGGATGCGGGTACCCGGCTGCCGCCTCGCATCCGGCACACGGACGGACGCGGCCCATCGGCCGGGAAGGACACACCGACAGCATGACCACGCATACCCCGCCCCGTCGCCTGCCTCCCCCCGCAGGCGGCAGTGATTTCGCCCGCCTGTCCAAGAAGATCGCCGAGGCCGGCCTGATGAACAGGCGCCCCGGCTACTACACCGTCCGCTCCATCGCCGTGGCCGTCGCCTACGCCAGTGGCTGGTGCGCGTTCGTCCTCATCGGCGCCGGCTGGTGGACTTTGGCGGTCGCCGCGTTCCTCGCCGTGATGTTCGGGCAGGTCGCTCTGCTCGCCCACGACGTCGCCCACCGCCAGGTCTTCCGCCGGCGCCGGCCCAGCGAGACGTCCGGCCGCATCGCCGGGGCCGCGATCGGGATGGGCTATGGATGGTGGCAGGACAAACACACCCGCCACCACGCCAACCCCAACCACGAGGACCTCGACCCCGACATCGCCCCCGACCTGCTGGTGTGGTCCCAGGACCAGGCCCGTGCCGCGACCGGACTGCCGAGGATCATCGGCCACTGGCAGGCGTTCCTCTTCTTCCCCCTGCTCGCTCTGGAAGGAGTCAACCTGCACGTCTCGAGCGCGCGGGCACTGGGCAACCGCGCCCTGAAGAACCGCGCCCTGGACGGCACGCTGCTCTACGGGCACATCGCCTCCTACCTGACCGCAGTGTTCCTCGTCCTCCCGCCCGGCATGGCGATCGCGTTCCTGGCCGTCAACCAGGGCCTGTTCGGCCTCTACCTCGGCTGCCTCTTCGCCCCCAACCACAAAGGCATGCCCATCCTGACCGGCAACGACCGCCCCGACTTCCTGCGCCGCCAGGTCCTCACCGCACGCAACGTACGCGGCAGCTGGTTCACCGACCTCGCCCTGGGCGGACTGAACCACCAGATCGAACACCACCTGTTCCCCAGCATGCCCAGCCCCCACCTGCGCAAGGCCCGGTCCATCGTCCGCCACTACTGCCAGGACCTGGGCGTGGACTACCTGGAAACCGGACTGATCACCTCCTACCGGCAAGCACTCGCCAGCCTCCACCGAGCAGGAGCGCCACTGCGGCGAGCCCGTATCAGCACCGCCCACGTGTGACGCGCATCTGCCCCAGGAAGCTGTGACCAAAGGGCACCTCACACAGGAACTCGCGTTCAGCGCCCTGCATCGGCATTCAACCGCGGAAGGCGGGTTGGGGAGCCCGAAGATCTCGGTCGTCCCCCTATGAGGGGCCGCAAGCGATGCCCTCGGCTCCCCATTCCGAGCTGACGCGCCTCGAGCTCGACAGGGGCTGCTTTGTGGACACGCTCAAGACTCGTACTATATCTTGTACAAGTCGAGAAGGGAGGCGGCAAGCATGTCCATCACCGCCAGCGAGGCGCGCCAGAACCTGTTCCCGCTGATCGAACAGGTCAACGAGGATCACGCACCGGTTCACATCACCTCCCGCAAGGGGAACGCCGTCCTGATGTCCGAAGAGGACTTCAGCTCCTGGACCGAGACAGTGCACCTCCTGCGCTCCCCCAAGAACGCCCGCCGCCTGCTCGACTCGATCGCCGAGGCCGAGGCCGGCGAGGCCCGGCATCGTGAGCTGATCGACCCCGACGCGGAGCGTGCGTGAAGATCTCGTTCACGTCGCACGCCTGGGAGGACTACACCTACTGGGCCGAGAACGACCGCAAGATGGTCAAGCGCATCAACAAGCTGATCGACGACACCACGCGCGACCCCTTCAAGGGCATCGGCAAGCCGGAGCCCTTGAAAGGGGACCTGTCGGGCTACTGGTCACGGAGAATCGACGACACCCACCGGCTCGTGTACAGGCCGACCGACGATGAGTTGATCATCGTCCAGGCTCGATACCACTACTGACACGGCCCGAAGAACCATCGCCGGTCCCGAAGCGCGCATAACGCTGAGGCGACGCCCCCAGAACTGCGGCAGCCCAGCGCGCGAGAACACACACGCTGCGGTTCGAGATCCGCCCCGTCGAGGTGAGCCCGGCCCACGAAGCGAGCCTGCGCGCCGAGGCGGACCGAACGATGCTCTCCGCCTCTGCCAGCGACCTGACGCGCCCCCTGCCGCCTGACTGTAGGCCCCGCCCGCTTCGACGGCTTGTTCCGTCACGACAGATCCGATGGAAGCCGACCGGTCACAAGAAGAGGCCTACCGCCGGGCACTGCACGACGAACCGAGCTGAAGTTCCCGAAGCCTCGTGTCCCCTGAGTGTCCCCTGGCCTCGGCTCCATGCGATCCCACTGCCTCTCCAGTCACTTCATCACCGCAGGTCACAGCACAGATGCGCCCCCAGCCCCATGCGTTCACCGAAGTAACGGCCAACGGAGTGGAATCCGTTGCCCCAGAGCGCCGAATCCGGCCACCCGAAGAGACGTTTCTGCAGGTCGGGACACATTAAAGGTGGGGCGGGTGGGACTCGAACCCACGGCCGACGGATTATGAGTCCGCTGCTCTAACCGGCTGAGCTACCGCCCCATACGGCGTGTCGCGCACATTTGTGCGCGCCGTCTGCCGCAGCATAGCCGCTCATACGATCTCCTGCTTCGGATGGTCGGCATCGCACGACCATGAGGACTTCGGCGCGGCCTGCGCGGTTCCCGCGACATGAAAAAGGACCCCGGAGGGGTCCTCTTCCGCTGCTCTCCCGACTGGACTCGAACCAGTAACCTGCCGGTTAACAGCCGGCTGCTCTGCCAATTGAGCTACAGGAGACCGAGCTCCCCCGACTGGACTCGAACCAGTAACCTGCCGGTTAACAGCCGGCTGCTCTGCCAATTGAGCTACGGAGGATTGCCTCGTTGCATCGAACGTACCTACCTGGGTATTCGCCAGGGGGCGTGCGCTCGCTGCGACACATACATTAGCGCAAGCAGGGGGGTGGTTCGCCAATCGGTTCCCCCCGCACCGATGCCGACGCAAGGGAAGGGTGGCCGTCATGCGCTACCGGCTCACATTCGTCGCCGGACTGGCCCTGGGTTACGTGCTCGGCACGCGCGCCGGGCGCGAGCGCTACGAGCAGCTGAAGAAGTCCGCGCGCCAGGTCGCCGAGAACCCGGCAGTGCGTAACACCGCGGAGACCGCCGCCCAGCAGGGCCGCGAGTTCGCGGGCAAGGCGTACCACGTGGTGAGCGAGAAGGTGGGCGACCACGTCCCCGACTCGGTGGCCGAGCGGGTGCGCTCCCTGCGCGAGCGGAACACCAACGGCACCGGCGGGGACGACTGGGGCACCAGCAACACCTAGGGCCGGCCCTTCCGACCGCGCCCGGGACGCGAGCTCCGACCCGCCGTGCCCACGCGGCGCGGTCATGCCCCGGCGTACGGCAGAATTTCCGCCATGGGGATAGTCGCCGGGTTGGACAGTTCGCCCGATTTCACTCGTATCGTCGTCTGCGACACGGACACGGGTGCCGTGCTCAGGCAGGGGTATGCGCCGCATCCGGTAGAAGCCACCGAGGGCGGCGGGCGTCCTTCCGACGTCGACCCACAGGCCTGGCTGCTGTCCCTGGGCGAGGCCGCCGGCGGCGGACTGCTCGAAGGTGTGCAGGCCATCGGCGTCTCGGCCCAGCAGAACGCCCTGGTCCCGCTGGATGCGCAGGGCAATACGGTGCGCCCGGCGCTGGTGGGCGGTGACAAGCGGGCGCAGGTCGCCGCCGCCGATCTCATCGACGCGCTCGGCGGACGCGAGGCGTGGGCGCAGGCCGTGGGCTGCGTACCGCAGGCCGCGCAGCCGGTGACCAAGCTGCGCTGGCTGAACAAGACCGAGCCGGAGGCCGCGCTGCGGACCACTGTGCTCTTGCAGGCCCACGACTGGCTGGTCTGGCAGCTGCTCGGGCGCCCGGTGCGCAGGACCACCGACCGCGGCGGGGCCTCCGGGACCGGCTACTGGTCGGCCGCGACCGGCGCGTACCGGCCTGATCTCGTCGAGCTGGCGCTCGGACACCAGGCCGCGCTGCCGGAGGTGCTCGGCCCGTCCGACGCGGCCGGTACGACGCCGGAGGGGCTGCTGATCTCCGCCGGGACCGGCGAGACGATGGCGGCGGCGTTCGGGCTCGGCATCGGGCTCGGGGACGCGGTGGTGTCCCTGGGCGCCTCCGGGTCCGTGATGGCCGTGCACCCCGAGGCGCTGGTGGATTCCAACGGCATGATCACCTCCCTCGCGGACGCGACCGGCATGCATCTGCCGGTCGTCACCACGCTCAATGCCGTACGGGCGCTGCGCGGCGCCGCCGAACTCCTCGGCGTGCCCGACCTGGAGGGCCTGTCCGACCTGGCGATGAAGTCGACTCCGGGCGCCCACGGGCTCGTACTGCTGCCCTATTTGGAGGGCGAGCGGACACCGAATCTGCCGCACACCGCGGGGACGCTGTCCGGGCTGCGGCGGGAGTCGATGCGGCCCGAGCATCTGGCGCGGGCCGCCTTCGAGGGGATGCTGTGCGGGCTCGCGGACGCGCTGGACGTGCTGCGCGGGCGCGGTGTCGACGTACGGCGGATCTTCCTTCTGGGACCGGCCGCCGAGCTGCCCGCCGTCCAGGCGGTCGCGCCCGCGCTGTTCGGGGCGCAGGTCGTCGTACCGCAGCCCGCGGACTACGCGGCGCTCGGCGCGGCCCGGCAGGCGGCCTGGGCCCTCGGGGTCTCGCAGGGCACGCTCGACCCGCGGCTGCCTCCCGTCTGGCAGGGTGCGGTCGCCCAAGTGCTGGAGCCCGGTGAGGAACTCGCCGTGGGGCAGGCCGTACGGCAGCAGTACGTCTCCGTACGCGAACAGACGCATCCGGGGGCATTCCGGGCGTGACGCGCCCCCACCGGCCTACGTCCGAGGTCTGAGGTCTTGTCCACTCTTGGCCCGCAGTTGGGTTAATCAGTTGAGGTAACACGGGTGGAGTGTTCGACGATAGGGGGTGGTGCACCACCGATCGCCCGCCGATCGACCACTGATCGTCCGTCGATCGCCCTGCCGTCGTCGACTCCGAGAGACCCCGCGTGCTCATACGACTCCTTCGGACCTACCTCAGTCCGTACAAGAAGCCCATCTCCCTGTTGGTGCTACTGCAGTTCCTGCAAACCTGCGCAACTCTGTACTTGCCCACTCTGAACGCGCACATCATTGACAACGGTGTCGTGAAGGGGGACACGGGTTACATCCTGTCCTTCGGCGCCGTGATGATCGCAATCTCGCTGGCACAGGTGGTCTGCAACACGGGGGCCGTCTACTACGGCGCCCGTACGGCGTCGGCGGTGGGCCGGGACATCCGGGCCGCCGTCTTCGACCGCGTCCAGTCCTTCTCGGCGCGCGAGGTCGGCCACTTCGGGGCGCCCTCGCTGATCACCCGCACCACCAATGACGTCCAGCAGGTGCAGATGCTCACCCTGATGACGTTCACCCTGCTGGTGTCGGCGCCGATCATGTGCGTGGGCGGCATCATCCTGGCCCTCGGCCTGGACGTGCCGCTGTCCGGGGTGCTCGTCGCCGTGGTGCCGGTTCTCGGCATCTCCGTGACCCTCATCGTGCGCAGGCTGCGCCCGCTGTTCCGCACCATGCAGGTCCGCCTGGACACCGTGAACCGGGTGCTGCGCGAGCAGATCACCGGCAACCGCGTGATCCGTGCGTTCGTGCGCGACGACTACGAGAAGGACCGCTTCCGGGGCGCGAACACCGAGCTGACCGAGGTGTCCCTCGGCACCGGGCGGATGCTGGCGCTGATGTTCCCGATCGTCATGACCGTGGTGAACCTGTCGTCCATCGCGGTCGTCTGGTTCGGCGCCCACCGCATCGACAGCGGCGGCATGCAGATCGGCGATCTGACGGCGTTCCTCGCCTACCTCATGCAGATCGTGATGTCCGTGATGATGGCCACCTTCATGTTCATGATGGTGCCGCGCGCGGAGGTCTGCGCCGAGCGCATCCAGGAGGTCCTGGCCACGGACAGCAGCGTGGTGCCTCCCACCGCGCCCGTCCTGGAGCTGCGGCGCCACGGTCACCTGGAGATCCGCGGGGCCGGGTTCCGCTATCCGGGTGCCGAGGAGCCGGTGCTCAAGGCCATCGACCTGGTGGCGCGGCCCGGCGAGGTGACTGCCGTGATCGGGTCCACCGGCAGCGGCAAGTCGACGCTGCTCGGGCTGGTCCCCCGGCTGTTCGACGCCACCGACGGGGAGGTGCTCGTCGACGGCGTGGACGTCGCGACCATCGAGCCCAAGCTGCTGGCCAGGACGGTCGGTCTCGTCCCGCAGAAGCCCTACCTCTTCGCGGGCACGGTGGCCACGAACCTGCGGTACGGAAACCCGGACGCGACCGACGAGGAGCTGTGGCAAGCGCTGGAGGTGGCGCAGGCCAAGGGCTTCGTGCAGGCTCTCGAAAACGGCCTGGACTCGCCGATCGCGCAGGGCGGCACGAATGTCTCGGGCGGCCAGCGCCAGCGCCTGGCCATCGCCCGCACCCTTGTACAGCGCCCCGAGATCTACCTCTTCGACGACTCCTTCTCTGCGCTGGACTACGCGACCGACGCGGCGCTGCGGGCGGCACTCGCCGAGGAGACCGCCGAGGCGACCGTCGTGATCGTCGCCCAGCGGGTGTCGACCATCCGGGACGCCGACCGGATCGTGGTCCTCGACGAGGGCCGGGTCGTCGGCACCGGGCGCCACCACGAACTGATGGCGGACAACGAGACCTATCGGGAGATCGTGCTCTCCCAGCTGACGGAAGCGGAGGCTGCCTGATGGCCGGGCCGATGGGACGCATGATGGCCGGGGGCGGCCCCGATCAGCACTCGATGGATTTCAAGGGGTCCGGCAAACGGCTCCTCGCACAGTTCAAACCCGAGCGCGCCACGATGTGCACGATGCTGCTCGCCGTCGTGCTGAGCGTGGGGCTCTCGGTGGTCGGACCGAAGATCCTCGGCAGGGCCACCGACCTGGTCTTCGCGGGCATCGTCGGGCGGCAGATGCCGTCCGGCGCCAGCAAGGCCGAGGTGCTCAAGTCCATGCGGGAGCGCGGCGAGGGCGGCATGGCCGACATGCTCTCGGGGACGGACTTCACGCCGGGCAAGGGCATCGACTTCAACGCGGTCGGCGAGGTACTCGGGCTCGCGCTCGTGGTGTTCGTACTGGCCGGACTGCTGATGGCGGTGGCGACCCGGCTGGTGAACCGGGCGGTCAACAAGACCGTGTACCGGCTGCGCGAGGACATCCAGGCGAAGCTGTCGCGGCTTCCGCTGTCGTACTTCGACAAGCGGCAGCGCGGTGAGGTGCTCAGCCGGGCGACGAACGACATCGACAACATCGGGCAGACGCTCCAGCAGTCGATGGGCCAGCTCATCAACTCCCTGCTGACCATCGTGGGCGTGCTCGCGATGATGTTCTGGGTCTCCCCGCTGCTCGCCCTGGTCGCGCTGGTCACGGTCCCCCTCTCCTTCTACGTCGCCACGCGCGTCGGCAAGCGGTCGCAGCCGCACTTCGTGCAGCAGTGGCGCACCACCGGCAAGCTCAACGCGCACATCGAGGAGATGTACACCGGGCACACCCTGGTCAAGGTGTTCGGGCGGCAGGAGGAGTCGGCGGCGCAGTTCGCCGAGCAGAACGAGCAGCTCTACGAGGCCGGGTTCAAGGCGCAGTTCAACAGCGGGGTCATGCAGCCGCTGATGATGTTCGTGTCGAACCTGAACTATGTGCTGGTGGCGGTGGTCGGCGGTCTGCGCGTCGCTTCGGGCTCGCTGTCCATCGGAGACGTGCAGGCCTTCATCCAGTACTCCCGCCAGTTCTCGATGCCGCTGACGCAGGTGGCGTCGATGGCGAACCTGGTGCAGTCGGGTGTCGCCTCGGCCGAGCGCATCTTCGAACTCCTCGACGCGGACGAGCAGGAGACGGACCCGGTCCCGGCGGCCCGTCCCGACGAGCTGCGCGGGCGGGTGGCGCTGGAGAACGTGTCCTTCCGGTACGACCCCGAGAAGCCGCTCATCGAGGATCTGTCGCTGAAGGTGGAGCCCGGGCACACGGTGGCCATCGTCGGCCCGACGGGCGCCGGCAAGACGACGCTCGTCAACCTCCTGATGCGGTTCTACGAGGTCACCGGCGGGCGCATCGCTCTCGACGGGGTCGACATCGCGACGATGTCCCGGGACGAGCTCCGGGCCGGGATCGGGATGGTGCTCCAGGACACCTGGCTGTTCGGGGGCACGATCGCCGAGAACATCGCGTACGGGGCCTCGCGGGACGTTACGCGCGGGGAGATCGAGGAGGCGGCGCGGGCCGCTCACGCGGACCGGTTCATCCGCACGCTTCCCGACGGGTACGACACCGTGATCGACGACGAGGGGACCGGGGTCAGCGCGGGTGAGAAGCAGCTGATCACGATCGCTCGGGCGTTCCTGTCCGATCCGGTGATCCTCGTTCTCGACGAGGCGACGAGTTCGGTGGACACCCGTACGGAGGTGCTGATCCAGAAGGCGATGGCGAAGCTCGCGCACGGACGGACGTCGTTCGTCATCGCGCACCGTCTGTCGACGATTCGCGATGCCGACACCATCCTCGTGATGGAGAACGGTTCGATCGTGGAACAGGGCGCCCACGCGGAGCTGCTCGCCGCGAACGGGGCCTACGCGCGGCTGTACAAGGCCCAGTTCGCGCAGGCAGTGGCAGAGGTGGACTGAGTTTCTCGCCCCCGCCCCTGCCCTCCCGTACCTGGGGGCTCCGCCCCCAGACACCCGAAAAGACTGCGCAGTTCTCCGCGCCCCTGCAGGGGCGCGGAGAACTGCGCGACAAGCCGCCACCCACCCGCAGGCGAGAGACCAGTACGGGACAGCCCTGCTCAGTCCAAGTAGCCCCGCAGCTGGTCGGCGAACGCGTGATCCCTCAGTTTGTTGAGGGTCTTGGACTCGATCTGGCGGATGCGTTCGCGGGTGACGCCGAAGATGCGGCCTATTTCCTCCAGGGTGCGCGGGCGCCCGTCCGCGAGGCCGTACCGGAGCTGGACGACCTTGCGTTCACGCTCGCCCAGCGTGGAGAGGACCGCCTCCAGGTGCTCCCTGAGCAGCAGGAAGGCCGCGGACTCGACCGGGCTCGTCGCGTCACCGTCCTCGATCAGGTCGCCGAGCGCGACGTCGTCCTCCTCCCCCACGGGCGCGTGGAGCGACACCGGCTCCTGGGCCAGGCGCAGGACTTCGCTGACCCGCTCGCTGGGAAGGTCGAGGTGCGCGGCGACCTCCTCGGGGGTGGGCTCGTACCCGCGCTCCTGCAGCATGCGCCGCTGGACGCGGACCACCCGGTTGATCAGTTCGACCACGTGCACCGGGACACGGATCGTCCGGGCCTGGTCGGCGAGCGCACGCGACATGGCCTGCCGGATCCACCAGGTCGCGTACGTGGAGAACTTGTACCCACGGGCGTAGTCGAACTTCTCGACGGCCCTGATGAGCCCGAGATTCCCCTCCTGGACCAGGTCGAGCATGGTCAGCCCCCGTCCCACGTACCGCTTGGCGACGGAGACGACGAGCCGCAGGTTCGCCTCGATGAGCCGGCGCTTGGCCATGCGGCCCATGACGACCAGCTTGTCCAGGTCGAGGGCGAGCTGACTGTCCAGGTCGGGGGTGAGACGCAGCTTCTCCTCGGCGAAGAGTCCGGCCTCGACCCGGCGGGCGAGCTCGACCTCCTCCGCCGCGGTGAGCAGCGGAATGCGGCCGATCTCCCGCAGGTACTGGCGGAACAGGTCGGACGAGGGACCGCCGGTGTCGGCCGTACGGCCGCGGGGCAGTTCGACCGGCTCGGGGGCCTCGGCCTCAACCTCCGGGGCCTCGACGGCGCCCGCGGGCGGCTCGTCCGGCCCGGGCGGGCCCTCCGGCTCCGCCTCAGGGTGGTGCGCGGCACGGCTCTGCGGGGGTACCGCCGTGACGACGTCGGTATCCGCGTCCGTGTCCGTGGTGTTGTCGGTCTGGGTGAGGGTCTGGGTCTGCACGGGGGCGACCTCCAGGAATGTCGCTGCTGAGACGTGCGGCAGCGGTACGTCGGGGATGGGGTCGACGGCCTCGCCGCTGTCCATCCCGTAGTCGTTTAGCGGAACCGCGGGGATCGGGAACCCGTCGCGTTCGGGTCGGCCGCGCTCCGAGGACTCAGGCACCGGAACCCAGTGTGGAGTACGACACATCGCCGCCACGAGGGGCGTGCGGTGACTTTTTGCGTCCGGTCCGTGACCGCGTGGTTACCGCGTCGTACGAGTGCGCAGCTCACCGGGCGCGAAACAGATTGATGGGCGTACCGGATTTGGCATGTGCGCCCTGCGCCATGCAGCAGGGCCCCACAGGCCTCAGAGCGCCTCCGCGCCCCGCTCGCGCAACGCCTGCCCGTACTGCTGCAGCACCCACAACTCGTTCTGCACGGCGGCCAGCTGTGCCGGGTCGCCGTGGGCGCTCTGCCGGGCCAGGGAGCCCTGGACGTCCCGGATACGGCGGTCCACGGCGCGGCGGCGGACCATGACGAGCTGGTCGCCCGCGTAGCCCTCGTCGACGGTCTTGCGCATGATCGCCTCGACGGCCAGCTCCGTGACCATCGCGCGCACCACGTCGTCCGGGGCGGCCTCACGGACCCGGACCAGATACTCCTGGGAGTCCTGGACGCCGTACTCGGCGCCACCCGCCTCCATGATCGCCTGGCGCACGGCCGCGTACGGCGGGGCGGTGAACTCGTCGATCCCGTACGCGTCGAACGCCGGGGACACCAATTCCGGCCGCTGGAGGGCGAGTTTGAGCAGCTCGCGCTCGGTGGCGAAGACGGGGTTGCGGAGGTTGAGCGCCGGGCCGCCGACGGGTGCCTGGCCGCCGGCGTACGTCTGCTGGGGGCGCTGCCCGGCCGGCGCCGGGCCCTTGCCGCCGCGGTCGCGGGCCCAACGGGCCAGCTGGGCGACCCGCTTGACCACGAACTGGGTGTCGAGGATGCCGAGCATGCCGGCGAGCTGCACGGCGACCTCGTGCTGCGCGCCGCTGTTCTTGATGCGGGCGACGATGGGCGCCGCCTCGTCCAGGGCGGCGGCGCGCCCCGCCGGCGTCTCCAGGTCGTAGCGCAGCACGATCTGGCGCAGCGCGAACTCGAAGAGCGGGGTGCGGGGTTCGACCAGGTCGGCGACCGCCTCGTCGCCCTTGGCGAGGCGCAGCTCGCAGGGGTCCATGCCGTCCGGGGCGATCGCGATGTACGTCTCCGCCGCGAACTTCTGGTCGTCCTCGAAGGCGCGCAGGGCCGCCTTCTGGCCGGCCGCGTCGCCGTCGAAGGTGAAGATCACGCGCGCCGAGCCGTTGTCCATCAGCAGCCGGCGGAGGATCTTGATGTGGTCGCCGCCGAACGCCGTACCGCAGGTCGCGATCGCCGTCGTGATCCCCGCCAGATGGCAGGCCATCACGTCCGTGTAGCCCTCGACCACGACCGCCCGGCTGCTCTTGGCGATCTCCTTCTTGGCGAGGTCGATGCCGTACAGGACCTGGGACTTCTTGTAGATCGCCGTGTCGGGCGTGTTCAGGTACTTGGGCCCGTTGTCCGACTCGTACAGCTTCCTCGCGCCGAAGCCGACGACCTCGCCGCCGATGTCGCGGATCGGCCACATCAGGCGGCCGCGGAAACGGTCGATGGGGCCGCGGCGGCCCTCCTGGGAGAGGCCGGAGAGGAGCAGTTCCTTGTCGGTGAAACCCTTGCCGCGGAGGTAGCGGGTGAGGTGGTCCCAGCCCTGGGGGCTGTAGCCGACGCCGAAGTGGGCGGCGGCCGCCTGGTCGAAGCCGCGCTCGGCGAGGAATTTACGTCCCGTGTCGGCCTCGGCGCTGGTGTCGAGCTGCTCGATGTAGAACTGCGCGGCCGCCTTGTGCGCCTCGACCAGGCGGATGCGCTCGCCGCGCTGGTGGGAGGGGTTGTACCCGCCCTCCTCGTATCGCAGCGTGATGCCCGCCTGGCCGGCGAGGCGCTCGACGGCCTCCGAGAAGGAGAGGTGGTCGACCTTCATCACGAACGTGATGGTGTCGCCGCCTTCCTGGCAGCCGAAGCAGTGGAAGAGTCCCTTGCTCGGGCTGACCTGGAAGGACGGTGACTTCTCGTCGTGGAACGGGCACAGGCCCTTGAGGTTGCCGCCGCCCGCGTTGCGCAGCTGGAGGTACTCGGACACCACGGCGTCGATCGGGACCGCGTCCCGAACAGCCTTCACGTCCTCGTCGTTGATCCTTCCAGCCACGCGTGAATTCTACGGGGGTGGTGTGACAGTCGAGCGCCGCCGTCGGTCACGGGGCAAGGCTGTCCAGCGGAACGTGCGGGTCGGCAAGTGCCTCGGTGTCCACCTGGGCCCGGGACCGGATCAACCGTTGGATCGGCTCCGTGACGTCCCACACATTCACGTTCATCCCGGCCAGCACCCGCCGGTCCTTCACCCAGAACGCGATGAACTGCCGCTTGCCCGCGTCTCCCCTGATCACCACCTGGTCGTACGACCCCGGAGGCGCCCACCCCGAGTACTCCATCCCCACGTCGTACTGATCGGAGAAGAAGTACGGCACCCGGTCGTAGGTCACGTCGCGCCCCAGCATCGAGCGCGCCGCCGCCGGTCCGCCGTTCAGCGCGTTGGCCCAGTGCTCGACGCGCAGCCGGGTGCCGAAGAGCGTGTGATGGAAGGCTGCCACGTCACCGGCCGCGTAGATGTTGGGGTCGGAGGTGCGCAGCCGCTCGTCGACCGCGATGCCGCCGCCGTGCGCGCGGTCGGCGAGGGTGAGGCCCGCGGCCTCGCCGAGGGCGGTGCGCGGGGCCGCCCCGATGGCCGCCAGGACGTCGTGGGCGGGGTGCTCCTCGCCGTCGTCCGTACGCGCGGCGAGCACCATGCCGTCCTGGCCGACGATCTCGGTGAGCCGGCGGCCGAAGTGGAAGCGGACGCCGTGCTCGCGGTGCAGTTCGGCGAAGACCTGGCCGAGCTCGGGGCCGAGGACCGCGTGCAGCGGGGTCGGCTCGGGCTCGACGACGGTGACCTCGGCGCCGTACTCGCGGGCCGCCGCCGCGACCTCCAGGCCGATCCAGCCGGCGCCCGCGATCACGATGTGCCCGTTGTCACGGCCGAGGGCGCTGAGGACGCCCTTCAGCCGCTCGGCGTGCGCGAGGCGGCGCAGGTGGTGGACGCCAGCGAGATCGGTGCCCGGGATGTCGAGCCGGCGCGGCTCCGCACCCGTCGCGAGGAGCAGCTTGTCGTAGTGGACGAGGGTGCCGTCGTCACCGAAGCGGACGGTCTTCGCGCCGCGGTCGATGGCGTCTACGGTCTGGCCGAGGTGCAGCTCGATGTCGTTCTGCGCGTACCACGCGGGTTCGTGCACGAAGACGCTGTCGCGCTCCTCCTTGCCGAGGAGATAGCCCTTGGACAGCGGAGGGCGTTCGTAGGGGTGGTCGCGTTCGTCGCAGATCAGTATGACGCGGCCGGTGAAGCCCTCCGCTCGGAGCGTCTCGGCCGCCTTCGCGCCGGCGAGACCTCCCCCGACGATGACGAATGTCTGATCCGCGTCGACCACTTGATGCCTCCTCGTAAGGATGTCGCCACATGCGAGCGTCCCGCACAGAGCGTGATGCGGGAAGAGGGAGTGGCCCGATCAGGCCACGCAGGGTCACACTCCTCCGCTCCCATAGGAACCCGTGGTGAGCCTGAGGTGCAGGGAACGCGCCGAGGCATCGGTGAGCGAAGCGATCTGGTCGACGATCACGCGCTTGCGGGCGCGGTCGTCGATCGCGTCGTCGAACAGCGCCCGGAACTGCGGATCCAGGCCGTCGGGCGCGCGGGCCGTGAGCGCCTTCGCCAGTTCGGCGACGACGATCCGCTGGTCGGCACGGAGCCGCTCCTGCTCGGCGCGCTGCATGACGTACCGGTCGGCGACGGCTTTGAGAACGGCGCACTCGTGGCGCGCACCGCGCGGGACGACCAGCTCCGCCGCGTACCGCGTGAGCCGTCCGCTGCCGTACGTCGCACGCGTGGCGCCCTCAGCCGCCAGGCAGAAACGACCGATGAGCTGGCTGGTGGCGTCCTTCAACCGGGCCTGTGCGACGGCCGATCCGTCGTACCCGTGCGGCCACCACTCCTGGTCCAGGAGCCGGTCGAGGGCTTCGGACAGCTCGGCGTGATCCGTGTCCGCGGGCACGTACCGCCCGATGGCCACCGCGAAGATCTCCTGCCGTTCGGGCTCCGCGTGCAGGCAGTTGGGGTCGATGTGGCCCGCGTGCAGACCGTCCTCGACGTCGTGCACCGAGTACGCCACGTCGTCCGACCAGTCCATGACCTGGGCCTCGAAGCACGTACGGGTGCCGGGGGCGCCCTTGCGGACCCAGTCGAAGACCGGCCGGTCGTCCTCGTAGACCCCGAATTTCGGTGACTTGGGGTCGGTGGGGTGGGCGCCGCGCGGCCAGGGGTACTTGGTGGCGGCGTCGAGGGCGGCGCGGGTGAGGTTGAGCCCGACGCTGACCAGTTCTCCCGACTCCTCGCTGCGGACGAAGCGCTTGGGCTCGATACGGGTGAGCAGCCGCAGGGACTGGGCGTTGCCCTCGAAGCCTCCGCAGTCCTCCGCGAACTCGTTCAACGCCTGTTCGCCGTTGTGCCCGAAGGGCGGGTGCCCGAGGTCGTGGGAGAGGCAGGCCGCCTCGACCAGGTCGGGGTCGCAGCCGAGGGCCGCGCCCAGTTCTCGGCCGACCTGGGCGCACTCCAGGGAGTGGGTCAGACGCGTACGCGGGCTGGCGTCCCAGACCTGGCTCCGGGTGCCCGGGGTGACGACCTGGGTCTTGCCCGCGAGGCGTCGCAGGGCGGCGGAGTGCAGCACGCGCGCGCGGTCGCGCTGGAAGGCGGTGCGGCCGGGGCGTTTGTCGGGCTCGACGGCCCAGCGCTCCAGGGCCGCTTCGCCGTACGCGCACTGCGTGGCATGGTCTCCGTACGCCTCCGGGGCGGTGCTTTCCATGCCACGACAGTAAACGCAGGCATTGACTCCTCCCCTTCTATGACGAGGGGGATTCCTGGTTCATGCCGCTCGATCGCCCGGCGGACGAGTCTTGCACAATCAGCACCAGCCGGGTTGAGACCAGCCCGGTTGAAGCTCTATGGGTACAGCCCGCCGACAACGGATTGCGCGCTTGGTTCTCGCTACGCACAACCGTGAGGCGACGCAAGTTACCCACTCCTCTCATGCCGTAGCCAACTCGCGCGCAGCGGGCTCGGGGGTCGCGACGGCCTGGTCGTAGCGGTGCAGCACGAGGCGGGCCATCGCCGGGTGGTCGCCCAGCGGATCGGCGGCGATCCAGGGAGCGGCCGCGGCGCACTGGGTGGCGAAGCGGCCGGGGGCGGTGAAGTAGGAGGCGACCGCGACCCGGTGGCGGCCGCGGGCGGCGAGTGCGCGCAGAGCCGCGGGGACGGTGGGCGCGGCGGCGGACGCGTACGCGGGGACGACCGGAACGCCGAGGCGTTCGGCGAGCAGCTGGGCGGTGCGGCGGGTGTCCACGGCCGCGTCGGGGTCGCGAGAACCGGCGGCCGCGAGCACGACTCCGCTCGCGCGGCGGGAGCTGTCGGTCATTCTGGTGCGCCATCCGGCCTCGACGAGCCGCGCGTACAGCGTCTCCACGAGCAGCGGGTGCGGGCCGAGCGGGGCGGCGACGCGGGTGCGCACGTCGGGCGCGGCGGCCGCGGCATCGGGGATGTCGTGCTTGACGTGGTAGCCGCGGCTGAGCAGCAGCGGCACGAGGACGGCGTCCTCCTTGCCGCCGAGGGAGGCGAGCGTGTCGGTCAGCAGTGGCTCGTTCAGCTCGATGTGGCCCAGGTGCACGGACAGGTGCGGGCGCAGCTCGCGGATCCGCTCGATCAGTGTGCGTATGGTGCTCAGCGCGCGCGGGTCGCGGCTGCCGTGCCCCACCAGGACGAGCGCGGGCGGCGCCGGGCGGCGGGTGCCGTCGAGCGAGACGAGGCTGAGCTGACTGCCGAGCTGGCTGGTGATCCGGTTCATGAGTTGCGCCGTACTGTCGAGGTGACTGTCTGGGTGGGCACCACGCGGCGGCCGGCCGCCGGGGCGGTGGGGGGACTCGTCGCGAGGAGGGTTCGACGCCGTCATGGAGCGATCCTGGCGGCAGGAGGTTGCCGGGCCGTTGCGCGGGCATGACGGGTGTTTTCCAGGGGTTCACGATGGGATGCACGGGGTGTGTGAGCCTTCGTGACCTGCGGGGATACTTCCGCGAGTGAATCTGGTCACTCTCATGGCCGCGAACCGGACCGCCGCGCGCCGCGTCCTCCATGGGCGAGGCCACCTGGGGAGGGGACCGTACCGATGCGCCGTCCGAAGCTGCGTACGTTGCTGAAACCGCGCAGGCTGCGCATGCCACGGCTGCCGCGCACGCGTACCGGACAGCGGCGGGCCGTGCAGGGGATCATGCTGCTCTGCGTCCTGGCACTGCTGCCCGCGACCTGGATGTACGTGGTGACGGGCGACCGGCTGCGTACGACGGCGGACGCCCCGCGCACCGAGGTCGCGGTGGTCTTCGGCGCCGGCCTGTGGGACGGCGAGCCGTCGCCGTACCTCGCCCACCGCCTCGACGCGGCGGCGAAGCTGTACCGGGCGGGCCGGATCGAGGTGGTCCTCGTCACCGGCGACAACAGCCGCGAGGACTACGACGAGCCGGACGCGATGCGGGCGTATCTGGCCAAGCGGGGCGTACCGGACAAGCGGATCGTCAGCGACTACGCCGGTTTCGACACCTGGGACTCGTGCGTCCGTGCGAAGAAGATCTTCGGCGTCGACCGGGCCGTGCTGATCAGCCAGGGCTTCCACATCCGCCGCGCCGTCGCGCTGTGCCAGGCGGCGGGTGTCTCGTCGTACGGCATCGGTGTCGACGCGAAGCATGACGTCACCTGGTACTACGGGGGCACCCGGGAGATCCTCGCCGCGGGGAAGGCTGCCCTGGACGCGGTGTTCAAGCCGGATCCGCGGTTCCTGGGGCCGAAGGAGTCGGGGGTTGCTCGGGCGTTGGGGGCGGGGCGATAGGGGGTCGCCGCGTGGGATTTCACCCCCTCGGTCCTTACCCGTCCCGTACCTGGGGGGCTCCGCCCCCCAGAGCCCCCGTATCGCGCTTCGCACTCGTCCTCAAACGCCGGACGGGCCAAAAGTCTCCCTCACGGCGAGTCGTGCCCGGCCGGGAGGTCACCGTCCCGGCCGTGTAACGTGCCCCGCCCCTGCGTGTAACACGCCCGACGCACGCTGAGGTGTATGAACACCACCGCGACGCCCACCCACTGCCCGTACTGCGCCCTGCAGTGCGGGATGAATCTGACGCCGGCGCCCGGCGGGGGCGTCGAGGTGAGCGAGCGCGCGGACTTTCCGGTGAACCGGGGCGCGCTGTGCGGCAAGGGCCGTACGGCGCCCGAGCTGCTCTCGTCCCGGGTGCGGCTGACCTCCCCGCTGGTCCGCAACGCGGGCGTTCTGGAGCCCGCGACCTGGGGCGAGGCACTCGACCGGATCATCGAGGGGCTGTCCCGCACGCGCATGGAGCATGGCCCGGACGCGTGCGGGGTGTTCGGCGGGGGCGGACTGACCAACGAGAAGGCGTACGCGCTCGGGAAGTTCGCCCGCGTCGTCCTCGGCACCTCGCAGATCGACTACAACGGCCGCTTCTGCATGTCGTCCGCGGCGGCGGCCGGCATCAAGGCCTTCGGCCTCGACCGGGGGCTGCCCTTCCCGCTGGAGGACATCCCGCGGACCGGCTGTGTGATCCTCGTCGGCTCCAACCTCGCCGAGACGATGCCGCCCGCGCTGCGCTACCTCACCGAGCTCAAGGAGAACGGCGGCACGCTGATCGTCGTCGACCCGCGCCGCACCCGTACGGCCGAGCAGGCGGACCTGCATCTGGCACCGCGCCCGGGTACGGACCTGGCGCTCGCGCTGGGACTGCTTCACCTGATCGTCGCCGAGGGGCGTACGGACGAGGAGTACATCCAGGCCCGTACGAGCGGCTGGGAGGAGGCGCGGTCGGCGGCCATGGCGCACTGGCCGGAGTACGTGGAGCGGATCACGGGGGTGTCCGTTCCACAACTCCGGGAAGCCGTACGGCTGTTCTGCGAGCCGGAGGCCGCCATGGTGCTCACCGCGCGCGGGCCCGAGCAGCAGTCCAAGGGCACGGACACCGTGGGCGCGTGGATCAACCTGTGTCTGGCGACGGGCCGTTCGGGCCGTCCGCTGTCCGGGTACGGCTGCCTCACCGGGCAGGGCAACGGGCAGGGCGGGCGCGAACACGGACAGAAGGCCGACCAGTTGCCCGGCTACCGCAAGCTGACGGATCCGGCGGCGCGGCGCCACGTTGCCGAGGTGTGGGGAGTCGACCCGGACTCGCTGCCGGGGCCCGGGCGGAGCGCGTACGAACTCCTCGACGCGATGGGGACGGACATCCGCTCACTGCTGTTGATGGGCTCGAACCCGGTGGTGTCCGCGCCGCGCGCCGCGCACATCGAGCAGCGCCTGAAGTCCCTGGACTTCCTGGCGGTCGCGGACGTCGTCCTCTCCGAGACGGCCGCCCTCGCGGACGTCGTCCTGCCGGTGACGCAATGGGCCGAGGAGACCGGCACGACGACGAACCTGGAGGGCCGGGTGCTGCTGCGCCGCCAGGCGATCACCCCTCCCGACGGCGTACGCAGCGACCTGCACGTCCTGCACGAACTCGCCGCCCGACTGGATGTGGAGAAGGGCTTCCCGACGGACCCGCAGGAGGTCTTCGACGAGCTGCGCAGGGCGAGCGCGGGCGGGGCGGCGGACTACTCGGGGATCACCTACCGGCGGCTCGCGGAGGAGGGCGGGGTGTTCTGGCCGTGCCCGGCGCCGGCCGGCGCGGAGGGCCCCGGTGACTGCGAGGACGCCTCACTGGACGTGCTCCCGGACGACCCGGCCGAGGACACCTCGCCGGGGCTCCTCCCGGACGACCCGGCCGAGGACGACATCCCGGGCGGCGCCCACCCGGGCACACCCCGCCTCTTCCTCGATCGTTTCGCCACCGAGGACGGCCGGGCGTGCTTCGTACCGGTGTCCCATCGGCCGGCGGCCGAGGAACCGGACGACGAATACCCGCTCCTGCTGACCACCGGCCGAGTGGTCGCGCAGTACCAGTCGGGTGCGCAGACCCGGCGGGTCGACGAGCTGAACGCCGCGGCGCCCGGGCCCTTCGTGGAGATGCATCCACGGCTGGCCGAGCGGCTCGGGGCGGCGGACGGGGACACAGTGGCGGTGGTGTCACGGCGCGGCCGGGCCGTCGCACCGGCCCGGGTCACGACCGCCATCCGCCCCGACACCGTGTTCATGCCCTTCCACTGGCCGGGCGAGGGCCGGGCCAACACCCTGACCAACCCGGCCCTCGACCCGATCTCGCGGATGCCGGAGTTCAAGACCTGCGCGGTGCGGGTGGAGTCGGTGAAGTAGGGGCATCGGTCGGGCAGTTGGCATCCCGGGCACGCGGCGGCGCCGTGCGGCGGGAGCCGCACGGCGCGGGGGGATCGCACGGCTCAGGAGTCCGGCTACCGCTGGGGGCATTCGGGGCTCACCGCCGACTTCGACCTCGACGGTGACACGCCCAGACTGGTCCGGCTCGCACGTCCCTCGGCTCCGCCCTGCCGGCCGGTCCACCTCTCCGGCCACCTGGATCGCATGACGCCTGATCAGCTCGCCCTGGTGCGCGACGCGATGGCCACGTACAAGTCGATACGGGCCGATCTGGCACACAGCTACGACGACGGCGACGATCGCCACTCCCCGCCCTCGATGAGCTTGCCCCGGCCCCGCAACCGCGCGGCGACGCCGGGCGCGGCCACGTACACCCAGGCCCGTACGACAGTCCCGTCCGCGCGGGTCACGTCGCGCGCCACGCGCTCGTACAGGTTGCGGGAGTCACCCGGCACGCACTCCTCCAGCCGATCGAGCGCGGCGAGCAACTCCCCGTACACCTCGGGCAACGCGGTGACCACCTCCCCGCACACGACACCCCCGGGCTCCTCCACGGCGTACGGATACCCGGGCCCGTCGTAGAGCACGACCCCGCGCATGCGTCCCGGCTCCTCGGATTCCGTACGCCCGCGCAGGAACAGGTCGTGGTTGTGCTCGCCGGGACGCAGGGTGCCGTAGACGAAGAAGGGCAGTTCCACCTCGTTCAAGAAGCGTTCTCCTCCTCCAGCCGGCGCGGACGGTCCGCGCTCCCCCGGCCGACCGGCGTCGCGACGATCTCAGGGCTGTCGTAGTCGTGCGCTCCGCGCAGAGACGCCTCCAGCGCGTCGTACCGGGCGCCCGTCGTCTTGAACAGCACCTGCCACTCGGCGGTGGTCTCGACGGCATCGGTCGTGGTCAGCGCGGTCGGCCAGTCGTCCGTGACCATGATCGGCCTCCCTTCCGAGTTCTTGCCGAGGCCCCGTCGGAGCTCTTTGCAGAAACGATTCGTGCCCCTCTCCACACCCTCACACATCCACACACATCCGCCAGTGCGCTCTCTGGACATGGCATGTCATGGACCTTTAAATCTGAGTCAACTTCAGCGCCGCCCCCACGCGCCCCGAGGCGCCTTCCCTAGGAGACCGATGAGTCGGATACGACACATCCGAGGTTCCCGTCTGGCCACCGCCGGCGTAGCCGCGACCACCGCCACGCTGCTGGCCACCGCGCTCGCCCCCACGGCGAGCGCGGACAGCAGGCCGAGCCGGGCCACCGCGATCAGCAACGCCGTATCGGCGCTGACCGCCCAGGCCGCGCGTCTGGGCCTCACCTCGGCCCAGGGCACCAGCGTCCGCGACGTGGTCGTCGACGCGGACGGCAGCCAGCATGTGCGCTACGACCGGACGTACCATCAACTCCCGGTACTGGGCGGCGACTTCGTTCTCCATCTCGCGCCGAACGGCTCGTACCGCAGCGCGAGCCGGGCCACGGAGCGCAACATCTCCGTACCGACCATCACCCCTGCCGTACAGGCCCCGCAGGCCGCCGATCTGGCCGCGAACGCGCTGCGTGCCGCGAACGCCGGCGAGCTGCTGCGCAAGGTGACGGCCAAGCCCCAGCTCGTCGTCGACGCCCTGCACGGCGCGCCCAAGCTGGCCTGGCGCACTGACGTGGCGGGACAGGACTCACTGGGCAACCCGGTGGCCCGCACGGTGCTGACCGACGCCCGCACCGGCCGGCAGATCGACGCGTGGGACAACATCGAGACCGCGAGCGGCGACGGAAAGTCCCTGTACAGCGGAACGGTCCCGCTGCAGACGACGCTCTCCGGATCGACGTACCAGCTCAAGGACCCGACGCGCGGCAACACCTACACGGGCGACGCCGAAAACAAGACGGACCTCTGCATCCTGACGGTCTGCATCAGCCGCGCCCCCGCGACCCTCTTCACCGACGCGGACAACCACTGGGGCACCGGCACGACGGCCGACCGTTCCTCGGCCGCGGTCGACGCGCAGTACGGCACCAACGAGACCTGGGACTACTACAAGAGCGTCCACGGCCGCAACGGCATCGCGGGCGACGGCAAGGGCTCGTACAACCGCGTGCACTACGGCACCAACTACAACAACGCCTTCTGGGACGACACCTGCTTCTGCATGACGTACGGGGACGGTGACGGGACGACGTTCGGCCCGCTCGTCGCGCTGGACGTGGCGGGGCACGAGATGTCGCACGGCGTCACGTCGAAGACGGCGGCGCTGACGTACTCGGGCGAGTCCGGCGGGCTCAACGAGGCGACCTCGGACATCTTCGGCACGATGGTGGAGTGGTACGCGAACAACTCCTCCGACCTCGGTGACTACCTCATCGGCGAGAAGATCGTCCGCCCGGGCTTCGGCAAGACGGCCCTGCGCTACATGGACAAGCCGTCGAAGGACGGCAACTCCGCCGACTGCTGGAGCAGTTCGGTGGGGAACCTGGACGTGCACTACTCCTCGGGCGTGGCCAACCACTTCGCGTACCTGCTGTCGGAGGGCAGCGGCGCGAAGACCATCAACGGCGTCAGCTACAACTCGCCGACGTGCAACGGCTCGACGGTGACGGGCATCGGCCGGGACAAGGTCGGCAAGATCTGGTATCGCGCGCTGACGGTCTACATGACGTCCTCGACCAACTACGCGGGTGCCCGCACGGCCACCCTGAACGCGGCGAAGGACCTGTACGGGGCCGGCAGTGCGGAGTACAACGCGGTGGCGGCTGCCTGGTCGGCGGTGGCGGTGAGCTGATCGGCACGCCCGGCGGTGGGCCCTCGCCCATGGGCAGGCGCCGATAGGATCGCCTGTCCATGGGCGCGAACGCAGGAAACGAGACGACCCCCGTCCCGGCGGGGCGGGTGACGATGGTCACCGTCCCGGCGGGGCGGGTGACGCTGTCGGACCGGCGGACCCGGCGGAGTTGGCCGGTCGAGGTCGCGCCCTACGAGCTGGCGGCGTTCCCGGTCACGCAGGAGCTGTACGCGGCGATCACGGGTCTGTGGCCGAGTGCCGCCCGTGGGGAGCGGTTGCCCGTCGAGAGCGTTTCGTGGTGGGACGCGGTCCGGTTCTGCAACGCGCTGTCCGAGCGCGACGGGTTCGCGCCCGCCTACCGCATCCGCGGTGATGGCGAGCTGGTCGAGTGGACGGCGTCCGCCGACGGGTACCGGCTGCCGACCGAGGCCGAGTGGGAACACGCCTGCCGTGCCGGGACGACGGGACCGCGGTACGGGCCGCTCGACGAGATCGCCTGGTACCGCGACAACTCGCACGAGACGATCCACCAGGTGGGCACCAAGCGGCCCAACCTCTGGGGCCTGCACGACATGATCGGCAACGCCTGGGACTGGTGCTGGGACCTCTACGACCCCGAGGTCTACGGCAGTTACCGCGTGCTGCGCGGCGGCGGCTGGTTCGACGAACACTGGAGCTGCCGAGCCTCCGCGCGCCGCCGCAGCCATCCGACGTTCCGGGTCGACGACGTGGGGTTCCGGTTGGCACGGTCGCCCGTGCGCTGAATGAAGGTGCCGCGGAGGCCGCCTCGCGAACGGGTTCTGGGGCGGAGCCCCAGGTACGGGACGGGCAGGGGCCGACGGCGCGAAAACCCTCCCCGTTACCCCCCGTACGGCCTCCTCCCCTTCGCCTCCCTCAACGCCCGTGCCCACCATCCCAGCTGATCCAGCATCACCTTCGCGGCGGCCGCAGGAGCCGCAGGATCGCGTGGCTGCCCCTCCGCGTCGAACGCGGCACCCGCGCCATGGAAGGACACCGTGTCCCGCACGGTCACGGCGTGAAGTTCCGCGAAGACCTGGCGAAGGTGTTCGACGGCGCGGAGGCCTCCGGAGACGCCGCCGTACGAGACGAGCGCGACGGGCTTGGCGCGCCACTCGGCGTAGTGCCAGTCGATGAGGTTCTTGAGGCCGGCGGGGAAGGAGTGGTTGTACTCGGGGGTGAGGACGACGAAGGCGTCGGCGCCGGCGAGGGCGGGCGTGACCTTCGCGAGCTCGGCGGCAACCGAGGGGGACGGGGAGTGCGAGAGGGCCGTCGGGAGCTGGAGGCAGGCGACGTCGACGACCTCGGGGGCGAAGTCGTCGCGTTCGCGGATCCGGGCCAGCAGCCAGTCGGCGACGACGGGCCCGAAGCGGCCCTCTCGGTTGCTGCCGATGACTACGGCGACCCGCACGGGGGTCTCCGACGTCTGGACGGGGACGGTGGAATCGGCTGTGGCTGTCTTCATGAGGCACAGCCTCATACCTCAAGCTTCATTGAGGTCAAGTGGTACAGGCTTCACGCCGTACGGGCCACAAGCCGCACAAGCTTCAAGCCACACTGGTCCCCACTGGGCCTCCACATCGACCCCCGACCCCGACCCCGACCCCGACCCCGACTCGGAAGCGTCCCTGAACGCCCACCCCAGTCACCCGTTCACACCCCCACCCCCCACCCTTCGGGTTCTCTTCCGCAGTACACCCGCCGCATGCCAGTGACCTGCTGAAATGCCACCGACCCGCCCCCTTCCGAGCGCCCACCTGACACCCATTCACATCATTTCTGACGCCCCCTCAGCAAGCGAACGCGGCCATGTGCCACTTACCTCGGAAGGGCAGGGGCACGACCGACACAGCGGCACTTGGGGGTGTCGCGGGCCGTGCCCCCTCGGAGGTGCAAGCACGATGCGACGTACCGCCCGTCTGCTGACCGGTACCGCGCTCGCCGTCGCCGCCGCGGGCGTCGCCACCGCGCCCGCGTACGGCGGGGACGCGAGCCGCCTGGAGGTGTTCCCCTCCAGCGTCATCCCGGGCTCGGCAGTCACCGTCAACACGGCGGCGTGCGGCGCGGACGCGGCGACGGGCGACGCCAGCGCGGTGGGCGCGGGCGCCTTCGCCCTCGCCCCGAGCGCGCACGAGCACGACGTGATCGGCCAGTTCCAGGTGCCGCCGAGTGCGCAGCCGGGGACGTACGAGATCGTCGCGAGGTGCGGCGGAAGGAAGGTGACGGGGGACCTGATGGTGACCCTGACGTCCACGCGCGAACAGATCCAACCGCGTGGACATGTGAATACGGGGGTCGGCGGCGCACTGGGCCCCGATCCCGTGCAGACCGCGGCGGGAGTGGCGGCCTTGGCCGTCGCCGCCGCGGGCGGTACCTGGCTCCTGCATCGCCGGGCGAGAGGCGACGGGATCTGACGGACACCCTCCGCTGTCCGTCCACCGGTACCGCCGTCCCCTCCCCCTCCGTGGCCCGACGCCCCTCGCGGCCCGGAGGGGGAACGGGGCTCAGAGAGGAGCAGCAGAGAGGAGGCTCACGTGCGGCGTTTCAACAGGACCGGCAAGGTTTACGAGATCGGCAGGATCCGAGCGGCCGGTCACGCCGGCAACATCGCCATAGCGTCCGTCACCATGGTCGCACTCTGCTCCGGCGCCTGGCTGCTGCGCAGCGGCGCCGAGACCCACGCGCCGCCCCAGCCGTCCGCCGCGCAGGCCGCGGCGCCCGACACCCGTGACCGTCCCTCCGGGGCGCCCGCGCTGCCGCACTCCCCGCCCGAACGCATCCGCATCCCCTCGATCCGGGTGGACGCCCCGCTGATGGGCCTCGGCCTCACCCCGCAGGGCAGCCTGGACGTCCCGCCCCCCGAGGAGAAGAACCTGGCCGGCTGGTACGAGGCCGGCACCACCCCCGGCGAGCAAGGCACCGCCATCGTCGCCGGACACGTCGACAACGCCGAGGGCCCGGCCGTCTTCTACGACCTCGGCGCCGTCAAGAAGGGCAGTGCCATCGAGGTGGCGCGCCGCGACGGCGGCACGGCCGTCTTCACCGTCGACGCCGTCGAGGTGTACCAGGCCCGCGACTTCCCCGACGAGAAGGTGTACGGCGCCGCGCCCCGCCCCGAACTCCGCGTCATCACCTGCGGCGGCGGCTACTCGAAGACGACGGGGTACGAGGGGAATGTGGTCGTCTTCGCCCATCTGACGGGGAGCCGCCCCGGAGCAGCCTGAGGGGCCGGCTGACCAGCAGTGCGCCTTCACCGCGACAGCGGCCCAACCTGCCGTCCGCCGTGCAGCCTTCGGCGACGCCTGGAACGCCGGCTCACGCTGAAGCAGTGACGCCCCGCCACCGCACTACGCGATCCACTGCTGATACGCCAGATTCGCCACCAGCGCGAACACCACCGTCAGCAGCACCACCCGTACGAATCCACTGCCCTTCTTGAGCGCGGTGTGCGCCCCCACCGTGCCGCCCACCAGATTGAAGACGGCCATCAGGGCGGCCAACTGCCAGTGCACCGTGCCCTTCCAGGCGAAGGTCGCGAGGGCGCCCGCGTTGGTGCAGCAGTTGACGATCTTGGCGGTGGCGGAGGCGGTCACCAGGTCGAGGTGGAGGAGCGCGGAGAGGGCGAGCACGAGGAAGGTACCCGTGCCGGGTCCGATCAGCCCGTCGTAGAAGCCGATGCCGAGGCCCGCGAGCCCGATCGCGGCGAGGACACGGCGCGGGGAGACCGCGGTGGTCGAGGGCGCCCTGCCGAAGGCGGGCTTGAAGATCACGAAGGCGCCGACGCCGACGAGGACGACCATGACGACCGGCTTCAGGACGTCGGTGCTCAGCCCGGCCGCGACGAACGCCCCCGCCGTCGAACCGGCGAGCGCCGCGAGTCCGATCCGCACGGCCAGGCGCACATCGACGGGCGCCTTGCGCGCGTACGTCACCGCCGCGCCCGTCGTGCCGACGATCGCCACCGCCTTGTTCGTACCGAGCGCGTACGCCGCCGGGGTGCCGCTCGGCAGCCCGAGCAACAGCGCGGGGAGCAGAAGCAGCCCGCCGCCGCCCACGACCGCGTCGATCCAGCCGGCTGCCAGGGAGGCGAGGCAGAGGACGGCGACCATGGTCAGCGATATGTCGGGCATGATCGCGACCCTATGGAGGGGATAGATGTGCCGTCCATGAATCTTGGTGAAGCTTGAGGGTCTTCTGAGGTTGAGCCCCGTTCCGCCTGTGCGGTCTCAGTTCACCGTGTCCAGGTAGCGCAGGACCGCCAGTACCCGCCGGTGTCCGGTGTCGGACGGGGGCAGGTCGAGCTTGGTGAAGATGTTGGCGATGTGCTTCTCGACGGCCCGTTCGGAGACGGTGAAGGCCGCGGCGATCGCGTGGTTCGTGCGCCCCTCGGCCATCAGGGCGAGGACCTCGCGCTCGCGGGGCGTGAGCGTGTCGAGCGCGGTGGCGCGGCGGCTCGCGCCGAAGAGCTGGGCGACGACCTCGGGGTCGAGGGCCGTGCCGCCTCCGGCGACGCGTTCCATGGCGTCCACGAACTCGCCGATGTCGACGACGCGTTCCTTGAGGAGGTAGCCGAATCCGGCCGGTTCGCCGAGGAGTTCGGTCGCGTATGTCGTCTCCACGTACTGCGAGAAGATCAGCACCCCGGTGCCGGGGTGGTCCTTGCGCAGTCGTACGGCCGCCCTGACCCCCTCGTCTGTCTGGGTCGGCGGCAGCCGGATGTCTACGACGGCGACGTCCGGGCGGTGCTCGGCCACGGCGGCCAGCAGCGCGTCGGCGTCCCCCACGGCGGCCGCGACCTCCACGCCACGCAGCTGGAGGAGCTGCACCAGCCCGTCCCGCAGCAGGGCGGAGTCCTCGGCGATGACGACGCGCATGCGACCCATGTGACTCTCGTGACCCTCGTGATCAGTACGGCAGCTCGACCGTGACCACCGTAGGCCCTCCTGGCGGGCTGTCGCAGGTGAGCGTGCCGTCGACGGTCCGGGCCCGGGTGACCAGCCCGGTAAGGCCCGAGCCCGCGCCGACCACCGCTCCTCCGCGTCCGTCGTCGCGCACGCCCAGCCGCAGCAGCCCGTCCCGCGCGCTCACCGTCACGGTGGCACCGCTCGCCCCGCTGTGCTTGGTCGCGTTGGCGAGGAGTTCGGCGGCGCAGAAGTACGCGATCGACTCGACCGCCGGGCTCGGGCGGGCCGCGATGTCGGTGCTGACCTCGACAGGCAGGGCGCTGTCGGCGGCGAGCGTGGCCAGGGCGGTGTCCAGGCCCTGGTCCAGTACGGGCGGGTGGATGCCCTTGACGAGATGGCGCAGGTCGGCGATGGCCTGTGTGGCGTTGCCCTGCGCAGTGCCGACGACGGCGAGCAGCTGTTCCGGGGAAGCCCCCGCGCCGATCAGCTCGCGGATCATCGTGAGGTGCATCGCGAGGCCGACCAGCCGGGCCTGTGTGCCGTCGTGCAGGTCGCGTTCGATGCGCCGCAGGGTCGCCGCCGCGTCGTCCACGGCCTGGGCGCGAGTCTCCTCCAGGGCGCGGATGCGGCGCTCGGCGGCATCGGGGCCGAGCAGCACCGTGAGCAGCGCGCGATGCGGGCCGAGCGCGTACCGCAGCAGCCAGGAGGCGGTGCCGAGGAGCAGCAGTCCGAGAGCCACGGGGATCAGCCACCGTGGCCAGGAGTCGACTTGGAACCCGAAGAACTCCAGCGACACACGGCGCTCCGTGCCGTCGCTCGCCCGCTCGGTGTTGTAGTTCCAGTGCTTGAGGAGGGGGTGGAGGGTGAGCAGGACGCCGTACACGTAGCCGATGACGATGGCGGCGTACGCGAAGACGGCGGTGAAGGGTGTCGCCAGCGCGCAGGCGACGGCGCGCCAGCCGCTCCGGTCGCCGAGCAGAGCGCGTCGCCAGCCCAGGATCCCGGCACCCTCACGGCGCGCCGGGTCCTCGATCTCCAGCCCCAGCAGGCGCCGGGCCAGCGCGCGCTGGAGCCTGCCCAGGGCGAGCGCCCCCCGTACGGTGACGGCGATCAGCCACAGTCCCAGCGTGGTCACGGACAGCACGCTGCCGACCAGCAGCCCCACGAGGGTGAGGACGAACCCGAGCAGGGCGAGCGGGAAGGCGATCAGCCCGTAGAGGAGGGCCGCGAGGGCCTGCCGCCCGAAGGGGAAGCGCAGCGTGGCGCGGAGGCGGTTCATGGGATCAACCTAGGAGAGGAGCGCCGCCGCGAGGCGGAGCTGTACGGACGCCATGACCCGGCCGAGCCACGGCATGAGGAGCAGGAAGCCGAGCCCGCCGACGATCGCGTGGAAGGTCCAGGCCCCGGCGAAGGTGGGCCCGCCCCAGGCGTCCGCGTAGTCGGATCCGGCGGCGCGCAGGGGCCAGCCCAGGTTCATCGGCACCAGGGACCAGCCGTAGACCGTGACCGCCAGCACGAGGAGGTTGAGGGGTGCCGCGAGGACCGCGTGGGCCAGACCGCGCGAGGACCCGGGCGGCTCGCTGCCGGGGACGCCCGGGACGCCCAGGAAGCGGCGTACGAGGGCTCGCTGCGGGTGCGCCGTCGCAGCACCCACCAGCGCCGGTGGGACGCAGATCACCCCCACCGGGAAGGCCAGCAGCGCGTACGCGACCCGGCGCCAGGTGTCCGCCGTGAACGGTTCCCGGACGACCCGCCAGACGCGTACGGCGGAGTCGTCGCGGACGGGCGGCGGCTGGGGTTTCCGGGCGATGGCCATGATGTGTCCCCCTGGGCGTGAGCTGGTGGAACCCGATGCCTCAAGGCTTCCGCGCCGGCCCGCCGAGATCGATCGTGCCTGCACGGAAACCGCAGGTTCGGTCAACCCCACCTCACACCCGTCCCCGGCGGGTGCGCCGAACCCTCACATCCCGACCCCGCCCCCGCTGAGGGCAGCGTTCCTCCCGGGAAACAGTCGTGATGCGGCCGGGTAACACCGGCACCGCACGGTGTGGTCATGACCTCGAATACGCGTGTGGTGGTGATCGGCGCCGGGCTCGCGGGTGCCCGGCTCGCCCGGCGGCTCGAAGAGCTCGGCGCGTCCGGCGGTACGGCGGGCGCCCCCGCCCTGTCCGTCGAGCTCGTCGGCGAGGAGGAGCACCGCCCCTACAACCGCGTCCTGCTCGCCGAGGTCCTGGCCGGCCGGTACGCACCGGAGGTGATCGCCCTCCCGGTACCGGGCGGACTGACCCGCGGCCGGGTCACCGGCATCGACCGGGCCGCGCGCACGCTGCACTGCGCGGACGGCTCGGCGATCGCATACGACACGCTGGTCCTCGCGACCGGCTCGAACCCCGTGCTCCCGCCGCTGCGCGGCCTCTTCGGCCACGGCGGGCACGAACTCCCGGAAGGCGTCCACGCGTTTCGCACCATGGACGACTGCCTGGGGCTGTCGAAGGCGGTACGGCCCGGCGCCCGCGCCGTCGTGATCGGCGGCGGCCTCCTCGGCGTCTCCGCCGCCCGCGCGCTCGCCGTGCGCGGCGCCCAGGTGGTGCTGGCCCAGCAGGCCGAGCGGCTCATGGAGCGCCAGCTCGACCCGTCCGCGTCCCGCCTGGTCCACCGGCACCTCACGGAACTGGGCGTCGAGGTGCACACCGAGTGCCGGGTGCGCGACGTGCGCTGTGTCGGCGGCGCGGTCCGCTCGGTCGAGATGGCCGACGGATACGCCCTCGACGCCGACCTCGTCGTCATGGCCTGCGGCGTCCACCCACGGGTGGGCCTCGCCCAGGACGCGGGACTCGCCGTCCACAAGGGCATCCTCGTCGACGACGAACTGCGGACGTCCGACCCGCACATCCGGGCGATCGGCGACTGCGCCCAGCACAAGGGCACGCTCTACGGACTGGCCACACCGGCGCTCGAACAGGCCGACATCCTCGCCGAGTTGATCGCCGGGGACGCGAGCGCCCGCTACACCGGCACCCGTTCCCTGACGCGCCTCACCCTCACGGGCGGCGACACCCCCTTCGACCTCGCCGCGTTCGGCGAGCCCGAACCCCGCCCGGGCGACGACGTCGTCCAGCTCACCGACGCCACCCGCGGCACCTACCGCAAGGTCGTCGTCCGCGACGATCGCGTGGTCGGCGGCGTACTGGTCGGTGAACTCGGCACCGTCGGCGCGCTGGCCCGCGCCTGGGAGGGAGCAGAGCCGCTCCCCTCGGACGGCGCGCCCCTGCTCCACCTGCTCACCAACGATGGAGGCTCCTGAATGTCCACGGACGCGACGAAGGCGGCGAACGCCACCGACGGGACCGCACACACGATCGTGCTCGTCGGACACGGCATGGTCGGCCAGCGCTTCCTCGAAGCGCTCGCCGAGCGCGGCCTGACCGCCACGCACCGCGTGGTCGTGCTGTGCGAGGAGCCCCGCCCGGCGTACGACCGGGTCCAGCTCACCTCGTACTTCTCGGGCCGCACGCCGGACGAACTCTCGCTCACCGACGAGGAGTTCATCAAGGAACACGGCATCGAGCTGCACCTCGGCGACCCGGCCGAGTCGATCGACCGCGAGGCACGGACCGTAACGGCCCGCTCGGGCCTGGTGGTCTCGTACGACACCCTCGTCCTCGCCACCGGCTCCTACCCCTTCGTCCCGCCGGTCCCCGGCAAGGACACCGAGGGCTGTTTCGTCTACCGCACGATCGAGGACCTCCTCGCGATCGAGGAGTACGCGAAGGCGCGGGCGACGACGGGTGCGGTGGTCGGCGGCGGGCTGCTCGGACTCGAGGCGGCCGGCGCGCTGAAGGGGCTCGGACTGACCACGCACATCGTGGAGTTCGCGCCGCGCCTGATGCCGGTGCAGGTCGACGAGGGCGGTGGCGCCGCGCTGCTGCGCACCATCGAGAACATGGGCCTGACGGTCCACACGGGCACGGGCACGCAGGAGATCGTCGCCGGCGACGACGGCGCCGTGACGGGCATGAAGCTGTCCGACGGCTCCGAACTCCCCACGGATCTGGTGGTGTTCTCGGCGGGTGTACGCCCCCGGGACCAGCTCGCCCGCGACACCGGACTCGACATCGGCGAGCGCGGCGGCATCAGGGTCGACGAGCAGTGCCGCACCTCGGACCCGCACGTGTTCGCGATCGGCGAGTGCGCGCTGGCGTCGGACGGCCGTGTGTACGGCCTGGTCGCGCCGGGCTACGAGATGGCCGAGACGGCCGCCGCCACGATCGCGGCCGACGAGGCGAGCTTCACCGGCGCCGACCTCTCCACCAAGCTCAAGCTTCTCGGCGTCGACGTCGCGTCCTTCGGCGACGCGCACGGCGCCACCGCGGACTGCCTCGACGTCGTCTACGCCGACTCGCGCTCGGGCACGTACAAGAAGCTCGTCATCGGCCGCGACGGCCGGCTGCTGGGCGGCATCCTGGTCGGCGACGCCGAGACGTACGGCACCCTGCGCGCCCTGACGGGTTCCGTCCCGCCGATCGCCCCCGAGCAGCTCGTCCTGCCGGCGGGCGCGGGCGCCCCGGTCGCCCTCGGCCCCTCCGCGCTCCCGGACTCCGCGGTCATCTGCTCCTGCCACAACGTCACCAAGGGCACGATCCGCGGCGCGGTCACCGAGCACTCGTGCGCGACGGTTCCGGAAGTCAAGAAGTGCACCAAGGCCGGTACGGGCTGCGGCAGTTGCGTCAAGGTCCTCGGCCAGCTGGTCACCGCGGAGCTGGAGGCGAGCGGCGTCGAGGTCGACAAGGGCCTGTGCGGCTGCTTCGCGCAGACCCGCGAAGAGCTGTACGAGGTCGTCCTGGCCCTGAGGATCACTTCGTACCAGCAGCTCCTTGACCGCTACGGGCGGGAGAACGCGCGCGGCGGCGACGGCTGCGAGACCTGCAAGCCCGCCGTCGCCTCGATCATCGCCTCGCTCGCCCCGACGATCGGCGCGGACGGCTATGTCCTGGGCGGCGAACAGGCCGCGCTCCAGGACACCAACGACCACTTCCTCGCCAATCTGCAGAAGAACGGCTCGTACTCGATCGTGCCGCGCATCCCCGGCGGCGAGATCACCCCCGAGAAGCTCATCGTGATCGGCGAGGTGGCCAGGGACTTCGGCCTCTACACGAAGATCACGGGTGGTCAGCGCATCGACATGTTCGGGGCGCGGGTGGAACAACTCCCCTTGATCTGGGCGAGGTTGGTGGACGCCGGCTTCGAGTCGGGCCACGCGTACGGGAAGTCGCTCCGCACGGTCAAGTCGTGCGTGGGCCAGACCTGGTGCCGCTACGGCGTCCAGGACTCGGTCCGCATGGCCATCGACCTGGAGCTGCGCTACCGGGGGCTCAGGTCCCCGCACAAGCTGAAGTCGGCGGTCTCCGGGTGCGCCCGGGAATGCGCCGAGGCCCAGTCCAAGGACTTCGGCGTGATCGCCACCTCGAGCGGCTGGAACCTGTACGTCGGCGGCAACGGCGGCGCGACCCCGCGCCACGCGGACCTGCTGGCCCAGGATCTGTCCGACGCCGAACTGGTCCGCCTCATCGACCGGTTCCTGATGTTCTACATCCGTACGGCCGACCGCCTGGAGCGCACATCGACCTGGCTGGAGCGGATCGAGGGCGGCCTGGACCACGTACGCGATGTGGTGGTCCACGACTCGCTGGGCATCTGCGAGGAGCTGGAGTCGCTGATGCAGGCGCACGTGGCGAACTACCGCGACGAGTGGGCCGAGACCATCAACAACCCCGAGAAGCTGGCCCGGTTCGTATCCTTCGTGAACGCGCCGGACACCCCCGACCCGGTCGTCGGCTTCGTCCCCGAGCGCGACCAGATCAAGCCCGACCTGCCGCTGCTGACCATCGGCACTCGTCCCCTGGAAGGAAGCGCCCAGCGATGACCCTGGCACCCGAGACGACGGCCCTTAGGCTCCAACTCCGCCTGGAGGACGACTGGTTCACGGTCTGCGACGTGTCGCTGCTGATGCCGGGCCGCGGAGTCGCCGCACTCCTCCCCGACGGCCGCCAGGTCGCGCTGTTCCTCGACCGCGCGGGCCGGACGTACGCCATCGACAACCGCGACCCGTTCAGCGGCGCGGCGGTGCTCTCCCGCGGCCTGACGGGCACGCACCAGGGCCGCCCGTTCGTCGCCTCGCCTCTCCTCAAGCAGCGCTTCGACCTGGAGTCGGGGCAGTGCCTGGACGACGAGACGGTACGGGTGACCACGTACGAGGTACGCACCTCCTGACCGCCGGGGTGGCCGGACCAGCCCACGCCCATCGGCCACCCCGGATTTACTTGACCGATCGTTCCTGAAAACCCTAGGGTCACGCTTGTGGCCAGGACCAAAGAGTTCGATCCCGACGCCGCGCTGCAGGCAGCCCTGGAGCTGTTCTGGCGGCGCGGCTACGAGGCGACGTCCATGGCGGACCTCGTCGAACACCTCGGCGTCGGACGCGCCAGCATCTACGCGACGTTCGGCAACAAGCACGAGCTGTATCTCAAGGCGCTGGACCGCTACCAGCAGGCGCGCGACCCCAGGCTGCTGCGCGAACTCTCCCAGCCGGGGCCGGCGTTGCCCGCCGTACGCACGGTGATCCGCCGTTTCGCGACCGAGGCGGCGACCGACGAGCAGCGCCTGAGCGGCTGCTTCGTCACCAACACGGCCGCCGAGCTCGCCCCGCACGACGCGGCCGCGGCCCGCCGGGTCGAACACAGCTGGGACCACATCGAGACCCTGCTGCACTCGGCACTCGTCCGCGCACAGGCGCGGGGGGAGCTGCCGGAGGACCGCGATCCACGGGCACTGGCCCGCATGCTGCTGGTCCTGATGCAGGGACTGCGAATCGTGGGCAAGGCTTCCACGGACCCGACCCGCGTCCAGGACGCGGCGGAGCAGGCACTGACGCTGCTCGACTGATCCACCACCCTCACCCCGGGGCTTTTCAGCATGCTCCCATACTGAACCGATCGGTCAAGAAAAGAGACCTCATGGCTACGCGTTTCCCCGGCCGGACGGCCCTCGTCACCGGCGCCGGCTCCGGCATCGGCCGTGCCACCGCCCTCGCACTCGCCGCCGAGGGCGCCCACGTCGTCGCCGCCGGGCGCACCGCCGCCCCGCTCGACGAGACCGTCGCGTTGATCGAGGAACGGGGCGGCAAGGCCCTGGCCGTGACGGCGGACGTGTCTCGCGCCGCCGACTGGCGGACCTTGATCGCGGCGACCGTGGACCGCTTCGGCTCCCTGGACGTGGCGGTGAACAACGCGGGCGTCTTCCGCGGCGGGCAGCCCCTCGCCGACCTCGCGGAAGCGGACTGGCACGCGCAGCTCGACATCAACCTCACGGGCGTGTTCCTCGCCCTCCAGGCCGAGATCAAGCAGATGCGCACCCAGCCGTCCGGCGGCGCGATCGTCACCATCGCCTCCAACATCGGCCTGCACACCCGCCGCCCGGGCGTCGCCGCCTACGCCGCCTCCAAGGCCGCCGTCGCCTCGCTGAGCCGCGCCGCCGCCCTGGACCACATCGCCGACGGCGTCCGGATCAACGTGGTCAGTCCCGGCGCCTCCGCCACCGCCATGTCGCTGCGGCCCGGCGAGACGGAGAGCGAGCGCGGGGACCGCGTGAAGCACGAGCTGCCGCTCGGCCGGGTGTCGGCGACGGAGGAGGTGGCCGCGGCCGTCCTCTACCTGGCGTCCGACGACGCGGCATCGGTGGTCGGCACGGATCTGGTGGTCGACAGCGGCGGCTCCCTCTGACTCAGCTCGCGTCGGGGTGGTCGGCGCTCAGCGTGAGATCGCGCCAGGTGTCAAAGGCGGTCCTGAGGGAGTCGAGCCTGGCCGTGGAGATGTTGGTGGTCGTCCCCGTACGGCAGGGCTGACGACGGGACCGGCCGGGAGGGCGGCGGGGCCGGCCGGGAGGGCGGCGAGGCCGGCCGGGAGGGCGGCGGGAGCAGCCGGGGAGGGCCGCAGGAGCAGCCGGGGAGGGCCGCAGGAGCAGCCGGGGAGGGCGGCAGGGCTGGCCGGGAGGGCCGCAGGGCTGGCGGCGGGAGCAGCCGGGAGGGCGGCGCGGCCGCGAAGCCCGCTCCCCGGGCCGTCACACCTTGAACGCGTCGTACGTGACTCCGGTCAGCCGCTCCGATGCGGCCCAAAGCCGTTCCGCCGCCATGTCGTTGAGCGTCCACCCGGCACGCCAGGACTTCCCGGGCGAGCCGCGCCACATCGCGAACGACGGTCCGATGAACGCGTCGGGCCGCACGTCCGGTGCGGTGGCCGCGTACAGCGAGGGCAGCGCCCCCGCCTCGGCGCTCTGCGCGAAGACCCGGTTGCCGATCTCCATGAACCGCTCGGCGCCCTTGCGTCCCTCCAGCTTCGGCCCGGCGGTCTGGAGGTTGGTGGAGGCGTATCCCGGGTGCGCGGCGGCCGGGACGACATCGGACCCGACGGCGGCCAGCCGCCGTGCGAGCTCATGGGTGAAGAGGAGATTGGCGGTCTTGGACCGTCCGTAGGCGATCCACTTCCGATACGGCCGACGCTCGCTGTTCAGATCATCGATGTCGATGTTGGCAAGCGCGTGGACCACGCTCGACACGGTCACGACGCGCGCGCCCGGCGTGGCGAGCAGTTCGGGCATCAACAGCCCGGTGAGCGCGAAGTGCCCCAGATGATTGACCCCGAACTGCGTCTCGAACCCGTCGGTGGTGCGCCCGAGCGGCAGCGCCATGACACCGGCGTTGTTGACGAGCAGATCAAGGCGGTCGTACGCCCGCTCATACGTGCCCGCGAACTCCCGTACGGACTGCAGATCCCCGAGATCCAACCGTACGAACTCGACATCGGCGCCGGGCACTTCGGTGGCGAGCCGGTCCCCCGCCTCGGCCCCCCGCACCTCACTCCGACAGGCGAGCACGACCCGGGCACCACGCCGGGCGAGCTCACGTGCTGTCACGTACCCGAGGCCACTGTTGGCTCCCGTGACGACGGCGGTGCGCCCACTCTGATCCGGGATGTCGCTCAGATTCCAGACCGCCATGACGCATTCCCTCTCCGGTGATCTCCGGCCCCACGGTACGCCGCATCGCCCCCCCGAAGTCCCGTTGAACCCCAAGAGGGCGGCACCCCCCGCACAGGGGTACCGCCCTCTCGTGGTGGACCGGGACCGCGGCCGGCCGGTGAGGGTCAGGATGACCGGCTGCGGTCCCGGGGGTCGGGTGGGTCAGCGGTGGTCGCTGCCCTTCGACGTCGACGCCGCGCGCCCCGCCTCCAGGCGGGCCACCGGGATCCGGAACGGCGAGCAGGAGACGTAGTCGAGACCCACCTCGTGGAAGAAGTGGACCGACTCGGGGTCACCCCCGTGCTCGCCGCAGACGCCGAGCTTCAGGTCGGGGCGCGTCTCGCGGCCGGCCTTCACCGCGGACTTCACCAGCGAACCGACGCCGTCCTTGTCGATCGTCTCGAAGGGGGAGACACCGAAGATGCCCTTCTCCAGGTACGCCGTGAAGAAGGAGGCCTCCACGTCGTCCCGGCTGAAGCCCCACACCGTCTGGGTGAGGTCGTTCGTGCCGAAGCTGAAGAACTCCGCCGCCTCCGCGATCTGGCCTGCCGTCAGGGCGGCGCGCGGCAGCTCGATCATCGTGCCGATCGCCAGCTTCAGCTCCGTACCCGTCGCCGCCTGGACCTCCGCGATGACCTGGTCGGCCTCGTCGCGGACGATCTCCAGCTCCTGGACGGTGCCGACGAGCGGAATCATGATCTCCGCCCGCGGGTCGCCCTTCGCGTTCTTGCGCTCGGCCGCGGCCTCCGCGATCGCCCGTACCTGCATGGTGAAGAGACCGGGGATGACCAGGCCCAGGCGCACGCCCCGCAGGCCCAGCATCGGGTTCTGCTCGTGCAGCCGGTGCACCGCCTGGAGCAGGCGCAGGTCGTTCTCGTTGGAGTCCTTGCGGGACTCCGCGAGGGCCACACGGACCGACAGCTCCGTGATGTCCGGGAGGAACTCGTGCAGCGGCGGGTCCAGGAGACGGACCGTCACCGGAAGACCGTCCATCGCCTCGAAGAGCTCGACGAAGTCCTGCTTCTGGAGCGGGAGCAGCTCCTTCAGCGAGTCCTCGCGCTCGGCGTCCGTGTCCGCCAGGATCAGGCGCTCGACCAGCTCGCGCCGGTCACCGAGGAACATGTGCTCGGTACGGCACAGGCCGATGCCCTGGGCGCCGAAGCGGCGGGCCCGCAGGGCGTCTTCCGCGTTGTCGGCGTTGGCGCGAACCCGGAGGCGGCGCACCCGGTCCGCGTACGCCATGATCCGGTGCACCGCGGCGACCAGCTCATCGGCGTCGTCGGCGCCCGCGTGCATCCGGCCCTCGAAGTACTCGACGACCGGCGACGGGACGACCGGGACCTCGCCCAGGTACACCTTGCCGGTGGAGCCGTCGATGGAGATGAGGTCGCCCTCCTCCACGACGTGCCCGCCGGGCACCGTCATCCGGCGCCGCTTGGTGTCGACCTCCAGCTCCTCGGCGCCGCAGACACAGGTCTTGCCCATGCCGCGCGCCACCACGGCCGCGTGGGAGGTCTTGCCGCCGCGGGAGGTCAGGATGCCCTCCGCCGCGATCATGCCGTCGAGGTCGTCCGGGTTGGTCTCACGGCGGACGAGGATGACCTTCTCGCCGGAGCGCGACCACTTCACCGCGGTGTACGAGTCGAAGACCGCCTTGCCGACCGCCGCGCCCGGCGAGGCAGCGATGCCGCGGCCGACCTGCTCGACCTTGGCCTCGTCGTCGAAGCGCGGGAACATCAGCTGCGCGAGCTGGGCGCCCGTCACGCGCTGGAGCGCCTCCGCCTCGTCGATCAGGCCCTGGTCCACCAGCTGCGTGGCGATGCGGAAGGCCGCACCCGCCGTGCGCTTGCCGACGCGGGTCTGCAGCATCCACAGCTGGCCGCGCTCGATGGTGAACTCGATGTCGCAGAGATCCTTGTAGTGGTTCTCCAGGGTCTCCATGATCTGCATCAGCTGGTCGTACGACTTCTTGTCGATCTGCTCCAGCTCCGCGAGCGGGACCGTGTTGCGGATGCCCGCCACCACGTCCTCGCCCTGGGCATTCTGCAGGTAGTCGCCGTACACGCCCTGGTGGCCGGAGGCCGGGTCCCGGGTGAAGGCGACGCCCGTGCCCGAGTCGGGGCCCAGGTTGCCGAAGACCATCGAGCAGATGTTGACCGCCGTGCCGAGGTCGTGCGGGATGCGCTCCTGGCGTCGGTACAGCTTCGCGCGGTCACCGTTCCACGAGTCGAAGACCGCCTTGATGGCGAGGTCCATCTGCTCGCGCGGGTCCTGCGGGAAGTCGCGACCGGCCTCGGTCTTGACGATCTTCTTGAACTTGGTGACCAGCTTCTTCAGATCGGCCGCTTCGAGGTCCGTGTCGACCGTGACCTTCTTGGCGTTCTTGGCCGCCTCCAGGGCGTCCTCGAAGAGCTCCCCGTCGACACCGAGGACCGTCTTGCCGAACATCTGGATGAGACGGCGGTACGAGTCCCACGCGAAGCGCTCGTCGCCGGCCTGCTTGACCAGGCCCTGGACCGACTTGTCGGAGAGGCCGATGTTCAGGACGGTGTCCATCATGCCCGGCATGGAGAACTTCGCCCCGGAACGGACGGATACGAGCAGAGGGTTATCGGCCTGGCCGAGCTTCTTGCCCATCTTCGCTTCGAGGGCCTCGAGGTGCGCACTCACCTCGTCACGCAGTGCCGCCGGCTCCTCGCCACTGTCGAGGTACGTCTTGCACGCCTCGGTGGTGATGGTGAAGCCGGGAGGGACCGGAAGGCCCAGGTTGGTCATCTCGGCAAGGTTCGCGCCCTTGCCGCCCAGGAGGTCCTTGAGGTCCTTGTTGCCCTCGGTGAAGTCATAAACGAACTTCACGCCCTCGACGCCGCTCTCAGCTACGTGGGGATCTTTGTTTTCCGACACGAGTCTCGACTCCTCGACGTCGCGGTGGCTGCCCTGACGACGGGGAACATACCCAGATCGAAGGCGCCTGGGTACGTCCACTTGCGCGTCATACGCCTGTAACCACTCGTCCGCCAGCAGATCGAAAGTCAAGGCTTGGCAAGTCCTCACGGGCTGATGTTTTCACTTCTTGAACGAATCAATGCCCGAAGATACCCGCAGACGCTCAGGTGAGCGACGTCCAGCACGTCTGAGTTTAATCGATGAACGATCAAGGGGTGGCACTGAGTGCCACCCCTTAGGGAAGTGCAGTCGCCCAAGATCCGCTCATCTGAGCGGAACCCTTATCAAGGGTGGCGAGAATCACGCCGCATGAGGCGGCCAAATTTTACTATTCGGACCACGATGCGGACACGACACATGGATGTCACACGCCTGGATGTGCCCTGATGTGCCCGGATGCTCCTGCGTATGCGTGGTGCTCCTGCGCATGTCCGGCACTCCGGCGGGCGTGCCCTGGTGTGCCCTGGTGTGCCCTGGTGTGCCCTGGTGTCACACGCCGAGCGCGGCCAGTCGCTGCTCGGCCCGCTCCGGCGCGTACAGGTACTCCACGACCAGCGCCCCGGCCCCGACCAGCCCCGCCCGCTCGCCCAGTTGCGAGGTCACCACGTCCAGATGAGCGGTGGAGCGGGGCAGCGCCCGCTGGTACAGCAGCTCGCGCACACCGGTGAGGAAGGGAGTTCCGGCCAAATCCCCGGCGATCATCAGCACACCGGGGTTGAGCAGCGTCACCACGGTGGCCAGTACGTCACCGACCTGCCGCCCCGCCTCCCGCGCGAGCGCCATCGCCTCGGGGTGCCCGGCCGCCAGCAGGTCGCGCACATCTGAGCCGGAGGCGGCCGGAACCCCGGACTCGGCGAGCCGTCGGGCCACCGCGCCACCACTCGCGACGGCGGCCAGACAGCCGTACGAGCCGCACCGGCACAGCGCGTCGGCGCCCACCCGGATGTGCCCGATGTCGCCGGCGCCTCCGTCGACACCGCGGTAGATGGCGCCGCCCACGACCATGCCCGCGCCGATGCCGGTGGAGACCTTGACCAGGGCGAACGCCGAACAGTCCGGGTATCCGGTGCGCTGTTCGCCGTACGCCATGAGGTTGGCGTCGTTGTCGACGAGTACGGGGATGTCCGCCCTGGCGCCCGAGCGCTCGGCGAAGGCGCGGCCCAGGCGTCCTCTTATGTCGTAGCCGTCCCAGCCCGGCATGATCGGCGGCTGTACGACGCGGCCGGTGTCGCTGTCGACGGGGCCCGGCACCGCGAGCCCGATGCCGCACACCGCGTCCGCCGGATGCCCGGCCTTCTCCAGCAGTTCGGCGAACCAGCGCGCGAGTTCGCCGAGGACCGCCTCCGGGCCCTCGTCGATCACCACGACACCCGTGTGCTCGGCCAGGATCTCGCCGGTCAGGGTGAGGACGGCCGCCCGGCCGTGCCGGGTGTCGAGGTCGGCGGCGAGGACGACGGCGTGGGCGTCGTCGAACTCGAGGGTGATGGAGGGACGGCCGCCCAGCGGCGAGTCCACCGGACCCCCCGCACCCTCGCGCAGCCAGCCCGCACGGAAGAGCCGGTCGAGCCGCTGGCCGACCGTGGCCCGCGACAGGCCGGTGGCCTGCTGCAGTGCGCCGCGCGTCGTGGCGCGGCCACTGCGCACCAGTTCGAGCAGATCTCCGGCGCTTGCCTGGTTCCCGGCCTTCACGGTTCTCCCTGCCCTTCCTGTCATGCGCACCCCCTTGCGTTCCTCAACTCTGCATTACATATTGAGTTTTGCGTGTTAAATAGACGTAACCCTACGGTACCTACTGCCGAACTGGCCGGCCGGACGTCTTCGGGGAGACCTGAGTGGACAGCACAACCCAGCTCACCGCCCTGCGCACGGGTATCACCACCCCCGTGCGCACCTCCGGCACTCCCGTGCACACCGCCGGCCCGCCCTCTTCGCCCGGTCCGGGCGAGATCAGCCATTCAGGATCACTTGTATACGATTCCGCCGACCCGACGGGTTCACTGCACCTCAGGGCCGCCCGGGTCCTGAACGGCAACTGGACGGGAACGTCCACGGTGCCCTCGCGCGGTCTGTATCCGCACCAGTGGTCGTGGGACTCCGCGTTCATCGCGATCGGACTGCGCCATCTGTCCCCGCTGCGGGCACAGACGGAGCTGGAGACCCTGCTCGGCGCGCAGTGGGCCGACGGGCGGATCCCGCACATCGTCTTCAACCCCTCCGTGCCGCTGGACGCGTACTTCCCGAGCCCCGACTTCTGGCGCTCCTCGACCGCGGGGCGCGCTGCGGGCGCCCCGCGCACCGTACAGACGTCGGGCATCGTGCAGCCACCGGTGCACGCGCTCGCCGTGTGGCTGGTGCACCGGGCCGACCCGGGGCTGTCCCGGGCCCGCAACTTCCTCCCCCGGATGTATCCCCGCCTGGCGGCCTGGCACCGCTACCTCCTGCACCGCCGGGACCTGGGCGGCGGGGGGCTCGCCTCCGTGGTCCACCCCTGGGAACAGGGCATGGACAACAGCCCGTGCTGGGACGCCCCGCTGAGCCGGATCACCCCGGCCCCGGCCCGCTCCTTCCGCCGCGCCGACCTCGACCACGGGACCCCCGAGGACCGTCCGACCGACCTCGACTACGGGCGGTACGTTCGCCTCGCCACCGACTACCGGGACCGCGGGTACGCGGACGGGGTAGACGAAGGGGTGGCCCGCAGGGCCTCGGTTGAGGGTGGCGGTGGGAGACGGGCGGGCGAGTTCGCGGTCGAGGACCCGGCGTTCAACGCCCTGCTGATCGCGTCGGAACACGCGCTGGCGCGCATCGCGCAGGAGCTGGGTGCGGCGGGGACGGCCCGGCACGCCCGCGCCGAGCGCCTGACGGCGGCGCTGGTGGAGCGGCTGTGGGATCCGGCGGCGGGGATGTTCTTCTGCCGGGATGTGTATGGCGGGGACGGGGACGAGAGCGGTGCTCTCGATTCGGAGCGGGTGACACGGAGCGGTGCTCACATTCCGGAGCGGCGCTCGCAGAGCAGTGCTCACGTTCCGGAGCGGGGCTCACAGAGCAGTGCTCACGATTCGGAGCAGCGCTTCCAGAGCACTGCTCACGGTTCAGAGCGGCGCTCGCCCAGTGGTGTCCTGATCCCCGAGCGCAGTGTCGCCGGGCTGCTCCCGCTCATCCTCCCCGCGCTGCCCCGCGACATCGCCGCCACTCTCGTACGCACCGCGAGCGGCCGGCACTTCGGGCTCGGCGGGGCCACCCGGCTCGCGCCGAGTTACGACCTGACCGGGCACGCGTTCGACCCGCACCGGTACTGGCGGGGACCGGCCTGGTTCAACACCAACTGGCTGCTGGAGCGGGGGCTGCGGCTGCACGGGCAGCACGCGCGGGCGGACGGGCTGCGGGCCGCGCTGCTCGACACGGCCGGGGAGTCCGGGTTCGCGGAGTACGTGGACCCGTACACCGGCGAGGCCTGCGGAGCACTCGGCTTCAGCTGGACGGCCGCGCTGACGCTGGACCTGCTGCACGATCCTTCGGGGGCGGACCAAGTCGTGTCCCACCCGGGGCACGGCGCGTTCGACAAGGCACACAGCTCCACGGGGAACGGCACAACACGACACAGCGCATTCGAGACGGGCGCCAAGGGAGGGGACCGGGGATGACGGACCGGCATCATCTGCTCGTGCACGGTGGGACGTTCGCCGCCGTGGGCGACGGCGGGGACATCAGCGGCGTGCGGGGCGGCAGCTCCCCGGACGGGTTATTCGTACGGGACGCCCGGCACCTCAGCCGCTGGCAGCTGACCGTCGACGGCGCGGTGCCCGAGGCGCTCACGCCGGTCACGGACGGCGACACGGCACGCTGTGTGCTGGTGCCGCGCGGCGGTCGCACCGAGCCGCCCGCGTACACGCTCTTCCGTGAACAGGCGGTCGCCGACAGCGCGTTCGTGGAGGCCCTGCGCGTCACCAGTAACCGTCCGACGCCCACGACGGTCCGCATCGCGGTCACCGCGGACGCCGACTTCACGGACCAGTTCGAGCTGCGCTCCGACTACCGTACGTACGCCAAGACGGGCGTGGTCCGCCAGCGCCAAGTCCTCGACGACGGCGTGGAGTTCAGCTACCGGCGCGGTGAATGGCGGTCCTCTACGACCGTCACCTCCGAGCCCGCCCCGGACGGCGTCGAAGAGACGGGCACGGGCGCGCGTCGCCTCGTATGGACCCTGGATCTCGAACCGCACGGTTCGGCGGAGCTGTCGCTGCGGGTCGCGGCGCGGCCGCACGGTGCCGCGCACGATCCGCGCGTACCGCTCTCCCCCGCCGCCGCCAACGAGCAACTCCTGGCTCTGGAGGGCGAGTTCGCGGAGGGCGTGCCCTTCCCGACTGGCTGGCCGGAGCTGGCCGCGGCCTGCGCGCGGGGCCTGTCCGACCTGGCGGTACTACAGGTCCCTGCGACGGGCCCGGACGGTGAGGAGCTGCGTGTCCCGGCGGCCGGAGTGCCGTGGTTCCTCACCCTGTTGGGCCGCGACGCCCTCCTGACCTCCCTGTTCGCGCTCCCCTACCGCCCCCAGCTCGCCGCTGCCACGCTGCCCGCGCTGGCCGCGACCCAGGCGACGGAGACGGGGGCAGGGGCGGTGGCCCAGCCCGGCAAGATCGTGCACGAGGTGCGGCACGGTGAACTGGCGCACTTCGGGCAGGTGCCGTACGGGCGCTACTACGGTTCGGTGGATGCGACACCACTGTTCCTGGTGCTGCTCGGCGCCTACACCGAGCAGACCGGTGATCCGACGCCGGCCCGGCGCCTGGAGGCCAACGCCCGCGCGGCGATCGGCTGGATGCTGGACCACGGCGGGCTGACCTCGCGCGGCTATCTCGTCTACCGCGCGGACCGCGGTGGTCTCGCCAACCAGAACTGGAAGGACTCCCCGGGCGCCATCTGTTCGGCCGACGGCAGCCGTCCCACCGGCCCGGTGATGGCGGCGGGCGCGCAGGGGTACGCGTACGACGCCCTGCGCCGCACCGCGCACCTGGCCCGCACGGTCTGGGACGACGAGGTGTACGCGGCCCTGCTCGAACAGGCCGCAGGTGACCTCCGCGACCGCTTCCAGCGGGACTTCTGGATGGCCGAACACGCTTTCCCTGCACTGGCGTTGGACGGCGACGGGCATCACGTCGACGCTCTCGCGTCGGACGCGGGCCACCTGCTGTGGTCCGGCCTTCTGGACAAGGAGTACGGCGAGTTGGTCGGCCGCCGACTCCTCGAACCGGACTTCTTCTCCGGCTGGGGCGTGCGCACGCTGGCCGCCGACCAGCCGGCGTACCACCCGCTCTCGTACCACCGCGGCTCGGTCTGGCCGCACGACAACGCGCTGATCACGCTGGGGTTGGCGCGGTACGGCCTGCACGACGAGGCCCGCACGGTCGCCCACGCCCTCGTCGACGCGGCCACCGCCGCCGGCCACCGCCTCCCCGAGGTCCTCGCGGGCTACGGCCGAGACACCCACGGCGAGCCGGTGCCCTATCCGCACGCGTGCGTACGGGAGTCGAGGTCGGCGGCGGCTCCCTTGGCGCTGCTGACGGCGGTGGGGGGCGCTTGACTACCTCAGCTCGTCCTTGCCCTTTGATCGGTGAGGCTACGTTGTCCTTTGCCCGGTGAGGAGTCGAGCCGGCCGCTCCACCGCACGCCTGCGCGGCCCTGTTGTGAACCCTGCCGCCTGCACGGGTGTCGGACGAGTGTTCAGGTGGAGGAACCCTCAGGGCGCGGCCATGGCGACTCGGGCCGCCTCGATGAAGCCGTCCAGCCTCTGGCGGAACACTCCATGGGCCTCGTCGAAGCGATCACGGGCGCCCGAGTCGCCCTCCGTGACCCGCCACAGCGCACGGCTCGCATGCACCGCCGCGAGCTGAACGGCCTCGGCCGCCTCGGCGGCGCGGGCGGGGCCTTCCAGCAGGATGACCCTGACGCTGCGCATGAGAGGGTCGAAGGCGGCGCGCAGTTCGACACGGATTTCCTGAATGCGTGCCAAACGGGCACCGGGGTCGGAGAGTTGGACGTAGGCGTCGCCGACTCGCCAGTACAACTGGCCCGCAGCGTGCGCCTGTTCCATGAGGTCCAGGTAGGCGGCCCGCCGGAGCTCCCGGATCCGGTCGCGGTGCTGGACCTGCGCCGATGCCTCCGCCTGGACCTTGGCCGCCCGGGCGTTGCCCTGGGTGGTCACCCAACTGGCCAGCACCGCCGTGGCGCCGGTGAAGACCGCGACCCACACCGTGCTGTCCGTCACGCCGCCCAGTGTCGGGGAGTCGGCTCCCGGCTGTCGAGGGCGCCCGGCCTCGCGGCAGCGGCCCGGCCAAGGGAGCGCGGGCCCGGTAGGGACGGGTATCAGCCCCCGGACGTGTCCAGTTCCGCGTCCTCGCTGATCCCCGCGCAGTCGTAGGGGTCCTTCAGCCAACCGTCCGGCAGGACGACCCTGTTGTTGCCGGAGGTACGGCCGCGGGGCCCGTCCGCGCCGAGGGGCCAGGGCTGGTCGAGGTCCAACTCGGTGAGGCCCTCGGAGAGTTCGGCGAGCGACGAGGTGATCGCGAGGCGCTTGCGCATTTCGGAGCCGACCGCGAAGCCCTTCAGGTACCAGGCGACGTGCTTGCGGAAGTCGATGACACCGCGCGTCTCGTCGCCGATCCACTCGCCGAGCAGGGTGGCGTGCCGGACCATGACGGCCGCGACCTCGCGCAGCGTCGGGCGGGCATAGGCGTCCGTACGGCCCTCGAAGGCGGCCACCAGGTCGCCGAACAGCCACGGCCGGCCGAGGCAGCCGCGCCCGACGACAACCCCGTCGCACCCGGTCTCCCGCACCATCCGCACCGCGTCCTGCGCGGACCAGATGTCGCCGTTGCCGAGCACCGGGATCTCCGGCACGTGCTCCTTGAGGCGCGCGATGGCGTCCCAGTCCGCCGTGCCGCCATAGTGCTGTGCGGCGGTGCGCCCGTGCAGCGCGATCGCCGTCACGCCCTCCTCGATCGCGATCCGGCCGGCGTCGAGGAACGTGATGTGATCGTCGTCGATGCCCTTGCGCATCTTCATCGTGACGGGCAGGTCCCCGGCGCCGCTGACGGCCTCGCGAAGGATCGCCCGCAGCAGGTTCCGCTTGTACGGGAGGGCGGAGCCGCCGCCCTTGCGGGTCACCTTCGGCACCGGGCAGCCGAAGTTCAGGTCGATGTGGTCGGCCAGGCCCTCCTCCGCGATCATGCGGACGGCCTTGCCGACGGTCGCCGGGTCCACGCCGTACAGCTGGATCGAGCGCGGCTTCTCGCTCGCGTCGAAGTGGATCAGCTGCATGGTCTTCTCGTTGCGCTCGACCAGCGCCCGCGTGGTGATCATCTCGCTGACGAACAGGCCCTTGCCGCCGCTGAACTCGCGGCACAGCGTGCGAAACGGCGCGTTCGTGATCCCCGCCATGGGTGCGAGGACGACGGGCGGCTGCACCGTGTGGGGGCCGATCGACAGCGGGGACGCGGGAGCGAGGGTCGGCGTGGACATTCCCCCATTGTCGCGTACGGCGGCGTGTGCTCGTACGGCCGTATCTCGCGTAGCACGGCGCGCGCCCGGACCGCTCTGGGGCGGGCGCCTCACCGAGATGCGAGAGAGAAGATCATGTAGCAGTCATTAGTTAGACACACTATCGAAAACGGCGTACCCTGTTGGAATGCCAGAGCTCAGCCACCGTCACCGGATGCTGGTGCTCGCGATCTGCTGCATGAGCCTGCTGATCGTGAGCCTCGACAACACGGTTCTGAACGTTGCCCTGCCCTCGATGCAGAAGGAACTGCACGCGAGCGTGGCGGGCCTGCAGTGGACGATCGACGCGTACACCCTGGTGCTGGCCTCGCTGCTGATGCTCGCGGGCTCGACCGCCGACCGCATCGGGCGGCGCAAGGTCTTCATGGCGGGCCTGATCATCTTCACGATCGGCTCGGTGCTGTGCTCCCTCGCCCCGAACCTCGACTCCCTCATCGCCTTCCGCATGGTGCAGGCTGTCGGCGGTTCGATGCTGAACCCGGTGGCGATGTCGATCATCACCAACACCTTCACGGACCCGCGCGAGCGCGCCCGCGCGATCGGTGCGTGGGGCGCCGTGGTCGGCATCTCGATGGCCGCCGGTCCGCTGGTCGGCGGCCTGCTCGTGGACTCGGTCGGCTGGCGGTCGATCTTCTGGATCAACCTCCCGGTGGGCCTGGCCGCGCTGCTGCTCACCCTGCGCTACGTCCCCGAGTCCCGCGCGCCCAAGGCCCGCCGCCCCGACCCGGTCGGCCAGTTCCTCGTGATCGCCCTGCTCGGCTCGCTGACGTACGCGATCATCGAGGCGCCCAGCTCCGGCATCCCCAAGACCCTCGCCTTCGGCGCGATCGCCGTCGCCGCGCTGCTCGGCCTTCTGCGGTACGAGCCCCGGCGCGCCGAACCCCTCATCGACCTGCGCTTCTTCCGCTCGGCGCCGTTCAGCGGGGCCACCGTCATCGCCATCAGCGCGTTCGCGGCGCTCAGCGGCTTCCTGTTCCTGTCGACGCTCTATCTGCAGAACGTCCGCGGCCTGGACGCACTGCACGCGGGCCTGTGGATGCTGCCGATGGCGGCCATGTGCTTCGTGTGCGCGCCCGTGTCGGGCCGACTGGTCGGCAGCCGCGGCCCGCGCTTCTCGCTCCTGGTCGCCGGGGTCGCCATGACCGCGAGCGGCATCCTCTTCGCCGCCTTCGAGGCCGAGACCTCGAACGCCACGCTGGTCCTCGGTTACGTCCTCTTCGGCCTGGGCTTCGGCTTCGTGAACGCCCCCATCACCAACACCGCCGTCTCCGGCATGCCCCGCAGCCAGGCGGGCGTCGCCGCCGCCGTCGCCTCGACCAGCCGCCAGATCGGCGGCACCCTCGGCGTCGCCGTGGTCGGCGCGGTGCTGGCCTCCGGGGTGGGGGCGTCGGCGTACAAGGACACGTTCGTGTCGGCCGCCCGCCCCGGCTGGTGGATCATCGCCGGGTGCGGTCTCGCGGTTCTGATCCTGGGCGCGCTGACCAGCGGACGCTGGGCGCGCGGCACGGCCGAGCGGACGGCGCAACAACTGGAGTCCCCGGAGGCACGGGACCAGGTGCGCGTACGGGCCCAGGACGCACCCGCCGCCTAGGCGACCTGGCCGGACCGCCGCTCGGCCGGGCACCGCCGACGCGACGATCTAGGCGACCGCGGCCTCGGCCTCCGCCGACAGCGCGCGCTCGTACAGCTGCTCCAGGCGCTCGCGGCTCTCCTCGTCCGTGGGGGCGTACGTCACCATGCGGGCGCCCATGTCGGGCGCCAGCCACAGGTCGGTGTGGTCGAGGGTGAGCAGCCCGACGTACGGGTTGAGGAACTGCTTGGTCTTGCTGCGGGCGCCGCCCACCACCTCGTACCGCTCCCAGATCTCCCGGAATTCCGCCGACTCCGTCTTCAGCCGCTTGACCAGCATCTTCCAGGCGGGTTCACCGAGGTGTCCGGCCATCGACGCGCGCAGTTTGGCGGCCATCATGCGCATGGTCTCGTCCAGGAGCACGATCGATTTGCGCCACTCCTCGTTCGTGTAGACGAGGATCATGCAGTTGCGGTCCTCGGGCGGTACGGCGTCGAGGTCGCTCATCATCAGACGGGCGTACGTGCGGTTGTACGCGAGGATGTCGTACCGGCTGTTCTGGATGCAGGCCGGGACCGGCTCCAGCTGGGTCAGCATCAGGCGCAGGGCCGGGGTGATGGTCGGGCACTGCGCGGCGGGCGAGGGGTCGACGGCGCCCGCCAGCTGGAAAAGGTGGGCGCGCTCGCTGGAGTCCAGCAGCAGGGTGCGGGCCAGGGCGTCGAGGACCTGCTCGGAGACCTGGATGTCACGGGCCTGTTCGAGCCAGGTGTACCAGGTGACGCCGACGGCGGAGAGCTGCGCGACCTCCTCGCGGCGCAGGCCCGGGGTGCGCCGGCGGCGGCCGCGGGGCAGTCCGACCTGCTCGGGCGTGATGCGTTCGCGGCGGTTGCGCAGGAAGGCGGCGAGTTCGTTCCGCCGGATCTCGCTGCCGCGGGGGGCTGCGGTGCCGTGCGGCTGCGGGGGCTCGGGGGTGCCCATCGGGGCGACGGTGCCAGTCGTCGTCTCCGGGGCAGCGGTGCCGGGCGTCGCATCCGGCGCGGCGCTGCCGGGCCTCGTCTCCGGCGCGGCGGTGGTGGGCGTCGGGGCAGGGTTGCTGGTCGTCGTCTCCTGCGCCATGGTCGTCATGCCTCCAGCCTGCCGCTCACCGGAACCTGTTTCCAGGTACTGCTTCTACCAGGATAAGAAGACTCTGGTACCAGCCTGAGACCGGGAGAAGGCTGGACCACGTGACCGAAACCGGAACTATCACGACCCCCGTCCGTTCCCCCGTCGCACCACCCGTGCTCGGCGGCCTCGGACTCTTCACCGTGCTGCTCGGTGCGGCACTGCCTCTCATCGACTTCTTCATCGTCAACGTAGCCCTGCCGACCATCGGCCGTGACCTGAACGCGAGCGAGGCCGTCCTCGAACTCGTCGTCGCCGGCTACGGAGTCGCGTACGCCGTCCTGCTCGTCCTGGGCGGACGCCTCGGTGACCTCTTCGGGCGGCGTCAGTTCTTCCTCGGCGGCATGGCGGCCTTCGGCCTGACCTCGCTGGCCTGCGGGCTCGCGCCCACCGCCTGGACGCTGGTGGCGGCGCGCGTCGCGCAGGGCGCGGCGTCCGCGGCCATGCTGCCGCAGGTGCTCGCCACCATCCAGTCGGCGACCGCGGGCACGCGCCGCGCCAAGGCCATGGGTCTGTACGGGGCCACGGCCGGCCTGTCCATGGTGGCCGGGCAGATCCTCGGCGGCGTCCTGGTCGCGGCGGACATCGCGGGCACCGGCTGGCGTGCGGTGTTCCTCGTCAACGTGCCCGTCGTGATCCTCGGTCTGATCCTGGCCGCGCGTGCCGTGCCCGAGACGCGCTCGCAGCACCCGGAGCCGATCGACGCGCCGGGCACGGTACTGCTCGCGATCTCCCTGCTGACTCTCCTCGCCCCGCTCACGGAGGGCCGGGCAGCGGGCTGGCCGCTGTGGACCTGGGTGTCACTCGTCCTGTTCCCCGTCGCGGCGGCGGCGTTCTACTTCGTCGAACGCCGGGAAGACCGCAGCGGCCGTACGCCCCTGGTCCCCCCGAGCCTCTTCTCGCTGCTCTCGCTGCGCCGTGGCCTCGTGATGATCGTGCCGTTCTCGATCGGCTTCAGCGGGTTCATGTTCGTGATCGCCGTGGCGTTGCAGCGGGGCGCGGGCCTCGGTCCGGTGCCCGCGGGCCTGGCTCTCGCGCCCATGGCGGTCGTCTTCTTCGTCGTCTCCCTCTGCGGTCCCAGGCTGGTCGCCCGCTACGGAACCCGGGTCGTCACCGCCGGCGGGCTGATCCAAGCGGTGGGTGTGGGCCTACTGGTGGTGACCGCCTGGCGGTCCTGGCCGAACCTCGGAGTGTGGGAGCTGGCACCGGGCGCGGCGGTCGCGGGCGCGGGGCAGGCCCTCCAACTCCCCGTCATCTTCCGGATCATCCTCTCCGAGGTCCCGCCCGCCCGGGCCGGCGTCGGCAGCGGCGTCATGATCACCACCCAGCAGTCGGCCCTCGCCCTGGGCGTCGCCACCCTGGGCACCCTCTTCCTCTCCCTCGTACCGAGCCACGGCATGCAGAACGCCCTGGTGACCACCCTCCTCGTCCAACTGGCAGGCGTGGCCCTGACCACGGCCTTGAGCCTGCGCCTGCCGCGTACGATCAGCTGAGCGCGGGGCCGGATCCCAGGTAGGGCGGGGGACGGCCGTCCGGGGTCCCCTCCCTCCGCGCGCCCCTACGCAGGCGGAGCGACCAGCGTCTCCGGCTGGTGCGCGCGGCGAAGGGCGGCCGCGACGAAGCCGTTCGTCTTCAGCTCCTCGACGACGTCGTGGAGGAAGCGGACGGTCTCGGGGCGCCGGGTCGTGGTCGTGCCGACCGCCTGGCGGATCTGCATGAAGCGGTCCTCGAGCAGGCGGAGTTCGGGGTGCGCCGCGACAAACTCGGTCATCGGCCGGCGGATACCGGCGGCGGCCTCCAGGCCCTCGGCGCGGAACACCTCGACCCCCTCCTCCCCGCGCACGACGCTCGCGTGCCGCAGCGTGCGGGAGAGGAAGAGGTCGTAGGCGGAACCGCGCTTCACGCCGATCCGTACGCCGGAACGGTCCACGTCCGCGACGGTGGTGAGGTCCGAGTCCCGGGGCACGGCGTACACACCCTCGATCACGACGTACGGCGCCGTGAAGGCGACCTCGGCCTCGCGCGCGGGCTCCACGGCCAGGAAGCAGATGTCTGCACGGTCCTGCGCCATCGCCTCGTACGACTTGCGCGCGGCGTCGAAGCAGAGGAGTTCGACGGGCAGTCGCAGCCGCGCGCCGATCTCGCGCGCAAGGTCGACGGTGATGCCGGCCGGGGCCGCCGGGGTGCCCTGGGCGAGTACCGGATTGCCCAGGTTGATCGAGGCTCGCAGGGTGCCATTCGGGGCGAGGTCCTTGGCGATGGCGGCAGTTCCGGTCCCGGTCGTCATGGAACGGAGTGTAGGTCGGAGGCAAGGGGTGGGTGCGGGGCCGCGGCCCGATGACCGGTTACGCCGGGCTCGGCTCCCGTGCCGGATTCCGTGGCACCGGTGGCTCTCGTCGCCCACTGGTGTGCCACCCGCTTCACGAGCCTCACGGCCACCTGGCTCCCCGTGAACCACCAGGTGGAGCAGCAGGTCAGCGTGACCACCATCGCCGTCGAGGCAGCCGAGGGTCACCTGAACCCTTCACGACCGCGACCGACCCCACACCGAACTCGCCGCCGAAGAACCCCCGTTGATCTTCGCCATGATGCACACTCCTTGCTGCGCAAGCGGAGCGGTAACACCTGGAGGTGTCATGCTGCAGATCAACACGAGCAAGGTAAGCCGCTGGGACCAGCACGGCCGCGAGCACGTCGTACGCGTCCAACGAGCGGGCGTACAACGCACGATCAGATGCGACACCTGCGGCTGGCGCAAGGGCGCGCAGTTCCTGCCGTGGCTCAAAGCGGAGGAACACCTGGCGGAGGCACATCAGGCGACGGTGGATCCGGCGGAGGCGTAGGCCCGGCGGGCGGCCCTCCGCCGGGCGCCGGTCAGCGGCGCAGTCCGCGCAGGACCAGGTCGACGACCGCCGTGAACTCCGCTTCGATGCCGGGCTGTTCCCATTCGTGGGCGTAACACGGGTCGTGGAAGCGGTTCGTGGCATCGAAGATCGCGCGGGCCGTCGCAGCGGAGTCGCCGTCCACGGCCGTGAAGTCGCCCTCCTGTACACCACGGAACACGATCTGCGTGAGCTGCTCGACCAGGTCGGTGATGTGTTCCTGGACCACCGCACTGGCCTCGCCGAGCAGCACCGAGTACGTGGCGAACAGCTCGGGATCGTCGCCCGCCTTGTGCCGCTTGGCCGTGAACAGCGCGCCCAGCCAGTGCCGCAGGGCCACAGGAGGAGTCTGGTCCCGAGTTTGGGCGATCTCCTCCAGCATCTGCGACGTACGGTCCAGCCAGCGCTTCGTGACCGCCTCCCGCAACGCCGCCTTCGTGCGGAAGTGACGGTAGACGCTGCCGTGGCTGACGCCGAGCGCGCGGGCCACGTCCACCACGGTGGCCTTGGCGGGCCCGTGGCGGCGCAGCACCTCCTCGGTCGCTTCGAGGATGCGCTCGGCGGTCAGTGCGTCGGTGGTCGGTGCCATGACGAAGACCGTACCTGCCGGTACCGTCAGCGCTCCGTGCCGAGGTGCGACATCTGCGCCTGCGGGTAGCGGTCGCCCGCTGCGGCGCCGTCCGGTACGGCCGCCTCGATCGCGGCGAGGTCGTCCGCTTCGAGCGTGACGTCCAGCGCGCCCAGCGCCTCCGCCAGACGCTCCCGGGTCCGCGCGCCGACCAGTGGCACGATGTCCTCGCCCCGAGACAGCACCCAGGCGATCGCGATCTGCGCCACCGAGACGCCCTTCTGCTCGGCCACCTTCCGCAGCGCCTCGACGAGACCGAGGTTGTGCCGCAGGTTGTCGCCCTGGAAGCGGGGGCTCATGGAACGGAAGTCGGTCGGGGCCAGCTGCCGGTCCGGCGTGAAGTGTCCGGAGATCAGACCGCGCGACAGCACTCCGTACGCGGTGATGCCGATGCCCAGCTCACGCGTGGTCGGCAGGACCTCGTCCTCGATGCCGCGCGAGATGAGCGAGTACTCGATCTGCAGGTCCGAGATGGGCGCGGTGGCGGCGGCCCGGCGGATGGTCTCCGCGCCGACCTCGCTCAGGCCGATGTGCCGTACGTGCCCGGCCTCCACCAGCTCCGCGATCGCCCCGACCGTCTCCTCGATCGGCACGTTGGGATCGGCCCGCGCGATCCGGTACACGTCGATGTGGTCCACGCCGAGGCGCTGCAGCGAGTACGCGGCGAAGTTCTTCACGGCGGCCGGGCGACCGTCGTAGCCCGACCACCCGCCGTCCGGGTCGCGCAACGCGCCGAACTTCACGCTGGTCAGCGCCTGCTCACGCCGCGCCGCGGGAGCCGCGCGCAGCGCCTCGCCGATCAGCATCTCGTTGTGACCCATGGCGTAGAAGTCACCGGTGTCGAGCAGGGTCACGCCGGCCTCCAGGGCGGCGTGGATCGTCGCGATGGACTCGGTCCGGTCGGCCTCGCCGTACAGCGCGGACATGCCCATGCAGCCGAGGCCGAGGGCGGAGACCTGGGGGCCGGTGGCTCCGAGGGGGCGGGTTTGCATGAGGACTCCTTGGGTGTCCGTGGGGGGTGGTGCATCCACCATGACATAACAGATGACAGATTTCAATATCTGTCATCTGTTATCTGTTATCTGACATCCGTCATCTGTTAGTTGCCATCTGCTATCTGTCACCTACCGTCCGTCACCTGACATCCGTCACCTGACATCTGTTAGCCGTCACCCCCTCCGACCGCCCGGCCACACAGACTCAGCCCTGATTTGGTCCAGACCTATTGACGACAGGTCTGGACCGCGCGCACTGTCATGCCTACGACACATACGGCACCTACGACACCTCGCCGCACCCCCACCGGGAGGCCTCGCATGATCCGTCGCAAGCTGCGCCTGCTCGCCGTCGCGCTGACGGCAGCCGTCCTCGTCCCCCTGTCGATCGCCACCGCCCCCACCGCATCCGCGGCCGACACCTGCGCCGTGAAGTCCCGCCCGGCAGGCAAGGTCCTTCAGGGCTACTGGGAGAACTGGGACGGGTCGTCCAACGGTGTGCACCCGCCCTTCGGGTGGACGCCGATCACCGACTCCCGTATCGCCGGGCACGGCTACAACGTGATCAACGCGGCGTTCCCGGTCATCCGCTCCGACGGCACCGCGCTGTGGGAGGACGGGATGGACACGGGCGTGAAGGTGGCGACACCGGCCGAGATGTGCGCGGCCAAGGCGTCCGGCCAGACGATCCTGCTGTCCATCGGCGGGGCGGCGGCCGGGATCGACCTCAGTTCGTCCACCGTGGCCGACCGGTTCGTCGCGACGATCGTGCCCATTCTGAAGAAGTACAACTTCGACGGCATCGACATCGACATCGAGACGGGGCTCGTCGGCAGCGGCAACATTGGTCAACTCTCCACCTCGCAGGCCAACTTGATCCGCATCATCGACGGGGTGCTGTCCCGGATGCCGTCCAACTTCGGGCTGACCATGGCGCCGGAGACCGCGTACGTCACGGGCGGCAGCATCACGTACGGCTCGATATGGGGCGCGTATCTGCCGATCGTCAAGAAGTACGCGGACAACGGGCGCCTGTGGTGGCTGAACATGCAGTACTACAACGGCAGCATGTACGGCTGCTCCGGCGACTCGTACTCCGCGGGCACCGTCCAGGGCTTCACCGCGCAGACCGACTGCCTGAACAAGGGGCTGGTCGTCCAGGGCACCACCATCAAGGTGCCGTACGACAAGCAGGTTCCCGGGCTGCCCGCCCAGTCGGGCGCCGGCGGCGGCTACATGTCACCGAGCCTCGTCTCCCAGGCATGGAAGCACTACGGCACCAGCCTCAAGGGCCTGATGACCTGGTCGATCAACTGGGACGGCTCGAAGAACTGGACGTTCGGCGACAACGTGAAGGCCCTCCAGGGCCGTTGAGACGCCTCAACTCGTGAAACACCTCAACTCGTGAACTCCTCAACTCGTGAAACGCCGCCGCTCGTGAAACGCCTCTCGTGAGAGGCCTCAGCCCGCAACCTCCAGCGACAGCAGCTCCCCCGGCCCGCCGCCAGGCCGGCCCGAACCCGGAGTACCTGCTGCTGGTGGCGCCGATGATGGCGGCGGGCTCTGCTGCATCCCGCGGAAGGCACCCCGCCACGTCACCGGCTGAACAGCCGCGGGCCCGGGCAGGTACGCCAGGGAAAGGGACATTCACGGCGTCGAGGCAGCACGAAGCCCCCGGTTCCCACGGAGGGAACCGGGGGCTTCCACACGCGAAGCCGCGCGGACAGCCGAGTCGGCAGTCAGGTCGGCGGTCAGGTCAGCAGCCGGGTCAGCAGCCGATCAGACGCGAGGCCAGGTAACCCTCGATCTGGTCCAGCGACACGCGCTCCTGCTTCATCGAGTCGCGCTCGCGCACCGTCACCGCGTTGTCCTCGAGCGTGTCGAAGTCGACCGTGACGCAGAACGGCGTACCGATCTCGTCCTGACGGCGGTAGCGGCGGCCGATGGCGCCGGCGTCGTCGAACTCGATGTTCCAGTGCTGGCGCAGGGCGGTGGCCAGGCCCTTGGCCTTCGGGGAGAGCTCGGGATTGCGGGACAGCGGGAGGACGGCGACCTTGACCGGCGCGAGGCGCGGGTCGAGGCGCAGCACCGTGCGCTTCTCCATCTTGCCCTTGGCGTTGGGGGCCTCATCCTCGACGTAGGCGTCCAGGAGGAAGGCCAGCATCGCGCGGCCGACACCGGCGGCGGGCTCGATGACGTACGGAGTCCAGCGCTCGCCGGCCTCCTGGTCGAAGTAGGAGAGGTCCTGGCCGGAGGCCTTGGAGTGGGCGCCCAGGTCGTAGTCCGTGCGGTTGGCGACGCCCTCCAGCTCACCCCACTCGTTGCCGCCGAACTGGAAGCGGTACTCGATGTCGGCGGTGCGCTTGGAGTAGTGGGAGAGCTTCTCCTGCGGGTGCTCGAACCAGCGCATGTTCTCTTCGCGCAGACCGAGGCCGGTGTACCAGTTCCAGCGCTCCTGCATCCAGTACTCCTGCCACTTCTCGTCCTCGCCCGGCTTGACGAAGAACTCCATCTCCATCTGCTCGAACTCGCGGGTGCGGAAGATGAAGTTGCCGGGCGTGATCTCGTTGCGGAAGGACTTGCCCATCTGGGCGATGCCGAACGGCGGCTTGCGGCGCGAGGTGGTCTGCACCTGGGAGAAGTTGGTGAAGATGCCCTGCGCGGTCTCGGGGCGCAGGTAGGCGATGGAGCCGCTGTCCTGCGTGGGGCCGAGGTGGGTGGAGAGCAGGCCGGAGAACTGCTTGGGCTCGGTGAACTGGCCCTTGTTGCCGCAGTTGGGGCAGTTGATGTCCGCGAGGCCGTTCTCCGGGAGGCGGTTGTGCTTCGCCTCGTAGGCCTCCTCCAGGTGGTCGGCGCGGAAGCGCTTGTGGCAGGAGGTGCACTCGGTGAGCGGGTCGGTGAAGGTGGCGACGTGACCCGACGCGACCCAGACCTCGGTGGCAAGGATCACCGACGAGTCGATACCGACGACGTCCTCACGGGAGGTGACCATGTAGCGCCACCACTGGCGCTTGATGTTCTCCTTGAGCTCGACGCCGAGCGGGCCGTAGTCCCAGGCGGCGCGCTGTCCGCCGTAGATCTCACTACAGGGGAAAACGAAGCCACGGCGCTTGCTCAGGCTGACGATGGTGTCGATCTTGTCGGCGGCCACGGTGCTCTCTTCATTACGAACGGACGGCAGCGAATGCTTCAGGTTACCGGCGGGGCCCACCCCCGTATCAAATCGGTTGGGCACTGTGCCCGGAGTGCGGGCTTACCGACTGCTTACTCAAGCGCTTGTTGACAATCGTTTCCAGATTTGTTGAAAATGAGTGTCATGAACGTACGACGACGCCTCATATCCGGGTCCGCGGTCGCGGCGGCCACCGCCCTCGGCCTCGGCACCCTCTCCGCCTGCTCGGGTTCCGCCTCGGCCGACGGCAAGAGCAGCGGGAAGCTCGACGTGGTGGCGTCGTTCTACCCCCTGCAGTATCTCGCCGAACAGATCGGCGGGACGCATGTGAAGGTCACGAACCTGACCCAGCCCGGTCAGGAACCGCACGACCTGGAGATCAGCGCCCGGCAGACCGCGCAGCTCCAGGAGGCGGACGCCGTTCTCTACCTCAAGAACCTGCAGCCGGCCGTCGACGACGCCGTGGCGCAGTCCGAGGTCAAGACCAAGATCGACGCCGCGTCGCTGACCACGCTGGAGAAGCACGGCAACGAGGTCGGCGGGCACGCGGCCGCCCACGACGACACCAAGGGCGAGGAGAGCGGCGGCACCGACCCGCACATCTGGCTCGACCCGGTGCGGTACGCCGAGGTCGCCCGGGGTGTCGGCAAGGCCCTGGAAAAGGAAGACCCGGACCACGCGGCCGACTACAAGAAGAACACCGAAGCCCTGGTCAAGAAGCTGGACGCCCTCAACACCCAGTACAAGGACGGGCTGGCGAACACCAGGACCAAGGTCTTCATCACCACACACGCCGCCTTCGGCTACCTCGCCGAGCGCTACGGCCTCACCGAGGAGGCCATCAACGGCCTGGACCCGGAGTCGGAGCCCAGCGCGAACCGTGTGAAGGACCTTGAGAAGATGGCGAAGGCCGATGACGTCTCCACGGTCTTCTACGAGACGCTCGTCAGCGACAAGACCGCCAAGACCATCGCCAAGGACGCGGGGCTCGGAACCGCCGTCCTCGACCCGATCGAGGGCATCACCGACAAGTCCAGGGGCAGCGACTACCTGCAGGTCATGGAGTCGAACCTGAAGGCGCTGCAGACGGCTCTCGGAGCCAAGTGATCATCGTGGAGGACCCCGTGAGCGAGCCCGTCATATCCCTGCGCGGCGTGACCGCCGAGCTGGGCTCGCGCCCGGTCCTGCGTGGCATCGACCTCAGCGTGCACCGCGGTGAGGTCGTCGCGCTGCTCGGCGCCAACGGCTCCGGCAAGTCGACCGCCGTACGCAGTGTCATCGGCCAAGTCGCCATCAGCGGCGGGGAGATCGAGATCTTCGGCACCCCGCGGCGCCGCTTCCGGGACTGGCACCGCGTGGGGTACGTCCCGCAGCGCACGACCGCCGCCGGTGGCGTGCCCGCCACGGTGACCGAGATCGTCTCCTCCGGGCGGCTGTCCCGCGCCCGCTTCGGCATGCTGCGCAAGGCCGACCACGAGGCCGTACGACGGGCCCTGGAGCTCGTCGGGATGGCGGACCGCGCCAAGGACTCGGTGAACGCGCTGTCGGGCGGCCAGCACCAGCGTGTGCTGATCGCCCGCGCGCTCGCCTGCGAACCCGAGCTGCTGATCATGGACGAGCCGATGGCGGGCGTCGACCTGGCCAGCCAGGAGGTGCTGGCGGCGACCCTGCGCGAGCAGGTCGCCCAGGGCACCTCCGTGCTGCTCGTCCTGCACGAGCTGGGCCCCCTGGAGCCGCTGATCGACCGCGCGGTCGTACTGCGCGACGGCTGCGTCCTGCACGACGGCCCGCCCCCGCAGGCGGTCGGCCAGCACGCGCTGCCCGGCCACGACCACGTACACCCGCACGCGGCTCACGACGCCGAACCGATCCGGACCGGACTGCTGAGCTGATGGGACCGCTGAACTGATGGACATCCTCGACTACGCCTTCATGCAGCGGGCCCTGCTCGCCGCCGTCCTCGTGGGCATCACCGCGCCCGCCGTCGGCATCTACCTCGTGCAGCGCCGCCAGGCCCTCATGGGCGACGGAATCGGCCACGTCGCGATGACGGGAGTCGGCCTCGGCTTCCTGCTCTCGACCAATCCCGTGTGGATGGCGACGGCCGTCTCGGTCCTCGGCGCCGTCCTCATGGAGCTGATCCGCTGGTACGGCAAGACGCGCGGCGACATCGCCCTCGCCATGCTCTTCTACGGCGGTATGGCGGGCGGCGTGATGTTCATCAACCTCGCGCCGGGCGGTTCGAACGCCAACCTGACGTCGTACCTCTTCGGCTCGCTGTCCACCGTCTCCGAGTCCGACGTGACGGCGATCTGTCTGCTGGCCGCCTTCGTCGTCCTCGTCACCCTGGGTCTGCGCCGGCAACTGTTCGCGGTCAGCCAGGACGAGGAGTTCGCGCGGGTGACGGGTCTGCCGGTGCGCGCCCTGAACCTGCTCACCGCCGTCACGGCGGCGGTCACGGTGACGGTCGCGATGCGGGTCGTCGGCCTGCTGCTGGTGAGCGCGCTGATGGTGGTCCCGGTGGCCGCGGCGCAGCAGCTCAGCCGCAGCTTCGCCGCCACCTTCGCGATCGCGGTGGCCATCGGCGTGAGCGTGACCATCGGCGGCACCGTGACGTCGTACTACCAGGACGTGCCGCCGGGCGCGACGATCGTGCTGCTGACGATTGGCGCGTTCATCGCGCTGACGGCGCTGGCGACCCCGCTGGCCCGGCGCCGGGCCCGGGCGCTCGCCGCCGCGCAGGCCGCCGGGGACCCGGCAGAGTGCGCGATTCCGGCCACGCGCGGCCAGGAGACGAAGGTCGGCGTCTGACTACGCACAGTCCGGACTGGCACAATGGCCGGGCAAGGGCAGACGTGAGGAGGCAACGGTGACAACCGCTGGATCGCCCGTACGGGGCCGTTCCACCCGGCAGCGTGCCGCCGTGGCGGCGGCGCTCGACGAGGTGGACGAGTTCCGCAGTGCGCAGGAGCTCCACGACATGCTCAAGCACAAGGGCGACTCGGTCGGGCTCACCACCGTGTACCGCACGCTGCAGTCCCTCGCCGACGCCGGCGAGGTCGACGTCCTGCGCACCTCCGACGGCGAGTCCGTCTACCGCCGCTGCTCCACCGGCGAGCACCACCACCACCTCGTCTGCCGCGTCTGCGGCAAGGCCGTCGAGGTCGAGGGCCCGGCCGTCGAGAAGTGGGCGGAGGCCATCGCGTCGGAACACGGGTATGTGAACGTCGCGCACACGGTGGAGATCTTCGGCACGTGCGCGGAGTGCGCGGAGTGCGCGGCGGCCAAGGGTTAGGGCCTGTCCGAGGGGTCGTGTGACTGCTTCCCGTTCTGATCGTTCCGGTTGACGTGGGGCGGGGTGGACGGTGGAAGTGTCTCCGTCAGGTGATCAACGGGGTCCTGTTCCGGCAGCGGACGGGTATTCCGTGGCGGACCTGCCGACGCGGTCCGGGAAGTGGAAGACGTGCCACGATCGCCGGCGTCGGTGGTCGACGGACTGCACAGGGGAGAGAGTCCCGGTGAGCCCGAGCAGTCTTATCGCGTGCGGGAGTTGGGCAGGTGCGCGACTTCCAGGGCTCCTGGGGCGGCCTCCTCGACTGCCTTCGTACAGGCGGTGGCCCGGTTCCGGCAGATGATCTCCGCGCCGGGATGCTCCTTGAGCCCGGGATCGACGCGCGAGTGCAGTCACGCGAGCCCTCGGACAGGCTCTATAGCCGCTCGAGGTTGCGGTCGAGGATCGACCGCAACCTTTCGACGTCCGCGGGGGTCGGCGCTCCGCGCTTGGGCAGCAGGATCGAGGCGGGCGCGTACGAGCCCGCGCCCAGCAGCACGAAGGAGCCGGGCATCTCCGCGTAGCGGGCCATCCGCGCCCAGCGGGTGAGGTCGCTCCCCTGCTCGGTCGTGACGGTCACGCCCCACCCGTCGACCACCGTGCGGTACTCGCCGCGGGCGGCCGCGCACCGCTGGAGGTGCCGGGCCCGGAGCCATGGCAGGACGACCAGACCGAGCACGGCCGCGCCCAGCATCACGGGCACCTTGGGGTCGGCGGAGCCACCGAGGGCCACCGGCACCGCGCCGACGAGCACCCCCAGGACGGCGGAGGCGACGAGCAGGCGCCGCCCCCAGCGCCCCGCGGCCGAGGCGTTCTCCGAGGCGCGCAGCGCCTCACGGAACTCCCCTGCCGTGGCCCGGTACACCAGCTCGACGCTCTCCCCGTCATCCATCAATCCGCGTCGGGCCGGCCCTTCATGGCCTCCTCCATCGCGAGCAGCTGCTCGTTCGGGACGGCTCCGCCGAAGCGGCGGTCGCGGGAGGCGTACTCGACGCAGGCACGCCACAGATCGCGGCGGTCGAAGTCCGGCCACAGCACGTTCTGGAAGACCATCTCGGCGTAGGCGCTCTGCCAGAGCAGGTAGTTGGAGGTGCGCTGCTCGCCGCTCGGCCGCAGGAACAGGTCCACGTCCGGCATGTCGGGGTAGTAGAGGTACTTCGCGAAGGTCTTCTCGGTGACCTTGGACGGATCGAGCCGCCCCGCCTTCACGTCCTCTGCCAGGGCCAACGCCGCGTCGGCGATCTCGGCGCGACCGCCGTAGTTCATGCAGAAGTACAGCGTCAGCCGGTCGTTGTCCTTGGTCTGCTCCTGCGCGATCTGGAGCTCCTTGGCCACCGACTTCCACAGCTTGGGCATCCGGCCCACCCAGCGGACGCGGATGCCGAGTTCGTCGAGCTGGTCGCGGGTCTTGCGGATGAAGTCGCGGTTGAAGTTCATCAGGAAGCGCACCTCGTCGGGCGAGCGCTTCCAGTTCTCGGTGGAGAAGGCGTACAGCGAGATGGCGCCGACCCCCATCTCGATCGCGCCCTGCAGCACGTCGAGGACGCGCTCGGCGCCGACCTTGTGCCCCTCGGTACGGGGCAGCCCGCGATCCTTGGCCCAGCGCCCGTTCCCGTCCATGACGATCGCCACATGGTTCGGCACCAGCTCACCGGGGAGCTTCGGCGCGCGGGCACCGGACGGGTGCGGTTCCGGTGTCCTGTACTCGCGGCGCTGGCGTCCCAGGATCCCGCGTACGACCATGTGCTTCTCGTCTCCCCTGCTTGCTTGTCTTTGTGGTGCTTGCTTCGGTGCTTACTTCGCTGCGTAACGCCTACTTCGCTGCGTAACGCCTACTTCTCTGCGTAACGCCTACTTCTCTGCGTAACGCCTACTTCTCTGCGTAACGCCTACTTCTCCACGTAACGCAGGGAGCGCAGTCCGCGCTCCAGATGCCAGTGCAGATAGGCCGATACCAGCCCGCTGCCCTCCCTGACATACCGCGGCTCGCACGCGTCCGCGGTCTCCCAGTCTCCCGTCAGCAGCGCGCCGAGCAGTACGAGGGCCTGCGCCGAGGGTACGACGCTGCCGGGCACCCGGCAGTCGACGCAGACGGAACCTCCCGCCGCGACCGAGAAGAACCGATTCGGTCCGGGCATCCCGCACTTCGCGCAGGCGCTGAAGCTGGGCGCGTAGCCGTTCACGGCGAGGGAGCGGAGCAGGAAGGCGTCGAGGACGAGATGCGGTTCGTGCTCGCCGCGGGCGAGGGTGCGGAGCCCGCCGACCAGCAGCAGATACTGCTGCACGGCGGGCTCCCCCTCGTGATCGGTGAACCGCTCGGCGGTCTCCAGCATGGCCGTCCCGGCGGTGTACCGCGCGTAGTCGGTGACGATCCCGCCACCGTACGGAGCGATCGTCTCGCTCTGCGTGCACAGCGGAAGCCCGCGCCCGACCAGCTCGCTCCCCCGCGCGAAGAACTGCACGTCCACGTGCGAAAAAGGCTCGAGCCGCGCTCCGAACTTCGACTTGGTACGCCGGACACCCCGGGCTACGGCGCGTACGCGGCCGTGACCGCGGGTGAGCAGCGTGATGATCCGGTCCGCCTCACCCAGCTTCTGGGTGCGCAGCACGATGCCGTCGTCGCGGAACAGACTCATGGGCCCATTCTCGCGTACAGAGTCAGCGTGCGTGGTCGGGGTGGCTGATCGCTTCCCACGGCGCCATGTTCCAGGGGCTCGCCCGGTTCGCCGGGTCCAGGAGGGACTTCAGATGCGCGTCGGACACGGCCTGCGGGGCGGGGAAGTTCGCGTCCGGCGTGCCCTTCAGATTGTCCCGCCAGACCATCCGGCCCAGCAGATAGTGCTCGGCGTACTCGTTCCAGGAGGCGTACGACCGCACCACCGCCGGCACGATGTTCTTGAGCGCGGTCCACGCCTCTGCCTCGCTCAGCATCCCGCAGGCGAAGCCCCTGCGGGAGATGTCCACATACAGCCCGGCGTCCCACGCCAGTGGTTCGACGCCGAGCCGCAGCCGCGCCCGGGTGCGGTACCCGGTCCGCGCGAGGCCGTCGAGCCGGCCGACCAGAGCGTCACGCGAGGTGATTTCCCACTGTTCGGCCAGCCACCGCCGAGCCTTCTCGTCGTCGATGCGGGTGAACGGGTACAGGGTCGTCCGCGACGCGTCCCGGTCCCGGCTCACCGGCGCACTGAGCGACACCATCCACAGCTGGTGCGTGGTGAGGGGAACGGGGTACTTGCTCGCGGCCTTCGGCTTGCGACGGTTCCATATCGCCATGGCGCCGCACCCTATGTCACGATGTCACGCCGCTGCTCAGGGGATCAGATGGTGTCCCGCGAAGTGGTGTAGCAGCGATCTCCGCATAGCCCCTGGTCATGGGGCGGCCATCGCGCAACTCTCCGAGTAGAGAGGCTCGTTGAGAGAGGTGACGCGATGGCCTTGTCCCAGCATGACTTACTCCGGCTGATGGAGTCACTGCGTACGGCGGACGGAATCGAGTTGGTCCGGGTCCTGGCCCAGCGGATCCTGCAGGAGCTGATCGAGGCCGAGGCCACCTCGTTCATCGGGGCCGAGCCCGGCGAGCACACCGAGACCCGGACCAACCTGCGCAACGGCCACCGTGGAAAGACGCTGACCACGCAGGCCGGGGATCTCGACCTGGCGATCCCCGAGGTCCGCACCGGCAGTTTCTTCCCCAGCCTGCTCGAACGCCGCCGCCGCATCGACCGGGCCTTGTATGCCGTCATCGTCGAGGCATACGTCCACGGGGTGTCCACCCGCAGCGTGGACGACCTGGTCAGGGCCCTGGGAGCGGACAGCGGGATCTCCAAGAGCGAGGTCTCCCGGCTCTGCGCCGCCCTGGACGGCGAACTCACCGCCTTCCGCACCCGGCCGCTGGACCATACCCGCTTCCCTTACGTGTATTTGGACGCGACCTACTGCAAGGCCCGCGTGAACCACCAGATCGTGTCCCAGGCCGCGGTCATCGCCACCGGCATCACTGAGGATGGCGGACGCGAGGTGCTGGGACTGATGGTCGGCGACAGCGAGACCGAGGCGTTCTGGACCGAGTTCCTGCGCTCGCTGCGCGAGCGGGGCCTGTCCGGGGCCCGCCTGGTCATCGCTGATCACCACAGCGGCCTGGTCAAGGCCGTGCGCAAGGTCATGCTCGGCGCCGGCTACCAAAGGTGCCGCGTTCACTTCCTGCGCAATGTCTTTGCGGTGATCCCGAAGGACTGTGCCGAGATGGTGGCGGCGACCATCCGCACGATCTTCGCCCAGCCCACCGCAGCAGCCGTCCGGGCCCAGCTCGACACCGTCGCCGACATGCTCGGCCGACAGTTCCCCAAGGTCAGGGCCATGCTCCTGGAGGCAAAGGAGGATCTGACCGCATTCGCGGATTCCCTGATCGGCACTGGAAGAAGATCCAGTCGACCAATCCGCTGGAGCGGATCAACCGCGAGATCAAGCGCCGGACCGACGTTGTGCAGATCTTCCCCAACCCCGACGCCCTCGAGCGCCTCACCACCGCCGTCCTCGTCGAGATGCACGACGAGTGGATCGCCTTCCCCCGCCGCTACCTACCCGAGGGAAGCATGGACACGATCTACAAAGATCAGATCGACCTGGCTACACCACCACAGGGGACATGACCCTGGGCCGTCTCCGCCATTCCCGGGGCGGAGGCCCTCGAAGCCTGCTCCCCGAGGCGGACCTGACGATCGCCGAGGCGGCAGCACGGCTCGTGCCGCGCGCCCGCACGGCCTCTGAGAACACCGCTTCCGCGGCGGCGTCCGAGCCCGACAGGGCGGAAGAGTCCGTGCCGGATGATGCTGATCCGTCGGGCGGTGTTCCGGAGATCAACTCCCCGTCCGCTCACGCACCCTCACGCAAACGGCCTCGGACGAGTCGTCCGAGGCCGAGTAGGGCCCCTCCCTGGGGATAAACCCCAGGTCAGAGTGGCAATGCGTTGCGCCCCCGGCAGGATTCGCCTGCGACACCCGCTTTAGGAGAGGCGCTATAACCTTCCCCGTTAGTGGTGATCTTCCCTGGGATTCACTGTTCGTACTGGTCAGCGAGGTGTTGCCTTCCGTCCCTGCCTGATCGTTCCCCGCCTTTACACGGCCTTCCGTTCCCATAAGGGCCCCACGAGCCCGTGGTAACCAAGGCGGGGGAGCCGGCTGAGGTCAGCTGCGGTCGCCGAAGCGGTGAGCACCGCAGAGCCCTTCGGGGGCGACAAAGGCCCCGCCCCCATCAGCCATCAGGGGGTCGGGGCCCTCGGCCGTCCACACGGGCCCGTACAGGCCGCTGAGCACAGGCTACAGCGCGCCACGGTCTGGCACGGCGCAGCTCAGGAGTACGACTCGAACCAGGATTTCAGTCATCAGTCATCACCAGGCTCCGCTGCTGTGTAACGGTGGGCAGGACCTGTTCGCCAAAGGCGTCGGCGCAGCGTAGGGCCATCTCGATGTGGGTACGCCGTTCCTCGATGGGGCGGCCGAGCAGCTTTTCGACCCGGCGAATGCGGTACCGCACGGTATTGAAATGCACACCGAGTAGCTCTCCGGCGGCGCGCGCGTTGCTGTTTTTGGCCAGATAGGCTGCGGCGGTCTGGCGCAGCCGAGCTGTGGCGTCGTCTGCCTCGGCCAACGCGCCCAGTTCTCGTTCGACAAACGTGCGAATTGCGTCGAGCCCACCATGCCCCGTGGTCAGGCACACCAACTCGACATCGGAGTATCGGGTCAACAGCCTGTCGTGGCGCCCGGCGATCGCGACTCGTTGAGCGGCGAGGGCCTCACGATTGCTACGTCGGAAGCCAGCGAGACCAGGTGCACTGCACCCTATGGCGGCGCGCACGCCACCCTCCGACACTCGCAGATCGGTCAGAGCGTCCGGGTCCGGAAGGCGCCGTGTGGCAGCCCACCCCCACAGGCCACGTGCTCCGCTGCTCACGGTGAGTGGTCGCGCCGCCCCCAGCGCACTCGCCAACTCCCCGGCCAGTCCCTCGAGTGCACGGGCCAGGTTGGCGTCTGCGGCGGTCTCGTCTGCCCAGAGCACGAACGCGGTCTGATGAGAGCGCAACGGGTGCCCGAGGAGTCCACTGGCGGCGTCGACGTCGACGTTGTTCCCTCGCCGGATTGCACACACCGTCGCTACGCGGCGTGCGAGCACGCTGCGTTCGGCTTGTTGGCGCTCCTCGGTGTAGCTCTTGATGAGGGCTTCCACGGTAGTGTCCAGCCACTCGGTGACGCGGTCCCAGAAGTGGACGAGTACCGCCGACCGCAAGGTCACATCGGCGATCTGCTCGTCCAGTGTGCGAGTGACGTACCGCCACATCGCACGCTGCCCGACCCGGTAAGTCTTGAGCAGCACGCCCAGCTCCAGCCCGCGGCGGGCGATGGTATGGGCGAGATCGAACGCCTCGGGCTGGACGAGGACTTGGAACTGCTCGCGAGCGATCACCTGCAGGATTCCACGCCAGTTCGCGCGAGTGCTTGCGTGCAAGTCAGCGAGCAGCTGCTCATCGGCGGCAAGCTCTGGCACCTCGAGGGTGATCTCCTGGTCGATTCCCAGGGCCACCTGCTCCAGCAGCTCACCGCGCTCGATGTGCGCAGCGTAGCTGGTCAGCCACTGCACGACGTCATCGTCCAACATGGTTCACCTCACGACCTTGTTCGGAGAGAACAATGACCCGGCGAACATTGGCTGGCAAGCCCAAGACTTTGTCCCACGGCATACGAGACCTTTGTGCCCGCTCGCGGGGCCGGCATGGGATCTGGTCCATGCGAGAACGACAATCTTGGAGGATCCATGAGTGCAGGCGCGAGATACCGCGCTGCCGTCGGGGCGGGTTGCTTCGCCTGGTGGCGCAGAGCAATCGCCGCCGTTGTGGGCACGGCTGTGGCGGGGACGGCCTTTTTCCTCGTGACGCCGGTCGCGCAGGCCGAGGAAGTCTCGTCGGTGATCCAGGTCGACAGCACCGCTGACGCACCGTTGGCGAGCACCGACGGCAGCTGTGCTGATGCCCAGGGCCGCTGCACACTGCGTGCGGCGATCATGTTGTCCAACCGCAGGGGCGGTGGCACGACGATCGTGGTGCCGGCCGGCCATTACGGGTTGACGATTCCACCCAATCCGGCCCTGATCGTAGGAGATGTTCCGGATGACTCGACGGGCGACCTGGACGTCCTGGCGCCGACCAAAATCACAGGCGCCGGGGCTCGCAGGACAACCATCAATGGCAACGGCCTCGACCGGGCAATCTTCCACTCCGCCCCGAACGGCATGAGCGTGCTCAGTGACGTGACGATCACCGGGGGCATCGACCGCGAGCAAGATGTGCCCAATGCGACCGGTGGTGGAGGCGTCTGGAACGGCAATGGGCAACTCACCCTGGAGCGAGACACGGTGACCGGCAACCGCGCCGACTACGGTGCCGGGGTATTCAGCACTCCCTCGGCTACGACTGTCGTGGACTCCAGCACCGTCAGCAACAACGTGGCGTACCACGAGGCGGGAGGGATCCGCTTCGATGGTTCTGGCACAGCCGTCAATTCGACGATTACCGGCAATCGAGTGCTCTCTACGTGCTGCTCCGACACCACTTCCGACGGCGGTGCCTATGGCGAAGGTGGTGGCATCGACGTCCGTGGCGCCGGCCCTGTCAGGATCATCAACTCGACGATCACAGACAACCATGCCGTCATCGGCGGCGGGGGCGTGAACGCTGCCTTTGCCTACCAGGACACCGTGCGTACCAGCCCCACGCCACAGGGCGGCGAAGTACTGCTGGTCAATACGATCATCGCAGGCAACACCAGCGACTACGGATCAGGTGATTGCAAGCAGAGCTCGGCTCCCATCGTGTCGCTGGGTCACAACATCGACACTGATGGAAGCTGTGGCCTGGATTTTCGTGGAGACCAGCCGCGAACCAATCCCGAACTCGGCCCGCTCTCTGACAACGGCGGCCCCACGGACACCCAGGCCGAACTCAGAAACAGTCCCGCCATCGACGCCGGCGACGAGTCGGCATGCCCCACCTATGACCAGCGCGGAATCCTCCGCGGCAGCCCCTGTGACATCGGCTCCTTCGAAAGCGAAAAGTGACGGGTCAGGGATCGTCACCGGCGCCCCGTCGGGTGACGATCCCTGCCTCCTTCTGGCCGGCACCTCATTGCTGCGGGAGCAGACGACGCGGCGATCGCGGCTGCGGTCGCGTCGTGCAGCGACGTGGCGGACGACGCCGCCGAGGATGTGGCGCAACTGCACGGCGGTAGCGGAACGACCTCGGAACACCCCACTGACCTTCACCTCAAGCGGGCGAGTGCGGGCCGGATCAGCCGGGGCCTTCTGGCCTACCACCGCCGTGTGCTCGCCGGTCTGTTGGACCTGCCGGCCTGAGCGCGTTGTCGTAGTTGATGACGCCGTATTCATCTAGGTCTCTTGGATCGCCTGACTCGAGGAGGAGCCGTGTCGAACGTCGCCGGATCGGTATGGGAGCACGCCGCCGCAACGCCGGAGGCCGCGGCGTTGAGGGCAGGCGAAGAAGTGTGGAGTTATGCCCGGCTGCGCGATGCTTCCGCTGCCTTCGGCGGGGAGCTGCGGGCGCGCGGTGTCCGGGTGGGGGACCGGGTGCTGCTGGTGGCGCCCACCGTCCCCGAGTTCGTGGTCGCCTACCTCGGCGCCCATCTCGTCGGGGCCGTGGTCATCACGATGAACACCATGGCCACCGCGCCCGAAATCGACTACGTCGTCGAGGACTCCGGCGCGGTCCTTCTGATGGCCTGGCACAGGGCCACGCAGGCCGCGCAGCGTGTGGCTGACGATCGCGGCCTGCCGCTGCGGATCGTCGAGCCGGGCGCCGTGGCCGGCGGCGGCGAGGGCATCGACGCGCCGGTGGACCAGGACCGCGACGAGACGGCCGTGCTGCTTTACACCTCCGGGACGACCGGTCGGCCGAAGGGCGTCGAGCTCACCGTGGCCAATCTTCTCGAGGTCGCGCATATCCTCGTCGACGAGCTGCGTCTGACCGCGGAGGACCGCTTCGGGTCCGGCCTGCCGCTCTTTCACGTTTTCGGCCAGGCGGTGTGTCTGAACGCCAGCTTGGCAGCGGGTTGCTCGATATCCCTGCTGTCGCCCTTCGACCCGGTTGCCATGCTAGAGATGGTCCGGCGCGACCGGCTCACCTGCGTGGCCGGTGTGCCGACGATGTGGAACGCCATGCTGCACGCCGCAGGCGACTTCGGCCCCGACGGCTTCGCCTCGCTGAGGCTGGCGGTGTCGGGCGGCGCGTCTCTCCCAGGCGGGGTGATCAGAGCGTTCTCGGAGCGGTTTGGCTGCACCATTCTTGAGGGCTATGGGCTGACCGAGTCCACGGCCGCGTCGACGTTCAACCGCTTGGCCATGGAGCAGCGCGTCGGGTCGGTGGGGGTGCCGCTGCCTGGCACGACGGTGGAGATCCGGGACCCGCTTGGCTGCGTGGTGCCGACAGGCCAGGTGGGGGAGGTGTGGCTTCGTGGCCCGGGTGTGATGAAGGGGTATTGGAAACGGCCGGACGCTACCGCAACCGATTTGGTGGACGGCTGGCTGAGGACCGGTGATCTCGGCCGACTTGACGAGGACGGCTACCTCGCCATCGTCGATCGCGCCAAGGACATGATCATTCGCGGTGGCTACAACGTCTACCCGCGTGAGGTCGAGGAGGTTCTGTACCAGCATCCGGACATAGTCGAAGTGGCCGTGATCGGCGTTCCCGACGAGAAGTACGGCGAGGAGGTCGCCGCTGTCATCGCGGCCCGCCCAGGTGCCGCCATCAACCCCGCGGAGCTTCGCGTATGGGCGAAGGAGCAGCTGTCCGCGTACAAGGTGCCGCACCTGGTCCGATTCGTCGACGCCCTCCCCAAGGGAGCCACCGGCAAGATCCTCAAGCGCGAGTTGGACTGGGACACGCTGGACACAGCGACGAGCTGAACGTCTGCAGATGCGGGCCGCATGACGACCGTCCAAACAGCTATAGGTCCGATGGACCCCAGCGAGCTTGGCCGATGCTGGTCCACGAGTACGTCTTCGTGATGGGTGAGAGGTTCCGGCAAAACTGCGCGGAACACCCGTACTTCGAAGGCAGCGCGGCATGAGCGACACCCGGGGATCCGGTGCTTCGCGATTGGGAACCTCCGAGCGCTCCGCCGTCGAGATCCTCCGCTCGGTCGGCAGGACCACCTCTCCGCGATCAAGGACACGGCCGATGGAGGAGCGATCACCGTTACTGCGCGGGCGCCTCTAGTAAGGCAACTGGCGTGGCAGTCGTCGGTCACGACCGTGCCCCGGCACCCGAACTCGTCCCGGCCTCACCTGCGGCATCAGCCTGCCTGCACCCATATCACAAAGAAACTGCAGCGCCCGTCGGGAGTCAGAGCTTTGTTCCGATGCCTCCGGGCGCATGGAAGAGTCGAAGGAGTCATCTCATGCGGATGAAGGAAGAGCTCGCCAGCGCCTATGCACGGGCCACCTGGAACATGGTGGAGCCCTTCCACGGAGCCGTGTACTTCGCTCCGGAGGCCCAGGCCCGATACGCGGAGCTCGGCGTCGAAGGCAGGGCCGGCTACTTCGGCTCGCGTGCCGCGGCCCTCGGCCCGGCATCCGCCGAATTGGTGATCGCCACCTTCTACAACTTCAACCCGGAACTGGTGCGCAGTGTGGTCCCCGCGGTATGGAAGACAGCGTCGCCGGAGAGACTGCTCGCGGCCCGGCTGGCGGCCGTCGATGCCACGCTGCGCCGCATCCTGGGCCCCGCCGTGCAGTCCCCCAAGATGGAGCGCGCTGCGGAACTGGCGCAGGAAGCGGCCCGAGCGACGCTGCTCCACCCGCAGGGTCGCCCACTCTTCGCCGCGCACGCTGCCCTGCCCTGGCCGCACGAACCACACCTGACGCTTTGGCACGCACAAACGCTGCTGCGTGAGTTCCGCGGCGACGGCCACATTGCGACGCTGCTCGCCGCCGAGCTGGACGGGATCGAAGCGCTGGTCACACATGCTGCCGCGGGCCCGGTGACGGCCGCGGCCCTTCGGACAACACGGGCCTGGTCCGAGGAACAGTGGGCACAGGCAGTGCAGCGGCTCCGCGAGCGCGGCTGGCTGGCAGAGGGCCCCGACCTTGCCTTCACCCCGGAAGGGCGGGAGCGGCGCGAGATGGTGGAGCACACCACCGACGAGCTGTCCGCGCTGCCGTATGTCGCGATAGGCCCCGAGAAGTGCGCCGAACTTCGCCGTCTGGTCAGGCCCTACAGCCTGGCCTTGGCCGAGGAGCTGTTGCCCTGGCGTGTCGGCAACTTGTGAAGCCCGATGCCGATGCCGATGCCGATCGTGAGCATGCAGTCAAGACGCGCTTGCCAGAGCGTTGTTCCACCTGGCGACACCGACCAGATCGCGCGCCGGCACGTGACGAGGCCTGCGGCGACTGCGCCCACGCAACTCGATTGGCCGGGTCCTCTGCGCGCGAGCAAACCCGAGCAACCTCGGCTGCGAACGCAGAACGGACAGTCCCTACCCATCTGGTCCGCGCCCGGCCCGCCCAGCCCCGCCGACTCTCTATTCAACCCACAGTCCTCACATTCCTCCCTGAGCGCTTGCTTACCGGTTGCACGACAACCGGTCGGCAATCGCGCAGGCAGACACTCAACACTAGGAGCCAACGTGCACGAACCCACCGGAACCGAAGCGCCCCCGAGACGTGATCAGATCGCACGCCTGGACCGGATCCCCGTTTGGCCGTACCGGCGGCGGGTCATCGTGACCGTCGGGGTCAGCTACCTCTTCGCGTTCTTCGACATCTCGACGTACGGGCTCACGTTGCCGGTCATGGTGGACCAGCTGCACTCCACACTGGCGGCGCTCTCGGTTGCACTCACGACGAACCTGATCGGCTACGTAGTCGGCGCGTACCTCATCGCCACGCTGTCCGACATGTACGGCAGGAGACCTGCCTTCCTGGTGGCGGCGCTCGCAGTCAGTATCGGTTCGCTGTCCACGGCAGCCACCATGAACGGCGTCTGGCTCGACGCGTGCCGGTTCGTGACCGGCATCGGGATCGGTGCCGAGATCGCGCTCGCCGCCACCTATGTCGGCGAGATCGCGCCACGGGCGGTCCGCGCCCGCTACAACGCATGGGCCACCGTCTGGGCAGGCGTCGGCATAAGCCTGGTGCCGTTCGTGGCGCTCGCATTGGTGCCGCACCTGACATGGGGCTGGCGCGCGCTGTACGTGCTCGGCGGCCTCGGTGGGATAGCCGCGATCGCCACGCCGTGGGTGCTGCCGGAATCGCCGCGATGGCTGATCGCCAAGGGCCGGATCGTCGAGGCGGAGGCGATCGTCACCGAGGCGGAGCGGACCGCGCTGCAGCGCCACGACGGCCCGCTGCCGGAACCCGCACAGGCCGCTGCCGACGCGCCCGCCGAGCGATTCCCCACCACGGAAATCCTCCGGCGTCCCTACCTTGCCCGGGTGCTGCTGTGGATCGCTGTGTGGTTCTTCATGTACATCGCCAACTACGGCTGGCTCGGCCTGGGCCCCACGCTGCTGGAGAAGCAGGGATTCAGTCTGAGCAGCACCTATACCCTCCTGCTGTTCAGCAGCTTGGGCATCATGGTCGGCGTCCTGAGCGCCACACGGCTGGTGGATCGGATCGACCGGAAGTACATGGCCAGCGGCGCTGCGCTGACGGCGGCGATCGGGATGCTGGCGATCGCCTTCTTCCCCAACGCCGCAGTGATTTTGATCAGCGGATTCACCGCAGCATTCGGGACGGCTGTCGGCACCGCGGTGCTCTACCTGTACACCGCCGAACACTTCCCGACCCGCGCCCGGACAACCGGTGTCGCGTTGACCGACGGTCTCGGGCACCTCGGCGGCGCACTTGCCCCGGTGCTAGTGCTGGGAGCGTACGCGCAGCTCGGGTTCCGCGGCGCCTTTGTGTTCCAGGGGGCATGCCTCATGGTGGCGAGCGCACTGGTCGCCCTCTTCGGTCTGCGCACCAGGGACATGTCGTTGGAACAGCTCGCCTCGTAGCGGACCGGCGAGTTCGGTCAGCGAGGCACGAAGCCGGCGATGCCCGGCCGGGACCGCTGAAGCCGGTCGAGGCGGAGAACCACCGGTCGCGCCACACGGTGGAAAGTCAGAAACCAGGAGGCCATCTGTGACGAGCAATTCCGCCGATCAGTTCAAGCAAGGAGGGATGTCATGCGCATGCCATTGAGAAGGGTGCTTCGCTGGACAGTTGGGTTGCCCGTGTGCGCGGCGCTGCTGGCCGTGCCCGCTCAGGCCAATGCTGGACAGGCGACAACCCTCGCCGGGCCGCCGATAGTCGTTAACAGCATGGCTGACGCGCCGCTCGCGAGCACGAGCGTCGACAGCGGCAAATGCGCCGACAGCCTCGGGCGCTGCACGCTGCGCGCCGCGATCATGCTCTCCAATGACCTGGGCGGCGGCGCGACGATCATCGTGCCGGAAGGCCATTACAAACTGACGATTGCACCCAATCCAGCCTTGACCACAGGCGACGTTACGGATCCCTCAACGGGTGACCTGAACGTTCTGGTGCCGACCACGATCAAGGGCGCCGGCGCGCGCAAGACGATCATCGACGGCAACGGGCTCGACCGCGTGATCACCTTCGATGACTTCAACGGCTCGAGCACGATCAGGGACGTGACGATCACCGGGGGCGTCGACCGTGAGGAGGACGTGCCCGGAGCAACCGGTGGCGGCGGCATCTGGAACTGGGGCAACCTGACGCTCGAACGCGTCACCGTCACGCACAACAATGCCGGCTCGGGCGCCGGTGGAAGCTTCGGCGGGGGAGTCTTCTCCGCCCCCGGCAGCTTCCTGACGCTTGTCGACAGCACGATCAGTGACAACGTGGCCGGGATGGCAGGCGGGGTCCGCTTCGATACCGCTGGGAACGTGATGAACACCACGATCACAGGCAACCACGCGGTCGGCAACGCCGATGCCGGCAGCGGAGTCGGCGGCGGCATCGACCTTCGCGGCGAGATGCACCTCACGATCTCCTACTCGACGATCGCCGGCAACAGCGCCCGCGACGGCGGCGCCGGCATCAACGCCGCCCCGGCCTACAGCGACCAAAATTGGCCCGCCTCGACCGTACCCTCGCCATCCCAGCAGGTCAGCCACGTGTACCTCGACAGCACGATCGTCGCTGACAACACGGGGCCCAGTGAATGCACGGAAGTGTTCTCCGGCTACGTCTCACTCGGCAACAACATCGCTGGCGACGACACCTGCGAGCTCACACAGCCCACCGACCATCCCGGCGTCAACCCGCGCCTCGGCCCCCTGACTGACAACGGCGGCCCGACCGCCACGCTCGCCCTGCTCCGCGGCAGCCCAGCCATCGACGCCGGCAACGACGCGACATGCCCGTCCGCCGACCAGCGAGGCGTGCCTCGCCCCCAGGGGCCGCACTGCGACATCGGCGCGTTCGAGTTGCAGCGGTAGCCGACGCCCGCGCTCGCACCACAAGGCCGGGAGCCCGTCAAAGGCAGAGGCCAGTCTCAACTCCGTCAGCCGTACGCAGTGACTCCAGCAGCCGCATCAGGTCAGACTGGGACAAGGCCATCGTGCGCTCCTCCGGTTGAACTGCCCGTTCACCAGGGAGACTTGCGCGATGGCCTGCCCATTGTTCAGGGAGCGGTCGCAGACAGCGGATGCGCACCCGGAGCAGAGACCGCGCGTGCCCGACGCTTGACCGGCTACACCATTCGACGGGACGCCATCGGGGATCAGGGCACTTCCCCCTTCAAGCCCCTTCAAGGGACCTCCCCCCGACTGCGTGCATTGGCGTACGCCGTCGCCGCGCTCAGCCGCTCCGCCGCGGTGGCTCGCCGGACGGCGTCCGGTTCGCAGTCCCACTCCTTGCCGCCGCCGTACGGTCTCAGCTGTACGTACGGTCCCTCGTGCCCCATGACCATCCCCACCTTCCCGGTGCGCGTGTCCACGGCGTAGGAGCCGATCGGTGGCAGCTTCACCGCAGGGCCGCCGCGAGCCGGGCGGCGACCTCGACGGAGCAGCCGCCTAATTCGACCCGTGGACAAGGTGCCTCGCGCGCCAAAGTCGCCGGGTCGATCCGCAGTGACGGCAACGAAATTCCGGCGTCGGCGAGCGCCGCCCGCAATTCCTTCACTGTTTCCTCCGCCTCTTCGACGCACTGCGCCGAGTGTCGTCCCCCGAGTGATGCGTGTTGTTCCCTCACCGTGTTCCCCTGTCTCTTTGAGTTTCACGCTTCGCATCCCCAGGGTGACGCTCTGCATCTACACTCGATAGGAGTCTGTCCTCTACAAGTGCGGCGCAGCGTAAGGGGGTTGACCTGTGGCCAACGGTTCGCGGCAGGCGGCCTGGGAGTTCTTCGGGGCGGAGCTGAAACGACGCCGCGAGGAGGCCGGTTTCACTCAGGTGGAGTTAGGGGCGCGCGTATTCGTCTCCGGGGGCTACATCGGCCAGTTCGAACAGGCCATTCGGAAACCGCAGTTGGATGTGGCACAGAGGATCGACGAAATCCTGCAAACCGACGGTTTTTTCGAGCGCACCTGGCGAAAGCTGATCGACGACAAGCGGTACGCAGACTATTTCGCGGAGGTTGTGGAGCTTGAGCGGACGGCGACGAAGATTGCCGAGTTCGCGCCGACGCTTGTGCCGGGCTTGTTGCAGACGGCCGCGTACGCACATGCGGTCACGCTCGCGGCCAACCCCTTCGTCACGGACGAGTACGTCGAGGAGAAGGTGACCGCCCGACTGGAACGGGCTCGCATCCTCGGCGACGCCGCAAGGCCTGAGTATTGGGTGGTCCTGCACGAGAACGCGTTGCGTATCCCGGTGGGCGGGGCGCCGGCGATGGCCGAGCAGCTCGACGGCATCGCCGGGATGGTGCGGGAGCACAAGGTGGTGGTGCAGGTACTGCCGTACGTGGCTGGAGCGCACGCTTCCATGGGCGGGATGCTGACGCTCCTGGAGTTCGAGGACGCCCCGCCAACTGCCTATACAGAGACGTCGTTTTCGGGAACTCTCGTTGACAATCCGGCGGTGGTGAAGCGCGCGCAGCGAGCATACGATCTGCTCAGGGCCGTCGCACTGTCGCCGGAGGCGTCCCTCGCCCTGATCGAATCGGCGGCGGAGGACTCCAGACGATGCGCGAGTACGACCTGAGCAACGCCCGCTGGCGCAAGAGCAGTTACAGCAACGGCGAGGGCGGCAGCTGCATCGAGGTCGCGTACGACTTCATCGGCGCCGCCCAGTGGCGTAAGAGCACGTACAGCAACGGCGAAGGCGGCGACTGCGTCGAAGTAGCCGACGGAGTCCCCGGCGTCGTACCCGTTCGTGACAGCAAGGTCCCGGACGGCCCCGTCCTGCTGGTCAGTGCCCTCGCCTGGACGGAGTTCGTCGGCGCCGTTACGAAGTGACCGGCGCCGCAAGTTCTCAAGTGACCGTCGGGGCCGCCCGCTCGCTTCTCCCCCGTGCTGGAGCGCGCCGAGTCAAGGGTGGAGCGCAGCGGAATCGGCGCAGCCGACGCGGAGCGAAGCGGAGCGCCCTTTACTCGGCGCGCGGAAGCACGACACTGGCCAAGAAGCGGGCGGCCCCAACGGCCACGTCACCAACCAACGCTCACCGAACCGCAGGTACTGGGCCACCCCCGGTCAACCGACCTTGCGCAACTCGCCGTCACCAAAGACCGTGACCAGCACCAGGCTTCCGCCCAGCGCTTCGACGTACCGCGCCACGACATCCGTACCGGACACCTGACCACTCTCGATCTGCGAGACGCGCCCCTTGCTCACGCCCATGCGCTCGGCCACCTGCGCCTGGGTGAACCCGCGCTCCTGACGTATGTCGACCAACCGCCAGGCCCGGGCCTCGGCGAGCATCCGCTGAGCGCCCTCCAGAAACGCGTCCCGGCCGCCCGCTAGCTCTTCCGCCCTCTCACGGTGCCCATTGGCCGACCACCTGGCGTGTTCGCTCACTTCCCCGACTCCTTGTTCCGATCAGCCACGTACCCAAAGGCGCCCGCCACCCGTGCCAGGGGCGTGTCCAACTCCTCACCGGTTCGCAGAAACCAACCCCGCCTCATAGGCGATGATCACCAGCTGCACCCGGTCCCTCGCGTCCAGCTTCGACAGCAGGCGGGTGAGGTACGTCTTCGCCGTGGCGACGCTGATGAAGAGCTGTTCGGCTATCTCGGTGTTGGACAGGCCCGTGCCGACCAGGGTCAGGACCTCGCGCTCCCTCTCCGTGATGCCCTTCAACTGCCGGTGCGCGCGTGCCTGTTCGGGGCGTGAGGCCGTGAAGTCCTGGATCAGGCGGCGTGTGACGCTGGGGGCGATGAGCGCGTCGCCGGCCGCCACGACCCGTACCGCCCCGATGATGTCGTCCAGCGCCATGTCCTTGACGAGGAAGCCGGAGGCGCCCGCGCGGAGCGCCCCGTACACGTAATCGTCGTCGTCGAAGGTGGTGAGGACGACGATCCGCGCGTCGCCGGAACCGTCCGCCGTGATCAGGCGAGTCGCCTCGATGCCGTCCATGCCCGGCATGCGGATGTCCATGACGACGACGTCCGGGGCGAGTCGCCCGGCCAGCTCCACCGCCTCCTGGCCGTTGGCGGCCTCGCCCACCACCTCCAGGTCCTCGATGTCGGCGATGACCATCCGCAGGGCCGTACGGATGAGTTGCTGGTCGTCGGCCAGTACGACCCGGATCGTCATCGCGCTCCCACCTGGACCGGGACGGGGAGGCGGGCCGTCACGCGGAAGCCGCCCTCGGGGCGCGGTCCTGCTGTGAACTCGCCGTGCAGCAGGGCCACTCGCTCGCGCATGCCGACGAGGCCGAGCCCGTGTCGGTGGTGCTGCCCCAGCCCCTGCCTTCGTCGGTGACGTCGACGGCGACTTCCTCGTCCCGGTAGTCGACGGTCACCCGGCAGGCGGTCGTGCCCGCGTGGCGTACGACGTTGGTGATGGACTCCTGGATGATCCGGAACGCCGACAGGTCTATGTCCGAGGGGAGTTGGCGCGGCTCGCCCCGCCGGCTGACCTGCACGCGCACGCCCGCGGCCGTCGTCGCGGCGGCCAGCCGGTCGAGGTCGGCCAGCCCTTCGGCAGGGCTCAACCGCAAGGGGTCGGGAACCCGGCCCTGGTCCGCCTGCCGCAGCGCCACCAGCATGCGCCGCAGCCCGGCGAGGGTCTCCCGCCCCGCCGTCTCCACCGCCGTCATCGCCTCGCGCGCGGCGCCCGGCTGGGTGTGCACGACGCGGGCCGCCGCCCCCGCCTGGAGGGCGATGATGCCGATGCTGTGGGCGACCATGTCGTGCATCTCGCGTGCGATGCGCAGGCGTTCGTCGGTGACGGCCTGGGTCGCTGCCTGGAGACGCAGCTTCTCGGCGTACACGCGAGTGCGGTGGGAGGCGTCGCCAAGCAGCCAGGCCACGACGGCCGTCAGCGCGACGGCGAGTTCGACCGACATACCGATGCCCCAGCCGCGCAGCAGCCGTACGGCCAGCCAGGCCACCAGCATGCCGAGCGCCATGGAGACCGCGGTGACCCCCGTACGGCGCGGGCGGGCGGCCGCGATGAAGTAGAGGGCGACGTCGACCGCGAGGAACTGGGGCAGCTGGATCGCCCCCACCCCCAGGTTGATGGTCGTGAAGCCGGCGGCCGCGAGCAGCAGCGCGAGGGCCTTCAGCGGCCGTCGCGCCAGCAGCCGGCCGCCCGCCAGCGCCAGCGCGGTGGCGAGCGCGAGGATCACCAGTCCGTCCCAGCGGTAGAACTGAGCCGCGGCCCGCTCGTCCGGTGTCTCCTCGCCGGGGAGCCTGATGCGCGCGAGGAACGTGAACACGGCGCTCGCGCACCCGGCCAGCGCCACCCAGGTACCCGGCGGCACGCGCTTGAGCAGGGGAAGCGGTGGCGTGACATGCATGCGGCGATCGTAGGCTCGCGCCCCCGGCACGGCATCGGCCCGCGGACGTACAACCCGGGTCGACATCCGCCCGTGGTGAGTGTCGGCGCCGGGCCGATGTCCCGGGCCCGTCCCCGGCGAGACGGTGTTCCGCGTGATCGAAGTCGATGGACTGACCAAAGGCTACGGCGACACCACGGCCGTACGACAACTGACGTTCCAGGTGCGCCCGGGGCATGTCACCGGGTTCCTCGGCCCGAACGGCGCGGGCAAGACGACGACTCTGCGCATGCTCCTCGACCTGATCGCCCCGACCGGCGGAACCGCCACCGTCGGCGGACGCCCCTTCCGGGACCATCCGCGCGGGTTGCGGCACGTCGGCGCGCTGCTCGACGCGGGTGATGTGCACGGCGGGCGCAGCGCACGGGCCCATCTGTCGGCCCTGGCGCGCAGCAACCGCATCCCGTACGGCCGGGTGGACGAGGTGCTGGCGGAGGTGGGGCTGTCGGGCGCGGCGGCCCGGCGCCGCGTCGCCGAGTTCTCGCTCGGCATGCGACAACGCCTGGGCATCGCCACGGCGTTGATCGGCGATCCCCCGGTGCTGATGTTCGACGAACCGCTCAACGGGCTTGATCCAGACGGTGTGTTGTGGGTACGCGGCTTGTTCCGGCGACTCGCCGCCGAGGGCCGCACCGTCTTCGTCTCCAGTCATCTGATGTCCGAAATGGAGAACGCCGCCAACCAGTTGATCGTCATCGGGCGCGGTGAGCTGATCGCCGCGGAGAGCGTGACGGAGTTCGCGGCGCGCGGCACCCGGCTCACCGTGACGGTCCGTACGCCGGACGCCGACCGGCTGACGGCCGTGCTCTCCGCCGAGGGCGCCGCGGTGGCGCCGTACGACGACCGGACCCTCAAGGTGACGGCCCTGAGCGCGGCGCGCATCGGTGAACTCGCCTTCCACCACCGGATCCTGCTCGAAGAGCTGACCCCGCAGGCCGCCTCCTTGGAAGCGGCCTTCATGGAACTGACCGCCGACAGCGCCGAATTCCTCGCCGGAGACTCCCGATGACGCCGACCACGCCCACGGTTGCCCTCGCCCTGCCCGCTCCCCGGTTCATGGACCTCCTCGCCGCCGAGTGGATCAAACTCCGCTCGCTGCGCTCGACGTACTGGGCGCTCGGCACCGGTGCCCTGGCGGTCATCGCCTTCAACGCGAACGCGGCACGGGTGGACGCGAGCGACTTCCCCAGGTTCGACCCGCGCATGCGGGCCAACATGCAGTGGCTGGCCCTCCGCGACGCGTTCACCGACGGCTCCGCCATGATCCTGATCCTCGCGGTGGCGGGCATCGGCGCGATCACGGTCGTGGGCGAGTACTCGACGGGCCTGATCCGTACGACGTTCGCGGCCGTTCCGGACCGCCGCGCGTTGATGGCGGCGAAGGTGACCCTGGTGACCGCGGTCATGACGGTCTACGGCGCGCTCGTCGCGGGCGCCTCCTTCGCCTTGACGCAGGCCATCCTCGACACCCGTGACCGGGGTCTTCCGCTCTCCCACCCCGGCGCCCTCCGCGTCGTCGTGGCCTCCGCGCTCCTCGCCCCGGTCTGCGCCCTGGCGGGCATGGCCCTGGGCGCCCTGATCCGGCACAGCGCGACCACGATGATCGCCACCACCGCCGTACTCCTCCTGATCCCCGCCTTCATCACCGACCGCTATCGGTGGACGGCCGCCGTGAAGCACGCCCAGCCCATCAACGCCTGGACCCGCCTGACCGACATCGCCTTCGGCCACGACCCCTTCACCCTGGTCCCCCGCCACCCGGCGACGGTCACGGGCGCCTGGATCACGTTCGCGGCGTGGGCGGCGGTGTCGGCGGTGGTCGCGGTGGTCACTGTGGATCGTCGGGACGTGTGAGTCCCCGCGTCGCCTCCCAGAGGCTGTTGAACCGCTGGACTCGCTGGCTGACGTGGTGATCACGCGCGTTCAGCGTGGTCCTGGCGTTCACCCGGAACAGATCGGGATCGACCTCATAGCACAGTGACCCGTCGAAGATGATGAAGTCGTTCGTCGTGCCCCGTCGGTCGTTCAGCGACAGCTCGGACAGAGCGACCACCCGTGCTTCGATGCCCAGATCGCTCTGGTCCCGGCAGAAGCGGGTCAGCTCTTCGTCGATGTCCTCGGGCCGCTCCACGATGAACAGGCGCCTCACCTTCACCTCACGCAGTTCGATCGCCTCGCGCTGCGCCTGCAGATAGCGGCTGGCGGGCTCGCTGTTCCAAAAGTCCCGGTCGACGGAGGTGCTGGTGGCGTCGATGCTCTTCTTGGTGCACTTGGTCAGTCCCAGGAGCCAGTCGTGATTCTCGCCCTGGCAGTCGGCGCTCTGATTGGTGAGGTCCTCCATCACCGAGGCGAGACGGTTGATCTCCTCGAGGGCGAAGGCATGCATGATCTCCGGGCCCAGGGAGACGACCTGCGTGGCGCTGCTGGCCAGCCGGGGCACGCCGTCGGATCGCAGTTTCTCCACTTCGCTGAAGAGCTTGGTCGCCACGCTGATACGGGCGAAGCTCTTGTCGACCACCTCTTTCATCTCGCTGTTGTGTTGGGCCAATCCGTCCTTCAGTTGGCTCAGTTGCTGTGCAAAGGTGATCATGTACTGGACGATCAGTACCGCCCCGCTGCACAGGACCGAGACGACCATCTTCCACACGTCGTCCTGGTCCGGGTTCAGCACGTTGGTGAGCACGTACACGAAGCCGCCCACCACCACGGTGACCACGAGCTTCTGCAACAGCGGACGTACGCTTTCGCCCTCTTCCGTCGGCCCGGTCCGGGCCTGTGATGCCGTTGGTGCGTTCATCTCTCTTTCTCCCCCCGTCGGGATCGTGCGCGGTTCCTGTCGTCAGCCCGGTGCCAGCGCGTCGCGCGGCAACGGGATGGCGTGCAGGGCCAGTTGGTCCCGGATGCGCTGGACCAGCGTCTGCCACTGCCGAGTGAATCCGGGCTCCTCCTCCAGTGGCTCCCACAGCGTGGCCAGTGTCCGGTCCAGCCGTGCCCTGGGCATCCACAGATGCAACAGATGGTCGACCGCGGGCCGCAGCGCCCGTACGACGGCCGCTCCCTCCGCGGAGCCGAGCCTGCCGGCGTCGAGCATCCGTACGACGGTGGTGAGCAGCCAGTCGTGGAGGGCGAGGTCCTCGCACAGGCCCGCCACCGCGGCCGGATTCGTCCCGTCGGGCACCCTCAGCCGCAGCGTACGCAGCTCGTCCTCGGCGAGCGTGAAACGCTCGATCTCGGGGCCCCGGCCGTCCGGGGCGGGAAGGGCGGTCCAGCGCAGCCGGGTGCGACGGGTCTTGAAGGGTGCCTTCTGGTCGATCATCGGGTGCCGCAGCAGCCGTGTGAGCAGGCCGTCGGCGATCAGCCCGAGGTTCAGCTCGCCGGGCCGACAGTCCATCAGAATGCCCTGTGCGGTGGCCTCTTCGGGCATCTTCCCGAGGGGCTCCACCACCCCGGGCCGTACGAGGTAGCGCCCCCAGGGCTGCCGCTGGTCGGGCCCTGCGGCGGGGGCGCGGAAATACGCGGTGGCCTGCAGGACACGGCCCTCGGTGAGCGCCGCGCGGGCCGCGACCGTGCCCACGGCGCGCACCTTGGCGCCGTTGGAGGTGGGCAGCAGACAGTCCACCCCGGTGAGCGTGTCCGGCGAGCGCGCGTACAGATTGGGACGTTTGGAGACGAGGACCCGTTCGTCGGCGCGCAGCCGCAGGAAGTGAGCGGCGGCATAGACGTCGAGCGCTTGGAAGGACGGCAGCAAGCGGGTGTGCACTTCGCCGCACGCGAGCACCGAACGCGTCGTGTCCCCCGGGGTCCCCATGTCATAACCCCTGGTAGAAGACGTACGAGGCACGGTCCGCGACGGAGTCGGACACCGCCATTCCCTCATGGGCGGAGCGCTCGGCCGCCTGCCGCAGCGCGCCCGCGTCCACGTCGGTCTGATCGAGGATGACGCGCACAGCGTGCTCGATGGGCAGAAACCGGGAGGGCAGCACGGAGTAGGTGCGGTAGGCGCTGAACGGGGCGGCGGAGGCGTTGAGCTGGAGCAGCGGTGCCAGTTCGTCCCACTCGCCGGGGAGGTCGCCGGCGTCACGCCCGCGGGGGACGAGGACGGGCTCTCCCTCGTTGCGCAGGAGCCCGAGGCGGACCAGCTGCCAGACCGCCGCGAGGAACGGGCAGGACCAGGTGCGGTGCCCCGCCGCGTCGATGTCCCACAGCTCGATGTCCATGAAGACGGAGTGCCGGCGCGCCGCGGTCTCGCGGGGCGGCTGCCAGGCGTCGGTCTTCTTCATCGCCTGCGGGGTGCGCGGTGCCGGGGTGCGTTCGCCGTTGGCGAGCCAGCCGGTCTGGCCGACGGGCGGGCGCAGACCGTAGCTGCCGGGCGGTGGTGACTCGACCAGGCGGTTGGCGACGGATTCCGCCAGTGCCACCTTGTCCGCGACGGAGCAGCCGGACTCCCTGGCCAGATAGTCGATGACCAGCCCGGCCCGCTCAGCCTCGGCGAGCAACTGCGGTACCAGTTCGGCGGGCGACGAGAAGCGGGTGAAGTAGTCGTCGATCAGGAAGCAGGTGCTGATCCTGGGCCGCTTGCCGCCCGCGTGAACCGTGGCGACGGCGCGGACCGCGTCCGCCCACGGGCGTACCTGGGCGAAATGCGCCCGCAGTCGCTCTGGGCCGCCCTCGAAGTCCTCCATGTACAGGTGCCCCAGTTCCAGGGACACATGGGCGAGCGGCACGGACTGGGTACGGGGCTCGGCGGTGGTCTCCCGGAATACCGCTTCCGTCACGGCCGCCCCCAGAGGGTTTCGTCGGTCAGTCCCCGGGCGAGGTTCTCCAGTGCCTCCAGGGTCTCCTTGTTGGCGATCTGGGTGGAGATCACGTCCTCTTCGGTGATCAGCTGCTCGCGATACTGCAGGACGGGCTCCAGCGGCACGGTTCCCAGCACCACGCTGTCTCCGATCCTGAGGTCGGAGGCAAGCTTCCTCAGCCGCTCGTCGCAGCGTTGCATCCAAGTGGACTGGGCGGCCGACACCTGGGCCGCCCCGGGGTCGGGAACCGCGGCCCGTACGAAGCGGATGGCGTCCCGCAGCGCGGCTCTGTCGTGTCCCCTGGCGGCTCCGCCCTCCAGGATGCCGTGCTCTTCGAAGGCCAGCCCGGCGGCGCTCAGCACATGTTGCGGGGTCCAGCGATGGAAGACGAGCCAGCGGCATTCAACACCCCTCATCTCGCGCTGCGCGGTCGCTTCCAGCACCATGTCCATGGCGTAGCTGCGGCCTGCGCTCAGGTCCACGAGGATCATGTCGAACTCGCTGTTGAGACGGAGCAGGAGATCGACACAGCGGCGCAGGGTCTCCTGGTCCGTGGCGAATTCGCCGCCGCCGCGGTCGCCCGGGATCAGGACCAGGCGGCCGGATCCGTTGGGCCTGCTGCCCAGCACCGGGTGCTGGGTCCTGGCCCAGACGTCCACCCGGACCGGTTCACCAGCAGTGCCCTCCAAGTAGGAGTGCAGGCCGCCCCGCTCGACCCCGCGCAGCGCCTCGGGGACGTCGAAGACCACGGCGGCGGTGGGAGAGCCGAAGTCGAAGTCGACGTAGGCCACGTCGTCACCGGTGAGTGCTCGCTGGTAGGTGAGGTTCGCGCTGGTGATGGAGCGGCCGGTGCCTCCTTTGTCGGAGACCGCGAAGACGAGCAACGCTCACACCTCCTGGCCGGCCGCGTTCCTGGCCTGGGCCAGGGTGTCCAGTTCACCGAGCACCGACAGGGTCAGCGCGCAGGCCGTGGCGGGCTGATCGTCGACGATGTCGCGGGCGCGGCGGAGTCTGATCTCCATGCTCTTCAGCGCCTTCGCCCGGCTGCCGTCGACCGCCAGGGTGGGCTGCAGCCGTTCGGTGCCGAAGAGGTGCATGGACTCACTTAGCAACGCGTGTGCGTGAAGGGCGAGTTCGGTGCTTCGGATCGGGGGCTGCTTGTAGAGGTCATGGGCGGCGACCAGGCACTCGCTGACCCGTTCGGTGATACTCCACGACAGCGGTCCCTGCTTCTTCGGTGAATCGGGATAGACGGAGTGGACGTTGTCCCACAGGCCGATACCCTCGCCCTCCTGGACGCGGCGCTTCCACAGATGGTCGAGGGTCTCCTCCGCGAGCAACAGCAGCCGGTCCTGGGCGGTGATGTTGCGCGACAGCGCGCTGAGCTGGACGGTCCGCTTGAGCAGCTGCGCCGAGAAGTCGGTCATCGTCCACCACAGGGGCGGGCCCAGACGCTCGCTGCCCTCCAACGGAAGGCTGACACCGGGGTTGTGGAGTTGTACTGCCGGGTCGTCGACCGTCACGCTGCTGGTGATGCGGCCGCGTTCGGCGAGCCGCTCCATGACGGTGACGGTGCGGGTGAGGTCGTCGTCCGTGGCGCGGCGCCGCAGCAGGTCGTGTACGAGGATCGCGGCGACCGAGAGCGAGAAGTACGCGGACTCCAGCGGCTGTCCCGTGGTACGCCAGGGGATGTCCTCCAGGGGCCAGCGCTCGGCGTTGAAACGGGCGATCCCCGACCAGTACCGCTGGGTGACCGACCAGCGCAGCTGCAGCGCCTCGGCGAGCTTCTGCTGGTCGGGGTTGAGCAGGCGAAGGGTGAGGGTACGGTCCGAGAACAGGTCCTGGATGCCGTCGAGGGCGACCACGGTGAAGTAGAGGTACGACACGGGATCGGCCACGCCGTCGGGCTGCGGTCTCCTGTCGTCGATCTCCTCCACCTTCGGCGCGTCCTTGACCAGGCCCCATGACCAGCCGCACTCGAACAGTTTGCTGTCGTCCTTGAGACCGTCCTCGATGCCGACACCGAGTTTGACGCTCTCGATGATCGTGGCGCGCAGCGGCTGGAAGCGGCGTCGGAACTCCTGGAGGACGGCCCGCTCGGACATCCGCCCCTGGCCGACCAGCCCGCACAGTCGTCGGCCCTGGCTGGATTCGGCGTCGAAGACGTTGACGGTGTAGGAGCGCAGCAGGCTGACCATCGCGGCGGTGAGGCGGGCGCTCGTGGCTTCCGTGAGCCGCGCGATGGCCTCCTTCGTCTCGGTGCGGGACGTCTCCTTCTCGTACTTCTTGAGGAAACCTAGCGTGGAGAGGCAGAGAGTGACCGACATCGAAAAGGAGTCGACCACTCCCAGTCCCAGCTGCTCCCGCGTGACGTCCTGCTTCGGGTCCTCGGAGCTGAAGTAGTAACCACCGGCGAAGGTGGGAGTCGCGTCCGGGGCGGCGTGGGTGGACATGAACTGATTGAGGACCGTCACGAGATTCGCGGGGATCTCCGAGCGGCCGCCGGCCCCTTTCAGGACCCTCAGAATGTCCTGGTGAGTGGTGTCCGGCTCATCGAGGCGGAATTCGGGAATCTCGGTCGCGGGGTACATAAGGCAGAGCAGTCGTTCGGCGTCCGCGACGCTGCTCAGGGCTCCCCAGTCCCCCCAGGACCATTTGCCGCCGTCGAATGAGTGACGGGAAATTGCCTGCCAAATATCCAGCAGGTTCTGACGTGGCTCGATCTGCATCCCCATGCCCCTCACACAGGTCGCTTTGCCCGCTCTCGGGAGTTGACCCTAAGAGTCTCGATGGCCGCAGGCCAGGATCATTCCCGTGTGTCCCGGTCGCACCACGTCACCCGGTTTGGCAAGGCGGTGAATTTCCACCTTTCCCGCAAACGGAACCAGACTTTCGTGCACCTGCGCCTCATTGACCTTGCAGGCGGGAAAATGCTGATCCCCGACGTCGTAACCCGTCGAGTCCCTCATGAACGCCGCGGCGAAGGGAGCACCGTGCGCCAGCGAACGCATAAAGCATTCGACACCGCGCCGGAACTCGTCATGGGAAGTGGACATGGACTCGGCCACGAAGAACATGGTGCCGATCGACCAGTGCCCCTGACGGCGTCTCAGCCCGAACAGGCTCCGGCGCCCCAAGTCGAACAAGTTGCCCTGCCGCACCCGGACGGCGTCCCTGAACCGCGCCCTCCGGTCGGCGTCGATGTCGCGGTAGGCCGCGTCCTCGCACAACACCTTCCAGAAACTGTCCCAGTCCTGGTCGAAGTGGGCTCGCTGGCCCTTCAGGTAGTCGACATTCCGGGCAGAGCGTTCCAGCAGGGTGATCTTTGTGCACCAGGGCAGCATGGACAGTGCCGGATAGAGGTTCGCACCCGCGCCGACGTCAATACCCAAAACCGGACGCTCGAATTTCTCACGAAAATGATCGCTGAAGTGATCGCGTACGAGACCGACGATCTCCGCGTCGACGTCGAGCAGATCACGGTAATTGTGATCAATATATGCGCGAGGGTCGAATGCGTCCCACGGTGCGTCAGCATTGAGCGTGCCGGTGCCCTCTCGGGCTCTCAAGTCCATGCTCCACGGTACCAACACCGGGGACAAGCGGGACCCCTTTCGACATGTTGAAGCGGGCACGTGACACAAGGAGTTGCGGGACAACCAATCGACATTTGGCCCTGAAGTGCCCTTGAAGGGCCGGATGATGGCGAGCGATGCTGGTCCAATCTCTGCCGAACACACTCTCAGAGCGGGGCGTGTGGCACTTGATCCGGATTCACCCAAATGAGGCGACACGCCCTTGACTCCCGACTCAAGGGGTGGCATGACCGTTCATCCTGCGGACCGCTCCGGAGATCGTTTCGCGCTGCCCGCCGGCTCGGCGCTGTACCCGCCGTCCCGGGGCCGCCCCCTTCGGATGAGAGGGGTCACCGAGTCGGACCTGCCCGGACTCGTCCGCCTCGACGAAGAGGTGTTCGAAGAGGGCGCGTACCCCTACTTCGTCCTGCGCCAGCACTTCGACGTACGCCCCGAGGGCTTCCTCGTCCTGGACGACGGCGAAGCCCTCCAGGGTTACATCCTCGTCGACACGGAACGGGACGCCGCGAGCAGCTGGGTCCTCAGCCTCGCCGTCAGCGCTGCCCGGCGCGGCAACGGTCTCGGCCGGCGCCTCATGGCCGAGATCCTGCGCCGTCTGCGCTCGGACGGGGTTCGGGAAGTCCGCCTCACAGTGGAACCCACCAACGCTCCCGCCATCGTCCTCTACACATCCCTGGGCTTCACCCCCGAAGGAGGCATACACAAGGGCCACTTCGGCCCGGGTGAGGACCGCCTCGTGATGACACTCGGACTGTGACGCCGACCGGCGGAGCTCAGTGACTCAATGACTAAGCGGCTGAGTGGCTCAGAGGTGCAGTGGGTCAGTGGTGCAGTGGTGCAGTGGTGCAGTGGTGCAGTGGGTCAGTGGGTCAGTGGGTCAGTGGGTCAGTGGGTCAGTGGGTGAAGCGTCGTACGTACCGCCGCTGCCAAGGCGTTTCGACGGCGTGGCGGTCGTAGTGCCGACGTATGTACGCAACCGCCTCCCGCGGGGGCACTCCGTCGAGGACGGCGAGGCAGGCCAGGGCCGTGCCGGTGCGGCCGCGGCCGCCACCGCAGGCGATCTCGACACGGTGGGTGGGGGCTCGCTTCCAGGCCTCGGCGAGTACCCTGCGGGCCTCGCCCCGGTCGGCGGGCAGACGGAAGTCCGGCCAGCGCAACCAGTGGGTCTCCCATGGGACTTCGGGGGGCTGCTTGCCGAGCAGGTACACGGCGTACGTCGGTGCCGGGCCGTCTTCCGGGAGCGGCCCGCGCAGGGCGCGGCCCCGCACCAGCCGCCCGGAGGGCAGACGCAGCACGCCGGCGCCGTTCGGGTCCCAAGTCTCGTTCATGGGTGTTTCGCCCCCTCCGCCCCTACGGGGAACCGACGCACCACGTCCTCCGCGTCGGCCGCCGACCCAAGCATCTCGTAGGCGACCGTGAACAGCAGGCTGCGATGGGCGACGAACGGGTCCTCGGTCATGCCGTCGATGCCACGCCGGACTTCTCGGGACGCGCGGCCAGCGGAATCTCGCACGCATCGGAGTAGCCCTGCGACGTGATCTCGTGCGCCGTGTTGGTCCTGGTCGAAAGGTTCACAAAGCCGATGAACACGGTGAGCTCGACCATCGCCCCCGGGCCGAGCCGGTCGAGCAGACTCGCGGCCCGCGCCCCTTCAGGGGCGCGGGGAACTGCGCGACAAGCCCCCGTTCAGCTCACCCCGCGTGACTCCTGTGCCGCCCGTGCCTCGATTCCGCGGAAATGGTCCGCCATCGCGCGCTGCGCGCCCTCGACGTCGCGGGCGCGCAGTGCGGTGACGATGTCGCGGTGGCGGCGGACGGTCACCTCGGGTGCCGGGTCGTCGGTCCAGCCGCGTGCGCCGGCGACGCGGCGGAATACCGTCCAGAAGGCGCTGAGGAGCTGCGGCACGAAGGTGTTGCCGAGGGACGCGTACAGCAGCTCGTGGAATTCGCGGTCGAGTTCGGGGAAGGGACGGCCCGCGCGGCCCGCCGCCTCCATCTGGGACACGACGGATTCGAGGCGGTCGAGCTCCGCCTCGGAGAGCGTCGCCGCGACCCGGCGGATCAGCCCCTCTTCCAGGACCTCGCGGACCTGCAGTATCTCCGTCAACGCACCCGTCTCGTCGTCCGGCTGGGCGAGCGTACGGAAGGTGAGACCGTCGACGAGCGGGGTCAGGGAGGCCTGGCCGACGTAGGTGCCGTAGCCGTGTCTGATCTCGACTATGTCCAGCGCCTGCAGGGCCTTGAGCGCCTCGCGGACGGAGTTCCGGCTCACGCCGAGGTCGGTCATCAGCTCGGTCTCGGTGGGCAGCGGCGCACCGGCCTGGAGCTTGCGGTCGAGGATCAGCTGCATGACCTCGCGCTGGATCTGGCCGCTCACCCGGCGCTCGGGCCGGCGCCGGTTCCCGGTCTCCTCAGACATGCGCCGCATCGTACGCTCGCTGGACATCGGACGTCCCACCTCCGGGCTGATTAAACGCCAACTGCCGCCAACTACCCTGCTTCACACCGCCATTGGTCGCACCTCTGGAAGATACGCCATTCGTGTGCGATCCCTTGACCCCCTCCACGCCCCCTCTTATGGTCACGCTGCCCCCTATGACGTAGGACGTCGTATCTCCTACGCACTGGATCACTTCACTGGACCACTCCTTGCTGGAGGAACCGTGCGCGACGTGACCCACACTCCGGCGCTGCACCGCCGGTCGTTCCTGAAGTACACCGGCGCCCTCGGCGCGGCCGCCGCCCTCTCCTCGTCGCTGGCGGCCTGCTCGTCCGGGCCGGAGTCCACGAACGACACCGGAGGCGGAGGCGGCGGCAAGAACGCCACACTGACGGCGGTCATCGGCTACGGGAACGACGGCAGCTGGGATCCGACGCAGACCGCGTCCGCCTTCTGCATGGCCGGCAACAACCACATCTACGAGGGTCTGCTCGACACGGACCCGATCTCCCGCGAGCCGTACGCCGCGCTCGCCACCGAGGTGCCGTCCGATCTCAGCGGCACGTCCTGGAAGTTCACGCTGCGGGCGGGCGCCAAGTTCCACGACGGAAAGCCGGTCACCGCCGACGACGTGGTGTTCGTCTTCGACCGGATACTCGATCCGAAGACGCCGTCCCTCGCCAAGGGCTTCTTCGCCAGCTGGCTGAAGGAGGTCAAGAAGATCGACGCGCAGAACGTCGAGCTGGTCCTCAAGTTCCCCTTCCCCGAGGGCATTTCGCGGCTCACCCTGGCGAAGATCATGCCGAAGCACATCTTCTCCCAGCCGGGCGCCTGGGACGACGCGATCAAGGGCAAGGCGGTCGGCTCGGGGCCGTACCGGCAGACCGCGCACCACCCGAAGTCGAACACCACCTTCGAGGCGTTCGCCGACTACAACGGGCCGCGCAAGCCCGCGTTCAAGAAGATGAACTGGCTGACCATAGTGGATGCCGCGCCCCGGGTCGCGAAGATCTCGGGCGCCAGCGCCGACGCGCAGATCGCCGACAACATCCCGTACGCCAACATCGAGCAGCTCAAGAACAGCGGCATGACCGTCCAGGGCGGCGCGGGCATGAACAACCTCTTCCTCATGTTCAACACCCAGCACAAACCCTTCGACGACGTACGGGTCCGGCAGGCGCTGCACTACGCCATCGACACCGGCAAGATGGTCGAGGTCGCGCTCAAGGGGCACGGAAAGCCGTCGAGTTCCTTCCTCAACGAGGGCAACCCGAGCTACCGACCCGCGAAGACCGTCTACTCGTACGACCCCGAGAAGGCGAAGAAGCTCCTGAAGGAGGCCGGGGTCAAGGGGCTGAAGATCGAGATCCTGTCGGTGAACGTCAGCTGGATCGTCGACTGCCTGCCGACCATCAAGGCGTCCTGGGACGCGATCGGTGTCGAGACCACCCTGTCCCCGCAGGAGACGACCGCCGTCTTCACCAAGATGGACCAGAAGCAGGACTACCAGGTCGTCGCGGCCGCCTCGAATCCCAACCAGTTCGGGCTGGATGCCGACCTGATCATGCACTACAACTACGGGCCCGAGAACCTGTGGATGGGCTACGCGCGCTGGGCCGGCAACTCCGTGGCGAAGAAGCTCTTCAAGGACATGGACCAGGCAACGCAGGAGCCGAACGCCGACAAGAAGAAGGCGATGATCCAGGACTACATCGACATCGTCGCCGAAGAGGCCGTGCTCTACCCGGTCGTGCACAACGAGCTGATGACGGCATGGAACCCGAAGAAGCTCACGGGGATAAGGGCACAGCCGTACCCGGGCATCAACCTGTTGCAGGCCAAGTGGGTCTAGGCGACGAAGGAGTTCGTACGTGGTCGCCATTGCCAGGATCCTGCTGCGCCGCGTGGCGCTGCTCGTGCCGCTGATGCTCGGGATCGTCCTGTTCGTGTTCTTCGTAATGCGGTTCTCCGACGTCGATCCGGCGTCGGCGTTCTTCCAGGGCGCCAATCCGACCCCGCAGCAGCTGCACGACTTCCGGGAGCAGAACGGGCTCCTCGACCCACTGCCGGTGCGCTACTTCCACTTCGTCGGGGACCTGCTCCACGGCGACATGGGCACCAGCGCGCTGACCCGGGGGTCGGTCCTCGACCAGGTCACCACCGCGCTGCCGCTCACGCTCCAGCTCACCTTCCTGGGGCTCGGCATCGCGGTGGTGCTCTCGTTGCTCGGCGGTGTCACCGCCGCGATCTACCGCGACCGGCTGCCGGACCAGATCATCCGGGTCGTCTCGCTCACGGGGGTCGCGGCGCCGGGCTTCTGGCTGGCGCTGCTGATGATCCAGTATCTGGCCGTCGACCAGGGCTGGTTCCCGACCGGCGGCTACATCAACCCGGCCGACTCGCTGAGCGGCTGGCTGAAGACCATGGCCCTGCCCGCGCTCGCGCTCTCCCTCCCGGTCGCCGCGCAGCTCACCCGGATCGTGCGGACCTCCGTGGTGGAGGAGCTGGACAAGGACTACGTACGGACGGCGATCGGGAGCGGTCTGCCGCCGCGGGTGGTGGTCGGGCGGAACGTGCTGCGCAACGCCCTGATAAACCCGCTCACCGTGCTGGGCCTGCGCGTGGGCTATCTGCTCGGCGGCGCGGTCGTCATCGAGACGATCTTCTCGCTGCCGGGCATGGGCAAGCTGATGATCGACGCGGTGAAGAACGGCGACCCGGCGGTCGTGCAGGGCGTCGTGCTGACCACGGCCACCGGATTCGTGGTCGTGAACCTCGTCATCGACATCCTGTATCTGCTGGTCAACCCGCGGCTGAGGGAGGCCACCTGATGTCGCTGCCCGGGGGTGCGACCTGATGTCACTACTGAGGGATGCGACCTGATGTTCACGCGCAAGAGCCTCACCGAGGCCCTCTCCCGGCCCGGCGTCCGGCTGCGCGGCTGGCGCCGGCTGCCGCTGCTGTCGAAGGTCGCCGTCTGCTTCCTGGCCGTGGTCGTGCTGGTGGCGCTCTTCGCCCCGCTGCTCGCCCCGCACGACCCGCTCGACCAGCAGGCGCCCGTGGACGGCACCGGACACCCGTCCGCCGACCACTGGATGGGGCAGGACAGCCTCGGCCGGGACATCCTCAGCCGGCTGATGTACGGCGCCCGCTGGTCCCTCGCGATCGGCCTGGGCGCCACCGCGCTGGCCCTCGTCGTGGGAGCGCTCCTCGGCGCGGTCGCGGCGACGTCCCGCAAGGCCGTCGACGAGACGCTGATGCGCTGCCTGGACGTGGTCATGGCGTTCCCCGGCATCGCGCTGGCCGCGGTCCTGGTGGCCGTCTTCGGCGGCGGCATCACGGTGCTGATCTGCGCCATCGCCTTCCTGTTCACACCGCCGGTCGCCAGGGTCGTACGGGCCAACGTCCTCGATCAGTACGGGGAGGACTATGTGACCGCCGAGCACGTGATCGGCGCCCGCACCCCGCACATCGTCCTCAGGCACGTGGCCATCAACTGCGCCGCCCCCGTGCTGGTGTTCTGCACCGTGCAGGTCGCGGAGGCCATCGTCTTCGAGGCGTCGCTGTCGTTCATCGGCGCGGGCGTACGGCCCCCGGACCCGTCCTGGGGCAGCGTCATCGCGGACGGCAAGAACATGGTGCTGACCGGCGGGTGGTGGGCCACGGTCTTCCCCGGCCTGCTGATGCTGATCACCGTACTGTCGCTGAACATCCTCTCCGAGGGCGTCTCGGACGCGTGGGCGGCACCGGCGGCCAGGGACGTGTCCGCGCCGGCGGCGGAGGACCGGCTGGAGGCCCCCGAGCCGGGCAGCGGCAAGGTCCTGGAACTGCCGGGCCTCGCGGAGGCGGCCGCGCGACTGCGCTCACTGGCCCGTCCGCTCCCCTCCGGTCAGCAGCCCGTCCTCGCCGTCGAGAACCTGGCCATCGGCTTCGACGCCCGCCACGGAGGCGTGGACATCGTCGACGGCATCAGCTTCGAGGTGCAGCCGGGCGAAGTCCTCGGTCTGGTCGGCGAGTCCGGCTGCGGCAAGTCGCTGACGGCGCTCACGGTGATGGGCCTGGAGCCGAAGGGGGCGCGGGTTCGCGGCCATGTCCGGTTCAACCAGCGGCAGTTGATCGGCGAGCCGATGCGTGTACGACGCCTGCTGCTGGGCCACGAGATGGCGATGATCTACCAGGACGCGCTGTCGTCCCTGAACCCGGCGATGACGATCAGGGCGCAGCTGAAGCAGGTCGTACGCAGGGGCGGCAAACGCTCCCCGGCCGAGCTGCTGGAGCTGGTCGGCCTGGACCCCGACCGCACCCTGCGCAGTTACCCCCACGAGCTCTCCGGCGGCCAGCGCAAGCGCGTCCTGATCGCGATGGCCCTGTCCCGCAGCCCCAAGCTGATCGTCGCCGACGAACCGACCACGGCCCTCGACGTGACGGTGCAGGCGCAGGTCATAGAGCTGCTGCTGCGGCTGCGCGCGGAGCTGGACTTCGCGTTGATCCTCGTCTCGCACGACCTGGCGCTGGTCTCGGCGGTCACCGACCGGGTGGTCGTCATGTACGGCGGCCAGATCGTCGAGACCGGGGTCACCGCCGACCTGGTGGAGGCCCCGGCCCACCACTACACGCGCGGGCTGCTGGGCAGCGTGCTCTCGCTGGAGTCGGCGGCGGAGCGCATGACCCAGATCAAGGGGGTCGTGCCCTCCCCGGCCGACTTCCCGGCCGGCTGCCGCTTCGCCGACCGCTGCCCGATGGCAAGCGAGGTGTGCCGTACGACGGTGCCGGACCTGGTGGGGACACGGACGCACACGGCGGCCTGCCATCACCCGGCCGCGGACCTGGGGACCATGGCGAGGGAGAGCGGGGGCGCCATCGCGCTGGCCGATCCCAACGGAAGCGAGGGGGCCGTCACGTGACCGCGCGGACCGGAGAAGCCGAGGCCAGCAAGTGACCGCGCCGACCGGAAACGCCAAGGCCAGCAAGTGACCGCGCCGACTGGGAAAGCCGAGGCCCTCAAGTGACCGCACTGGTATCGCTGTCCGACACCCATGTCGTCCACAAGGCCCGCACCGGCGGTCTGTTCGCCCGCGACCGGGTGTACGCCCTCACCGGCGCCGACCTCGCCATCGCGCCCGGCGAGACGGTCGGCGTCGTCGGCGAGTCCGGCTGCGGCAAGTCGACGCTCGCGAAGGTGCTGGTGGGGGTGCAGCGGCCGACGTCCGGCACGGTGACCTTCCGCGGCCAGGACGTGTGGTCCATGAAACCCGCGGAACGGCGCACGGCCATCGGCAGCAGCACCGGCATGATCTTCCAGGACCCGTCGACGGCGCTGAACCGGCGGCTGACGATCCGCCAGATCCTGCGGGACCCGCTGGACGTCCACCGGCGCGGCACGACCGCCGAACGTGCGGACCGGGTACGGGAGTTGATGGCACTGGTCGGCCTGCCCCGCGCCCTCGCGGACGCCCTGCCCGGCCAGCTCTCCGGCGGCCAGCGCCAACGCGTGGCGATCGCCCGGGCCCTGGCGCTGGACCCGGACCTGGTGGTGGCCGACGAGCCGACGAGCGCTCTCGACGTGTCGGTCCGCGCCCAGATCCTGAACCTCCTCCTGGACCTGAAGGAGCGCCTCGGCCTGGCCCTGGTGTTCGTCTCGCACGACATCCAGACGGTACGACGGATGAGCGACCGGGTGATCACGATGTACCTCGGCCGGATCGTCGAGGAGTCACCGGCCGACGAGGTCACCGACCGCTCCCGCCACCCGTACACGCGAGCCCTCTTCTCGGCGACCCCGGGCCTGCTCGACCCCATCGACCCGATCCCGCTGGTGGGCCCCGTCCCGTCGGCGACGCGTCCGCCGAGCGGCTGCCCGTTCCGCACCCGCTGCTGGAAGGCGGACGAGGCATGTGGCGCCTCGATGCCCGACTTCACGGCCGCGTCGGCCCCCGATCACCGCTACCGGTGCCACCATCCTGTGGAGGAGGGCCAGTCCACGCGCGCGCTGGTCGCGCAGGCCGAGTCCGCCGCCCCGGCCACCGCCATGGCCGACGTTCCGTTCCAGCAGCACATCAGGGAGCCTTCATGACCGCCCACCCGTCTCCCACCACCGCCCTTTCAAGGCCGCGCTTCGCGCCTTTTTCAATTCCGTTGACCGGTGTCGTACCGCCCGTCTGCACTCCCCTGACACCGGAACGCGAGGTGGACGTCCCCTCGCTCATCAGGCTCGTGAACCATCTGGTGGACGGCGGGGTGGACGGTCTGTTCGTGCTCGGCTCGACGTCGGAGGCGGCGTATCTGACGGACGCGCAGCGCAGGCTGGTCGTGAAGACCGTGGCCGGCCATGTCGCCGGCCGTCTCCCGGTGCTGGCGGGTGCGATCGACATGACGACGCCGCGCGTCCTGGACCACGTTCGGGATGTGACGGCGGCGGGCGCGGATGCCGTGGTGGTCACGGCCCCCTTCTACACCCGCACCCATCCGGCGGAGATCGCCCGCCACTACCGCGTGATCGCCACGCGGTCGCCCGTGCCGGTCTTCGCCTACGACCTCCCCGTCTCCGTCCACACCAAGCTGAGCGCGGACCTGGTGCTGGAGCTGGCCGCGGACGGTGTTCTCGCCGGCCTCAAGGACTCCAGCGGCGACCTCGGCGCCTTCCGCACCGTCGTGACCGGTGCCCGCTCCCACCCCGACATCAGCGGATTCACCCTCCTCACCGGTTCCGAAGTCGTCGTCGACTCCGCGCTGGCGCTCGGGGCGGACGGGGCGGTGCCCGGGCTCGGGAACGTCGATCCGGTCGGATACGTGCGTCTGTTCCGGCTCTGCCGCGACGGTGACTGGGAGCGGGCTCGGGCCGAGCAGGAACGGCTGTGCGCGCTGTTCCGGATGGTGGGTGTGGGGGATCCCGCCCGGATGGGCGGTAGCTCGTCGGCCCTCGGGGCGTTCAAGGCCGCGCTGTATCTGCGGGGGATCATCGACTGCCCGGCTACGGCCGAGCCGCAGGTTCCGTTGGCGGAGGGGGAGGTCGAGCTGGTGGGGAAGTATCTGGCGGGCGCGGGGTTGCTGTAAGGGGTGGTTTTCGCCCCCACCGCCCCTACCCTCCCCCGCTCTCGGCTTCGCTCGAGCGGGGGACCCCCATCGTCCCTGGGGGCTGCGCCCCCAGACCCCTAAAAGATCGCGCAGTTCCCCGCGCCCCTAAAAAGGGGCGCGGGGAACTGCGCGAACACCCCCCGGCCCGCGGCCGAACCCTCACCCCAGCAAGTCGCTCACCGGCACCCGGCGGAACTCGATCGTGTCGTAGGTGCCCGTCGCGCCGGTCTCGTAGAGGATGCCGACCCGGGCGGCGCTGAGCTGCACGAGGTCGGAGTACGCGGCCCGCAGCGAGGAGAGCGTCTTCGCCTTGGTGAAGGAGCCGCCGGCGTCCGTGCTGCGCCAGATGGCCATGGACTGACGGGCGGTGGGAACGGAGGGGCCGGAGAAGAGGAGAGGGGCGGAAGGACCCTTCAGTTGGAGGACGCTCGCTTGGACGACGGGGACGTCGTTCAGGGCGGGTTGGACGGCGTAGGGACGGTCCAGGGTCTCGCCGCCGTCGCTGGAGTACGAGTCGAGGCGGTTTCCGGTACTCGTGCCGTTCTGGTCACGGGACGTGAAGTACAGCCGACCGTCGGGGAGCTCCGCGGCGCCGCTCTCGTTCGCGTTGTCGACACCGTCGTACGAGTCGTCCACAAAGCCCAGCCGCCAGGTGACCCCGCCGTCGTCGCTGTAGATGGCGTGCGCGCCGTAGTACTTGGGCTCCTGCCCGGTGTCGGCGGAGCCCACCGGCGGGGCGGCGGAGTGGTTGGCGGCGACGACCAGGCGCCCGGCATGCCGGCCGTGGCGCAGCGCGATGGCGTGGCCGGGGCCGGTGGCGTACCACCGCCAGCCCGGCAGCTTCACCTGAGCCGTGATGTCGCGCGGAGCGGAGAAGTGCCGGCCGTCGTCGCGGCTCGTCTGGACGAAGACCCGACGACTCTGTTCCGGCGTGACCTCGCCTCGCATTATCTGCGCCTCGGTCACGGCGCCGCTGTTGTAGGACGTGACCAACACGATCCGGCCGGTCTTCGGGTCCACCACCGGCGCCGGATTGCCCCGGGTGTCGCCGTCACCGGAGGCGACGACCCGGAGCGGGCCCCACGTACAGCCGCCGTCGGAGGAGCGTCTGAGGACGACGTCGATGTTGCCGGTGTCGCCCGCGCCGTTGTGTCTCCCCTCGGCGAAGGCGAGCAGCGTGCCCGCGCGCGTGGTGACCGTCGCCGGGATGCGGTACGTGTCGTAGCCGTCCTGCCCCGCCGTGTACGGCACGGAGGAGGTGCAGCCCCGGCCGGCGAGCGGCGCGCCGGACGCGGTGCCGGTGACGGCGAGCGCGGTGAGGAGCCCGACGGCTGCCGCCAGCGCGACCTTGCGGCTCGTGATGCTCATGGCACTCCCTGGACTCCGGGGACATAGGACGTGGGATGTCCAGGAGAACGTAGTGCGCCCGGGGTGACGTATCAATATCCGTGCGGCTACGGCGTGTTGATGTCGCGTCAGTTCAGCAGGCGGTGCCGGGGGTGACGAGTCCCGACTCGTACGCCACGATCACCAGCTGGGCCCGGTCGCGGGCACCCAGCTTGCCCATGATGCGGCTCACGTGGGTCTTCGCGGTGAGCGGGCTCAGGCCCAACGCACCCGCTATCTCGGTGTTGTTGAGGCCGCGCGCGACCAGCGTCAGCACCTCGCGCTCCCGCTCGGAGAGGCCGTCGGGACCGCCCGCCGCGGGCGCCGGAGCCGACGGGCTGCGCAGGAAACGGGCGATCAGCCGGGCGGTCGGGCCCGGCGAGAGCAGGGCCTCGCCACCGGCCACCGTACGGATGGCGTCGAGGAGCTCGGCGGGCCTCGTGTCCTTCACCAGGAAGCCGGATGCGCCCGCGCGCAGCGCCTCCGCGATGTACTCGTCGGTGTCGTACGTGGTGAGGACCAGGACCCTGACCCCGGCCAGGTTCTCGTCGGCCGCGATGAGCCGGGTCGCCTCGATGCCGTCCAGGTCGGGCATGCGGATGTCCATGACGACCAGATCGGCCCGCGCGCTGCGCGCCAGCTCCACGGCCTCCCGCCCGGTGGCCGCCTGCCCGACCACCTCCATGTCCCGCGCCGACTCGACCAGCATGGCGAACGCAGCCCGCACGAGCGTCTGATCGTCGGCGAGGAGTACACGGATGGTCATCGGGACTCGCCTCGCTGGAGTTCAGCCGCACGCACGGGATCAGATTCACTTACGGCATCGGACGCACGTACGGAACCAGACTCACGTACGGCTTGAGGATCAGGTACGGAACCAGACTCACGCACGGCTTGAGGATCAGGTACGGCTTCGAGATCACGTACAGCCTCAGGATCATGTACGCCGTCCCGCCGGGACAGCTGCTCAGGCACCCCGGCTCCCAGTGGCAGCACCGCCGACACCCCGAACCCGCCCCCCTCCCGCACCCCGGCCTCCAACGTCCCGCCCACACTACGGGCCCGCTCCCGCATCCCCACGAGCCCGAACCCGGGTGTGCCGCCCGCGTCGCCGACGCCGTCGTCCGTGACCGTGACGTGCAGCGCCCAGTCCTCCGCCCGCAGGTCCACGCCTACCGTCACGCCGGGACCCGCGTGGCGGACCACGTTGGTGAGCGCCTCCTGGACGATCCGGTAGGCGGCGGCGCCGACGGCGGACGGGACGTCACCCGCTTCCACCGCGACCGCGGTCTCCACCGTGGCGCCCGCGGTCCGTGCCGCCGCCACCAGGTCCGGCACCCCGTCGAGCCCGGGCAGCGGCCCGCGCCCGTCCCCGCCGTACTCGGAGGCGCGCAGCACTTCCAGCGTGGTGCGCAGCTCGCCGCGCGCGGTGCGGCAGGTCTCGGAGATGTCGTCGAGGGCCTGGGCGACCGCCGTGCGGTCGAGGCGGTCGGGATCGGCGGCCAGGACGTGCGCGGCGACGGACGTCTGGACGCCGATGAGGGTGATGCTGTGGGCGAGCAGATCGTGCAGGTCGCGGGCGATGCGCAGGCGTTCCTCGGCGACCCGGCGGCGGGCCTCCTCCTCGCGGGTCCGTTCGGCGCGTTCGGCACGCTCGACGACCGAGGTGACGTACTGCCCGTGCACGCGCACGTACACGCCGAGGACGATGAACGCGACGATCCAGCCGGCCACGCGCAGCGCCTGGGCGCCCTCGGCGGCGCCCTGCCCGAACTTGACCGCGAGCATCAGGCCGATGACGCCGCCGCCGACCAGCAGGGAGCGCAGCGGGCGCCCCGTCACGGCGACGGTGAACAGGGCGACCATCGAGACGGCCAGCGGCGCCGTGTGGTTGAAGTCGAGCGCGTGGTAGGGGCCGGCGCAGGCAACGAGCGCGAGGAACGCCGCGAGCGGGGCGCGGCGCCGCCACACCAGCGGAATGTGGGCGGCGATCAGCAGGGTCCAGCCGAGCGCGTCGAGCCGACGGCCGTCGGTGTCGACCGTGAGTGCCACGGTCACGTCGACGACCAGCACCGCGGTGGCGAGCAGCGCGTCCTGGCGCAGCACCCGTGCGGGGGCGACGTTCCCCCGGTATCCGGAGCCGGTGAGCAGCAGCATGCGTTTGACGTCCACCGCTTCATCCTCCGTGAGGGGGCGCCCCTCCGGGAGGGAGGGGCGCCCGATGTGGTTCAACCGACGGCGACGGGTGTCTGCCGCTGGGACTCCTGCTCCGGCTCGCGTGACAGCCGGCCCGGCCACCACACCCTCCGTCGCAGCGCCACACTCGCACTGGTCACCAGATATGTCCGCACGAGGAACGTGTCGAGCAGCACCCCGACCGCGATCACGAACCCGAGCTCGACGAGCTGCACGAGCCCCATGTTCGTCAGCACCGCGAAGGTCGCCGCGAGGACCAGGCCGGCCGAGGCGATCACACCTCCCGTCGTCCGCAGCGCGGTGAGCGCGGCGGTGACGGGCTCGGCACCGGACAGCGACTCCTCCCGCATCCGGTGCATGAGGAAGATCCCGTAGTCGACGCCCAACGCCACCAGGAAGACGAAGGACAGCAGCCCGAGCCCCGGATCCGTCCCCTCGAACCCGAACAGCGGCCCGAAGACCAGCCCGCCGATGCCCAGCGCCGCGCCCCACACCGCGATCACGGCGACGACCAGCAGCAGCGGGGCGACGAGCGAACGCAACAGGGCGATCAGAATCAGCAGCACGGACACCAGCACGATCGGTACGACGACGAGCCGGTCGCGGGCGTTGGTGTCCTGCAGGTCGATCTGCTGGGCGCTCGGGCCGCCGACGTACGAGCCCGAGCCCTTGAGATCTTCCCGGAGCGACTTGATCGTGGCGGTCTCGGCCGCCGACTGGGGTGCGCCCCGCGCGATGACGGAGATCTCCGTCCAGCCCTTTCCGCTGCGGCCCCGTTCGGCGCTCGCGACGCCCTGGTGGTCCCGCACCGTGGCCAGCGCGGCGTCCGCCCGTCCGGTGGGGGTGATCACGGTGATCGGCTGGGTGCCCTGCCCCGGGTAGGCCTTGGCGAGGGTCTCGATCGCGGCGACCGAGTCCGGCTTGTGGACGAAGGAGTCCTGCTGTTTGAGCGAGCCGGGCAGATTCAGCGTGCCGAGGGCGAGTGCCCCGAGCAGTACGGCGCCGCCCGCGAGGACGGCGTACGGCCGGCGTCCGGCGGAGGACCCCATCGCGGCGAACAGACTCCGCCGCTGCCTGGGCTCGCTCCCGTACGCGGGCACGAGCGGCCAGAACACCCGCCGCCCGAGCAGGACGAGTACGGCGGGCAGCAGGGTCAGCATGGCGACGAGCGCGCACAGCACGCCGAGCGTGCCCATCGGTCCCATGCCCCGGCTGCTGTTGAGGTCGGCGGCGAGCAGGCACAGCAGTCCGGCGGCGACGGTGCCGGAGGAGGCGAGCACGGCGGGCCCGCAGCCGCGCAGGGCCTTCCGCATCGCGTCGTACGGCCGCTCCACGCGTCGCAGCTCCTCGCGGTAGCGGGAGATGAGCAGCAGCGCGTAGTCGGTCCCGGCACCGAAGACGAGGATCGTCATCACGCCCGAGCTCTGGCCGGAGATGGTGGTCCCGAAGGCCTGGTGGAGGCCGTACGCGACGCCCGTCGACAGGTAGTCGGCGACGCCCGCCACGGCGAGCGGTACGAGCCACAGCAGCGGGCTGCGGTAGATGAGGATCAGCAGGACGGCGACCACGGCGACGGTGGTGTAGAGCAGCGGTCCGCCGAGGGAGTTGTAGACCTCGGCGGCGTCGGTGGCGAGCGCGCCGGGACCGCCCACGTCGACGCTCATGCCGTTCTCGGTGCGGGCGACATCGCGTACGTCGTTCACGAACGCGTCCCGCTTCTTCTCGTCCGTCCCGGGCGCGGAGCTGGCGACCGGGTACATCAGCGTGGTGCCGTCCCGGGACGGCACACCCTTCGGGGGTGCCGTGAGCGGGTTCTCCTTGGTGATCTCGGCGACCTGGCGCGTGGCCGTCGCGCGGTCGGCGGCGCTCAGCCCGCCGTCGCGGTGGTAGACGAGGACCAGCTCGGTGGTCTCGCCACCGGGCAACTGGTCCTCGATCTTCGCCACTTGGGTGGAGTCCGCGCTCGCCGGGAGATAGTCCACGGCGCGGTCGTGCTGCACGTCCGCGAGCTTCGACGCGAACGGCCCGACGACGGCCAGCACGGCCACCCAGAGCCCGAGCAGCACCCAGGGCACGGCCCTGCGCCGACTGTGCGTGGTTGTCTTTCCGGGCCCCATGACGGGGTCCTCCCCTCCTGGCCGGTGTCTGGACAGACACCAGACTCCCGGCGCGCGGGACCGGAATCGTCGCGCGGGAGGGCGAGTTCGGGGCTACTCCGAGGGGTGGCGAGACAGGGGCATTACTCCCTGGGGAGTACTACGACGGCGTACGCGCCGCCACCAGCAACCGCGTCACGTCGTCCGAGCAGATCGTCAGTGCCGCGCCCACGGTGGCCAGCACGTCCCGCTCGGCGGGGGTGTAGGGGCCGTCCGCCAGCGCGATGCGCGCGCCCTGGAGGAGGATCGCCTCCCGGCCGGTCGGCGCGAGGTGCGGGGCCAGCGGGTCCAGCGCCTCGTGGAGCTCTATGGCCAGACTCGCGCCGCACGGCTCCCCGAAGACCCGGCCGGTGTCCGCGGCGAGCGCCTCGACGAGCGCGCCGAGCTGGTCCTCCGTGCAGTCGTCGAAACCGGCCGAGCGCACGGCGCCCGCGGCCGTCTCCAGCGACGTACGGGCGCAGGTGCCGCCCGCGGCGAGCACGGCGAGGGCGACGGTGTGGACGGCGTCGCGGAGCATCGCCGCGAAGCGGGTGGTGGTGGGGTGGTCGAGGACGTCGGCGCCGTAGTGGTGGCTGCAGGCGGCGCATTCGACGACGGGCCCGGTCTCGCCGCGCGGGAGAACGGGAACACCGAGGAGGGTGAAGCGGCGACGGCCGGTGAGGCGCTGGTAGTTGCGGTCGCCTCCGCAGCCGGGACAGAAGAACTCGCCGTCGCCGACGGTGGTCCACGCGGTACGGGTGCCCAGGACGCGGGAAACCTGAACTGCACGACCGTTTCGTCCCCGTTCTGGCAGCACCGTCGCACACCTCCGTAACCCTGCGGCAACATCGCCGCGCTGGCGTGATGTTAGCCACATTGTTGATGCGGAGTCAGTACCCCGGACGAGACCTGCTCGTGACCTTCACGCGGATTGGCCGGTAAACGACGCGGCTCCGCCCGCCTCGAAAGGCGGACGGAGCCGGAAAGAACCAGGTGAACGAGGTCAGCGGGCCGCGCGGTTGACGGCGGAGACGACAGCCTTCAGCGAGGCACGTGTCGTATTCGCGTCGATGCCGATTCCCCACAGAACCTTGTCGTCGATCGCGCATTCGATGTACGAGGCGGCCTGCGCGGAGGCGCCCTCGCTCATCGTGTGCTCCTGGTAGTCCAGGAGGCGTACGTCGATGCCGATGGACTGCAGGGCGTCGAAGAACGCGGAGATCGGACCGTTGCCGGAGCCGGTCAGGACGGTGTCCTGGCCGTCGACCGTGGCCTCGACCTTCAGCGTGTCCACACCGTCGGTGTCGGTGGTCGACTGGCCGTTCTTGACCTGGATACGGCCCCACGCGTTGTCGGGGTTCGGCAGGTACTCGTCCTGGAAGGTCGCCCAGATGTCCTTCGGCGTGACCTCGCCGCCCTCGGCGTCCGTCTTCGTCTGGATGATCTTCGAGAACTCGATCTGCATCCGGCGCGGCAGGTCCAGCTTGTGGTCGTTCTTCAGGACGTACGCGATGCCGCCCTTGCCGGACTGCGAGTTGACGCGGATGACGGCCTCGTAGGAGCGGCCGACGTCCTTCGGGTCGATCGGCAGGTACGGGACGGCCCACTCGATGTCGTCGACCGTGACGCCCTTGGCAGCCGCGTCGGCCTCCATCGCGTCGAAGCCCTTCTTGATGGCGTCCTGGTGGGAGCCGGAGAAGGAGGTGTAGACGAGGTCGCCGACGTACGGGTGGCGTGCGTGGACCTCCATCTGGTTGCAGTACTCCCACGTACGACGGATCTCGTCGATGTCGGAGAAGTCGATCTGCGGGTCGACACCCTGCGAGAACAGGTTCATGCCCAGGGTGACCAGGTCGACGTTGCCGGTGCGCTCGCCCTGCCCGAACAGACAGCCCTCGACGCGGTCGGCGCCGGCCATCAGCGCCAGCTCGGCGGCGGCGACGGCCGTACCGCGGTCGTTGTGCGGGTGGATGGACAGGCAGACGTGCTCGCGGCGGGACAGGTTGCGGCCCATCCACTCGAAGCGGTCCGCGTGCGTGGAGGGGGTCGAACGCTCCACCGTGGCGGGCAGGTTGAGGATGATCTCGCGGCCCGGGCCGGGCTGCCAGACGTCCATGACCGCCTCGCAGACCTCCAGGGCGAAGTCCAGCTCGGTGTCGGTGAAGATCTCGGGGCTGTACTGGTAGCCGAATTCCGTCTCCGGACCCAGCAGCTTCTCCGCGTACTCGATGACCAGCCGCGTGCCGTCGACCGCGATCTGCTTGATGTCGTCCTTGGAGCCGCGGAAGACGACTCGGCGGAAGACCGGCGCGGTCGCGTTGTACAGGTGCACGGTGGCGCGCTTGGCGCCCTTCAGCGACTCGACGGTCCGCTCGATCAGGTCCTCACGGGCCTGGGTCAGCACGGAGATCGTCACGTCGTCCGGGATCGCGTTCTCGTCCTCGATGATCGACCGTACGAAGTCGAAGTCCGTCTGGCCCGACGCCGGAAAGCCGACCTCGATCTCCTTGTAGCCCATCTTCACCAGCAGGTCGAACATCGCGCGCTTGCGCGTGGGTGACATGGGGTCGATCAGGGCCTGGTTGCCGTCGCGCAGGTCCGTGGAGAGCCAGCGGGGGGCGACGGTGATCCGGTTCTCCGGCCAGGTACGGTCCGGGATGTCGACCTGGTCGTACCGACCGTACTTGTGGATCGGCATGGACGTGGCCTGCTGGCGGTTCTGGCTGTTCGCCATGATGCGTGGGCTCCTCGTGGTGTCCGGAAAGGACGGCCGACGGCGCAACGCCAGACTCCGCGGGGAGGGGGTCGGCCTCGACTACAGGCCCTCGCCGCGGCAGCTAAGGAGAAGCAGCCCGAAACGCATGATGCTCTGCAGCCTAGCCGAGCCGTGCTCCGTGCGGGGGGCTGTATCAGTATGCGGGATCGCGACCACGAAAGGAACGAAAGGTGCAAAAAGGTGCGCCATACCACTCCCGGCCGGACTTCGAGGCTCCTTATTGCCCCATTTCACCAATCATGGTTGCAGGTAGTGACAGAAAGATAACTCAGTGCAAAGGTGCCGGGCATGACGACCAACGGGGGCTTCGAGCCCGTCTTCTGCCCCATCGTGCCGCCCCACGTCCTCGACAAGCTCGCCCAGCACGAGGACCCCGCGCTCGCCGGTCCCGCGCGCCAGACCCTGGAACGCGACGCCTACGAGCGCACCCACCGCCGGCTGACCACGGTCATCGGCGCCCCGACCATCGCGCCACCCAAGGAAGCGGCCGAGCAGAAGCCGCACCGCACGATCTACGACGCCCGCCACCACCAGGACCTGCCCGGCAAGAAGGTCCGCGGCGAGGGCGACAAGCCGGGCAAGGACGCCACCGTCAACCGCGCGTACGCCGGTCTGGGCGCGACCTTCGAGCTCTACCTGAACGCGTACCAGCGCAACTCGATCAACGGCGAGGGCCTGCCTCTCGACGCCACCGTGCACTTCGACCAGAACTACAACAACGCGTTCTGGAACGGCGAGCAGATGGTGTTCGGCGACGGTGACGGCGAGATCTTCCTCGACTTCACCATCCCGGTCGACGTCATCGGCCACGAGCTGACCCACGGCGTCACCCAGTACACGGCGAACCTCACCTACTTCGGCCAGCCCGGCGCCCTGAACGAGTCCATGTCGGACGTCTTCGGCTCGCTGATCAAGCAGTACACGCTCGGCCAGACCGCCACCGAGGCCGACTGGCTGATCGGCGCCGGCCTGCTCGCCCCGCGCGTCACCGGCACGGCGCTGCGCTCCATGAAGGAGCCGGGCAGCGCGTACGACGACGATGTGCTCGGCAAGGACCCGCAGCCCGCGACGATGGACAACTACGTCCGCACCGGCCGCGACAACGGCGGCGTCCACATCAACTCCGGCATCCCCAACCACGCCTTCTACCTCGTCGCCGAGACGCTCGGCGGCCACGCGTGGGAGCGGGCCGGGCAGATCTGGTACGACGTCCTGACCGGCGGCGAGCTTCCTTCGCAGGCACTGTTCTCGGACTTCGCGCGACTCACACTCGCCGCGGCCCGCTCCCGGTACAGCGAGGGAGAGGAACTCCAGGCCGTGGTGAAGGCCTGGGAACAGGTCGGAGTGCCGACCGCGTAGCCCCGGCCCCCGACTCGTACTAGACAGGACCCATGCGTATTCAGGTGAGGCGCACGGGCGGATTCGCGGGCATCGAGCGCCATGCCGAGGTGAACACCTCGGGACGGCCCGACGCCCATGAGTGGCACGCCCTGGCCGAGCAGGCGATCGCCGCCGGCCGGGGCGTGCCCCCCATCGGTGTCCCGGACGGCTTCAGCTACGAGATCACGGTGGACGGGAAGACGGTGTACGCCGCGGATCCCCGCCTGACCGAGGAGCAGCGGAAGCTGATTTCGCGGGTGCTGAAGGAGGGTGCCTAAGAACGGGGGCCCAGGGCGACGCCGGTCAGGGGCGGGGGGCTGTGACCTATGCGGCTCCGCCGCGTGGGCGCGACCAGCCCAAGACGGCCCGCAGTCGCCCGATCAGAGCACCACCCCTGTGATCGGGCGGACCCCAAAAACCCGTAACTCGTAGTTCACGCCGCCCCGTTGACTTCCGTTACCGCCGGTACGGATGATCGCGCGCATGGCGACGAACCCCCTACCGCAGTTCCCGCCCGGCTTCCTCTGGGGCGTGTCCACCTCGGCCCACCAGATCGAGGGGGCCGCGGACGAACGCGCCCCCTCGGTATGGGATGCCTTCACCGCCGAACCGGGGCGGGTGAAGGACGGCTCCACCGCGACGGTGGCCTGCGACCACTACCACCGCTACCGCGAGGACGTGGCACTCCTCGCCGACCTGGGCGTGGACGCCTACCGCTTCTCCGTCTCCTGGCCCCGCGTGAACTCCCCCGGCGGCCTCGACTTCTACGACCGCCTGGTCGACGAGCTGTGCACCGCCGGCGTACGCCCCGTGCCGACCCTCTTCCACTGGGACCTGCCAGTGGAGCTGGACTGGCTGAACCGGGACACGGCGGAGCGCTTCGCCGAGTACGCCGGTGTCGTCGCCGCACGCCTCGGTGACCGCGTGAAGAAGTGGATCACCCTCAACGAGCCCGCCGAACACACCCTGCTCGGCCACGCGCTCGGCGCGCACGCACCCGGCAAGCAGCTCCTGTTCGACGCGCTGCCGGTGGCCCATCACCAGCTCCTCGCCCACGGGCTCGGCGTACGGGCCCTGCGCGCGGCCGGCGCCACGGACATCGGGATCGCCAACTCCCACGGGCCCACCTGGGCGGCATCGCGCCGGACCGAGGACGTGGAAGCCGCCGACTTCTACGACATCCTCCTCAACCGCCTGTTCGCCGACCCGCTGCTGCTCGGCCAATACCCGGAGGGCATCGGGGAGTTGATGCCGGGAGACGTCGAGTCGGACCTGAAAATCATCGCGGAGCCGCTGGACTGGTACGGGATCAACTACTACCAGCCGACCAAGGTGGGCGCCCCCGAGGGCGAGGAGATCGAGTTCAGCGGACTGACGCTGCCTGCCGAACTCCCCTTCTCCGTCCGCGAATTGGAGGGCTATCCGGTCACGAACTTCGGCTGGCCGGTCGTCCCCGAGGCACTCACCGAGCTGCTGGTCGGCTTCCACGAGCGCTATGGAGACCGGCTCCCGCCCGTCGTCATCACCGAGAACGGCTGCTCGTACGAAGGCGTCGACGACCAGGAGCGGATCACCTTCCTGGACGGTCATGTCCGGGCGCTGCACCGGGCGTTGGAGCAGGGCGTGGACGTACGCGGCTACTTCGTCTGGTCGCTGATGGACAACTTCGAGTGGGCGGAGGGATACGCGCGCCGCTTCGGTCTCGTCCACGTCGACTACGACACACTGGAGCGGACACCCAAGGCGTCGTACGCGTGGCTGCGGGATGCCCTGCGGGCGCGGAGATGACCACCGAGGACCCCGTACGGGTCACCGCTCTCACCGAGCCCGTCGAGCGGGTCGGCCGGGGCTGGACTTCGGCGCTCTCGCTCGCCAACGGGGCGATCTGGGTGGGCTGGTACGGCCCCCTGCAGATCCTCCTCGCCTCACAGGCGGAGGACTTCGCGCCCGGTACCGGCATGTCGAAGGAGACGATGCTGGCATGGGTCACGGGCGCGGGCGCGGTCGTCTCGCTGGTCGCCAACCCGCTCTTCGGCGCGCTGTCCGACCGCACGACCGCGCGCTGGGGCCGCCGTACGCCCTGGATCGTGGCGGGAGCGGCGGGCGGCGCACTGTCCCTGCTGCTCCTGGCGGGCGCGGGCGGCGTGTGGACGATGGCGGCCGGCTGGTGTCTGGTCCAGCTGACGCTGAACGCCGCCTTCGCGGCGGTCACGGCGGCCGTGCCCGACCGGGTGCCGCGGCTCCAGCGGGGTTCCGTGGGCGGCTGGCTGGGCGCGGCGCAGATCCTGGGCGTGGTCGGCGGGACGGGCCTGGCGACGGTGGCGGGGGGTGTGGGCGGCGGGTACGCGGCCTGCGCGGTGTTCACGCTGGTGGGCGTCCTGCCGTACGTACTGCGCTACCCGGACCTGTGCCTGCCCGCCGCGGCCCGCCGCGCCTGGTCCTGGCGCGCCTTCCTGGCCTCCTTCTGGCTGAGCCCGCGCCACTATCCGGACCTCGCCTGGGCCTGGCTGACCCGCTTCCTGATCAACCTGAGCAACGCCCTCGTACTCCTCTACCTGCTCTACTACCTCAGGGACCGGCTGCACTACGACGACCCCGAGAACGGCGTGCTGATCCTGACGGCGGTGAACGGTGTCACGCTGCTCGCCACGGTCGTGGTGGGCGGGGTGTGGTCGGACCGGTTGGGCCGCCGCAAACCGTTCGTGATCTGGTCGGGCGTCCTGATGGCGGTGGCCACGGCGGCCCTCTCCGGCTGGCAGACCTGGCCGGGCGCGATCGTCGCGGCGGCGGTCCTGGGCGTGGGCTTCGGCGTCTTCACGTCCGTCGACTTCGCCCTGATGACGGACGTCCTGCCCAAGGCCCTGGACCGCGGCAAGGACCTCGGCGTCATCAACATCGCCAACGCCCTGCCCCAGGTCGCCGCGCCGGCGCTGGCCGCGCCGATCGTGACGTATCTGGGCGGATACCGGGTGCTGTACCTGGTGGCGGCGGTGATCGGCCTTGCGGGGGCGGTGCTCGTGGGGAGGATCAGGGGCGTGGACTAACTAGGTCCTGTCGTCTAGAGGGCGCCCGCATCAGCCGCCGTCCATACCGACGGGTACAGCGGGCGGTAGCCCAGCTCCCGGCGTATCCGGGCCGTGGACACGATCCCGAGCCAGGGATCGGGGTCCGTGCGCTCGTACAGCGCGGGCGGGATGTCGACGCCGTTGAGCTGGTGGAGGTCGACGGCGGTGACGGGGGCGTCGTCGGCGATGTTGTGGATGGCACCCGCCGCGCCCGGGGCGTACAGAAGGCGGCACAGGCCCTGCGCGACATCCGCGTGGTGGACCAGCTGGAGGCGCTGGGTGGCGGCCCAGTGCGCGGCCCACCGCATCGACGCGGCGAGATGCGGGTCGCCTTCGCCGTAGACGAAGGCGAGACGCCCGATCCGCACGTCCATGCCGCCCTCCAGGGCGAGAAGGCCCCGCTCCGCCTGGCCTTTCGACTCCGGGTACGCGCCCCACATCTCGCCGCCGGGCATGCTCGGGTCCTCCTCGGCGAGGGGACGGCCACGGCCCGTTCCGTAGACCAGGTTTGTGCTGACCTGCACGAAGCGGCGTACGCCGGAGGTCTCGGCCGCGCGGCCCAGCTCCACGGCGCCGTCGCGGTTGACCGCCCAGACCTCCTCGTCGGGCACGCCACGGAAGGCGGCCGCGATGTTCACCACCGCGTCGACGCCCGCGAGGGCCTTGCCGAGCGCCTCCGCGTCCCGCAGGTCACCGACCGCGACCTGCGCGCCGAGGTCGGCGAGGGCGGCGGCCTTCGCCTCGTCGCGGACCAGGACCCGTACGTGATCACCGGGGTGCGACTGCCGCAACAGCCGGGGGACGAAGCGGCGGCCGACCTGACCGGTGGTTCCTGTCACCAACGTAAGCATGATGGGTTCCTCTCGTAGGGCTTCAGCGTCTCCCCGCGCCGGGGGCGGCGGGAGAGACCCGCTGATCCGGGGACTGGCAGTGCCTGGATAAGACGGGCGGGTTCGGCCAGGCTGGAGAGGTGAACCGAGCCGAACTCGCCGACTTCCTGCGCCGCAGCCGCGCCCGGCTGGAGCCCTCCGACGTGGGGCTCACGGCCGGGGCCCGACGCCGTACGCCGGGCCTGCGCCGCGAGGAGGTGGCGGCGCTCGCGGGCATGTCCGTGGACTACTACACCCGGCTCGAACAGTCGCGGGGGCCACGCCCGTCCCGCCAGATGCTGGCCGCGCTGGCGCGGGCACTCCGGCTCACCGGCGACGAACGGGACCACCTCTTCCACCTGGTGGGCGAGGAACCGCCGCGGGCCGAGAGCGCCTCGGCGCATGTCCGCCCCGGTCTGCTGCTGATCCTCGACCGGCTGCACGACGCACCCGCGCAGGTGATGACCGACTACGGCGACGTGCTCGCACAGAACGCGATGGCGGCGGCCCTGGTGGGCGAGGCGGGCGCCGACCGCAATGTCGTACGGCGCTTCTTCACCGACCCGCGGGGCCGTGCCCTCTTCCCGCCCGAGGACCGCGCCGAGCACGCCCGCGGCCATGTCGCCAATCTGCGTGCCGTCACCGCGGCCCGGCCCGACGATCCGGGGCCGGCGCGCCTGGTGGCCGAACTCCGTTCCGCCAGTGAGGAGTTCCGCCGGCTCTGGGAGTCGCACGAGGTGGCGGTGCGGCGCGCCTCGACGAAGAGGTTCCTGCACCCCACGGTCGGGCTGCTCGACCTGGATTGCGAGGTCCTTCTCAGCTCCGGAGACAACCAACTCCTGATCGTCCACACGGCCCGTCCCGGCACCGAGTCCTACGAGCGCCTCCAACTCCTGCGGGTGGTGGGCCTCCAGGACATGTCGCCCACCGCGGGCCGCTCCTGACGGCTTTTTTCGCCCCCTCCGCCCCTAGCCGTCCCGTACCAGCCTTTCGGCTGCGGGTGCGTGGGGGCCGGCCGCGCAGTTCCCCGCGCCCCTTTCAGGGGCGCAGCCCCAGGGACGGAACCGGTAGGGGCGGAGGGGGCGAACAACCCGACCCGGCACCCAACTTCGGCCACTTTTGATGACCCTTGAAGGAAAGCCTCGGCACCCCTTGCAATCGTGAGCCGCCCGCGCATCAATGGAACCGCACATTCCGACGGACCGTCAGATACGCCGCCGCATGGCGTCCCGCACCCCACTCGCGGACGGTCCGCGCACACATCTCCCCGCACCCTCACCGGCACAGAAGTGAGCAGCCCGTGTGCCCGGACAGGGCGGTCCGGTCCCACCATCCCCACATGGCAATTCCCGTACAAGGGAAGGGAATCCGATGAGAGGCAAGCAACTCGGAATCGCCGCGGCGTTAGCCGCCGGCACCCTCGCCGCGACCGGCCTGGCCTTCGCGCCCGCCGCCGCGGCCGTCACCCCACAGACGGCCACCATCAACGCGACCTGCAGCATCGGCGGCAGCGGCGCGGCCACCCTCACGGCCACCCAGGACGGCACGGCCGCGACCATCACGCTCAGCTCCACCGAGATCACGGCCCCGATCGACGTGGCCCAGGACTCGGTCAGTTCCACACTGACCATGGTGAAGGCGAGCGGCGGGACGAGCGTCTTCTCCGGCACGAAGAACCCCGCCATCTCCGCGGGCGGCGGCGTCTCCGTCGGCCCGCTCGACGGCACGGTCGCCTCCGGCGACAGCCTGGAGGCATACGGCGGCTCCCTGCAGATGGTGGTCTTCGGCATCACCATCACCTGCACGGCGGACGCACCGCAGTCCCCGGGCCCGTTCGTGTTCGACTGAGCCCGCACACGTGAAGACCGGTGCCGCCCGCGCGCAGCGGCACCGGTTCATGCACCGCCGAGTCGTCGTAGCTGTGGGCATGCGTGCCGCTAGGGGCGGCACGGGTGGGCACAGCGGCACCCCGTACAGCGCCGGGTCGCGCGACCCACCCCCGACCTCAGCCCCGGTGCCGGGAGCCTTGATTGCAACGGCACCCGGCGCTGGTGGCTGTGCCCACCCGTCCCGCCCAGCGGGACGATTGCCCACAGCAGTAGCGGCAGGCGTGCAACCTGCCAGGCGAACCCACAGCGGTAGCGGCAGCGGCGGCCCCACCGACTCCGACGTCAGCGGGAGCGGCAGCGGCACGGCCCGCAGCCAGGCGGAGGGTCAGAGCGCGTCCGGCCCGCGCTCACCCGTCCGTACCCGCACCACCGTCTCCACCGGCACCGCCCACACCTTCCCGTCCCCGATCTTCCCGGTCTGCGCGGCCTTCACCACCGCGTCGATGACCGCGTCGGCGTCCGCGTCCTCGACGACGACCTCGATCCGCACCTTGGGGACGAGGTCGACCTGGTACTCGGCCCCGCGGTACACCTCGGTGTGCCCGCGCTGACGCCCGTACCCACTGGCCTCTGTGACGGTCAGCCCGTGCACGCCGATTTCCTGCAGGGCGGTCTTGACCTCGTCGAGGCGGTACGGCTTGACGATCGCGGTGATGAGCTTCATGCCTGGGTCTTGACCTTCTGCGCGGTGGGGAGGGACGACGAGACCGGGGCACCGTGGCCCAGGACCCCGTGATCGTAGGCGCTCTCGGCGTGCACCGTAAGGTCCAGTCCGGTCTGCTCCTGCTCCTCGTCCGCCCGGAAGCCCATGAGCCGGTCGATCAGCTTCCCGATGCCGTACGTGACGGCGAAGGCGTACGCCCCGACGGCCACCACGGCGACCAGCTGCTTGCCGAGCTGACCGAGCCCGCCGCCGTACAGGAGCCCCTCGGCCCCACCCGTCATCTCCTTGGCCGCGAAGACCCCGATGAGCAGTGTGCCGATGATCCCGCCGACCAGGTGCACACCGACGACGTCCAGCGAGTCGTCGTAGTTCAGCTTGAACTTCCAGCTCACGGCGTACGAGCAGACGACACCGGCGGCGAGACCGACCACCAGCGCGCCCAGCAGCGACACGGACCCGCAGGACGGGGTGATGGCCACCAGACCCGCGACCGCGCCGGACGCCGCCCCCAGCGTGGTCGGGTGCCCGTCGCGCTTCTGCTCGACGAAGAGCCAGCCGAGCAGCCCGGTGCACCCGGCGGCGAGCGTGTTGAGGAACGCGGCTGCGGCCAGACCGTTGGCGCCGAGGGCCGAGCCCGCGTTGAAGCCGAACCAGCCGAACCACAGCAGTCCGGCGCCCAGCATCACCATCGGCAGGTTGTGCGGCCGCATGGCGTCCTTCTTGAAGCCGAGGCGCGGACCGAGGACCAGACAGAGCGCGAGCCCGGAGGCGCCCGAGGTGATCTCGACCGGCAGACCGCCCGCGAAATCCAGCGCGCCCAGCTTGTCCAGGACCCAGCCGCCGGGACCCCACACCCAGTGGGCCACCGGAACGTATACGAGCAGCGCCCAGACCGGCACGAAGACCAGCCAGGCCCCGAATCTCGCGCGGTCCGCGATCGCGCCGCTGATCAGCGCGGCGGTGATGATCGCGAAGGTGAGCTGGAAGGTGGCGAAGAGGAGGGTGGGGACCGTGCCCTGGACACTGTCCGGGCCGAGGCCCGCCATGCCCGCGTGCTTCAGCCCTCCGATGAGCCCGCCGAAGGCGTCGTCCCCGAACGCGAGCGAGTAGCCGGCGGCCAGCCACACCACCGTGACCAGGGCGATCGACACGAAGCTCATCATCAGCATGTTGAGGACGCTCTTCGTGCGGACCATGCCGCCGTAGAACAGGGCGAGGCCCGGCGTCATCAGCAGGACGAGCGCGGTGGCGGCGAGCAGCCAGGCCGTGTCACCGGTGTCGATGTGGGGGGCAGCCAGGGTCACGGTCTCTCCAGCGGTCCGAGGGCGTCGTCAGAGCGTCACGGGCGCGCGTTTCCGGTTGTGCACACCCGCGTTTCCGACGTGTTTCGTGTTGCGTGGGGGTTTCCGGAACCTCACGGCGCACGGCCGGGGTGCACGGCGTGCGGCGGGGGCTTGTGGATCAGGGACAATGGGCGCCATGAGCGTTCGTACCCCGTCATCCAAGCCGTCCGAGGCCCCCCACCGCGCCGGCTTCGCCTGCTTCGTGGGCCGCCCCAACGCGGGCAAGTCCACCCTTACGAATGCTCTGGTCGGCCAGAAGGTGGCGATCACCGCGAACCAGCCGCAGACGACGCGGCACACGGTACGGGGCATCGTGCACCGGCCCGACGCCCAGCTGATCCTGGTGGACACCCCTGGTCTGCACAAGCCGCGCACGCTCCTCGGCGAGCGGCTCAACGACATCGTGCGGACCACCTGGGCCGAGGTCGACGTCATCGGCTTCTGTCTGCCGGCCAACGAGAAGCTCGGGCCCGGTGACCGTTTCATCGCGAAGGAACTGGCGTCCATCAAGAAGACGCCGAAGATGGCGATCGTCACCAAGACGGACCTGGTCGACAGCAAGACGCTCGCCGAGCAGCTCATCGCGATCGACCAGCTCGGCAAGGAGCTGGGGTTCGACTGGGCGGAGATCGTGCCGGTGTCGGCGGTCGGCGACAAGCAGGTGGGCCTGCTGGCCGACCTGATCGTGCCGCTGCTGCCGGAGGGCCCGGCCCTCTACCCCGAGGGCGATCTCACCGACGAACCCGAGCAGGTCATGATCGCGGAGCTGATCCGCGAGGCCGCGCTGGAGGGTGTGCGCGACGAGCTGCCGCACTCCATCGCCGTCGTCGTGGAGGAGATGCTGCCGCGCGAGGACCGGCCCGCCGACAAGCCCCTCCTCGACATCCACGCCTTCGTCTACATCGAGCGGCCCAGCCAGAAGGGCATCATCATCGGCCCCAAGGGCAAGCGCCTGAAGGAGGTCGGCATCAAGTCCCGCAAGCACATCGAGGCGCTGCTGGGTACGCCGGTCTTCCTCGACCTGCATGTGAAGGTCGCCAAGGACTGGCAGCGGGATCCTCGGCAGTTGCGCAAGCTGGGGTTCTGAGGCGAGGGCCGGCAGGTGGCCGTCGCAGGTTTTCGCCGCCTCCGCCCCTACCCGTCCCTTCCCCGGGGGCTCCGCCCCCGGACCTCCGCATCGGCCTGAACGGCCTCGTCCTCGAACGCCGGACGGGCTGGAACGACCAGTCCCGTCTCGTACGCCAGCACCACCGCCTGGGCGCGGTCGCGCAGGGCCAGCTTGGCGAAGATGCGGGTGACGTGGGACTTCACGGTGGCTTCGCTCAGGGTCAGCTCCGCCGCCAGTTCCGGAGCCCCCCGTGGCCGGCGACGAGACCGCCACCCTGCTCGGCTCGCTGGAGCGGCAGCGCGCGACCCTGGCCTGGAAGTGCGGGGGGCTGGACGCGGCCGGCCTGACGGCGACGGTCGGAGCTTCGTCGATCACCCTGGGCGGGCTGCTCAAACATCTGGCCCATGTCGAGGCGAGGACCCACCACGCGGTCTTTAGCCCGTCCGGGGTTTGAGGACGAGGCCGTCAAGACCGAAGCGGGGGTCTGGGGGCAGCAGCCCCCAGATACGCGACGGGCAGGGGCAGAGGGGGCGAAAGACCCTTGCCTCAGCCCGCGGTGACGACGGCGCGCACCGCCCCGTCGGGCCCCGCGAGGAGCACCGGCGTCCCGGCCCCGCCGAGGTCCCGCACCGCAGCCCGATCCTCCGCGGACACGGCCTCCGTCTCGGACACCACAGCCGCCGCCTCCAAGGACTTCGCCCCCGAAGCGACCGCCATGGCCACGGCGGTCTGCAGGGCACTCAGCCGCAGGGAGGGCAGAGCCACCGTCCCGGCGACATACGTACGGCCCGTCTCGTCCCGCACAGCCGCCCCCTCGGGCACACCGTTGCGGGCCCGCGCGGAACGGGCCAGGGTGACGATCTTGCGGTCCTCGGGGTCAAGCGCGCTGCTGTCGGTCATGCCCTGAGCATACGAAGCACCACTCCCACCCCGCGCGGCGGTACGCGGCTACCCGGCCACCGGGTACATCGACCCCCGCCGCCCCTCCGGCGAAGCCAGCCACTCCAGCTTCGCCGCCGTGTTCGCCTCCGGCAGCGGCGTGTGCAGCACGATCGTGAGGTCGGGCCGCGCCGGCACCTTCATGGCGGTGGACTCGACGGCCAGCAGACCGACCAGCGGATGGTCGAGCTCCTTGCGGATCTGCCCGGCGTCCTCGATGTCCCGCCGCTCCCACAGCTCGGTGAACTCGGCGCTGGATTCCCGCAGTTGGGACAGCAGCTCCTGGAAGCCCTCGTCCGTGGGGTCGGCGGCACACGACGCGCGGAACTGGGCGACGACCGTGCCCGCGTTCTCCTCCCACGTCCGGGACTGGCCCCGGTAGAGCGGGTCGGTGAAGAAGTCGACGATGCAGTTCTGCGTGTTCTCGGGACGCATGCCGAGAACCATCCCGGCGGCGTCGTTGTACATCACGCAGTTGTAGTACCGGTCCATGATGTGCGCCGGATACGGCATCCACGTGTCGATCAGCCGACGCAGCCCCTCGCACATGTCCCGGTCCTCCGGCGCGACCTCGGGCGCCGGCGGGTTCAGCCCGGCGAGCACATACAGATGGCGCCGCTCGGCGTTGCTGAGCCGCAGCACGCGGGCGACCGAGTCGAGGACCTGCGGCGAGACGGAGATGTCCCGTCCCTGCTCCAGCCACTGGTACCAGGAGGCGCCGACACCCGCGAGCACGGCGACCTCCTCGCGACGCAGACCGGGGGTGCGACGGCGCGCCCCGCCGTCCGGCAGCCCGGCCTCGGCCGGTGACACCCGGGCCCGACGGCTCATCAGGAAGTCCCGCAGTTCCCGCCGTCGGTGGGTCCTGAGCGCGTCCTCCGTCACGTTCGAATCCCCCTCTTGGTGACTGGTGGTGCGACCACCAGCATAAGTTCCCGCTCCCCACGGTTATTCCGGCCGCAGGAAGCTCTTGCCATGGCGATCGAGACCACGACCGAGACGACGGCCGAACCCCTCACCGGCACCTCCCCAGGCACCCCCACCCGCACCTCCAGCAGCCCCGTACAAGACCCCCAACCCCCGCTCGGCACCCGGCTGTCGACCCGTGACAAGCTCGTCCTCTTCGTGCTGTGCGCGGCGCAGTTCATGGTCGCGCTCGACTTCTCCGTCCTGAACGTGGCGCTGCCCGTGCTCGGCAAGGACCTGGGCATGAGCCAGTCCGCGCTCCAGTGGGCGGTCACCGCCTTCGCGCTGCCGTCCGGCGGCTTCCTGCTCCTCTTCGGCCGGATCGGCGACCTGTACGGCCGTCGCAGGCTCTTCCTGACGGGCCTGGCCCTGTTCGGCGCGGCCTCGCTGCTCGCGACCTTCGCCTGGGACCCGGCGTCGTTCCTGACCGGGCGGGCGTTGCAGGGCCTGGGCGCGGCGGCGATCGTGCCGACGGGCATGTCGCTGCTGACGACGACGTTCCCGGAGGGCCCGGCGCGCGACCGTGCCCTGGGCATCTCGGGCACGCTGCTGTCCCTCGGCTTCACGGTCGGCATGGTGGCGGGCGGCGTGCTGACCGACGTACTCAGCTGGCGCTCGACGATGGGCCTGCTGTCGCTCTTCGCGCTGATCGTGCTGCCGCTGGCCCCGGGCCTGCTGCCGGAGTCCCGCACCCCCGACCGACCGCGACTGGACTTCCCCGGAGCGGTCACCGTCACCGGCGGTCTGCTGTCCCTGATCTACGCCCTGTCGACGGCCGCCGAGCGCGGCTTCGGCGGCGCCGACGTCATCGCGAGCCTCGCCGGGGGCGTCCTCCTGCTGGCCGCGTTCGCATACGTCGAGTCGCGTGCCCAGGCCCCGCTCGTCAGCCTCCCCATGCTGCGCCGCCGCACGGTCGCGTGGGGCAATCTGGGCGGCCTGGTCACCTTCTCGATGATGTCGACGGTGGTCTTCGTCCTGACCCTGTACCTCCAGGAGACCCTCGACCTCTCCGCCTTCGAGACCGGTCTGGTCTTCGGCGTCCAGGGCGTGCTGTCGGCCGTCGCCGGGGTGTACGCCCCCAAGGTCATCGGCCGCTTCGGCGCCCGCCGTGCGCTGGTCGGCTCGCTGGCGGGGCAGGGCCTGTTCGTGGTGGCGCTGGTGGGGCTGAACGCGCACACCTGGTCCGTCTGGCTCGCCACCGCCGCGGTCTCCCTGGCCAGCATGTGCCACCTCGGCGCGATCATCTCGTACGGCCTGACCGTCACCTCGGGCGTCCCCGACGAGGAACAGGGCCTGGCCACGGGCCTGGTGACCTCCACTCAGCAGGTCGGCCTCACCGTCGGCATCCCGCTGCTCGGCGTCCTCGCGACGACGTCGGACGACCTGCTGAGCGGCGTCCACACGGTGCTCGCCCTGGATGCGGCGATCGTCCTGGCGGCGGCGGTGCTGGTCGCGGTGGGACTCGGCCGACGAGGCCCGAAGGCTGGTTCAGGACCGGTCGAGGCGGAGGCGCTCGGCCTTCGGTAGACCGGCGACGACGAGATCGTACGAATCCTCGATGAGCTCCCGGACCAGCCGGTCCGGGAGTTCGCCGTCGACCGTCACCGTGTTCCAGTGCCGCTTGTTCATGTGGTAGCCGGGGATGATCAGCCCCGGGTGCTCGCCGCGCAGCCGGACCGCGTCCTCCGGGTCGCACTTCAGATTGACCGTCAGCGGGCGTGCGCCCAGATGGCTCAGGGCGAAGAGCTTGCCCAGCACCTTGAAGACCGAGGTCTCCGGGTTGAAGGGGAAGTCCTCGACGGTGGCGTTGAAGGACAGGCAGAACGCGCGCAGCTGCTGCGGGGTCACTCCGGCTTCTCCTCCTCGGGGGGCTCAATCGGGCCGTCCGGCTCGACGAGCACCGTGACGATCTTGTTCCGGCGCCCGGCGGCGGCCTCCGCGGTCAGCCGCAGTTCGCGCCCGTCGGGCAGCTCGACCACCGAGGAGGCCCCGGCGATCGGGACCCGCCCGAGCGCCTTGGCGAGCAGCCCGCCGACCGTCTCCACGTCTTCGTCGTCGTACGCCTCGAAGCCGTACAGCTCGCCGAGGTCGCCGATGTCGAGCCGGGCGGTGACGCGGTAGCGGTCGTCGCCGAGCTCCTGGACGGGCGGCAGCTCGCGGTCGTACTCGTCGGTGATCTCGCCGACGATCTCCTCGAGGATGTCCTCGATGGTGACGATGCCGGCCGTGCCGCCGTACTCGTCGATGACGACGGCGACGTGGTTGCGCTCCTGCTGCATCTCGCGCAGCAGGTCGCCCGCGTTCTTGGTGTCGGGCACAAAGGTGGCGGGCCGCATGGCCGTCGACACCAGCTCGGACTCGGCGTCGCGGCTGATGTGCGTCTTGCGGGCCAGGTCCTTCAAGTACACGATCCCGACGATGTCGTCCTCGCTCTCCCCGGTGACGGGGACACGGGAAAAGCCCGAGCGCAGCGCGAGGGTCAGCGCCTGACGGATGGTCTTGTAGCGCTCGATGACGACGAGATCGGTCCTCGGGACCATAACCTCGCGCACGAGGGTGTCGCCCAGCTCGAAAACGGAGTGCACCATGCGGCGCTCCTCGTCCTCGATGAGGGACTCCTTCTCGGCGAGGTCGACCAGCGCGCGCAGCTCGGCCTCGGATGCGAACGGGCCGCGCCTGAAGCCCTTGCCGGGCGTCAGCGCGTTGCCGATGAGGATGAGCAGGGGCGGGATCGGGCCCATCACCCGGGCCAGCGGAAGCAGTACGTACGCTGCCGCCGTCGCCGTGTTCAGCGGGTGCTGGCGGCCGATGGTGCGCGGGGAGACGCCGACCGCGACGTACGAGACGAGGACCATGACGCCGATGGCGACGGCCAGCGCCTCCCAGGTCTTGTCGAACTCTTTCAGGCAGGCGTACGTGACGAGTGCGGCGGCCGCCATCTCGCAGGCCACGCGCACCAGCAGCGCCACGTTCAGATAGCGGGTCGGGTCGGCGGCGACCTGCGCGAGCCTGGCACTGCCGCGCCGGCCGCTGCGTACGGCCTCCTCGGCGCGGAAGCTGGAAACGCGTGCGAGGCCCGCCTCCGCGCAGGCGGCGAGCCAGGCGACGACGACCAGCAGGACGGCGCCGATGACGAGTTGAGGACTCATGACACGGTCGGGGCCGGCGAGGGGCCCGACATGCCCTTCTCCGCGCGCCAGCCGTCCACGATGGCGGCCTGGAGGCCGAACATCTCGGCCTTCTCATCGGCTTCCTCGTGGTCGTAGCCGAGCAGGTGCAGCACCCCATGGACGGTGAGGAGCTGGAGCTCCTCGTCCATGGAGTGCTGCGTCGCGGCTTCCTTGCCCTGCCGCTCGGCGACTTCCGGGCAGAGCACGATGTCGCCGAGCAGGCCCTGCGGCGGCTCGTCGTCGTCCTTCGACGGCGGCCGCAGCTCGTCCATGGGAAAGGACATGACATCCGTCGGTCCCGGCAGGTCCATCCACTGGATGTGCAGTTGCTCCATGGCGTCGGCGTCCACGACGATCACCGAGAGCTCGGAGAGCGGGTGGATGCGCATCCTCGCGAGCGCGTAGCGGGCGATGTCGAGGATCGCCTGCTCGTCGACCTCGGTTCCGGACTCGTTGTTGACGTCGATCGACATGGTCGTGCTGGTCTACTTCCCCTTGTGGCCGGCTTTGCCGCGGCCCTTGTGGGAGCCGTTCTCGGTGCCGTTCTCGCTGTCGTACTTCTCGTACGCGTCGACGATACGGCCGACCAGCTTGTGCCGTACGACATCGTGGGACGTGAGCCGCGAGAAGTGGACGTCGTCCACGCCCTCCAGGATGTCCTGGACCTGGCGCAGACCCGACTTCGTGCCGTTCGGAAGGTCGACCTGCGTCACGTCGCCCGTGACCACGATCTTCGAGTCGAAGCCGAGGCGGGTGAGGAACATCTTCATCTGCTCGGCGCTCGTGTTCTGGGCCTCGTCCAGGATGATGAAGGCGTCGTTGAGCGTGCGACCGCGCATATAGGCGAGCGGCGCGACCTCGATGGTCCCCGCCGCCATGAGGCGCGGGATGGAGTCCGGGTCGAGCATGTCGTGCAGCGCGTCGTAGAGCGGGCGCAGGTAGGGGTCGATCTTCTCGTAGAGCGTGCCCGGGAGGAATCCCAGGCGCTCCCCCGCCTCCACCGCCGGGCGGGTCAGGATGATCCGGTTGACCTGCTTGGACTGAAGCGCCTGGACGGCCTTCGCCATGGCGAGGTACGTCTTGCCGGTACCGGCGGGGCCGATGCCGAAGACGATGGTGTGCTTGTCGATGGCGTCGACGTACCGCTTCTGGTTGAGCGTCTTGGGGCGGATGGTGCGGCCGCGCGAGGACAGGATGTTCTGCGTGAGCACCTCGGCCGGGGTCTCCTGGCCGTCGCCCTCCCCGTTCTCGCTCGCCCTGAGCATGGCGATCGAGCGTTCCACTGCGTCCTCCGTCATCGGCTGCCCCGTGCGGAGCACCAGCATCATCTCGTCGAACAGGCGCTGGACGAGGGCGACTTCACCGGCGTCGCCGACCGCACTGACCTCATTGCCCCGGACATGGATGTCGGCCGCCGGGAAGGCCTTCTCGATCACGCGCAGGAGGGAGTCGCCGGAGCCCAGCACGGTCACCATGGGGTGCGCGGCCGGAACGGTGAACTGCGCTCTCGCTTGTCCCTGCGCGGGGGTGTGAGCTGTGGGTGTCTGAGTCATGGGCCGGCTCTGTAGGCCTGCTTTTCCTCCTTGATCGGCACGCTTGCCACGGGGGCAGCCTTGCGGTTCCAAGCGTACGTCGCCGCACTGACAGAGCCGTAGGGCTTTTCCTCACCTCACACGGAGCCCCGCACAGAGCGCCACACGGGGCCTCACGCGGAGCGCCCGAACCCGATCGTCGGCACCGCCCGGCGCAGCGGCCACGGGCGCGTCACCTGGGGCAGCAGCCCCTCCAGGAACGCGTAGCGCCGCAAGGCCGTCGGATCCTGGTCGTCGACCGACTGGACACGGCGCCACCAGGCGGCGATCTCGGACCAGCCGGGCGCCGACAGCGACCCCCCGAACTCCTGGACCGAGAGGGCGGCGGTCAGCCCGGCGAAGGCGAGACGGTCGGCGAGGGGCCAGTCGGCCAGGGTGCCCATGACGAAGCCCGCGACGAAGACGTCACCGGCGCCGGTGGGGTCCATGGCCTCGACGGCGATCGCCGGGACCTCGGCGGTCTCCCCGGTACGGCCGTCCACGGCGTACGCGCCCTCCGAACCGAGGGTGACGACCGCCAGCGGCACGTGCTCGGCCAGCGCGTGCGCCGCCGCGCGGGGGCAGTCCGCGCCGGTGTACCGCATGGCCTCCTCGGCGTTCGGCAGGAACGCCTCGCAGTGTTCGAGATCGGCGAGGCCCGCCAGGTCCCAGCGGCCGGTGTCGTCCCAGCCGACGTCCGCGAAGATCCGGGCGCCCTTGCTCGCGGCCTGCCCGATCCATGGCGCGCGCGTGCCCGGCGTCAGCGCGGCGACGGCGGCACGCGCGCGTGGCGGGCAGTCCGGCGCCGGTTCCTCCGGTGGCGGCTCGTGCCCGTGGCTGACCATCGTGCGCTCGCCCTCGTACGCCATCGACACGGTGACCGGGGAGTGCCAGCCGGGTACGGTGCGGGACGGGGTGAGGTCGATGCCCTCACCCTGCTCCAGGGCGTCCCAGCAGTACTCCCCGTAGTGGTCGTCGCCGAACGCCGCCGCCAGGGAGGTTTTCAGCCCCAGCCGCGCGAGGGCGGTCGCCATGTTGGCGATTCCGCCGGGGCTGGAACCCATCCCCCGCGCCCAGGACTCCGTCCCCCGCACAGGGGCGGAATCGAGCCCGGTGAAGATGATGTCCAGGAAGACCGTGCCCGTGAGATAGACGTCCCAGGGCGGGTCCTGGGGGGTGCGCAGCCCGGCGAGCGGGTCGACGTGGGCCTGGCAGTACGGTCGCTCTCCGTTGGACGCGATCACGGTGCGCTCCCTGACGTGGTGCGGATCTGGCCAGTGTGCACCACCCGACCCACCGTGCCCCGCCCGGTGAAGCCTGTTTCGCCCCCTCCGCCCCTACCCGTCCCGCACCTGGGGGCTGCGCCCCTGAAGGGGCGCGGGGAACTGCGCGACAAGCCCCCACCGGACCAGGCCCCGTTGGGGTCGAGCCGCAGCGGATGCCCGGGGAACGCCTCCGCGAGCGCCCGCACGGCGGCGATCTCCTGCTCCGGAGGAAAGACCCCGCCCTTGAGCTTGAACGAAGTGAACCCGTACCGCTTCCGTTCGAGCGAACAACCGGCCGTCAATGGGCCCGCCACGGGTCACGCCAATGACCCGTCGCGGTGGCAGGCGGAACCAGCCCACCTACCCCGACGCCCTCACCCCAAACAGAAGGTGCTCCACATCACACCACCTCACCTTCTTCGCACCCCCACCCCCTTGATACAAATTGCCCGCGCGTTCCTGTCCGTCGACAGCCGCCCGACCCCCTTCTTGAGCCGCTTCTTTCGCATGCCCTGGGAACGCCCGTGTCCGCCCGCACCACCACGCCCTGGCCCCTCGTCGCCCTTTTCACGGCCGGGTACCTCGCCGCGTATCTGCTGCCGACCACCGTCGGCAGGCTCGACGCGGGCCTCCCGCTCTCGGCCACGCAGGCCGGCGCCATCGGCAGCGCGCTGCTGCTGAGTTCGGCGACGGCGGGCTTTCTGCTCGCCTCCCGCGTCGATCGCTTCGGCCCGCGCAGGCTCGCCCGCACGGGCCTGCTCCTCGCGGCCGCCGGCTACGGCACCGCCGCCCTCACCTCGGCCGTCCCGCTGGTCATCACCGGCGCGATCGTCGGCGGCTTCGGTTCCGGTACGGCCACCACGGTCGCCGCGACCGGCATCGCCGCCCAGCGCAACCCCCATCGCACCACCACCCTGGGCCTGCTCGGCGTCTCCGCCCTCGCGGGCACGCTGTACCTGACGATCCCTCATCTCGGCCCGGCCCACGGCCTCCCCCTCGCCGCGATCGCCTGCACGGCGCTGCTCGTGCTGCCCCTGACGGGGCGACTCCCGGCCCACACCCCCGCGACCCAGGCCCTGCGCACCAGGACCCCGCTCCCCCACCCCCGCTCCGGCCTGGTCCTCGCCGCCGCCATGCTCTTGTGGTCCCTCGCCCAGAACTCCCTCTGGGGCGTCAGCGGCCGCATCGGCCTCACGCAGGCGGGGCTCGGCGAAGTCACGGTCGGCGTGGTCTTCGCGGTGGCGCTCGGCGCCGGGCTGCTGGGCGTGATCGGGGCGGGCGCCCTGGGCCCGCGGCTCGGCCATGCCCTGCCGATCGGCGCGGGTACGGCACTGATCGCCGGCTGCATCGCGCTCAGCGCGGCGGCGAGCGACCTGTCCTCGTTCGCGACGGGCGAGATCGCCTGGAACACGCTCTACCCGGTCGTGCTCTCGTACGTGATCGGCCTCGCCGCCTCCCTGGACCCGCGCGGACGGTGGGCGGTCCTCGTCGGCTCCGCCTCTTCGCTGGGCACGGCGTGCGGCCCGCTCGCCGGCAGTCTGCTCTCCGCGTGGGCGGGGTTCCCGGCGATGGGCGTGATCCTGGCGCTCGGCCTGCTCCTGGTCACCGTCCCGATGACGGCCGTGGCGCTCCGCCCCAGGCACGGCACCCCGCAGGAACACCCGGTCGTCGAGATCCCGCTGGAGGCCGTGCCCGCCCAGCGGACGGCGTACGACACGGCGGGACCCCGGCAGGCGGCGGGGGCGGCCACACCGGGGTCCGGAACCGGCTGACGGCCACCCGAACTCGAGCTACCCGAGCTACCCGGGCGAGCGCGACCTACTCGAACTCGTACGCGTCGACCTCGGCGATGTACCGGGCCCGCAGCGCCTCGTCGTGCTCCAGGAAGGACGCCTCGAACGAGTTGCGGGCCAGCTCCCGCAGCCGCTCCTGGTCCAGCCCCAGCGCCTCGTGCACGGCGTGGAAGGTGTCGCCGACATAGCCCCCGAAGTAGGCGGGGTCGTCGGAGTTGACGGTGCACAGCAGCCCGGCATCCATCATGGCGGGCAACGGGTGGTCCTCCAGGATGTTCACGGCCCGCAGCCGTACGTTCGACAGCGGGCAGAGCGTGAGCGGGATCCGCTCCCGCACCAGCCGCTCGACCAGCTCGGGGTCCTCCATGCAGCGCAGTCCGTGGTCGATGCGCTCGACGCCGAGCACGTCCAGCGCCTCGGTGATGTACGCGGGCGGGCCCTCCTCGCCCGCGTGCGCGACGCGCCGCAGGCCGAGCGCGGCGGCGGCCTCGTACACCTCGCGGAACTTGACCGGCGGGTGTCCGACCTCCGCGGAGTCGAGTCCGATGCCGACGATCCGGTCGAGGTACGGCTTCGCGGCCTCCAGCGTCTCCATGGCCGACTCGGCGGACTCGTCCCGCAGGAAGCACATGATCAGCTGCGTGGAGATGCCGTGCGTCTCCACTCCCCCGCTCTCGGCTTCGCTCGAGCGGGGGGACCCCCACCGGGCCAGCGCGCGATGCAGGCCCTCGACGACCGTCCCCATGTCCACTCCGCGCGCGATGTGCGCCTGCGGGTCGAAGAAGATCTCCGCGTGCCGGACGCCCTGCGCGGCGGCCCGCGCCAGATAGGCGTCGGCCAGGTCGGCGAAGTCCTGTTCCGTCCGCAGTACGGCCATGAGCTCGTAGTACAGGTTCAGGAACGACTGGAGATCGTCGAAGAGATACGCCTTGCGCAGCTCCTCGGTGTCCGCGTACGGCAGCGTGACGCCGTTGCGCGCGGCGAGCGCGAAGGCGAGCTCGGGTTCGAGGGTGCCTTCGATGTGGAGGTGCAGTTCTGCTTTGGGGAGGGACATCGAAGCATCGTACGGTCGATTCCCCAGCGCCCGGAATCGGCGCCCGGGCCGCGATCAAAGATGCCGATTCCGAGCGCTCGGGAAGGGCGTCCGGGCCGCGCTCACGGACGCCCCGGAGCCAACTCGCTCACCGGCGCCCCGGAGCCGACTCGCTCACCGGCGCTTCGGAACCGGTACCCGCACCAGATCGTGCGCCACGGTCAGTTCTCCGTCGAACCCCGCGGCCCGAGCCTGCCGCTCGAACTCGTCGTGCTCGGAGTAGCGCTGGCTGAAATGGGTGAGCACGAGATGCCGTACGCCGGCCTCCATGGCCACACGTCCCGCCTGACCTGCCGTCAAGTGGCCGTGATCGAGGGCGAGTTGCTCGTCCTCGTCGAGGAACGTCGACTCGATGACGAGCAGGTCGCACCCTTCGGCGAGCGCGTCCACCCCCTCGCACAGCCGGGTGTCCATGACGAACGCGAACCGCTGCCCGCGCCGCAGCTCGCTGACGTCGTCGAGGGAGACCCCATGAAGCGAGCCCTCCCGCTGCAGACGTCCGACGTCGGGCCCCCTGATGCCGCGCTCGGCGAGCCGCTCCGGCAGTATCCGCCGCCCGTCCGGCTCGACCAGCCGGTACCCGTACGACTCCACGGGGTGGGAGAGCCTGCGGGCCTCCAGGGTGTACGAGGGCGTGGTCGCGAGCACGCCGTCGACCTCGACCGGGGCTTCCGTCAGCTCGACGGTCTCGCGGTAGGCGGTCGCGTACCGCAGCCGGTCGAAGAACCGCTGTCCGGAGCGCGGATAGTGGGCGGTCACCTGGTGCGGCACGCGGTCGAGGTTGATGCGCTGGATCACGCCGGCGAGGCCGAGCGAATGGTCCCCGTGGAAGTGGGTGACACAGATCCGGTGCAGGTCGTGCGCGGCGACCCCGGCACGCAGCATCTGGCGCTGCGTGCCCTCGCCGGGGTCGAAGAGCAGCCCCTCGCCGTCCCACCGCAGCAGATAGCCGTTGTGGTTGCGATGCCGGGTCGGGACCTGGCTGGCGGTGCCGAGGACCACCAATTCACGTACGGACAAGGCCGGTTACCCCGGGGGCCACTGCATGCCGCGACCGCCCAGCACGTGGGCGTGGGCGTGGAAGACGGTCTGGCCCGCGCCGCTGCCGGTGTTGATCACGACCCGGTAGCTCTCCAGCTTGTCCTCGGCCGCGACCTCGGCGGCCTCGCGCAGCACATCCGCGGCGACCGTGGGTTCGGCGGCCGCCAGCGAGGCCGCGTCCGGGTAGTGCACCTTGGGGATGACCAGGACGTGACTGGGCGCCTGGGGGTTTATGTCGCGGAAGGCGACGGTCGTCTCGGTCTCCCGGACCACGGTCGCCGGAATGTGCCCGGCGACGATCTTGCAGAACAGGCAGTCGTCCTGCGGCTCTCCCGCCATGCGTGTGCCTCCTCACGCCAGCCGATCATTACGTCCGCATGCTATCGGCCCGACGGAGCGGGCCGCTTGCGGCGCTGCCCCGCATGGCTGGGTCGCCCCCGACTCCACCGTCCGGAACTCCCGGAGGTCACAGCGGCGGCAGAGCGGGCGCAGCCTTCGCCGGGTTCTCCGTGAGGGCCGCCAGGGCGATCCGGATCGCCTCGTCGAGCTGGCTGTCACGTCCGGCGGCGTAGTCCTGCGGAGCCTGGACGACCTCGACGTCGGGTTCGACACCGTGGTTCTCGACGCCCCACTCGTAACCCTCCAGCCAGAAGGCGTACTTGGGCTGGGTGACGAGCGTGCCGTCGACGAGCCGGTAGCGGCTGTCGATGCCGATCACACCGCCCCAGGTGCGGGTGCCGACCACGGGCCCGATGCCGAGCGCCTTGATCGCCGCGTTGACGATGTCGCCGTCCGAACCGGAGAACTCGTTGGCGACGGCGACGACCGGGCCGCGTGGCGCGTCCTCAGGGTAGCTGTACGGGCGCAGGCCGCGCGGCAGGTCCCAGCCGACGATCCGCCGCGCCAGCTTCTCGACGACGAGCTGGGAGGTGTGGCCGCCGCGGTTCTCGCGGACGTCCACGACCAGCCCCTCCCGGGCCACCTCGATGCGCAGATCGCGGTGAAGCTGGGCCCACCCGGAGCCGACCATGTCCGGCACGTGCAGATACCCGAGGCGGCCCCCGGACTGCTCGTGGACGTACGCCCGCCGGTCCGCCACCCAGTCGTGGTAGCGCAGCGGCTCCTCGTCCGCGAGCGGGACGACGACCGCGTGACGTGGATCGCCGCCGCCCGAAGGCGAGATGGTCAGCTCCACCGGCTTGCCCGCCGTGCCGACGAGCAGCGGCCCGGGCCCGGCCACCGGGTCCACCGGCTGCCCGGCGACCGCGACGATCGCGTCTCCGGCGCGCACCGCGACCCCCGGCGCGGCGAGCGGCGCCCGCGCGTCCGGGTCGGAGGTCTCGGACGGGAGGATCCGGTCGATGCGCCAACTGCCGTCCTCATGACGGGAGATGTCCGCGCCGAGCAGCCCCTGCGCCCGGTCGCCGCCGCCCCCGCCGCCACGCGGCATGACGTACGCGTGCGAGGTGCCGAGCTCGCCGTGCACCTCCCAGAGCAGGTCGACGAGGTCGTCGTGCGTGGCGACCCGTTCCAGAACCGGCCGATAGCGGTCGAGTACGGCGTCCCAGTCGAGCCCGCCCAGGTCGGGCCGCCAGAAGTTGTCCCGCATGAGGCGGCCCGTCTCGTCGTACATCTGCCGCCACTCGGCGGCCGGGTCGACGGTCTGGCGGACCCGCGACAGATCGACGGTGATGTTCGTGTCGCTCTCGTCGTCGTTCGAGGCGCGCCGGTCGCTGGGTACGACCTTGAGCTTGCCGTCGGTCCACAGCAGGACCCGCTTGCCGTCGCCGCTGACGGCGAAGTGGTCGGCGTCGGCGGCGAGATGCTCGATGCGCTGCTGGGCGAGGTCGTACCGCTCCAGCTCGGTCTGCGGGTCCGGGTCGTCGGGCGTGGCGCGGGAGGCGCCGAGCACGCCGCGGACCGGGTGCCGCAGCCACAGCAGCCCGTCCTTGGCGGCCCGCAGCGTCGAGTAGCGGGCGGCCTCGACGGGGAACGGCACGATCCGGTCGGCGAGCCCGTCGAGGTCGATGCGAGTGGTGGGGGCGCCCTCACTGTCGGGCGTCTCGTCCTTGTCCGGCGCCTCGAAGGGGCGGCCGTGCCGCTGCGGCCCGAAGGGGGACGGCGTGGTCGCGGCCAGGGTGATCAGGTACGGCCGGGAGCCGCCCACGAACGCCAGGTCGAAGACGTGCTCGTCGTAGACGGGGTCGAACGCGCGCGCCGAGAGGAAGGCCAGGTGCTTGCCGTCGAGCGTGAACGCGGGCTCGTAGTCACGGAACCGGAGCGGCGTCGCCTCGGTCACCGACAGGTCGGCGGTGTTGGCCAGCTTGAGCTGGCGCAGCGGGCGCGGCCCGGGGTGCGACCAGGCCAGCCAGGCCGAGTCGGGCGAGAAGGCGAGCCCGCTGACCTCACCGTCCTCGCTGCGGTCGACCTCACGCACCTCGCCGCTCTCCCGCTCGACGAGCAGCACGCGTCCGTCGTGCGAGGCGACGGCGGCGCGGCTCCCGTCGGGCGCCATCGCGAGCCCGAGGACGCGCCCGAGCTGTCCGGCGGCGAGTCGGCGCGGGGTGGCCCCCGGCGCGACTCCCGTCGCCGGGGCGAACTCCAGGGCATCGTCGCCCTCCGCGTCGGTCACCCACACCACGTGCTCCTCGCCCTCCGCCCGGAAGGTGCGGGGCAGCCGGGAGCGCACGCCCTGCTCGGCGGCGAGGGCACGGGCCGGACCCGAGCGGTGGGTGACCCAGTGGACGGCGCCGCGCACGGAGACCGCGCTGCCGCGTCCGGTGTGGTCGGGCGCGGCCGCGGAGAACCAGCGCGACGCGCTCACCGGGTGCGGCTGCTGGTCGACGCGCTGGCCGCCGAGCCGGATGTCCAGCCGGCGCGGCTCGGCGCCCTCAAGGTCGTCGAGGAGCCACAGTTCACCGGCGGAGGCGTACACGACCCGCGTGCCGTCGGTGGCCGCGTGGCGGGCGTAAAACCCTCCCCCACTCTCGGCTTCGCTCGAGCGGGAGGTGCCCCCAACGGGCGTGTGGCGCCGCAGGTCGGACCCGTCGGCGAGGGAGGAGTAGAGCGCCCCGATCCCTTCGTGGTCGGACAGGAAGGCGATCCGCTCGCCCACCCACAGGGGATATTCGATGTTCCCGTCGAGCTCTTCATGCAGCCGTACGAAGGCGGAGTCCCCGTCGCCCTCCCGGTCGATCCACAGCTTGCCCGCCGTACCGCCGCGATACCGCTTCCACCAGGCGGCCTCGCGCCCCATGGGCGCGGACAGCAGCACGACACCCGGGCCGCCGTGGGCGACGTCGCCGACGGGCCCGTACGGAAGGGTCGTCGCGGGGCCGCCGTCGAGCGGGACGGCCCGGGCCCAGCTGCGCCGCAGGCTCGCCTGCCCCTGGGTGCTGAGCGCGAGCACCTGACCGTCCGGGGTCCAGCCGCGCACCTGGGTCTTCGAACTGCCCCAGTACGTCAGCCGTTTGGACGGTCCGCCGGCCAGGGCGGCGGCGTGCACCTCGGGCGCCCCGTCACGCGTGGACGTCCAGGCGACGGTCGCGCCGTCCGGGGAGATGCGCGGATGGTTCACCGGGACGTTGTCGGCGCTGACCCGCCAGGCCCTGCCTTCGCCGTCGAGCGGAGCGGCCCAGACGTCGTCCTCGGCCGTGAAGACGACCAACTCGCCGTGCAGATGCGGAAACCGGAGGTACGCGGAGGCTGCGGACTCTGTCACCCGATCACCCTATGCAGCGACCGCACCCCTTGAAAGGGGTTTCGATCACTTGATCCGCGTGGGCCGGGCAGGTCACTGGGCAGGTCACTTGCCCTGGGAGGGCCAGCAGGTCGGGTCGCCCTTGCACCACATGGTCCTCGTCACGGTGACGGTGACGGTGGGGTTGGGCTGCCCGTTCGTGGGGTGGTACGAGATGGGCGGGTTGGGGGCGTTCGTGGCGTTGCAGTTCCCCAGGCCGCTCACGTGGAACCACTCCTTGCCGCCGACCGTGGCGCGCAGGTCACCGCGTACGCACGCGCCGTCGACGGCGCGGGTGACCTTGCCCTTGACGACGATCTCCCGTCCGTCGTCCGTCTGCCCCTGGCAGTCGACGGAGGCGGCGGTGCTCACGGTCGGCGCGGGCGACTTCCCGGGGGTGTAGGCCTTGTTGGCCCCCCCGTAGGACGCCGTGCAGCTGAGCCAGCGAACGTTCACATGCTGGCGTTCGAGTTCCTTGGTCGCGGTGTGGTCGGTCGTGTAGGCCACCGTGGCCGAACTCAGCCCGTCCGCCGGCTCGCACGCGGCCACCCCGAACACTCCGGCCGCTCCGAGCCCAACGGCCACCAGCACCTGCCGACGTCCTGTCCGACGCCTTATCCGCCTCAAAGCCCCCATAGACGGCAGCCTGCCACTGTCCCGCGAACGACGATAGACCGCATGCGGCCACGATCCCCACGACCACCCGAAGGAGGGTCTTTTTCGCCCCCGCCGCCCCTGAAAAGGGGCGGCGGGGAACTGCGCAGTCTTTTGGCGGGTGTCCGGGGGCGCAGCCCCCAGGGACGGGACGGGCAGGGGCGGAGGGGGCGAAAAAGGCCTGGACCTCAGGTGCGCAGCAGCAGCCACTCCTGGAGTTCCACCAGGTTGCCCTCCGGGTCCTTGAGGTGGGCGACGCGCATGCGGTCGGTCATGGGGACAGGACCGTGCAGGATGGTCGCGCCACGCGAGGCGATCTGCTCGCAGTACGCGTCCAGGTCATCCACCCGCAGCACCACCAACGACCGATGCCCGGTCGCCAAGTCACCCAGCTCGCCCAGGACTTCGGCCATCACCGACCGGTCCTGTATGGCGATGCCCGCCGATCCGGTGGTAGGGCTGAACTTCTCGTACGGCCCCTCCGTCGCACCCGACTGGGGCTTGAGGCCCAGCACCTCGGCGTAGAAGCGGTAACACGCGGCGAAGTCCGAGACGAGCAGCCGTACCTGAGCGAGTTCCAAGGCGATCCCCCGTGAGTGTCAGGACCAGCGACCGGTACGGGCCAGCAGCAGCGCCGCCGCCACGGTCCCGGCGGTCGAAGTACGCAGCACGGTACGCCCCAGGTGGAACGTCCGCGCACCCGCCTCGGTGAACAGCGCGACCTCCTCGGGCGAGATGCCGCCCTCGGGGCCGACCACCAGCACGATCTCCCCGGAGGAGGGAAGCTCGGCCGTCGCGAACGGCTCGGTCCCGAGCTCCGTGTCCTCGTGCAGCACCGCCGCCAGGTCCGCTTTGGCCAGAAGTGCGGCAACCTGCTTGGTCGACATCGCGTCCGCGACCTCGGGGAAGCGGACGCGCCGGGACTGCTTGCCGGCCTCCCGGGCCGTGGCCCGCCATTTGGCGAGCGCCTTCAGCCCCCGGTCGCCCTTCCACTGCGTGATGCAGCGGGAGGCCGCCCAGGGCACGATCGCGTCCACGCCGGTCTCCGTCATGGTCTCGACGGCGAGCTCGCCCCGGTCGCCCTTGGGCAGGGCCTGCACGACGGTGATGCGCGGCTCCTCCGCCGGCTCCTCGGCCACCGAGTCCATCCGGACGATCAGCCGGTCCTTGCCCTCGGTCTCCAGCACCACGCAGTCCGCCCAGCGCCCGGCCCCGTCGGTGAGGACGACGTCCTCGCCCGGCCGCAGCCGCTTCACCGAGACGGCGTGCCGTCCCTCGGGCCCGTCGAGGACGTAACGTCCGCCGCCCTCCGCGTCGAAGTGCTCGACCACGAACACCGGGGCGGTCATCGGCCCGCACCCCCGTCCTCTTCCGGGAGCGCCGACAACGCTGTCGTCGCGGCGGCGAGTTCGGCGTTCAGCACCTCCACCAGCTGCCCCGCGGGCAGTTCGCGGGCCATGCGGTGGCCCTGCCCGGCCCACAGCGCCATGCCCTGCGCGTCGCCCGCCGCGGCGGCCGCCTTGCGCAGCGGTGAGGTGAGGTGGTGGATCTCGGGGTACGCGGCGGGCGCGTACGGGCCGTGTTCGCGCATGAAGCGGTTGACCAGTCCACGCGCCGGGCGGCCGGAGAACGCACGCGTCAACTCCGTCCGCACGAACAGGGGGTTGGTCAGCGCCTGCTTGTGCACGACGTTCGCGCCGGACTCGGGGGTGGCGAGGAACGCGGTGCCGAGCTGGGCCGCGCTCGCGCCGGCCGCGAGCACCGCGGCGATCTGGCTGCCGCGCATGATGCCGCCCGCCGCGACGATCGGGATCTGCACGGTCTCGCGGACCTGCGCGATCAGCGAGAGCAGCCCGATGCCGGTGCCGTCCGTCTCCGGGTTGTCGCGGTGGGTGCCCTGGTGGCCGCCCGCCTCGACGCCCTGCACGATCACCGCGGCGGCGCCCGCCCGCTGCACGGCCAGCGCCTCCTCGGCGGTGGTCGCGGTGACCATCGTCAGCGTGCCGGCGCGGGCGAGCGAGTCCAGCACGTCGCGGGTGGGGACGCCGAAGTGGAAGGAGACCACCGGGACCGGGTTGTCGAGGAGGACGGCGAGTTTGGCGTCGTAGCCGTCGTCACGGCCGCTGTCGGGGTCGCCGAGCTCGGTCTCGTACCAGGCGGCCTCACCCGCGAGCTGGTTGGCGTACACCTCGACGGCGGCGGAGTCCGCATACTCGGGCTGCGGCATGAAGAGGTTCACGCCGAAGGGGCGGCCCGTGAGTCCGCGCAGCTGCTTGATCTCCTGGTACATGCCGTCGGCGGTCTTGTACCCGGCGGCGAGGAACCCGAGCCCACCGGCCTCGGACACGGCGGCCGCGAGATGCGGGACGGAGACGCCGCCCGCCATGGGGGCCTGCACGATCGGGTGTGGGAAGAGATCGGTCAGTGCGGAGGACATGACGGCATGTTGTCACGTCCTCCGTACAAGTCCGAATCCGGCCTTCCGCCTGGCATAGGCCACCGGGATGGGCGGTCGCGGGCCGGATTTCCCGCCCCTCAGAACCCCGCCCCGCAAGGGGCGCGGGGAACCGCGCGACCAGCCCCCACCCACCCGCAGTCAAGGAAACACCCGGGGTCTGGGGCGGAGCCCCAGGTACGGGACGGGTAGGGGCGGAGGGGGCGAGCGCATCCATCAGCGGCTCCGCCGCGGGCCACCTCAGCGCCCGTTGAACGCGTCCTTCAGCCGCGAGAACAGCCCCTGCTGCCCGGGCTGGAACTGCCCGGTCGGCCGCTCCTCACCCCGCAGCTTCGCAAGCTCCCGCAGCAACCGCTCCTGCTCGGGATCGAGCTTCGTAGGCGTCGTCACCTCGACGTGCACGATCAGATCGCCCCGGCCACCGCCCCGCAGATGCGTGATGCCCCGCCCGTGCAGCGGAATCGACTGCCCGGACTGCGTCCCCGGACGGATGTCGACCTCCTCCAGGCCGTCGAGCGTCTCCAGCGGAACCTTCGTGCCGAGGGACGCCGCGGTCATCGGGATGGTGACCGTGCAGTGCAGATCGTCGCCGCGCCGCTGGAACACGGCGTGCGGCAGCTCGTGGATCTCGACGTAGAGGTCACCGGCGGGCCCGCCACCGGGGCCGACCTCGCCCTCGCCCGCGAGCTGGATCCGCGTGCCGTTGTCGACACCGGCCGGGATCTTCACGGTCAGTGTCCGACGGGAGCGGACCCGGCCGTCGCCCGCGCACTCCGGGCACGGGGTCGGGACCACGGTGCCGAAGCCCTGGCACTGCGGGCAGGGACGGGACGTCATGACCTGGCCCAGGAAGGACCGCGTCACCTGCGACACCTCACCGCGACCGCGGCACATGTCACACGTCTGCGCCGAAGTGCCCGGCGCCGCGCCTTCCCCATTACAGGTGGCGCAGACGACGGCCGTGTCGACCTGGATGTCCTTCGTCGTACCGAAGGCGGCCTCGTCCAGCTCGATCTCGAGCCGGATCATGGCGTCCTGGCCACGTCGCGTACGCGACCGGGGGCCGCGCTGCGACGCCGTACCGAAGAAGGCGTCCATGATGTCCGAGAAGTTCCCGAAGCCGCCCGCGCCGAAGCCGCCCGCGCCCGCGCCGCCCGACTGGGACAGGGGGTCGCCGCCGAGGTCGTAGACCTGCTTCTTCTGCGGGTCCGACAACACCTCGTACGCGGCGTTGATCTCCTTGAACCGCTCCTGCGTCTTCGGATCGGGATTGACGTCCGGGTGCAGCTCGCGCGCGAGCCTCCGGAACGCCTTCTTGATCTCGTCCTGGGACGCGTCGCGGCGCACGCCGAGTACGGCGTAGTAGTCCGTGGCCACTTACGACTCCGCCAGGATCTGTCCGACGTACCGTGCCACCGCTCGTACCGCTCCCATCGTTCCCGGGTAATCCATGCGGGTCGGGCCGACCACGCCGAGTTTGGCTACTGCCTCGCCGCCCGAACCGTAGCCGACCGAGACCACGGACGTGGAGTTGAGTCCCTCATACGCGTTCTCGTGACCGATTCGCACGGTCATGCTCGAATCCCCGGCCTCACCAAGCAACTTGAGGAGCACGACCTGCTCCTCCAGCGCTTCCAGCACCGGCCGGATGGTGAGAGGGAAGTCATGTCCGAAACGGGTGAGATTGGCGGTGCCGCCGATCATCAGCCGCTCCTCGGTCTCCTCGACGAGCGTCTCCAGCAGGGTGGAGAGCACCGTCGAGACCGTACCGCGGTCCTCCGCCTCGAAGGCCTCCGGCAGGTCCTGCACGAGCTGCGGGACGTCCGCGAAACGGCGGCCCGCGATCCTGCTGTTGAGCCGGGCCCGCAGATCCGCGAGCGTCGTCTCGCCGAACGGCGCCGGGCAGTCGATCATGCGCTGCTCGACCCGGCCGGTGTCCGTGATCAGCACGAGCATCACGCGCGCGGGGGCGAGGGACAGCAGTTCCACGTGCCGCACGGTCGAGCGCGTCAGCGAGGGGTACTGCACCACGGCGACCTGCCGCGTGAGCTGGGCGAGCAGCCTTACGGTCCGGCCCACGACGTCGTCGAGATCGACGGCGCCGTCGAGGAAGTTCTGGATGGCGCGCCGCTCGGGCGCGGTCATCGGCTTGACGCCCGCGAGCTTGTCGACGAAGAGGCGGTAGCCCTTGTCGGTGGGGATGCGCCCGGCGCTGGTGTGCGGCTGGGCGATGTAGCCCTCGTCCTCCAGCGCGGCCATGTCGTTACGCACGGTCGCGGGCGAGACGCCGAGGCGGTGCCGCTCGGTCAGCGCCTTGGAACCGACCGGCTCCTCGGTGCCCACGTAGTCCTGGACGATGGCGCGCAGCACCTCAAGCCTGCGTTCACTGAGCATCGCGCACACCTCCAGAAGTCTTCCCCGTGGCCTTGATGGCCTTCGTGACCTTCTTCCTGGCACTCAGCGCACGCGAGTGCCAGCGTTCCCCGGCCCAGTGTACGGCGGTGAGGTACGGCCCCGGCAAGGGCGGGCCTGCGATGTCGTGCCTGGCAGGCTCTCACGGCTAGCGTCTCCGTATGAGGCTGACTTGGGAAGAGCTGGGGTGGGAAACGGTGGCACCCCGGGTCGGGCGGAAGCGGCTTCCGGTCTGGGACTGCACGGCCGGGCTCGTGGTGGGCGAGGGCGCGGCGCTGATGATCGATCCGGGGTCGAGCCTGCGGGAGGGCGCGCGGCTGCGGACCGAGGCACGACGGATCCTCGGTGGCGACCGCCGCGTGACGCACCTCGCACTCACGCACCCCCACTTCGACCATGTCTTCGGGGCGGCCGCGTTCGCCGGGGTGGAGGTGTTCGGCGCGGTCGGCCTGGACGCGGTCCTCGCGCACCACCGCGAGGAGCTGCGCGCGGACGCCGTACGCAACGGTCTCGACCCGCGCCAGGCGGCGGAGGCCGCGGACCTCCTGGTCCACCCCCGCCATTCGGTGTCCGGCGAGTGGACCCTCGATCTCGGAGGCGGCGTACAGGTCCTGCTGGCCAATGTGGGCCCCGGCCACACCGGCCACGATCTGGTGGTCCTGGTCCCCGGCCCACCCGGCTCCCCGGAGACCGTCTTCTGCGGCGACCTGGTGGAGGAGTCGGGCGAACCCCAGGCGGGACCCGACGCCGTCCCCTCCCACTGGCCGGCGGCGCTGGACCGGCTGCTCGACCTGGGCGGGGAGGACGCGGTGTACGTGCCGGGACACGGCGCGGCGGTGAATGCGGCGTTTGTCCGTGCGCAGCGGGACGCGTTGGCCACACGCTTCGGCGTGTCTTCCTAGCGGGCCGGGAGCTTCTCCTATCGTCATCCGAATGCGCCAGTACTCTCCGGACCTGACCCCGCCGTGGAAGAAGCCCCAAGCCGTGCCCGAGGTCCCCGCCGACCCCGGCCTGGTGGTCGAGGAGCCCGGCACCGGCTTCTGCGGCGCGGTGATCCGCTGCGAGGCGGGCACGGTGACCCTGGAGGACCGCTTCGGCAAGTACCGCGTGTTCCCGCTGGAGCCGCGCGGCTTCCTTCTGGAGGGCAAGGTGGTGACGCTGGTCCGCCCCGCCTCCGGTCCGGTACGTCCCACCCGCACGGCCTCCGGTTCGGTCGCCGTCCCCGGCGCGCGGGCCCGGGTCGCGCGGGCCGGGCGCATCTACGTGGAGGGCCGCCACGACGCCGAACTGGTCGAGCGCGTCTGGGGCGACGACCTCCGTATCGAGGGCGTCGTCGTCGAGTACCTGGAGGGCATCGACGACCTCCCGTCGATCGTCGCGGACTTCGCGCCGGGGCCGGACGCCCGCCTCGGCGTCCTGGTCGACCACTTGGTCCCCGGCACGAAGGAGTCCCGCATCGCGGACGCGGTCACCAGCGACCATGCCCTGGTGCTGGGCCACCCGTACATCGACATCTGGGAGGCCGTGAAGCCGTCCTCGGTGGGCATCGGGGCCTGGCCCAGGATCCCGCACGGCCAGGACTGGAAGACGGGCGTCTGCCGGACCCTGGGCTGGCCGGAGAACGCCGGCGCGGCCTGGCAGCACATCCTGTCCCGGGTGCGGTCCTACAAGGACCTGGAGCCGGAACTCCTGGGCCGGGTGGAGGAGTTGATCGACTTCGTGACCGCACCGGCGTAGCTGTGAGCAGGCGTGCCGCTGGGGCGGCGCCCGTCCCACGGAAAGCGGCACCCTGCGAGCGCCGGCAGGCGCACCGCCCCCGACCCCAGCCGCGCCCCCGGGGGCCTCAGTCCACCAGGTCCCGCACCACCGCGTCGGCCAGCAGCCGCCCCCGCAGCGTGAGAACGGCGCGACCGGCGTCGTACGGGCCGGGTTCGAGGAGTCCGTCGGACAGGGCCCGGCGGGAGGCGGCCAGCCCGTCCGGGCGGAGCAGGGACAGCGGGCAGCCCTCGCGCAGCCGCAGTTCGAGCAGGATCCGCTCGACGCGGCGGTCCTCCTCGGAGAGGAGTTCGCGGCCCGCGCCCGGGGAGCGGCCGGCGGCCAGGGCGGCGGCGTACGCCCCGGGATGCTTCACATTCCACCAGCGCACGCCGCCGACGTGGCTGTGGGCGCCGGGACCCGCGCCCCACCAGTCGGCTCCGCGCCAGTACAGCTCGTTGTGCAGGCAGCGACCGGCCTCGGAGGTGGCCCAGTTCGACACCTCGTACCAGTCGAAGCCGGCCGCCGACATCACCTCGTCGGCGATCAGGTAGCGGTCCGCGTGGACGTCGTCGTCGGTCATCGGGACCTCGCCACGGCGGATGCGGCGGGCGAGCTGGGTGCCCTCCTCGACGATCAGGGCGTACGCGGAGATGTGGTCGGGGCCGGCGCCGAGGGCCGCTTCGAGCGACGCGCGCCAGTCGTCGTCGGACTCCCCGGGCGTGCCGTAGATCAGGTCGAGGTTCACATGCTCGAAGCCCGCCGCGCGGGCCTCGGCGACGCAGGCCTCGGGGCGGCCGGGGGTGTGCGTGCGGTCGAGCACCTTCAGTACGTGCTGCCGGGCGCTCTGCATACCGAAGGAGATCCGGTTGAAGCCCCCGGCGCGCAGGGTCGCGAGGTACGCCGGGTCCACCGACTCAGGGTTCGCCTCGGTCGTGATCTCCGCGTCGTCCGCGAGCCCGAACTCGTCGCGGATCGCCCCCAGCATCCGTACGAGATCGTCGGCGGCCAGCAGGGTCGGCGTACCGCCGCCGACGAAGACCGTGCGGACGGGGCGCGGGTCGTCGCCGAGCACCTTGCGGGCGAGGCGGACCTCGTCGATCAACGTGTCCGCGTAGTTGTCGCGGGAGGCGAGCACGCCTCCGCTGCCCCGCAGCTCGGTCGCCGTGTAGGTGTTGAAGTCGCAGTAGCCGCAGCGGGTCGCGCAGTACGGCACGTGGAGATAGAACCCGAGGGGTCGCTCGGCCTCCCCCAGTGCCTTAAGGGCCTGGGAGGTACCCCCACCGGCCAGGGCGTGCGCGGGCAACGCCCCGTCGTCGGGGACGGGCTCACCGTCGGGAAGTGCGGAAGGCATGCCTTCCATTGTCCAGCACGCCCGGCCATGCCCTCATGCGCCAGGACCAGGAGCGCCCCGTAAGGGGCGCGGGGAACTGCGCGACCAGCCCCTACCGGCCCGCACCAAAAGGACAACGCAGGTACCTGGGGACAGGGCCCCCAGGTACGGGACGGGGTAGGGGCGGAGGGGGCGAAAACCCGCCGTCCCCCTACTCGGCCTGCAGCACCAGCAACGCCATGTCGTCCTCCGGCGGCCGCGCCCCGAACTCGTGCACCAGCCTGCGGATCCGTTCCGCGATCAGCTCGGCGCTCAGCCCCGCACACCCCTCCAGGGCCTTCGCGAGCCCGTCCTCGTCGTCGAACTGCCGGGACCCACTGCGCCGCTCCGTCACACCGTCCGTGACGCACAGCAGGGTGTCACCGGCATGCAGCTCAAAGGTCTCGGAGCTGTAGCCGGCGTCCTCGAAGACACCGAGAAGGGTCTGCGGCCCCGCCACTTCCCGTACGTCACCGTCGGGCCCGAGGAGCAGCGGCAGCGGATGCCCGGCGGAGGCCAGAGTGCAGCGCACACCACCGTCGAAGGGGACGAGCTCGCCGTACAGCATGGAAAGGAACCGCGTCTGCGGGCCGAGGTCCGCACCGAGCCCTGGCCCGCCCGCCGCCACGAGCGCACGGGCCGCCGCGTCCGCGGCCTCCGTCGCGTCGTCGAGCAGGAGCTGGTTGAGGCGGTCGAGGACGTCCGCGACGTGATAACCCTCGCGGGCCAGCAGCCGCAGCCAGGGCCGGGCCAGGCCGATCACGACGGCGGCCTCGGGGCCCTTGCCCTGGACGTCGCCCACCGCGAAGCACCAGCGCCCGTCGCCCGCGGGGAACAGGTCGTAGAAGTCGCCGCTGGGCCCGCCCTTGTCGAGCGGCTCGTACACGAGGGCGCTGCGTACGCCCGGGATCTCGGCGACCGCGCCGGGCAGCAGGCCGCGCTGGAGGACCCGGCTGATGGTGGCCTGGCGCGCGTACTGGCGAGCCGCGCCGATGGACAGGGCGATACGGCGGCTGAAGTCCTCGACGAGCCCGGTGATCTCGTCGGGGAAGTCGACCAGCCCGGCCCGTCCGATGACGAGCGTGCCCAGCGGCCGCCCGCCCGCGATCAGCCGGTACGCGAGCGCCGCACCCCTCGCCCCGCACCCGCCCAGCGCCTCGCCGGGCCAGGGCACGGGGACGGCTCGGGAACGCACCGCGTCGGGCAGCAGCGGCGGGTCCTTCTCCAGGGCACGGCGCAGCTCCTCGATGCGGTTCTCGCTGCCGTGCCAGACCCGGGCCAGCCGGGGTCCCAGGGCGAAGCCGAGACCACCCGCCCGGTCGGTGGCCTCGTCCTCCAGCCACACCGCGCACCAGTCGGCGAGGCGCGGCACGAGCAGCTGTCCGGCGAGCGCGGCCACCAGGTCCTCGTCGAGCTGCCCGGCGAGCAGATCGGACGCCTCGGCGAGGAAGGAGAGGGCCCCGCGGTTCAGCCAGTCCTGGTCCTGCTGGGCGTTCCGCCGCGGCTCGGGCGGGAGTATCTCGCCGACCCGCATCCCGCGCTCCAAAGCCTGCTCAGCGGCGTACGCCGCTATCTTCTCCGCGACTCCCGAAATCCTGTCTGCGCCCGAAATCCTGCCGATTCCCGAGATCCTTCCCGCATCGGAGATCAGCCGTGATTCCGAGGCCTTTCCCACGTCCGAGCCCTTTTCCGAACCCGAGATCCGTGCCGCGTCCGAGCCCGAGCCCGACCCCCTTCCCGCGTCCGAGATCCGCCCCGAATCGGATCCCCCTCCTGAGTCCGGGATCTGTCCCGCATCCGAGATCCCTCCCCTGTCCGAGATCCTTCCCGCATTCGAGATCCTTCCGGATTCGGAATTCCTGTCGGCTTCCGAAATCATTTCGACTCCCGGGACACCTTCCGCAGCCGGGACGCCCTGCGCACCCGAAACGCCTCCCGCCTCCATGATCGCGCTCCCGTCGACGGACAGCCGCGCCCACACGGTCTTGACCCCGGTGCGATAGGTGATCCCCCAAGCGTCGGAGAGGGCGGACACGAGCCGCAACCCGCGCCCGAACTCCGGTGTGCCGTACGGCCGTTCGACGCCGTCGTCGCGTACCGCGCGCGAGGGGTGATGGTCGGAGACCTCGACGACCAGCGGGCCCGGCGTCCCGTCACCCGCGGTTTCGAGGCGGCACAGCAGTTCGACGTCGGTGCCCGCGTGCACCACGGCGTTGGTGACGAGTTCGCTGATCACCAGGGTGGCGTCGTCGGTGAGGCGGTCGTCGATGATCTCGGTGCCCGGAAGGGCGAGTTCGGTCCAGTCGGTGAGCGCGCCGCGCACGAACCGGCGGGCGGCTCCGGGGGCGAGCGGAGTACCCGGCAGCGCGGTGCGGGCCACGACTTCCTGGCCGGCGCGGTTGTGCGCAGGCGCATCAGGGGCACGCGCCATGGACTCCCGTTGCGTCGGAATGGCCCCCACTGTGCAGCTCCCTGAGCAGTTCGGACGAATACGCCTCAGGCGATGCGGACAGAGTGACAGACTGGCCACGCCCATAAGCGTCGAGTTACCGAAGTGGGCCGCCATGAGTGAGAACAGTGGTATGCATGTGCTCGAAGACGGACAGATTCGAGCATCGGATCTGCGTCCGCTGCTTGCCGCGATGACCGCCGCACGGGACGGCGACTTCAGCAAGGTGCCGGAAACGGGGCACGGGCTGGTGGCCGACCTCAGCACGATGTTCAACCAGATCATGGACCGCAGCACCCACTTCAACTCCGAGGTGCAGCGTGTCCGCCGGGAGTTGGTACGGCACGGGCGGCTCGACGAGCGCCTTTCGGCCAGCCCTGGCCAGGGCGGCTGGACGGCGCGCGTCAACGACGTGAACCAGCTGCTCGACGCCCTGGTGGCCCCCGCGGCGAACGCGACCCGGGTCCTCGACGCGGTGGCCGGCGGCGACCTGACCCAGCGGGTCGATCTGCACGACGGAAACCGCCAACTCCGCGGCGACTTGCGCAGACTGGGCCGCGCCGTCAACAAGATGGTCGACCAGCTCTCCCTCTTCACCGGCGAGGTCACCCGCGTCGCCCGCGAGGTCGGCACCGAGGGGCGGCTCGGTGGCCGCGCCAAGGTGACCGGCCTGTCGGGCAGTTGGCGGGATGTGACCGAGGCGGTCAACACGATGGCCTCCCGCCTGACGGCACAGGTGCGGGACATCGCCCTGGTGACCACGGCGGTGGCGCGCGGCGACCTGACCCGCACGGTGACCGTCGAGGCGACCGGCGAGCTCCTCGAACTGAAGCTCACCGTGAACACCATGGTCGATCAGCTCTCCGCCTTCGCCGACGAGGTCACCCGCGTCGCCCGCGAAGTCGGCACCGAGGGCCAGTTGGGCGGTCGCGCGCAGGTGCGGGGCGTGAGCGGGGTCTGGAAGGACCTCACCGACAACGTCAACTTCATGGCCTCGAACCTGACGTCCCAGGTCCGCAACATCGCCCAGGTCACGACGGCCGTGGCGAACGGCGACCTCAGCCAGAAGATCACGGTCGACGCGCAGGGCGAGATCCTCGAACTCAAGTCGACCATCAACACCATGGTCGACCAGCTCTCCGCCTTCGCCGACGAGGTCACCCGCGTCGCCCGCGAAGTCGGCACCGAGGGAAACCTCGGCGGCCGGGCGCAGGTGCGCGGAGTGAGCGGCGTATGGAAGGACCTCACCGACAACGTCAACTTCATGGCGGACAACCTGACGTCGCAGGTCCGCAATATCGCCCTCGTCTCCACCGCCGTGGCGCAGGGCGACCTCGGCAAGAAGATCACCGTCGAGGCGAAGGGCGAGATCCTCGAACTCAAGTCGACCATCAACACCATGGTCGACCAGCTCTCCGCCTTCGCCGACGAGGTCACCCGCGTCGCCCGCGAGGTCGGCACCGAGGGAAACCTCGGCGGCCAGGCCCAGGTACGCGGCGTGAGCGGCGTATGGAAGGACCTCACCGACAACGTCAACTTCATGGCCCTGAACCTGACGTCCCAGGTCCGCAACATCGCCCAGGTGACCACGGCGGTCGCGAACGGCGACCTGTCGAAGAAGATCACCGTCGACGCCCGCGGCGAGATCCTGGAGCTGAAGGACACCGTCAACACGATGGTGGAGCAGCTGCGCGCCTTCGCCGACGAGGTCACCCGCGTGGCCCGCGAGGTCGGCACCGACGGACGGCTGGGCGGCCGCGCCCAGGTGCTCGGCGTGTCCGGCGTCTGGCGCGATCTGACCGACAACGTCAACTACATGGCCGACAACTTGACCTCACAGGTACGGAACATCGCGCAGGTCGCGACAGCCGTGGCCCAGGGCGACCTGTCGAAGAAGATCGACGTGGACGCCCGCGGCGAGATCCTCGAACTGAAGACGACCATCAACACCATGGTCGACACCCTCTCCTCCTTCTCCTCCGAGGTCACCCGCGTGGCCCGCGAGGTGGGCTCCGAGGGCCAACTCGGCGGCCAGGCACGGGTGGAGGGCGTGTACGGCACCTGGAAGCGCCTGACGACGAACGTCAACGAGCTCGCCTCCAACCTCACCACCCAGGTCCGCGCGATCGCCGAAGTGGCGTCCGCCGTGGCTCAGGGCGACATGTCCCGCTCCATCACCGTGGAGACCCAGGGGGAGGTCGCCGAGCTGAAGGACAACATCAACCTGATGGTGGCCAACCTCCGCGAGACCACGCGCGCGAAGGACTGGCTGGAGTCGAACCTCGCCCGGCTCGCCGCGCTGATGCAGGGCCACCGCGACCTGATGGAGGTCGCCGACCTGATCCTGCGCGAGCTGACCCCACTGGTGAACGCGCAGTACGGCGCCTTCTTCCTGGCCGACCCGGAGGAGGACGGCACGTCACTGCGAACGGCGGTGCCCACCAAGGGACTCGCCTTCATCGCCGGGTACGGCTCGGCGCAGGGCGCGACCGTCGACACGGGCGGCATGCCGGTGCACGGGCTGGTCCGGCAGGCGGCCCGCGAGAAGAAGCGGATCCTCGTCGAAGAGGCGCCGCCGGACTACATCAAAATCAACAGCGGTCTCGGCGAGGCGGCCCCGGCGAGCGTCGTGATCATCCCGATCCTCTTCGAGGACAAGCTGCTCGGCGTCATCGAACTCGCCTCCTTCTCCCGCTTCTCCGACGTCCACCTGGCCTTCTTCGACCAGTTCGTGAACACCATCGGCGTCGCCATCAACACCATCATCGCCAACTCCCGTACGGAGTCCCTGCTCGGCGAGTCCCAACGGCTGGCCATCCAGCTCCAGGACCGATCGGACGAACTCCAGTCACAGCAGGCCGAGTTGCAGCGCTCGAATGCCGAACTAGAGGAGAAGGCCGCCCTGCTGGCGACCAGCTCGCAGTACAAGTCCGAGTTCCTGGCGAACATGTCGCACGAGCTGCGCACACCGCTCAACTCGCTGCTGATCCTCGCCCGGCTGCTCTCCGACAACCCGGACGGCCATCTCTCCGACCAGGAAGTGCAGTTCGCGACCACGATCCACCGCTCGGGCTCCGACCTCCTCCAGCTGATCAACGACATCCTGGACCTGTCGAAGATCGAGGCCGGCCGGATGGACGTACGCCCCAAGAGGCTCCCCCTCATCAAGCTCCTCGACTACGTCCATGCGACCTTCCGCCCGCTCACCCTGGACCGCGGGCTCGCCTTCGAGGTGGCGGTCGGTGAGGACGTACCGCGGGAGATGTACTCGGACGAGCAGCGGCTCCAGCAGATCCTGCGCAACCTGCTCTCCAACGCGATCAAGTTCACCGCGACCGGCCGCGTCGAACTGCGCGTCAACCGCCTCAAGGACCCGGAGCACAACTTCACCCGCGAGAACAGCGACGACGTGATCGCCTTCGCGGTCTCCGACACCGGCATCGGCATCGCCGCGGAGAAACTCCCGGTGATCTTCGAGGCGTTCCAGCAGGCCGATGGCACCACCAACCGCAAGTACGGCGGCACGGGCCTCGGTCTGTCCATCAGCCGGGAGATCGCCGGGCTGCTCGGCGGCCGGATCATCGCGGAGAGCAAGCCCGGCAAGGGCTCCACCTTCACGCTGTACGTGCCTGTCGTGAGCCCCGGGCACACGGCGACCGGCCCCGCCCCCGAGGACCGCCAGGTGCACGTGCCCGAGCAGCTGTCCAGCGAGCCGTACACCGCGCACGACACCGACGACACCTGGCCGGCACCCACCAAACTGGAGGCATGGAAGTCCGGCCGGGCAGGCCAAGTCCTGCCGGGCCGACGGGTGTTGATCGTGGACGACGACATCCGCAACGTCTTCGCGCTCACCCATGTGCTGGGCCGCGTCGGTATGCCCGTCCTCTACGCGGAGAACGGTCGCGAGGGCATCGAGACGCTTGAGCGCAATCCCGACGTCGAACTCGTCCTGATGGACATCATGATGCCGGAGATGGATGGATACGAGACGATCTCCGCCATCCGCCGCACCCCGCGCTGGACCGGCCTGCCCATCGTCGCGCTGACCGCGAAGGCGATGCCCGGCGACCGCGAGAAGTCCATCGCACGGGGCGCCAACGACTACGTACCGAAACCGGTGGACGTCGACCAGCTCCTCACCGTCGTCTGTGCCCTCCTCGACCCGGAGAGCGCGGACGAGCCGGAGCAGGACGCCGCGGACGGTGCGGTTGTACCGGGACCGAGCACATCAGGGGAGTCCGCGGTTCCACCGACGACTGAGTGAGGCAACAGTCATCATGAGCGCTGAGGAAACGACCGACGAGCGCGCCAGCATCCTTCTTGTCGACGACATGGAGGACAACCTGATCGCATTAGAGGCCGTCCTGGGGTCCCTCAACGAACCGCTGGTGCGCGCGCGTTCCGGCGAGGAGGCGATGAAGGCCCTGCTGCGGCAGCGGTTCGCCGTCGTCCTGCTCGACATCCGGATGCCGGGCATGGACGGCTTCGAGACCGCCGCGAACATCAAGCGGCTCGACCAGACGAAGGACGTTCCCATCATCTTCCTGACGGGCACGGACGCCGACGCGGGCTACGCATTCCGCGGGTACGCGACCGGCGCCGCCGACTATCTGACGAAACCCTTCGACCCCTGGGTCCTGCGCGCCAAGGTCACCGTCTTCCTCGACCTGCACCGCAAGAACCAGCAGCTGGAGCGGATGCTCGCACGCGAACAGGAGCAGTTCGACGAGCTCTCCAATCGCCTGAAGAAGATCGAGACGCACATGGCGGCCAGCAGCCTCCAGGACGTCTTCGAACTGCGCCATCAGGTACGCCAGATGGCGGAGCTGCTGAGAGACATGCGGAGGGGGCGGGGCCTGTAGCCCCGCCCCGGGCGCCGGGCGAGGTCCGGCCTCGCGTGGACCGCGCGAGTTCCGGCCTCGCGTGCGCCCCTTGAGGTCAGGCCTCGCGCGTTCCCGCGTACATCTCGTCGATCAGGTGCTTGGCTGCAACACCACGGGGGGCGACCCCCGCACCCCCAGCAGGTCCAGGGGGGCGCCCCGAGCCGAGTGACTACGCCTCGCGCGTCCCCGCGTACATCTCGTCGATCAGGTGCTTGGCTGCAACACCACGGGGGGCGACCCCCGCACCCCCAGCAGGTCCAGGGGGGCGCCCCGAGCCGAGTGACTACGCCTCGCGCGTCCCCGCGTACATCTCGTCGATCAGGTGCTTGGCTGCAACACCGCGGAGGGCGACCCCCGCACCCCCAGCAGGTCCAGGGGGGCGCCCCGAGCCGAGTGACTACGCCTCGCGCGTTCCCGCGTACATCTCGTCGATCAGGTGCTTGTACTCCCGCTCGACGACCGGCCGCTTCAGCTTCAGGCTGGGCGTGATCTCACCGTGTTCGACGTCGAGGTCGCGCGGCAGGAGGCGGAACTTCTTGATGGTCTGCCAGCGCTGGAGGCCTTCGTTGAGTTCCTTGACGTAGCCCTCGACAAGGGCGACGGTGGCGGGCGCGGCGACGACGTCGGCGTACGACTTGCCCCCCAGGCCGTTCTCCTTCGCCCAGTCCAGGATGGACGGCTCGTCGAGAGCGATGAGCGCGGTGCAGAAGTTCCGGTCGGCGCCGTGCACGAGGATGTTGGAGACGTACGGGCAGACGGCCTTGAACTGGCCCTCGACCTCGGCGGGCGCGATGTACTTGCCGCCGGACGTCTTGATGAGGTCCTTCTTGCGGTCGGTGATGCGCAGGTAGCCGTCGGGGGACAGCTCGCCGATGTCGCCCGTGTGGAACCAGCCGTCCGGCTCCAGGACCTCGGCGGTCTTCTCGGGCAGCCCGTGGTAGCCCTCCATGATGCCGGGACCGCGCAGCAGGATCTCGCCGTCGTCCGCGATGCGCACCTCGGTGCCGGGCAGCGGCTTGCCGACGGTGCCCGTGCGGTACGCCTCGCCGGGGTTCACGAAGGAGGCCGCGGAGGACTCCGTGAGGCCGTACCCCTCCAGGATGTGGATGCCGGCGCCCGCGAAGAAGTAGCCGATCTCGGGCGCGAGCGCGGCCGAGCCGGAGACGCAGGCGCGCAGGTTGCCGCCGAAGGCCTCGCGGATCTTGGCGAAGACGAGCGCGTCGGCGACCTTGTGCTTGGCGCCGAGTGCGAAGGGGACGGAGGCGGTGCCGGTGCGGCGGAAGTTGTCCTGGCTGGTCTTGGCGTACTCGCGGGAGATCTCGGCGGCCCACTGGAAGATCTTGTACTTGACGCCTCCGCCTGCCCGCGCCTTGGCCGCGACCCCGTTGTAGACCTTCTCGAAGATGCGCGGGACGGCCGCCATGTACGTGGGCTGCACGACCGGCAGGTTCTCGATGATCTTGTCGACGCGGCCATCGACGGCGGTGACGTGGCCGACCTCGATCTGACCGGAGGTGAGCACCTTGCCGAAGACGTGCGCGAGCGGCAGCCACAGGTACTGCACGTCCTCGCCGCTGACCAGCCCGGTCGCGGCGATGGCCTTCGCCATGTACGCCCAGTTGTCGTGCGGGAGACGGACGCCCTTGGGGCGACCCGTGGTGCCGGAGGTGTAGATGAGGGTCGCGAGCTGCTCCGCGGTGATCGCGCCGACCTTCTCCTTGATCAGGTCGGGGTTCTTCTCCAGGTAGGCGGCGCCGCGCGCCTCCAGCTCGGCGAGCGTGAGCACCCAGTCGCCGGTCTCGACGCCGGCCGGGTCGATGACGACCACATGGGTCAGCTCGGGCAGCTCGGCGCGCTTCTCCTGGGCCTTGGCGAGCTGCGCCGCGTCCTCCGCGATGAGCACCTTGCTCTCGGAGTCGGAGAGGATGAACGCCGACTCCTCGGCGTTGGTCTGCGGGTACACGGTCGTCGTGGCCGCGCCCGCGCACATGATTCCGAGGTCGGCCAGTATCCACTCGACCCGGGTGGAGGAGGCGAGCGCGACGCGCTGCTCCGGCCGCACACCCAGTTCGATCAGACCGGCCGCGATGCCGAAGACCCGCTCGGCGGCCTGCGCCCAGCTCAGCGACTTCCACTCGTCCGGGCCCTCGCCCGAGGCGGGTGGCACCGGGTAGCGGTAGGCCTCGGCGTCCGGTGTGGCCGCCACGCGTTCCAGGAAGAGGGCCGCCACGGACGGCGGACGGTTCTCGATCAGGGTCTGTGTGTCGCTCACGACATCCTCCGGTGCCCGCGACAGTGCGTGTGTCTGGCTCGGCCGGCTGTTGGCTGCTGCCAACTGCTGTCTCTTGGCTGCCGACTACTGCTGTGCGGCTGGCTGGTTGCGGCTGTTGTTTAACTCGCGAGTAACCATCGAGCAGAGATCAGAGTAAAGCGCGTCCGGCCAGTGCGTAAGGGGCGGCGGCCTGTCACTTCCTACAGACAGCAACCCTACGCACGCGTACGGGCTCGCCGCGCCGAAGCGCGACGAGCCCGCATTGTGTCCGAGTTTCCGGGGGTAACAGACGACTGTTCCCGAGGAACGGACGACTACTTCTTGCCCTTGGCAGAGCCACCGCTGTCGTCGCTGGACAGCACGGCGATGAAGGCCTCTTGCGGAACCTCCACAGAGCCCACCATCTTCATCCGCTTCTTGCCTTCCTTCTGCTTCTCCAGCAGCTTCCGCTTACGGGAGATGTCACCGCCGTAGCACTTGGCCAGGACGTCCTTGCGGATGGCACGGATGGTCTCGCGGGCGATGACCCGGGAGCCGATGGCCGCCTGGATGGGCACCTCGAAGGCCTGCCGCGGGATGAGCTCGCGCAGCTTGGCGACGAGCCGCACACCGTACGCGTACGCCTGGTCCTTGTGCGTGATCGCCGAGAAGGCGTCCACCTTGTCGCCGTGCAGCAGGATGTCGACCTTGACCAGGCTGGAGGTCTGCTCGCCGGTGGGCTCGTAGTCGAGCGAGGCGTAACCGCGGGTCTTGGACTTCAGCTGATCGAAGAAGTCGAAGACGATCTCGGCGAGCGGCAGCGTGTAACGGATCTCGACCCGGTCCTCGGACAGATAGTCCATGCCGAGCAGGGTGCCGCGCCGGGTCTGGCACAGCTCCATGATCGAGCCGATGAACTCGGAGGGCGCGAGGATCGTGGCGCGTACGACGGGCTCGTACACCTCGCTGATCTTCCCCTCCGGGAACTCGCTCGGGTTGGTGACCGTGTGCTCGGTCCCGTCCTCCATGGCCACGCGGTACACGACGTTCGGCGCGGTGGCGATGAGATCGAGTCCGAACTCACGCTCCAGCCGCTCACGAATGACGTCCAGGTGCAGCAGCCCCAGGAAGCCGACACGGAAACCGAAGCCGAGAGCAGCGGAGGTCTCGGGCTCATAAACGAGCGCGGCGTCGTTGAGCTGCAGCTTGTCGAGGGCGTCTCGCAGCTCGGGATAGTCGGACCCGTCCAGCGGATACAGCCCGGAGAAGACCATGGGCTTGGGGTCCTTGTACCCGCCGAGCGCCTCGGTCGCGCCCTTGTGCAGGGTGGTGATGGTGTCACCGACCTTGGACTGGCGGACATCCTTCACGCCAGTGATCAGATATCCCACCTCGCCGACCCCGAGCCCGTCGGCCGGAAGCATTTCCGGCGAGTTGGTCCCGATCTCCAGGAGCTCGTGCGTGGCTCCCGTGGACATCATCCGGATCCGCTCACGCTTGTTGAGCTGCCCGTCGATGACTCGTACATACGTCACGACACCCCGGTAGGAGTCGTACACGGAGTCGAAGATCATCGCGCGGGCGGGCGCGTCGGCGACGCCGACCGGTGCCGGGATCTCGGCGACGACCTTGTCCAGCAGCGCCTCGACACCGAGCCCGGTCTTGGCGGAGACGCGCAGCACGTCGCCGGGCTCGCAGCCGACGAGATTCGCGAGCTCCTCGGCGAACTTCTCGGGCTGCGCGGCCGGCAGATCGATCTTGTTGAGTACGGGGATGATCGTGAGGTCGTTCTCCATCGCGAGGTAGAGATTCGCGAGGGTCTGGGCCTCGATGCCCTGGGCGGCGTCGACGAGGAGGATGGTCCCCTCGCAGGCGGCGAGCGACCGGGACACCTCGTATGTGAAGTCCACGTGCCCAGGGGTGTCGATCATGTTGAGGATATGGGTGTTGCCCGGGTCCTCGGTCGGCGCCCAGGGCAGACGGACCGCCTGGGACTTGATCGTGATGCCACGCTCGCGCTCGATGTCCATGCGGTCGAGGTACTGGGCACGCATCTGCCGCTGCTCGACCACCCCGGTCAACTGGAGCATGCGGTCGGCGAGCGTGGACTTGCCGTGGTCGATGTGCGCGATGATGCAGAAATTGCGGATCAGAGCCGGGGCGGTACGGCTCGGCTCGGGCACATTGTTAGGGGTCGCGGGCACGCAGGGTCCTGTCTCTTGAGGCGCCTGTCGCCTCGGGTCGGATCGATACGTAGGCTCCATGGTCCCACGGGTGGGGAGCTGCGACCGGTTTGGGCCGCATGATCCGATGGCTTCGGGCCGCGGGAGCGGGCAGCCGACGACCGGTTTGGGCTGGTCCTACGACGGCTGGTAGCCTGGGTCGCTGTGTCTCATGCCCTCTCTGCAGGAGGCACACCCCAAGGAAATCAAAACGGCGAGTGAGACGTGCTGTCTCGCGCGCCTGAACCTGTAAAGGCTCATTTCGTGGCGAACATCAAGTCCCAGATCAAGCGGATCAAGACCAACGAGAAGGCCCGGCTGCGCAACAAGGCCGTCAAGTCTTCCCTGAAGACCGCGATCCGCAAGGCCCGCGAGGCCGTTGCCGCGGGTGACGCCGAGAAGGCCACCGAGTACACGCGCGCCGCGTCGCGCGCCCTCGACAAGGCCGTCTCGAAGGGCGTCATCCACAAGAACCAGGCCGCCAACAAGAAGTCGGCGCTTGCTTCGAAGGTCGCTTCCCTCAAGGGCTGAGTCGGCTGAGCCCTGCTGGGCTCACCCCTGACTTGACCACCGGAAAGGACCAAGCGGGCCCTCTGACCCACTCCTGACCGGCACCCCCGGATCCGTGCGCGTCCTGCGTTCGCAAGCCTGGGGAACGTTCCATCCACCGTGAGGACACGTCGAGCCCTCTACCTCGACTCACGGACAGACATCGTGGTCGCCACGCCGCGTACAGTGCCCCCGGACCCACTTCGGGGGCATTGCTGTATCCACCTGCGGAAACGCCGAAGCCCGCTCGCGGGAACTCTCCTCCGTGGCGGGGCTGTGGTCGGGAGGACGGATTCGAACCGTCGGTCCCTGGCGTTTGAGGACGGGGCCGTCCAGGCCGATACAGAGGGTCTGGGCGCGGAGTCCCCAACGGACGATGGGGTCGTCCCCCTTGCTCGAGCGAAGCCGCGAGCTTGGGGAGCGTGGGGGCGGAGGGGCGGAGGGGCGAAAACCCTCGGCCGACACCACCGCCGGAACCCGCCGACACCACCGCCGGGAACCTAACCCCGACGAGACCGAGCCGCCCGAGCGATGACAACAACCGCCTTCTCCAGGGCGTACTCGGGATCATCCCCACCACCCTTGACGCCGGCATCGGCCTCCGCGACGGCCCGCAGCGCAACGGCGACCCCATCAGGAGTCCACCCCCGCATCTGCTGCCGCACCCGATCAATCTTCCACGGCGGCATCCCGAGCTCGCGCGCAAGGTCGGCAGGACGCCCCCCACGGGCGGAGGACAGCTTGCCGATGGCCCGCACCCCCTGCGCCAACGCGCTGGTGATCATCACGGGCGCAACCCCCGTGGACAGAGACCACCGCAATGCCTCCAACGCCTCCGCGGCCCGCCCCTCCACGGCCCGATCAGCAACCGTGAAGCTCGACGCCTCAGCCCGCCCCGTGTAATACCGCCCGACGATGGCCTCATCGATCGTCCCCTCGACATCGGCGGTCAGCTGAGACACCGCGGAAGCCAGCTCCCGCAGATCACTCCCGATGGAATCGACGAGCGCCTGACAGGCCTCCGGCGTGGCAGACCTCCCCAGCGCCCGGAACTCCCCCCTCACGAACGCCAGCCGATCCGCCGGCTTCGTCATCTTGGGGCACGCCACCTCCCGCGCCCCCACCTTGCGCGCGGCGTCGAGCAGTCCCTTGCCCTTGGCGGCACCCGCGTGAAGCAGCACAAGGGTGATTTCCTCGGCCGGAGCCTCCAGGTACGCCTTGACGTCCTTGATGGTGTCGGCCGACAGATCCTGCGCATTGCGTACGACCACGACCTTGCGCTCGGAGAAGAGCGACGGACTCGTCAGCTCGGCAAGCGTGCCGGGCTGCAACTGGTCCGCGGTGAGGTCCCGTACATCCATGTCGGCGTCGGCGGCCCTGGCGGCGGCCACCACCTCCTGCACGGCACGGTCGAGCAGGAGATCCTCCTGGCCCACGGCAAGCGTGACGGGGGCGAGAGGGTCGTCATGTGCTGTCTTCCTGGCCATCAACGAAAGCATCCCATGCGCCACTGACAACGCGGACCGGTCGGACCGCCCTCCCCCCGCGGAGCGCTACGGCTCCTCACGCCAGCCGTCCCACTCCCCCGCGAACTCGTCCAGCTCCCGCGGGTCGAGCCGCTCCTTGGGGTCCGTCAGGACCACCAGCCACTGGGCGTCCTCGGCATCGTCCTCACCGGCCAGCGCGTCCCGCACGAGCTGCGGCTCCTCATCGAGCCCGAACCGGTCACCGAGCGCCTCCGCCGCCTCTTCCGCTGCATCGCGGTCGGGCAGCACCAGCACATGTCTCACATCACTCACATGGACATTTTCCGATACGCCCCACAGCCCCGACGACGGGGTCTGCCCTCGCGGCAGCCATGCCCGAGCGCCATGTCAGCCCGGGTCTCTCTCCCCCCAGCCACCGCACCTCCCACAGCCGCCACACCTGCCTCACCGCCTCACCGCCGCACCCGCCGCACCCGCCGCACCCGCCTCAGCCGATGCGCCCCTGGCTCCGACGCGCCTCCCGACTCCGACGCGCCTCCCGCGGCAATGGCACCTCCCGCCCCTCACCTCACCTCACTCCCGCGCCTTCCTCACCTCCGGCACCTCGTCCAACTCGATCCCGAAGCGCTCCCGATACGTGGCCAGCACCTCCTCGTCCGTGGCCAGTTCCGACACCTCCTTCGTCCCGTCGGCCGTCGTCACCGTGAAGCTCCGCCCGCTGAGCGTGATCCTCCCCCCGTCCTTCGTGACCCGCGAACAGACCAGCGACCGCCCGAAATGCGACACCGGCGAGGTGCTGTGCCACCAAGCCCCCACGACGAAGTCCCCCAGCACCCGCGGCCGCACCTCCAGGCGGTACTGCGCCTTGTCGTTCCGGATGACGTCGAGGTCCTCGCCCTCGCGCGAACCGCCGACGCCGCGAACCCCCGCAGCGTCCGGCCCCGACTCGACGACCCGGAACGTCCCGCCCGGATCCTCCTGTTCCCCTCTCTCCCCGAAGGCCAGCGGGTAGGCGCTGTGCGCCCCGAACCCAACGTCGGCCAGCCAGTCGCCCCCGTCCACCGTCCTCACCCGCAACACGAGATGGTCGTACGGAATCCCGAGCCGCCCCTCCTTGCCGTACACCCGCGCCGCGAGCAGCGTCACGTCGAAGCCCAGCGCCCCCAGCAACGCCCCGAACGCCCCGTTCAGTTCGTAGCAGAACCCGCCCCTGCGAGCGCCCACCAGCTTGTCCACCAGGCTGTTCTCCTCCAGCACGATCTCCTCACCAAGGTGGATCGACAGGTTCTCGAACGGCACCGTCTGCAGATGGCGCAGCTGTAGCTCCCGGAGCACATCGGACGTGGGCCACGCGGGGTGCTGGGCCCCGATCCGGCGGAGGTAGGCGTCGGCCTGTGCGGAATTCATGAGTTCAGTCTCTCGCCACACTCAACCCTCCGCCCGCACCGACGACGGCCAGCGCCCCGTCCTCGTCCGTCCGCAGCACCACCGCACCTCCGGCCCGCAGCGCCGCGACGGTGCTCGGCGCGGGATGCCCGTAGGGGTTGTCCTTGCCGCACGAGATCAGCGCGAGGCGCGGAGACACCCTGCGTATGAGGTCCGGGTCCTGGTAGGCCGAGCCGTGATGGGCGACCTTGAGAACATCCACTCCTTCCAGCTCAGCGGCCGTCGGCGATCTCAACAGGGCGCGCTGGGCCGGGGGTTCGAGGTCGCCGAGCAACAGCAGCCGCAGTCCCGCCGACCGTACGATCAAGGCGACACTGGCGTCGTTCGGGCCGTCCGGCATCGGGGCCGGGCTCGGAGGCGGCCACAACACCCGCCAGTCGAGGTTTCCCGTGCGCCGCCGCTCCCCCGCCACGGCCCGAGTCACGGGGATGTGCCGTGTCGCCGCCTCCCTTCGTACGAACTCGACCTGGTCCGGCGGCTCTTCGAAGCCGGTCGTCTCGATCGCGCCCACCGAACGCCCGCGCAGCACGCCCGGCAGCCCCGCGACATGATCGGCGTGGAAGTGCGTCAGTACGAGGAGCGGAATCCTGGTGATGCCGAGCGCGCTCAGGCAGCGGTCGACCAACACGGGATCGGGCCCGGCGTCCACCACCACCGCTGCGCCGTCGCCCGCCGAGAGCACCGTCGCGTCCCCCTGCCCCACGTCGCACATCGCGAACCGCCAGCCGGGCGGTGGCCACCCCGTGATCACCCTGGTGAGAGGCGGTGGCTGCACCACGACCAGCACAAACAGCAGCACGCAGACGCCGCTCAGCCACGGATGTCTCAGGAGCCGTCGCCCGACTAGCACGACCACCGCCGTGAAGAGAGCGAGTAGCAGCGCCCCCGCCCAGCTGCCCGGCCAGTCCACTCCCCCTCCGGGCAGAGCCGCCCCGGTACGCGCGATGTCCGCGATCCACCGAGCGGGCCAACTCGCGCACCACGCCAGGGCCTTGGCGACTGGCATCGCCACTGAGGCCGTCGCCAGCGTCGCGAAGCCCAGCACCGTGGCCGGCGCGACCGCGAACTCCGCGAGCAGATTGCACGGCACCGCCACCAGGCTCACCCGAGCCGACAGGACGGCGACCACCGGGGCGCACAGAGCCTGCGCCGCGGCGGCCGCGGCGAGCGCCTCGGCCAGACGCGGCGGCACACGTCGCCTCTGGAGCGCCGCGCTCCACCGCGGGGCGAGGGTGAGCAGGGCGCCAGTCGCCAGGACGGAGAGCAGGAAGCCGTAGCTACGGGCCAGCCACGGGTCGTACAGCACCAGCAGCAGGACGGCCGTGGCCAGCGCGGGAATCAGCGATCGGCGGCGCCCGGTCGCGATGGCGAGCAGTGCGATCGATCCGCAGGCCGCGGCCCGCAGCACACTCGGATCCGGTCGGCAGACGATCACGAAGGCGAGCGTGAGCGCTCCGCCGAGCAGCGCGGTCGCCCGGAGCGGAATACCGAGCCGCGGTGCGAGACCCCGCCGCTCGGCACGCTGGGCCAGGCCCGGCGGTCCGATGAACAGGGCGATCAGGATCGTGAAATTACCGCCGCTGACGGCCAGGAGGTGCGTGAGATCGGTCGCCTTGAACGCGTCGTCCAACTCCGGCGTTACTCGCGAGGTGTCCCCCACGACCAGCCCGGGCAGCAGCGCCCGCGCGTCCGTCTCCAGCCCGTCGGTCGCCTCCCGCAGGCCTGCACGCAATCGACCGGCGAACCGCTGCGACGCGGACGGCTCTCCCACCACCTCGGGCGGCGCGCCGCCCCGCACTCGCAGAACGCCCGCGATGTCATCGCCGTCCGACAGGGCGGGCACGAGCCGCGCCGACACCCGCAGCCGCGTGGACGGCAGCAGCGACAGCCAGGGCGAACCCTCAGAACCCCCGCCGGAGAGCCGAGGCGAATCCCTTGGCGAGCGCGCGTCGACGATCACCAGCACCGGCGCACGGGTCGCCACGACCGTCCCGTCCGCTTGCGTCACCCGCCTGACCTCCGCGTCCAGCAGTAAGGCCGTCGGAGCCATGTGATCCCCCTTGATCCGGGGCCGGGTGATCCGCGGATCGGAGGTGATCTCCACCTCTGCGGTCACGCTGGCGAACTGCCTTGCCAGGGCAGGAACGGGCCCGCGTCGCAGATCCGCCCCGTGCAACCCCGCCGAGGCCGCGGCCGCGGCGACACAGAGCAGCGCTGCGGCAACGGAGACCCGCCGCCACGAACCCGCCCCCTCTCCCCCGTGTCCCTTCGCGCCGCGCGTCCCTCTCCGCCCTGCCACCAGCAGCACGACGGCCACGACCAGGGAGACCGCGACCTCACCCGTGACCCAGCCGAGCGGGGCGCCCACCGTCACAGCAGCCGTCACCCACGCCGCCAGAGCGGGCGGCACGAGCCGGAGATCCGTCGGTCCCTCCTCCCGGGGGTGCGAGGCCCCTAACCGCTTGCCCGAGGCGGCATGCACCGGGCATCGACTCGCGGCACCGGGGATGCTTGGCCGGTTCGGCGCGGCGCGCTCCGGCACCTCGGGATCCTCCGGCCCGCTCGGTGCCCTCGTCTCCTCCCGCCCTCTCGGCGCTGTCGCCTCCTCCCGCCCTCCAGGCGCCTTCGTCTCCCTCCGCTGCTTTGCCTGCTGCGGCACCTTCGCCGCCTCTGGCGCCTCCGGCCCGGTCATGGCCGTACCAGATTCCGAAGATCGGAGAACCGGCGATCCCCGATTCCATTCACCTCGCGGAGCTCGTCGACCGAGCGGAAGCCGCCGTGCTGGGTGCGGTAGTCGATGATGTGCTGGGCCAGGACGGGGCCCACGCCCGGGAGACTGTCGAGTTGGTCCACTGTGGCCGTGTTGAGCGCGACCGGAGCGGAGGGTGCCGCGCCGGCGGCGGATCCACCTGTGCCAACTGGGCCCGTGCCGCCTGGGCCTGGTCCCGCGACAGGCGCGGGAGCACCGACCACGATCTGTTCGCCGTCCACAAGGAGGCGCGCGCGGTTGAGACCGTCGGTGTTCGTACCGGGTCGAACCCCGCCCGCCGCGCGCAGCGCGTCCGCGACCCGGGAACCGGACGGCAACCGTTGGAGCCCAGGGCTGCGCACCTTGCCGCTGACGTCCACGACGATCGCGGTCCCTCCTGCGCCAACGGGGCCAGACGCTCCGGCCGAGGCATCCGGTCCCGCGTCCGACTGCTCCCCCTGTCCAGCCCTTCCGCCGTAGGGAGCCGCCGCACGCACCACCTCGGGGGCCCGGACCGACTGAGTTCTGCCGACCCAGAAGTGCTGCACCGCGAAGACCGCGGCGACGACCAGCACCACGGTGAGTGCGGCCAAGCTCTTGCGCTCAAGACCACACCTCGACTGCAGCCACAGCGGCATCCGCTCCCGCACGGCAGGCCCGACCCGGTCCCGCCAGGACGCCCCCGACTCCGCCGTACTCGACACGACTTCGGCGTGCGCGTGCGCGTCCATGTCCGCATGCGTGTCCGTGTCCGGGTGCCTGACCGTGCGCCTGTCCGTGTCTCTGTCTGCGGGCTCGATAGAAGCCGCACCCATGTCCGGCGCGTCCCGGTCCGCCGCCACGGCACCGCTGACCCGGGAGCCGCCAGAGCCCAGTAACCCGCGGGCCCAGGCCCCTTCAGAGCCCGGCACCTCCGGCGCCCAGGACTCTTCAGGGTTCACCACCCCACGTGCCCGAGCGCGAGCAGAGCTCAGCCTCCCGTGCACCCCGACGCCACCAGACCTCGGCGTCCCATGCACCCCGGCGCCCAGCGTCCCGTGCACCCCGACGCCACCAGACCTCAGCCTCCCTTGCACCCCGGCGCCGGCAGGATGCAGGCTTCCACCCGCCGTTGACCCGCCGCGCCCCAAGGACCCGCCGACCCGGTTCTCCAGTCCCCACACATCGGCAACGCCCAATCCCACCGCGGTGCTCGCCCGCGGCCCGTGTCCCCCATCGCGGTCCGCCCCCGGCGGTCCGTTCCCCAACTCACGCCACTCTCCGGCCCTTTCGGCGAAGAGTGCCTCGGCGCGCAGCCGGAGTGCCTCGGCCGATGCCTCGCGGCGTCGGGCCCGGCCGCGCGGGTGGCGGCGGCGATGGCGGCTGCGGCCGTCGGAGACGGGGCCGCGACCCGGACCGCTGGTGGGTGTGGCTGTGCGTGAGCGTGATCGAAGTGCCATGCGACGAGGATCGGACACCTCGGCACTCTCGCGATGATCTTGCTCAATTCCGGTGGGCTACCGCCCAGTTGTGGATAACTCCGCCACCCACATGAGTGGTGCGCGCTCACCGAGGCGAGACAACCGCCCCCAGCAGCCCAGGCCCCGTGTGCGCCCCAATCACCGCGCCGACTTCGCTGACATGCAGATCGGCCAGGCCAGGAACGCGCTCCCGCAACCGGTCCGCGAGAGCCGAGGCCCGATCCGGGGCGGCCAAGTGGTGGACGGCGATGTCGACCTGAGCGCTGCCGGCACGCTCGGCCACGATCTCCTCCAGCCGGGCGATCGCCTTGGACGCCGTCCGTACTTTCTCCAAGAGTTCGATGCGGCCGTCGTCCAGCTGCAGCAGCGGCTTCACCGCGAGCGCGGAGCCCAGCAGTGCCTGTGCGGCTCCGATCCGGCCGCCGCGGCGCAGATAGTCGAGGGTGTCGACGTAGAAGTACGCGGAGGTGCCCGCGGCCCGCTTCTCCGCGGCCGCGACCGCTTCGTCGATCGTGCCGCCCGACTCCGCGGAGACGGCCGCGGCCAGGGCACAGAACCCGAGGGCCATCGCGACCATCCCGGTGTCCACCACCCGCACGGGCACCGGGGCCTCACGTGCCGCGAGTACCGCGGCGTCGTACGTGCCCGAGAACTCGGACGACAGATGGAGGGAGACAATGCCGGTGGCCCCGGACTCGGCAACCTTGCGGTAGGTCGCGGCGAAGAGCTCGGGGCTGGGCCGGGACGTCGTGACGGGCTGCCGCTTCTGCAGCGCCTGGGCCAGGGAGCGAGCCGAGATCTCGGTGCCCTCTTCGAGTGCCTGGTCGCCGAGGACCACGGTCAGGGGCACCGCTGTGATGCCGTGACGCTCCATCGTCCGCGGCGGCAGGTAGGCCGTTGAATCGGTGACGATCGCGACATGGCGGGACATGAGCTGGAGGTTACCTGTCGGGGCGGGCGGGCGGCAGCCCGGCCCCTCCCACCTGCGGCTGGAGCGGCCGGATCAAGTCGTGCTTTCGGGACGGGGCTTCTTCTGCCAGGGGTAGGCGGGGCGTCGGCCGGGCGGTGTGATGGCGGAACGCGTCGGCTCCTCGTCCTCGGCCGTCCGGGACTCCGTGCTGTCCGGCCAGGTCTGCCCGCCGGAAGTGGCCGCGTCCGGCGCCGGTGCCTCGGGCCAGGAAGCCGCGGGCTTCGGCTCGGTCGTCCAGTGCCGCAGTGCGCCGGCCTCCACGTCTATTTGGGCGCTCAGCGAGTCAAGGTCATCGTCCGCGAAGCGACGTGCCCGGTCGCGCGCGGCCCAGCGCAGCGAGTCCGCCGACTGTGTGATCCGCTCGGTGCGCTCGCGCAGTCCGGGCAGCCGCGAGGCGAGCGCGCCCCGGTCGGGCTCGGTCTCCAGGCGCTTGAGCTCGTCGTCCAGTTCGTGCCCATGCACGCTGAGCCGCTCGAAGAGGCCCAGGGACTCCTTCAGCGACTCGTCCTCCGCCACGCCTGCGTGCAGCGCGTCCTGCGTGGCCCGCATCGAGGTGCGCAGCTTCAGGCGGAGCTGGGCCAGCTCGCCCAGCGGGCCCGGCTGGGCAAGGGTCTTGGCGCGCAGGGTGGTGTCCTCGACCGTGCGTCGCGCCTGCGAGATCGTACGGTCGACACCGCGTTTGGCGGCGCCGATCACCTTCACCGTGGCATACGCGCCCAGCACCACGAACAGCAGGAAGAGCAGGGCGATAACTGTGATCACGGCTTCCACCACGCTCCTCCTCCAACCGGTCGCGACAGCTGCCGCCGCGCCCTTCAACGGTAAACGCTGCGGGCAGGTTCGGAGTTCCAGAAGAACCCCGAACCTGCCCGTAGGGGACTACCCCGAGCCGGCCAGAACCGGACAGACCGAGTCGGCCGCACCCGGAAAGACGCGGCGGCCGAGCCGAAGCCCACCCGCCACGCTCACCAGCCGAAACGACTAAGCCGTCACGATGTTCACCAGCTTCGGCGCCCGCACGATCACCTTGCGGATCCCCGCGCCGTCCAGCGCCGCGACGACCTTCTCGTCGGCCAGCGCGACCTTCTCCAGTTCCTCGTCGGAGATCGACGGGGAGACCTCCAGGCGCGCCTTGACCTTGCCCTTGATCTGCACGACGCAGGTCACGGTCTCATCCACCACGTAGGCCGGGTCGGCGACCGGGAAGTCCTGGTGGACCACCGAGTCGGTGTGACCCAGCTTGCGCCACAGCTCCTCGGCGATGTGCGGCGCCAGCGGCGCGATCAGCAGCACCAGGGCCTCGGCGACCGTCCGCGACACCGGACCGCCCGCCTTGGTCAGATGGTTGTTCAGCTCGGTGACCTTGGCGATGGCGGTGTTGAACCGCATGCCCTCCAGGTCCTGGCGTACGCCGTCGATGGCCTTGTGCAGAGCACGCAGCGTCTCCTCGTCCGGCTCGGCGTCGACGACCGTGACCTCACCGGTCGCCTCGTCGACGACGTTGCGCCACAGCCGCTGCAGCAGCCGGAACTGGCCCACCACCGCGCGCGTGTCCCACGGCCGGGACACGTCCAGGGGACCCATCGCCATCTCGTACAGGCGCAGCGTGTCCGCACCGTACTCGGCGCAGATCTCGTCCGGAGTGACCGCGTTCTTCAGGGACTTGCCCATCTTGCCCAGCAGCCGGGAGACCTTCTCGCCCTGGTAGTAGTACGCGCCGTCGTGCTCCTCCACCTCGGCGGCGGGCACCGCGATGCCACGGCTGTCGCGGTACACGTAGGCCTGGATCATGCCCTGGTTGAACAGCTTGTGGAACGGCTCGGCCGAGGAGACGTCCCCCAGGTCGAACAGGACCTTCGACCAGAAGCGCGCGTACAGCAGGTGCAGCACGGCGTGCTCGGCGCCGCCGACGTACAGGTCGACGCCGCCGTGCGGCTGGCCCTCACGCGGGCCCATCCAGTACTGCTCGATGGCCGGGTCGACCAGCTTCTGGTCGTTGTGCGGGTCCAGGTAGCGCAGCTCGTACCAGCAGGAACCGGCCCAGTTGGGCATCGTGTTGGTCTCGCGGCGGTACTGCTGCGGACCACGGCCGTCGCCCAGGTCCAGGGTGACGTTGACCCAGTCCTCGTTGCGGGACAGCGGCGTCTCCGGAGACGTGTTCGCGTCGTCCGGGTCGAAGGTGCGCGGCGAGTAGTCCTCGACCTCCGGCAGCTCCAGGGGCAGCATCGACTCGGGCAGCGCGTGCGCGATGCCGTCCTCGTCGTAGACGATCGGGAAGGGCTCGCCCCAGTAGCGCTGACGGCTGAACAGCCAGTCGCGCAGCCGGAAGTTGACCGTGCCCTCGCCGATGCCCTTGCGCTCCAGCCACTCCGTGATGCGCGCCTTGGCGTCGACGACGCCCAGGCCGTCCAGGGAGACCTCGTCACTGGACGAGTTGACGATCCTCGCGTCGTACGAGGCGAAGGCGTCGTCCCAGGTCGACGCGTCCGTGCCACGGTCGTCGGAGGGCTCCACGACGCACCGCATCGGCAGCTCGAAGGCGCGCGCGAAGGCGAAGTCGCGGGTGTCGTGCGCCGGGACGGCCATGATCGCGCCGGTGCCGTAGCCCATCAGTACGTAGTCGGCGATGAAGACGGGGATCTGCTCGCCGTTGACCGGGTTGGTCGCGAACGCGCCGGTGAAGACACCGGTCTTGTCCTTGGCCTCGGCCTGGCGCTCGACGTCGGACTTCGAGGCGGCCTGCGCGCGGTAGGCGGCGACGGCCTGGGCCGGGCTCGCGTGCCCGCCCGTCCAGACCTCGTGGGTGTTCTCGGGCCAGGTGGCCGGGGTGAACTTCTCGACCAGCGGGTGCTCGGGCGCCAGCACCATGTAGGTCGCCCCGAACAGGGTGTCCTGGCGCGTCGTGAAGACCGTGATCGCTTCACCGTCGATCGGGAAGTCGACGCGGGCGCCCTCGGAGCGCCCGATCCAGTTGCGCTGCTGCAGCTTGATGGCCTCGGGCCAGTCCAGCGCGTCCAGGTCGTCCAGCAGACGGTCGGCGTACGCCGTGATCCTCATGTTCCACTGGCGCAGCTTGGCCTTGAAGACGGGGAAGTTGCCGCGCTCGGAACGGCCGTCGGCGGTGACCTCCTCGTTGGCCAGTACGGTGCCCAGTCCGGGGCACCAGTTCACGGGCGCGTCGGAGGCGTACGCCAGGCGGTATCCGCTCAGGACGTCGGCACGCTCGGCGGCGCTCAGCTCGTTCCACGCGCGCGTGGCGCCGTCGATGGCCGGTACGGCACGCTCACCGCTCTCGAACTGGGCGACCAGCTCGGAGACCGGGCGGGCCTTCTTGGCCTCGTCGTCGTACCAGGAGTTGAAGATCTGCACGAAGATCCACTGGGTCCACTTGTAGTAGTCCGGATCGATCGTGGCGAACGACCGGCGCTTGTCGTGGCCCAGGCCCAGCGCGCGCAGCTGGACCTTCATGTTCTCGATGTTGGCCTCGGTGGACACGCGCGGGTGCGTGCCCGTCTGCACGGCGTACTGCTCGGCAGGCAGACCGAAGGCGTCGAAGCCCAGGGTGTGCAGGACGTTGTGGCCGGTCATCCGCTGGAACCGGGCGAATACATCGGTGGCGATGTAGCCCAGGGGGTGACCGACGTGCAGGCCCGCACCGGACGGGTACGGGAACATGTCCATGATGAACTTCTTGGGCTTGGCGACCAGCTCGGGGTCCCCGGCCAGGTCGCCGCTCGGGTTCGGTGCCTCGTACGTGCCCTCGGCGTCCCAGAAGTCCTGCCAGCGTGCTTCGATCTCAGCGGCCAGGGCGGCCGTGTAGCGGTGCGGCGCTGCCACCTCGGCGGTGGCAGCGGTATTCGTCTCGCTCATGATCCTCAAAGCTCCATCGATCGTCTCTGCCAGCGGAAATGAAAAATCCCCTCGCACAGGAGGGGACGCCGCGCCGATTCCGACCACGATTCCTCAGCGGTCGGGACTGATCAGCGCGGCTCGCTAAGCAGAAGGCGTACGGCACGCATGGCGTCAGGGTACCGCAGCCCCCGCGGGCGCCGCGACGAGCTTCCAGGGACCGTTCGGCACGCCGTGCCACCCCTTCGACCGCCGTGCGATCACCGGAAAAGCTGAACGATATTCAAAAGTTACCTGGCGTAACGGACGCTAAGGGGCAACACAAAGAGCTCATTGCCCTTTGATAACAACGCAATAACTCAAACCTCGTACCCATCGGTATGGCTCGACTTAGAGTGCCGCTTCGGGACCGCTTCCCCGAACCGTTGGGAGTAACCCCCCATGAACCCTCGTCGCAACAACAGCTCGCTACCCCGACCGGGCCGCTCGGCCTACGGGGTGCTGACGGCTGCCGCTCTGTTGCTCATACCCATGGTCGTGCTGGTCGGAGGCGACAGCCTGCGCGACTTCCTCAACTTCGGCGCCGGCGTGCTGTCGCTGGTCGCCCTCACCTGCTCCGTGGTGTGGGGCCTCGTCGCCACCGACCGGCTGTTCCTCAACACGCGTCAGCGGCTGGTCGCCCAGGCCGTGCACAGGACGACCGCCGTCTCCTCGGTCGCCTTCCTCCTGCTGCACATCACGGTCAAGCTGGCACTCGACCACACCACTCTGGTCGCCGCGCTGATCCCCTTCGGGCTCGGCATCACGGGCACCAACGGCCTCATCGGCTTCGGCTCCCTGGCCGGCCTGCTCATGATCTTCACGGCCATCACCGGCGCGCTGCGCAGCGCCTTCGCGTCCCCCGCGCCGGTCGCGGCACGCTGGCGGGCCGTGCACATGCTGGCGTATCCGGCCTGGTGCTCCGCCCTGGTGCACGGCCTGTACGCGGGACGCCCCGCGAAGACGTACGTCACGGTGCTCTACAGCCTCTGCCTGGTCGCCGTGATGGGCGCCCTGGCGCTGCGCTCGGCCTCCGGCCCCGTCAAGCGCAAGGTCGCCGACCGGATTCTGGCGATCATCGGGGAGAACAACAGCCCGGGCGCCCGCGCCCGCGAGGAGCTGGAGGCATCCCGTGCCGCCGCCGCGGACTCTTCGCTGCCGGGCTTCGCCGCGCGCTCCGCCCAGGCTCAGTCCGTGGGCGACTCGTTCGTGCCCCCGCAGCGCACCCAGTCCCCCTCGCCGCTGTACGAGGCCGCGCCCGACCCGGCGACCACGGGGAGCGTGCCCGGCTTCGCGGCCGCCTACCGGGCGGTATCCGGCGGGGCGTCCGGCGGAGACGGCTTCGGCCCCACGCCGACCGAGCGCTTCCAGATGCCCATGGACATGCAGCCCACCGAGTCGTTCCCGCGCGTCGACGGCAGCAGCCCGTCGGGCAGTTGGCCCATCCCCTCCCCGCCCCCCGTCGGCGAGGCGCCCCAATCGGCGTACGACCCCCTCAACGACACGGGATACAACATCCCTGTCTATGACAATTCGGCCGCCAATGCCTACGGCACGAGTGACGTGTACGACACCGGTGAGACGAACCCCGCCTACGGCACGTACAACACCAACGACACGTACGACAGCGGTCCCACGACTGAAGTACTGCCGGGCGCCTTCGACGCTCCTGGCTCCGGTGAACCATGGAACGCCCCTTCCGGAGGCTTTTAAGTGAACGAGGCCCTGCCCGACGTCCCGGAGGTCCGCGTCGTCGGGCTTCCGCAGCTCACGTCGGGCTTCGACCTGGTTGAACGACTGGATCTCCCCATGCACCTCAAGGTGCACGGGCCGCTCGAACCCATGGGCGGTGAGCAGCTCGCGGGCCTCGCCGAGGCGATCTCCCTGAAGGGTCGCGGCGGGGCGGGCTTCCCCTTCGCCAAGAAGCTGCGCTCGGTCGCCGAGTCGGCCATCCAGAAGGGCATCCGCCCCGTGGTGGTCGTCAACGGAAGTGAGGACGAACCCGCCTGCCGCAAGGACACGGTGCTCATCAACCGTGCCCCGCACCTCATCCTGGACGGCGCCCTGCTGGCCGCGGAGGCCATGGGCGCCCGCACCCTGGTCGTCGGGGTGACACGTGCGTCCACGCAGGCCTCGATGGAAGCCGCGCTGGCCGAGCGCGGGCTGAGCAACCGGCGCGGAGCGCCCCTCCGCGCGCGCGTGCAGCGCAATCCGGTGCGCATGGTGACTGGAGCGGCCGCCTCGCTGATCCGGTCCGTCGACGGCGGCCCGGCAATCCCGCCCGGCCGCAAGATCAGCGCGTCGCAGAGCGGCGTCGGCGGCGCGCCCACGCTGCTGTCCAACGCAGAGACGTTCGCCCAGCTGGCCATCGCCGCACGCATCGGCCCTGACCGCTACCGCAACACGGGCCTGTACGACGAGCCCGGCACCGTCATGCTCACCGTCTCCGGCGCGGTCGCCCGCCCCATGGTGATCGAGGTCCCGACCGGCGTGCCGCTGCGCTACGTGCTCCAGCTCGCCGGCGCCCCTCCCATGCCCCAGGGCGTGCTGACCGGCGGCTACCACGGCAAGTGGCTGGACGCGGCGGCGGTCAACGAGGCGATCGTCTCGCGCAACTCTCTGGACGCCGTGGGCGGTGCGCTCGGCGCGGGCGCGATCCTCCCGATCAGCCAGCAGACGTGCCCGCTGGGCGAGTCACTGCGGGTCGCGCAGTGGCTGGCCGAGGAGAGCGCGGGACAGTGCGGTCCCTGCTACCTGGGTCTACCCGCCGCGGCGCGCGGCCTGGAGGACATCCTGAACGGCGGCGGCCCGGCAGCCCTGGAGGCCGTGAAGCAGGTCGCCAAGGCCGTGAAGCGGCGCGGTGCCTGCTCGCACCCGGACGGCTCGGCGATGTTCATCGAGTCGACCATCAAAGCATTCACGGACGACCTGGCCGCGCACGTCCTCGGCAATGGCTGCGGAAGGCCCGTGGAGGGCGTTCTGCCGCTCTTCGAGGGCGGCCAGGCCCCTACGGGCATCCCGGGCGGCCAGGGGCAGCAGGAGGCCGGCCCCAGCCGTCAGAAGATCTACGTCGACTGGACGCTGTGCCGGGGTCACGGACTGTGCGCGGACATCCTTCCGGAGGTCTTCGAACTGGGCGCCGACGGCTTCCCGACCGTCGCGCAGGCGCAGGTGCCCCGGTACGCGGAGGCGAAGGCCCTGCGCGCCGTACGTCGCTGCCCGGCGCTCGCGCTGCGCATCGAGGAGGACACCCGGTCCTCCGCCCCGGCGCGCAACAACCTGCCGGTCCTCTCCCAGGGGCGCGGCCGCCGGGCGCTCGGCAGCGGCCGCTGAACACGAAGAAGCGGGCCACCCTAATCGGGTGGCCCGCCTTCAACGTTTGTGGAGCTAAGGAGAATTGAACTCCTGACCTCCTGCATGCCATGCAGGCGCTCTACCAACTGAGCTATAGCCCCTTGCGGCCACGCGGCGGAGCCGCATGTTGACCGTGCCGCCCGGTTTCCCCGGCGGCGACGCCAACATTACACGGTCCTCCGGGTGCACCACCAAATCGTTTCCGTCCCGCGCAGACAATACGGACAAGCGGGATAGTGTCGGACTTCGTGACCGTGATCGCGCTCCCTCGTGTCCACCGCCGTGCGCCAGTCGCTCTGGGGGTGTGCCTGTTGTCGTTCGCGGCATTCTGGTGTGCGCAGCGGGCCGCGCACGTGTCGATGATCGACCTGATGGTGTACCGCGCGGAGGGCGAGACCGTCCGCGCGGGCGGCGACCTCTACGCGCTGCGCACGACCGAGGCCCATCTGCCCACCACCTACCCGCCGTTCGCGGCGCTCCTGTTCACACCGCTGACACTGCTGGACACGGCGGCCATGCGCACCCTGGCGACGGCCGGAAACCTGACTCTCCTTGTGGTGTTCGTGGCCCTCTCACTGCGACTCGTCGGCCACGCGCGTGTGGAGTGTGTCTGGTGGGTCGCCGCGGCCGCCGTGTGGTGCGAGCCGGTGTGGACGACGCTGCGGTACGGCCAGATCAATCTGCTGCTCGCCGTGCTGGTGCTGTGGGACCTGTCACGGCGCCCCGGACACCGATGTGCCGGAGTGGGCATCGGGATCGCTGCGGCGATCAAGCTGACGCCCGCGCTCTTCGCGGTGTCCCTGCTGGTCACCGGCGTCGTGGAGCACACGAAGCGGGGTTCCGGTGGGCTGTGGCTGCGGCACGCGCGGGGGGCCGCCGCCGCGTTCGCCGGCGCGACACTGCTGGCGGCGGCCGTCCTGCCGTACGACTCGTGGCGCTTTTGGACCCGCATGGTCTTCGCGGCGGGCCGGGTCGGGCTCGTCGAGGACACCGCGAACCAGTCGCTGCGCGGCGTCCTGGCCCGACTGCTGCACACCACGGAGCCCGGCGTCTGGTGGGGCGCGACCGCGGCTCTGGCGGGCGTCACGGGCCTCGCGATCAGTGTGGCCGCCGAGCTGCGTGGGCGGCGCGCCTGGGCGACGACCTCCTGCGCGGTGACGGCCCTGCTGGTGAGTCCGGTGTCGTGGTCGCACCACTGGGTGTGGTGCGTACCGATGGTGCTGGTCCTCGCGGCGAGGAGCCGGACGGCCGCCGTCTGCACGGCCCTGGCCTTCTGCACGTACGCGCTGTGGTGGGTGCCGCACGGGCCGGGCAGACTCGAACTGCACCAGGACGGCGCCGAGTTGACGCTGTCCGCCCTCTACGTAGGAACCGGTTTCGCTTTCCTGACCCTCATCGGGTTCAGGCTGTGGCGAACGAGTAGAACCGCTTGAGCGTGCAGTGCTCGTCGAGGAGCCGGCCGTAGATCGGCTCGCCCTCCAGCTCGCGGTACGTCTCGATCGGGTCGCCTTTTATGATCAGCGCCCGCGCGCACTCCTCGCACCAGTACTGGTAGTCGTGGTTGACCGGTTCCATGTCGCGGACGATCGGCGTACCACTGCCGCACCAATCGCACTTCCGCCTGTGTGCACCCATCGATCAGCTCCAGCTGTGGCCGCAGGCCGTGCACACGTAGGAGATCCCACCGTTGTCACCGAGGACCTGGGCGACGTGGACCGATCCGCAGGAAGGGCAGTTGAGAAGAGTGGCTTTTTTCCGCGTCAGTGCCACTTCGAGGAGAATGTCGACCTCCTCGAGGATGCTCGCAGGCATCGCTTCTCCCTCCCGTCGGGCCGCGCCCCCTTCCGGCCGTTTGATTCTGCCACGGCCTGAGCAATACGGTCAGCGACGCCTTCGTACCAGTCCGGACACGGCACCCAATGTGGCCGTCGCGGCCAGCGCATACGTGCACGCGAGGAGCGCGTCCGCAGAGGTATACGCCCCGGGGGCCCCGAGTGACTCAAGCCGGTTCAAGAAGAGTGTGCCGAAGGCCGCGACACCGATCAGCTGACCGAGCTGGGTGACCGTCGCGAGCAGTCCGCTGGCGTCCGCCGCGTCCTCGGGGCGCACCGTGGCCAGAGCCCTGGTGAGCGTGGGGCTGAAGCCGAGCGCGAGCCCGGCACCGACACCTGCGAACGCCACGTACAGCCACGGGCCGCCGTCGCCCCCGTCCTTCAGTACGCCGCCGACCCCGGCCACGGAGACGGCCGCGAGCGCGAACCCGATCGGTATCAGACCGCCCTGCCAGGAAGCGGGCCAGGCGCGCCAGGTCAGACCGACCAGACCGAAGACCGCCGCGGTGGGTGCGAAGGTGAGTCCCGCGCGCAGGGCGCTGTAGCCGAGGCCGCCCTGGATGTGCAGGGTGAGCGCGAACAGAAAGCCCGCGTTGACCGCCATCACGGCCAGGAGCCGGAACACCGCGAGGCCGATGCCGGGGTGGCGCAGCACCCTCGGCGCGATCAGCGGCACCCCGCCACGCCGGGCCAGGCGGAACTCGTACAGACAGAACAGGGCGAAGAACACCGCGGCCGCTCCCAGCGACAGCCAGGACCACAGCGGCCAGTCCTCCTCCTGTCCGAGCACGAGCGGCACGGTGAAGAGGGAGACGGCGGCGGCCAGCAGCACGAGCCCCGGCAGGTCGAGGCCCCGCGAGCGCTCAAGAGCCGACACGTCGTCCCGCGGCAGTACGCGGCTGCCGACGGCCAGAAGTACGACGCCCACGGGCACGTTGACCAGGAACACCGGCCGCCAGCCGGTGCCGAACAGATCGGCGCTGACCAGAACTCCGCCCAGCACCTGGCCGGCCGCGGCGCCGGTGGCGAGGACGGCCGCGTAGGCGCCGAGGGCGCGGGCCCGTGCCTCGCCGGTGAAATTGCGCTGGATCAGGCTGAGCACCTGCGGGATCATCACGGCCGATCCAGCGCCCTGGATCAGCCGAAAGGCGATCAACTCCCCTGTTCCCTGGGCGAGTCCACAGGCCAGCGAGGCGGCGGTGAACAGCGCGAGCCCGGCCAGATGGACCCGGCGGTGGCCGAGCCGGTCGCCCAGCCGGGCTCCGGTGATCAGCAGCACGGCGTACGAGATGGAGTATCCGGCGACCACCAACTGCACTCCGGCGCCGGACGCATGGAGTTCGGAACCGATCGTGGGCACCGCGACGTTCACGATGAAGACGTCGAGCAATGCCATGAACTGGGCCGCGAGCACGACCGCGAGCAGCCGTCCGGGCCGATTGTCAGTGCCGGGGTCTTTACTGGTCTCAGGACTTGGACCGCGTGCGGGACCTGTTCCCGCGGGGGTTGTCGTCGTCATGCCGTCGAGCGTGACGGCGGCCGGATACGGGTAACGAGAGCCCGCCGATGCTGGTACTGACAGCACCTGGCAGCAGACGGGTTCGGCACGGACGATGAGTGACGGGGGATGTGAAGCCGATGAACACGACACAGCGCCGCAGGCCGGAGCTGGCCGCTTTCCTGCGCAGCAGGCGGGCGCGGGTGACCCCGGCCGACGTGGGGATGCCGCCGGGCTTACGGCGCCGTACGCCGGGGCTGCGCCGCGAGGAGGTCGCACAACTCTCCGGCGTCGGCGTCACCTGGTACACATGGCTCGAGCAGGGGCGCCCGATCAACGCGTCCTCGCAGGTCCTGGACGCGGTGGCGCGCACGCTGCGCCTCGACCAGCCCGAGCGCGAGCATCTCTATCACCTGGCCGAGGTGCCCTACGAGCCCGAACGCGAGGGCCCCGCGCAGACCGTGAGCGAGGAGATCCAGGGCATCGTCGACGCCCTCGCCCCGCGTCCGGCAGCGGTCTACAACTCGCGGTACGACATCCTGGCCACCAATCCCCCTTACCGCGACCTGTTCTTCGTGTCGCAGACGCTCCACATCGGCGTTTCCAACGCGCTGTGGACGCTGTTCACCGTGCCCGAACCGAACTGCCCGGTCGTGTTCCGGGACAGCGAGCTGCCGTTGATGGTGGCGACCATGCGGTCGTCGTACGGAAGACATGTCGGCGAGCCCGCCTGGGAGGACTTCATACGCAGGCTCTCGGCCGCCAGTCCGTACTTCGCGGAGCTGTGGTCGGGAGGCGATGTGGTGCCGCCGGGACCGCGTGTGAAGACCTTCCGGCACGAGGCAGTGGGCGAACTGCACATGACCTCGGTGTCGCTGTCGATCGACGGCATGCCGGAGTGCCGGATCGTGGCCTACACACCGGAAGACGAGGAGGCGAGGAGAAGGCTGTCCGTCTTGCGGGATCTGCGGGAGGAGTTGTGGCCGCCGTCACACTCCCTGGGTGCCGAGGCGATAGGGGCGGGGACATGAAAAATCCCGCCCCCTGATGGGAACGGGATCTTCACCACTGATCTTTGACAACTCAAAAGAGAGTCAATCTGTGGAGCTAAGGAGAATTGAACTCCTGACCTCCTGCATGCCATGCAGGCGCTCTACCAACTGAGCTATAGCCCCTTGTGTTCTTCCCGCCCGGCGGGGCGAACAAGAAGAACTTTAGCCTGCGACCAGCCGGAAAGTGAAATCCGGTCCCGACGGGCCCGCGGGACCGGACAGGGGTCCGCTCAGTCGTCGTCGCCGAGCACCGGCTCCGGCAGCGTGCCGGCGTTGTGCTCCAGGAGGCGCCAGCCGCGGGCGCCCTCACCGAGGACGGACCAGCAGCAGTTGGAGAGGCCGCCGAGACTCTCCCAGTGCTGGGACTCCAGGCCGAGGAGACGGCCGATGGTGGTGCGGATCGTGCCGCCATGGCTGACCACCACGAGGGTGCCGTCCTCGGGGAGCTTCTCGGCGTGCCGCAGCACCACGGGGGCGGCGCGGTCGGCGACCTCGGTCTCCAGTTCGCCACCGCCTCGGCGCACCGGCTCGCCCCGCTTCCAGGCGGAGTACTGGTCGCCGTACCGGGTGATGATCTCCTCGTGCGTCAGCCCCTGCCAGACGCCCGCGTAGGTCTCCCGCAGGCCCTCGTCGTGCGTGACGTCGAGGCTGGTGAGGGCGGACAGCTCAGCGGCCGTGTTCGCGGCGCGCTGGAGGTCCGAGGCAACGATCGCGTCGGGCTTCAGCGAGGCGAGCAGCCGGGCGGCCCGGCGGGCCTGGCCCACGCCGGTCTCGGTGAGCTCGACGTCCGTGGTGCCCTGGAAGCGGCGCTCCACATTCCAGGAGGTCTGGCCGTGCCGCCACAGGATGACGCGGCGGCCCCGGCCCGGCTTCTTCCCGGCCTCGGTGCTCACCGCAGCTCCCCAAGTTCGGCGGAGTCCTCCTCAGCCTGGAGCTTTGCGTGCTCGGCTGCCTTGCCGCGGGTGGCCTTGGCGTCGGCGGGCAGTTCCAGCTCCGGGCAGTCCTTCCACAGCCGCTCCAGGGCGTAGAAGACACGCTCCTCGCTGTGCTGCACGTGCACCACGATGTCGACGTAGTCGAGCAGGACCCAGCGGGCCTCGCGGTCGCCCTCGCGGCGCACCGGCTTGGCGCCGAGCTCCTTGCTCAGCCGCTCCTCGATCTCGTCGACGATCGACTTGACCTGGCGGTCGTTGGGCGCGGACGCCAGCAGGAAGGCGTCGGTGATGGAGAGCACGTCGCTGACGTCGTAGGCGATGATGTCGTGCGCGAGCTTGTCTGCGGCCGCCTGTGCGGCGGTGTTGATGAGCTCGATGGAGCGGTCCGTGGCGGTCACTACGCGGCTTTCCGTCGGCGGTCAGTAATGACACCAGGGTCTCACGGACCGCCGACGACACCCCACGCGTTTCTTCGGCCCCGCCCCGGGTGCTCCCGGGACGTGGCGTCCGTCACCCCGTCGAGCCGCTGGTCGCCTTGTAGTCCTGGCCCAGGACCACGGACACGTCCGAGTTGGACGTGGCCTTGCCCTTCTTCACGCTGCTCGTGGGCAGGCCCAGGGTCTTGGCGACCTCGACGGCGTCGTTCTTCTTGGCGGCGTCGGTGTATGTGATCTGGGACACGCTCTGGGCGGCGGCAGCGGTGCCGGAGTCGAGGAACGTGTAGCCGCCATTGACCAGGACGACGCGGGCCTGCTCGGCGGCCGCCTTGTTGCCGGTGGCGTTCCTGATGCCGACGCGCACGGCGGCGCCCGCGTCGGGGCTCTTCGCGGTACCGCCGAGCACGTCCTTGACCACGCTGTCGGAGGCGCTCTCGCTCAGGGTGCCGTCCTGCTGCACGGGCAGCAGCGCGGTCTTGTAGTCGCCGCCCTTGGCGAGGTCGGCGAGCTTGGCGAGGAAGGCGCCGAGGTCCTGGTCGGTCAGGGACGGATCGAGGATCTGCGCCAGGGTCTGCACGGTGGTGGTAGCGGCCTGCTTGTCGGAGGACAACTTGCGCAGCACGCCCTGCATGACCTGTCCGAACCGCTCCAACTGCGCGTTCTGGGACTCGCCGGAGGCCCGGTAGGTGGCGTAGGCGACGGCCATCTTGCCGCTGAGGGTCTGCTCCTCGCCCTTCTTGACGAGGGGCGACTCGCCCTTCTTCTTCGAATCGGGGTCCGGCACATTGGCGTTGGTGGTGATGTCGATGTTGCCGACGAGCTCGACGAGGTTGTTGAGGTAGGGGGTGTCGAGGCGCCAGGTGCCCTGGATGTTGGTCCCGAGCACCGTGTCGATCGCGTCCTGGGTCCCGGAGGAGCCGTCGTCGTCGACGGACTTGGCGAGCGTGGTCGTCGAGCCGTCGTCGCCCGTCATGGCAAGGGAGTTGGGCAGCAGGACGGTGGTGCCCTGCTTGGTGGTGGTGTTGTCGACGAGCAGCGCCGTGGAGGTGCCGCCCCCCTTGGTGTTGTGCAGGTGGACGACGATCACGTCGCGGTTCTGGGCACCCACGGCGGTCGTCGTAGGGGACTTGCCCTTCGAGGACGTGCCGGGCAGCTTGCCCGCGTACCAGAGGTAGCCGACGCCGCCGACCGCGACCAGGGCGAGCACCACGACCAGGGCGACGACCCGGCTGCGTGCGCGGCGCCGGGCCTCTTCGCGGCGTTCGGTGCGGTTCTCGGTGAACTTCAGCCAGTCGATGACGTCTTCGGAGTCGTCCTCCTGCTCCTCGACGAAGGCGAACTGCTCGGTGCGGTAGTCCCGGTCGGCCCGACCGGCCCGGGGTTCGCCGTCCTTGGCTGGTCCGGCCTGCTGGGGGATATAGGCGGTCTGCTCGGCAACTCGGGGCTGCTGACCGGTACTCGCGGCACCGGCCGGACCCGCGGACTGCCCGTAGCGGTCGTAGGCGGGCGAGGTGTTCCCGGCGGGGCCGGGCGCGCCGGTGCCGTAAGGGTCGTACGAGGGGACGGACGGCTGCTGACCGGTGTCATAGGGCGACACAGGGGTCTGCTGACCGGTGTCATACGGCGACACAGGCGGCTGCTGGCCCGTGTCGTACGACTGCACCGGCTGCTGCTGACCGGTCGCGTACGGGTCGTAGCCGTACCCCTGCGGCTGGGCGCCGTAGGGGTCGTACCCCTGGGGAGGCTGCTGCGGCACCTGTCCGTACACAGGCTGCCCGAACTCGTCGTAGCCGACGAGCTCGTACTGGTCGCCGCCCGCGTATCCGTCGTATCGGTCGTTCACCGGTGCCCCTCTCGGCTCACTCGCCGCGGTACAGCTCACGCTTGTCGATGTAGCGCACCACACCGTCCGGCACCAGATACCAGACGGGATCGCCCTTGGCGACTCTCGCACGGCAGTCTGTGGACGAGATGGCGAGTGCGGGAACCTCGACGAGCGAGACACCGCCCTCCGGAAGCCCCGGATCGGTCAGCGTGTGGCCGGGCCGGGTGACCCCGATGAAGTGCGCGAGGGAGAACAGTTCTTCCGTGTACCGCCAGGTAAGGATCTGGCCGAGCGCGTCTGCGCCCGTGATGAAGAAGAGGTCGGTGTCGGGGTTGAGCGCCTTCAGGTCGCGCAGGGTGTCCGTGGTGTAGGTCGGGCCGCCGCGGTCGATGTCGATGCGGCTCACCGAGAACTGGGGATTCTCGGCGGTCGCGATGACGGTCATCAGATAGCGGTCCTCGGCCGGGGTGACCTTGCGGTCGGTCTTCTGCCACGGCTGCCCGGTCGGCACGAACACCACCTCGTCGAGGTGGAACTGCGCGGCGACCTCGCTGGCCGCCACGAGGTGCCCGTGGTGGATCGGGTCGAAGGTTCCGCCCATGACGCCGAGGCGGCGCTTGCCCGGATTCGAGGGGCCGTTTCCGGGGCCGGTCGTCAGACGCTTCGCCGCACTGTCGTCGGCCACTCCGTTCGCGCCACCCGTGGCGGCGCCGGCGGCGCCGCTCTCCGTGTCACTCGCCGGACCGGTAGGCATGTGCTGCTCTCCCATGCGTGCAGACCCTACCGGCCCGGCCTACGGGCTCCGGCCGACAGGGGCCCCGAGCGGGCCCAGTAGGGCTCAGCGGTCCCGGTTGAAGCGCGTGGTGATCCACAGCAGCAGAAGCAGGATGAAGAGGGCCCCGCCGCCGGTCAGGAACGGGCTGAGGCTCTCGTGGTTGCCGCCATTCTCGCCCTCGGCGGCGACGGTGACCAACTGTGCGGCGGTGCTGTGGAAGCTCATCTCGGCAGGACCTATCCGGTGTGGGCGGGATAAAGACGTCGGCCCATCGTAAGCGGGTGCCTCCGCCACGATCACCCCGACTCCGCCGTTGGGGACGCCGGTTGCCGCGCACGCCCCGTGTCGGCTGCCGCGGCCTCCCTCCATGACGTGGCGCTCAGTCGTCCCGCTTGTACCCCCGCAGCAGGAACCAGGCGGTCAGAGCCACTCCGACGACCATCACGATCAGCACGACACGGAGCAGATTGCCCGGGCCCTGCTTGTCTGCCGCGTCCGCGGCTTCGGTGAGCCAGGCGGCTGCGGGGATGTGCTCCATGGCGTACGACTCCTTCTCTGTACTGCCCGTCCACGGTATCTCCGCCTAGGCTGGGCTCTGCCTTGGGGGCACATAGGGCACTCAGACGCACATGGGGGAACACATGTCCGACGACGGTCACGAGCAGAACGGGCACGAGAACGTGCCGAGCAGGCAGCGCAGGCGCTTCGAGGGGATCTCCTCTCGGGTGTACGAACACCCCGCGGACCGCTCGGCCCTGGTGGCCCTGCGCAAGCTCAGCGGCTTCGACACCGTCTTCAAGGCGCTCAGCGGTCTGCTGCCCGAACGCAGCCTGCGGCTGCTGTTCCTGTCCGATTCGGTGCGCGTCTCGGACGCCCAGTTCGCGCACCTCAACGACATGCTGCGGGATGCCTGTTACATCCTGGACCTGGAGAAGGTCCCGCCGATGTACGTCACCCAGGACCCGCAGCCGAACGCGATGTGCATCGGCCTGGACGAGCCGATCATCGTCGTGACGACGGGGCTCGTCGAGCTGCTCGACGAGGAGGAGATGCGGGCGGTCGTCGGCCATGAGGTCGGCCACGCGCTCTCCGGTCACGCGGTCTACCGCACGATATTGCTCTTCCTCACCAACCTCGCGCTCCGGGTCGCCTGGATCCCGCTCGGGAACCTCGCGATCATGGCGATCGTCACCGCGCTGCGCGAGTGGTTCCGCAAGTCGGAGCTGTCCGCGGACCGCGCCGGGCTCCTGGTCGGCCAGGACCTGCAGGCCTCGATGCGCGGCCTGATGAAGCTCGCGGGAGGCAATCACCTGCACGAGATGAACGTGGACTCGTTCCTCGCCCAGGCCGAGGAGTACGAGGCCGGGGGCGACCTGCGCGACTCCGTGCTCAAGATCCTCAATACCCTCCCCCGCACCCACCCCTTCACCACCGTCCGCGCGGGCGAGCTGAAGAAGTGGGCCGAGTCCCGCGACTTCCAGCGGATCATGGACGGTCACTACGCTCGGCGCAGCGAGGACAAGGACACCTCGGTCTCGGACTCCTTCCGGCAGTCGGCGGCCAGCTACGCCAGCGACGTGAAGAACTCCAAGGACCCGCTGATGAAGCTGGTCAGCGACATCGCGGGCGGTGCGGGAGACCTCGGGGGCCGGGTGCGACGCGGCTTCGGCGGCTTCGCCGGCGGCGGTTCCAGCAAGGACTCGTCCGGCTCACCGAAGGACACGCCGCCGCGGGACACCGACGCGCACCCGGACGACGAAAGCCCCAACGGCAACGGCTGACCTGGAACGGGCCCAAGGGCCGACCGAAACCGGCCGAGCCACCGGATACGCCGCCCGAGACGCCGCCGGCAACGACTACAGCTTCGGCTGCGCGCTCGTCGCCAGCGACCCGCACAGCGCCGTCGCGCTGCCGGTGGCGTACGGGTCGGTGCCGGCCGGGCCGCCCGCCTTCGCCGTCTGTCCCGCGAGCAGCGGGTGCAGGTGGTTGACGGAGTCCTCGGAGCAGGCGAGCGGCCCGGCCTGGACGTAGGAGACGACCAGCTCGGCCTGGTGCATGCGCAGGTCGTCGCGGTCGAAGCGGAAGTGCAGCTCGCGCCGGACGGTGAACAGCGAGGCCTTCGCGTTCGCGTCCGAGCCCGTCGGCTTCAGCGCGTACACGAAGGTGTGGTCGGCGATGACCTCAAGGGTGTTCGAGTCGAACTCGGCGGCCTGGAGGGTGCCCTGCACACGGATCTTCTTGTCGGCGAGCTGGACCTGGGCCGCGTCGAAGCGGACCAGCCAGCCGGTGGGCGCGTGCCGGCCGTCCGCGGTCGGCCGGTCGAGGCTCTGGTCGAACTGGTCGAGCTGCTGCGGGTCGAGCAGTATCCGTACCGGCCGGGTGGCGCCGCCGGTGAGCACGTCCGGGTCGAGGGAGGACTCGACGAGGTAGTCCTTGGCGGTGGTCAGGGCGGTGACGACCTGGCTGTCGGAGAAGTGTGCGGTGCGCCGGGAGGCGGGCAGCGTGATGCCCTCGGCGCCGATGCGGAACTGAGCGGCCGGGCTGTGCCCGTACAGCTCGTCGGCGCTCGTGGAGCCGGGCACGGCGGTCTGCGGGGACAGGGGTATGACCGTCATCCGCAGCGGCTCGGGGGGCTGGGCGGTGGGGGTCTGGTACGGGTGGCGTACGCCCATGTAGATCGCGGTGCCGAAGGCTATGGCGATCAGCAGGACGAGGATCAGTGCCTGCCGGGACAGCCCGCGCTGGAGGGCCGGGCGGCGGCGTACGGCGGGGGCGTGGTCGGCCATGCGCTCCTGGGCCGAGAACTCCTGGAGGCGGGCAGCACGGACGAACGACTCGTCGAAGACGACGGATCGGTACTCGTCCTCTCCACCAGCGGGGGCGCCCTCGGGTGTCCCCTCAGGTGGGTCTCCAGGCCCGCCCATACATTCAGAGTAGGTCTCCCGGAGCTCAGGTAAACGCCCTGCTACACGACAAGTTCTGACAGGTTCTCACCAGGGTCGTCACGGCGTTCGAAGGGTCGTCCGCAGCGCTCGTGTCAGGGTGTCCGGGGGACCGCCGACACCGCTGGCTGGGAGTAGTCGGCCGAAGCGGAGGGACCGGTGCTGCCGGTGACCTTGTCCTGGCCCTGTTCCAGGCCGGTCGAGGCGGGCGGAGGGACCTGTTCCTGCCGGCCCGAGGACGCGCCCCGGTAGACCGCCGTGAAGGCCAGCGCGACCATGCCGATGCCCATCACGAGGGCGAGGACCCAGGCGACGGGGCGGTGCCAGCGGGTCTGTTTCCCGTAGGTCCTGCCGTAAGTCCCCGGTGCGCCGTAGCGGCCTTCCAGGACCTCGGTGTCATCCAGATCGTCCAAGTCGGGATCGTGGCCGAAATCGCCACGGTCGTCGGGCCCGAAGCCGTCCTCGTAGCGCTCGTCGTCGCCGCGTGCACCCCGGGCGTGCGTCCGGCGCGCCTCGGCCTCGGAGGCCTCTGCGCGGGCCTGAGCGGCTGCCAGGAGTCTCTCCACGGCGGTCGGCTCATGGATCGCCGCCGCCCGTACGAAGTCCTCGTCGAAGACCACGGAGGCGAACTCTTCGTCCGCACCTCCGCGGTCGCGGTCGTCGTCGGGCTCCCAGCCGTCAGGGAACGGCGTGCCCCCCACGTCCTCCGGCACGGATCCAGAGTAGACCTGGGGGGTCATTTTGGGCAGACGGTATGGAAATTCATCCACCTGACGAGACGCGCCTCGCGCGAACCGCGGGCCGTGCACCGCACGCCGCGCGCCCCCGGCGCTCCAGAGCCGGCGCAGGCCGCTCCTGCACCGGCGTCTCAGCGCCGAATGTGCCCGTCCCCCGTGACGATGTACTTCGTGCTCGTGAGCTCCGGCAGCCCCATCGGCCCCCGCGCGTGCAGCTTCTGCGTGGAGATGCCGATCTCGGCGCCGAAGCCGAACTGACCGCCGTCGGTGAAGCGGGTCGACGCGTTCACGGCGACCGTCGTGGAATCGACCAGCTGGGTGAAGCGGCGGGCTGCCTGCTGCGATGTGGTGACGATGGCCTCGGTGTGGCCGGAGGTCCACAGCCGGATGTGCTCCACGGCCCTGTCGAGCGAGTCGACGACGGCGGCGGCGATGTCGTACGAGAGGTACTCCGCCTCCCAGTCCTCGGGGGTCGCCTCGACGACGGTGGCCTTGGAGTCCTTGGCGTAGGCGAGGACGCGCTCGTCGGCGTGCACGGTGACCCCGGCGTCCGCGAGGGCGTCCAGGGCGCGCGGCAGGAACTCGGGGGCGATGTCCTGGTGGACCAGGAGCGTCTCGGCGGCGTTGCAGACACTGGGCCGCTGGGCCTTGGAGTTGATCAGGATGTCGATCGCCATGTCGAGGTCGGCGTTCGCGTCGACGTAGACGTGGCAGTTGCCGGTGCCGGTCTCGATGACCGGGACGGTGGACTCCTGGACGACCGTGCGGATCAGCGAGGCGCCGCCGCGCGGGATGAGGACGTCGACGAGGCCGCGGGCGCGCATCAGCTCGCGTACGGACTCGCGGCCCTCGCCGGGCACGAGCTGGACGGCGTCGGCGGGCAGCCCGGCGCCGCCCACGGCGTCGCGCAGGACCCGTACGAGCGCCGTGTTCGACTCGTACGCGGACGACGAGCCGCGCAGCAGCACCGCGTTTCCGGACTTCAGGCAGAGCGCGGCGGCGTCGACCGTCACGTTCGGGCGGGCCTCGTAGATGATGCCGACGACACCGAGCGGCACGCGGACCTGGCGCAGGTCGATGCCGTTCGGGAGGGTGGAGCCGCGGACGATCTCGCCGACCGGGTCGGGCAGCGCCACCACGTCGCGGACGTCGGAGGCGATCGCACGCACGCGCTCGGGCGTGAGCGTGAGCCGGTCGATGACGGTCTCGCTGGTTCCGGCCTCGCGGGCACGCGCGATGTCCTTGGCGTTGGCGGCGACGATTTCGCTGGTACGGACTTCCAGCGCGTCCGCGATCGCGAGCAGCGCGTCGTCCTTCTCGGCCCGCGGCAGGGGCGCCAGGTCGGCGGCGGCTGCCTTCGCGCGGTAGGCGGCCTGGGTGACCGGGGACATCGAGTCGTACGGCGAGAGCGTGGTCATGAGGGAAGGGTAGTGCGCCGGGCGAGCCGGTCCACCGGCTATCCCACACCGCGAGACGGGCTCAAAAGGGGCGAACTCCGACGTGGCGCCGGGCGCGGCCGCAAGAGGGGCGAACTCCGACGTGGGCCGGGACGCGGACTCGGACGCCGACTCAGCGGACGCCGACGCCGACTCAAAAGGGGTGCACTCCGACGGGCGTCGCCGGCAGCGATCCGTAGCCCTCCGCGATCCGCTGGTGGTACGTCTCGCGGTCGATGACCTCCAGGCCGACGATCTCCCAGGGCGGGAGCTTGGCGGTCTGCCGGTGCTCGCCCCACAGGCGCAGTGCGACCGCCGCCGCGTCGTGCAGGTCGCGGGCCTCTTCCCAGTAGCGGATCTCCGCGTGGTCGTTGGCGTACCGGCTGGTCAGCAGAAACGGGTGGTCGTGGGCGAGCTGTTCGAGACCGCGCCTGACCTCCTTCAGCGGGGCCTCGTCGCCCGAGACGCTGAGCGTGACGTGCCACAGCCGGGGCTGGTCCGCCGGTTCCTCGCCCTCGTATGTGTCACCGGCCGCGACGCTCGTCAGGGCCCGTTCCTCGCCCGCCGCACGGGAGGCGGCACCACCCGACCGGGAAGCAGCGCCACCCGCACGGGAAGCGGCTCCACCTGCACGGGAGGCGGCACCACCGCGGGACGCCGCCGCCTCAGGGCGCACTCGTCTCACGACGGCCTCCTTTACGCAATGGTCGTACCGAATACCGGGGTCTCCCTGTCACAAAGTTGAGCAGGTGGGAAGCCGTCGCGTGGCGGTTTTACGGAACGTCCCCCACTGGGGGCGGGGGAATCGGCCGTTTACGGATGTAGTGGGCAGCTGTTTTACGGGTGCGCAGAACGTCTGTCGTACGGACTCACGGGCGCGGCAGGAACGGCTGTCTTACGGATTCCGAGGCGCGCGGCAGAACGCCTGTCGTACGGAGAGGCACGCGGCGGAACGGCTTTCTTACGTATTCAGCAGTACGAGGTCGTCCCTGTGTACGACCTCACGCTCGTACGCGGGGCCCAGCTCGCGCGCCAGTTCCCTGGTCGAACGGCCGATGAGCTGCGGAATCTCCTTGGCGTCGAAGTTCACCAGGCCTCGCGCGACCGCCCGGCCCGTGCTGTCGCGCAGCTCGACCGGGTCGCCCGCGGTGAACTCGCCCTCGACGGCCGCGATGCCCGCCGGCAGCAGCGACTTGCGCCGTTCGACGACCGCGTGCACTGCCCCGTCGTCCAGCGTGAGCGCGCCCTGCGGGGTGGAGGCGTGCTGAAGCCACAGCAGCCGGTCGGCGGACCGCTTGCCGGTGGGGTGGAAGTAGGTGCCGGTGTCCCGGCCCGCGAGGGCGTCGGCGGCGTGGATGGCGCTGGTCAGCACGACCGGGATGCCCGCCGCGGCCGCGATCCGGGCCGCCTCGACCTTGGTGACCATGCCGCCGGTGCCGACGCCCGCCTTGCCCGCGCTGCCGACATCGATGCCGTCGAGGTCGGCAGGCCCGCGTACTTCCGCTATCCGAGAGGTACCGGGCTTGCTGGGATCGCCGTCGTACACACCGTCCACGTCGGAGAGCAGGACGAGCAGATCGGCCCGTACGAGATGGGCGACGAGCGCGGCGAGCCGGTCGTTGTCGCCGAAGCGGATCTCGTCCGTGGCGACGGTGTCGTTCTCGTTGACGACCGGCAGGGCACCCATCGCGAGGAGCTTGTCGAGGGTGCGGGAGGCGTTGCGGTGGTGGGCGCGGCGGCTGGTGTCGTCGGAGGTGAGGAGCACCTGTCCGACGCGAATGCCGTAGCGGGCGCAGGAGGCGGTGTAGCGGGCGACCAGGAGGCCTTGGCCGACGCTGGCGGCGGCCTGCTGCCGGGCGAGGTCCTTGGGGCGGCGGCGCAGCCCCAGCGGCGCGAGCCCCGCGGCGATGGCGCCGGACGAGACGAGGACGATCTCCTTCTCGCCGCCGCTGCGGGCCTTGGCGAGGACGTCGACCAGGGCGTCGACCCGGTCCGCGTCGAGGCCGCCGGACGCGGTGGTCAGCGAGGAGGAGCCGACCTTGACGACGATCCGGTGGGCCTGCGCCACGGCATTTCTGTGGGCTTGCCTCAGGGCACTCGTACCGGCCTCTGCCACAACACTCGCATCGGCCTGCGCTACAGCACTCGTGTCGGCCTGCGCCACGGCACTCGTGTCGGCCTGCGCCACGGCACTCGCATCGGCCTGCGTCACGGCACTCGTGTCGGCCTGCGTCACGGTCTGCCTTGCCCCTGCCACCTGCTGTGTGTCCCCTCGCGTCGATCCGGGTGCCCCGCCTGGCAATCTACGCGAAGAGGGCGGGCCGATGCCCGCCGGTCCAGTCCCCGGACGCGACCGCCGCCCGCCGCCGGCCGACCGCCGGCCGCAGTGGACGTGCGGCTCACCCCGCGCGCCGCGCCCCCAACACCCGCCGGGCCACCCGCCGCAGCCGTGGGAAGTGCGTGGTGCGCGGCTTGAAGCCCTCGATGGTGACCGTCTCGCGGGTCGTCGGGACGTAGCAGCTGTCCGGGATGCCGGCGGCCGGGTCACGGAAGTGCGGATAGGCGAGGAAGGCCTTGCGACCGCGGGACTCCAGCAGGACCTCGGGCGCCTTCTTCGCCTTGATGAACTCCAGTACGTCGACGAGGAGATCGCCCCGGCCCTGGGCCACGAGGTGCAGGCGCAGCCGCTCGTGCACCTTGAGGCGCGAGGCGACGCCCTCGTGCCAGTAGGCGTCCAACAAGGGCTTGGCCAGCTCGAGTTTGTGACGCCGGATCTTCTCGCTCTGCTTGAGGAATCCGGGGCCGAACTGCGGGAGCAGGGTAATAAGTAAGGGGCGGATCATCAGCGCGTCGCGGCGCGGACCGGCGGGGACGTGCTCGGCGATCAGCCCCATCAGGGCCCGGGCCGAGTCGAAGCGCAGGGTGTAACTGCCGCTCTTGGTCACATGCTTGCCGTCGTCGCGCCCGACCAGGTAGTAGCACTCGTAGTCGGCGATCACGGAGACTCCGTCGGCGCGGAGGTAGGCCTCCATCGTGAACAGGGCGTCCTCGCCGGTCTTCAGCGACTCGTCGAAGTGCATGCCGTGCCGCGTGAGCAGCTCGCGGCGGAAGAGCTTCTGCGCGCTGAGCGTGAACTTGATGTTCGAGGAGAAGACGTCGGTACGGGGCCGGTCCTTGCCCCACATCGACTTCGGAGCGTTCCTGTTGACCCCGACGACCTTGCCGAGCACCACGTCCGTGCCCTGCTCGTCGGCGATGGCGACCATGCGCTCCAGTGCCTCGGGGCCGAAGTAGTCGTCGGCGTCGAGGAAGAAGACGTAGCGTCCGCGCGCCTTGCCGAGGCCGATGTTGCGCGGGCCGCTGGGGCCGCCCGAGTTCGGCTGCCTGATCACCGTGACGGACATCGCCGACTGCTCGGCGAACTTCTCCAGATACTCCCCCGTGTCGTCCGTCGACCCGTCGTCGACCGCGATCACCTCGATCCGTGCCGCGTCGAGCGTCTGGTTCTCCACGGATTCCAGGCACTTGACCAGGTACGGCATCGCTTCGTACGCCCCGATGATGACGGTCACATCAGGCTGCGTCACGTTTCCCCCTTGATACGGGAAGTGCCACTAGAACATTTCCCCCTTATCACCTCAATCGCTACCTGGAAGACGACTGAAAGTACGTATGGGTTGCCATCAGCCGCTCATTTCGTGACCCAGCTCACAGGAAACGACGGGTGGCTTCAGAGTGAAGGCTGGCAGAAGCACGTAAGAGAAAACGTAAGGAACGTAAGAAATGGGCATGGCCCCGAGGAGTGCTCCTCGGGGCCATGCCCTTGCGCGAAGGTGGACTCGGTCAGCCCGTGACCGCCGCACCGTCCGTGTCGCCGGTCACCCGCTGGCCGGGCAACGCGGTCGCCAGGTCCACGGCGGCGGCCGAAGTACCGGTCTCCTGACCGAGGTTGCGCCGCTCGGCCTTCCGCGCCAGCTCCCGCACCGCGGAGTTGAACTGGTCGATCGACGCCGGCTCGTCGGGGCCGAGCAGATACCGCTTCAGCTCCTGGCGGTCGGCGGCCTGCGCGTCGGCGGCCGGGTCGGTCAACGCGGCGAGCAACTCGCCCAGTTCGCCTGCCGAGTTGGACAGGATCACGGCTGCGCGCACCGCGGTGTTCTGCCGCTTGAACTCCTCGACGCCGAGCTCCGCGGAGTCCGTGACCGCGTACGGCTTGCCGCTCGCGATGAAGTCGGAGACCACGGACGAGATGTCCGAGACCATCGCGTCGGAGACGTTGAAGCAGTCGTACAGGCGCGGCTCGGCACCCGTGATGACACGGTGCTCCGAGGTACCGAAGGAGCGCCAGTACGCGTCGTTCCACTCGCCCCGCAGCCGGGCGACCTCGGCATGCTTGACCGTGTCGACCATGCCGTCTCGGGTGGCCTCGGCCTCGTCGCCGGCCTCCGCGGCGCCGGACAGCTCGGCGATGCGGGCCTCGATGCGGGCCAGCTCGCTCTTGGCCGCGCTCTGCACGGCGGCGTCGGCGGCGAAGCGCGGGTCGGCGACACGCTCGGCGGCCGCCTTCTCCACCAGCGCGGTGATCCGCTCGTGCGCGGCCTTGGCCTGCGCGCTGCGGGTGCCGGTGAAGGGGTGCGGCTTGTAGAGGACGCGGACCGGCTGGTCGGCGGCGAGCAGCCGCTTCACGATGTTCTCGCCCGCGAGCAGGATCGAGGTGTTGCCGGGGTTGTCGTCCCAGCCCTCCCACGTGGGGGCGTACAGGATGGTGGGGATACGTCCCTCGGGCACGCCCTGCCAGGACTGAATCGGGGCGAGCTGCGGGCGGCCGACCTCCACGATGTCGTCGTCGCGGACGCCGACATCGGCGATGGCGTAGCGGTCGCGGCCCGCGCGGCCCGCGGTCCACACCTCGTCGTACACCTTGCTGAACGGGTTGACGCTGGCGAGCTTGTCGCTGTCGCCGTGGCCGATGAAGACGTGCTTGATGGTCGGCACGCGCAGCATGTGGATGTTCTTGCCGACATTCGCCGCGTACAGCGCGACCCGCACCGTGGACAGGTCCATGTTCATCAGGTGCACCCCTCCGGGCACGCAGATGACCGGCACGGTGGTGGGCGCCATGCGCTCCAGGATGGCGCGCTCGCGGAGGATGATCAGCGGCTTGGTGTCCAGCTGCTCCATCGTCTCCAGCCACATGTTGACCTGGTAGGCCGAGTCCTTGGAGCCGGAGAAGTAGAGCACCGTCTCCGGGCGGTACTCGCGCAGCCAGTCGTCGACCGCCGCCAGGACCTTCTCCGCGTTCGGCAGGATCTTCCTTCCGCGCACGAACGGGACCAGCGCGGCGACGTAGCCGAACGCCAGCACCAGCGTGACCGCAATGCCCGCGAACCCGTAGACGTTGTCGTCGGTCGCCGCAGTGAGAAGCACACTGGCGACCGCGACGAGGTCGAGGTGGAGCATCTTCTCGGCGGACCGGTGCAGCAGTCGGCGCGGGGGCGCGTCCGGGATGCGGATGCGCGAGCCCAGGTCGACATTGCGGGTGGCGACGGGCATCTTGCGGCGCAGCCGGATCAGCGTGATCAGCGCGCCGTGCGGGGCCTGGAAGCCGTAGAAGGCCAGGAAGCACGCGATGGCCGCGTAGAAGACCATGCTGTCGGACAGGTCCAGCCGCGCCAGCAGCAGCACGAGGAGCAACTGGCGGATGAGGAACCTGATGGACAGACCGGCCCGCACCTTGCTGAGGCGGTTGATCAGATAGCTGCCGCGCCGGTGCAGATAGTGGTCCGCCAGGTACGTCACGGCGGCCGCGGCCGCGAAGGCAGCGACGCTCGGCAGGAGCGCGGCCAGCATCAGGCAGGGGAAGCCCAGCATCATGAGGGCCGCCGCAGCCAGCTCGGCCGCACTGCCCACCCGGGCAACGCGAATAGCGGTGGAAATCACGGAGAAACCTGCTCTTGAGGGGTGTGTGCCGGTTTGGTACTAAAAGTGAATTAAAGGCGAAAAAGCGAACTTTACAGATTCAGGCCTCTGTGAATGCGCGGCAAATGCGCAGACACAGAGGCCTGAATTCCAAAAGGCTATTAGTTGATTATGCCACGCCGGCCTGGCGGTCCAGGACGCTGGCCAGGGCCGCCTCGAAGCCGGAGGCCCGGCCCGCGCCCGCCGTCGGGTCCTGCTGGCGGACGTCGATGACGTGGCCGGTGAGCTCGGAGAGCAGGACGTCGAGCGAGGTGTGCGCGACGGCCTCGGAGGACAGCAGCGAGCCCGCGGGCTCCTGGCCGAACGCCTTGGTGCGCATCGGGGTCGCGGTGCGCTCGGGGTTGATGCAGTTGACGCGGATGCCGTCGCCGGCCCACTCGTCGGACAGCGCCTGGGTGAGGTTCACCATGGCGGCCTTGGTGGAGGAGTAGAGGCTGTACTCGGCGCGACCGCGGGTGTAGCTGCTGGAGGTGTAGAGCAGCAGCTGGCCCTTGGTCTCGGCCAGGTACTTGTACGAGGAGCGGGCGATCTGCACCGGGGCCAGGTAGTTGACCTTCAGCGCTTCCTCGATGGTCGCGTTGTCCGTCTCGGCGAGCTTGCCGATGCGCAGCACGCCCGCGGTGTTGATGACGTAGTCGATGCGCCCGGTCTCGGCGTACGCCGTGGACAGCGCGTCGTCGACCTCCTCCGGGTTCTCGACGTGCGTGCCGGTGGTCGAGCGGCCCAGGGCGTACGTCTTCGCGCCGTAGCCCTCGGCGAGTTCGGCGATGTCCTTGCCGATGCCGTACGAACCGCCGAAGACCACCACGGTCTTGCCGGTGAGCAGCTCGCGGTAGGCCTCCTCGTCGGCCTGCTCGGGCGCGGCGGTGGAGGCGAGCTGGAAGAGCTTGTCGGCGATGAAGACGTCGACGGGCTGGGTGACCTTCATGTTGTACTCGTCGCCCGCGACGACGTGGATCGGCACGTCCGGCAGGTACTTGAGTACGACGGAGCAGTCGTCCGTGGCCTGGAAGTTGGGGTCACCGGCGGCGACCTCGTAGGCACGGCGGATCGTGGACAGCTTGAACGCCTGGGGCGTCTGGCCGCGGCGCAGCCGGGAGCGGTCCGGGATCTCGGTGATGAACTCGCCGTCCTCGCCGTGCGTGCGGGTCACGATGATCGTGTCCGCGGACGGGATGGCGACGTCGACGGCCTGGTAGCGCTCAAGGGCCGTGACGCAGTCGTCTATGACGCGCTCGGACAGCAGCGGGCGCACGGCGTCGTGGAACAGGACGTTGCGGTCCTCGCCCTCGGCCAGCCCCTCACCCAGGGCGGCGATGGCGCGCTCGGTGGTCTCGTTCCGCGTCGAGCCGCCCTCGATGATCCGGGTCACCTTGGTGAAGCCCGCCTTCGCGACGATCTTCTCGATGTCCGGCACATAGCCGGGAGCCATCAGCACGATGATGTCGTCGATGGAGTCGGCCTGCTCGAAGGTGGTCAGCGTGTGCTCGATGACCGCCTTGCCGGCGATCTTCAGCAGCTGCTTCGGAATCGACAGACCCACGCGCTGACCGGTTCCGCCGGCCAGGATCACTGCGGTGGTACGGGGCTTGGCAAAGTGCTCAGACACAAGTGACCTACCTTGGGGCGACAGGGAACCCGGGAATGGTCCCACTTACGGTTACTGCCATGCAAGGTGAGCGCCGTCTGCTGCATATGTGCGCGCAACCGGTTATTCACCTTGCATGCAGGCGACTTCCGGGAACCCGGACCGAATTGTCCGGATTTGCTGTGAGTAACTGCACACGTTTCTTGTACGTGTTCTCCTCAGCTCCGATTGAGGCGCTTGAGGCGCTTGAGCACACGGTGGCCGAGGACCCGGACGAGTTCCCCGGACGACGTCTGGTGAACCGTGCGGGCGGCGGGGTGCGCGGGGACCTCGGCCGCCACGACGAGCGCCCCGTACAGCGCGTGGGCCGCCACGTCCGGATCGATGCGCGCGGGCTCCGGCTCCGCGCTCGCCGACGTGGGTACGGCGGACAGCAGCGCCGGATCGCCGAGGATCCGTACGCCCATGGTGCCGATCCGCTCGGCCATCTCCGCGCCGATGCCGGCCGCCGCCTCCAGCGCCCACGTCGGGGTGGTGATCCGCGCGTCGTCCGGCGCGGGGCGGCAGGTGTTCTTCATATGCATGACCGCGCCGTTGCGCACCAGCTTGGAATACAGCTCGTCGGGCAGGCCATTCCCGCGGAATTCCATGTTGAGTTTCCGGAGCATTTCGGTCTCGGCGAGCGTGAGGGAACGGTTCGCCGTGTCCGGCACCTCCACCAGGAGACCGTCGGGCAGGCCGAGGAGGGACTCGAAGGTGCGTATCAGACCGCCGCGGTCCCGGTCGTCGACCACGACGACGGTGATGTTCTCGGCACCGACGACCCGCGTCCAGCGCTCCACGAGCCGGTCGTGGCGGTGCCGGCGCCAGAAGCTCGGGTTGGGCTTCTCGTACGGGGCCTTGCGCAGCATGTGGTCGAGCCAGTCCTCGTACCCCATGCGCAGACCGTTCTGCACGTACTGCTGCCACTGCGAGGGCATGATCTTCGCCAGCGGGCGCAGCGTGACCAGGATGTGCACCCGGTCCCGGCCCAGGTCGTCGACGATCCGGGCGATGGTCTCGTCGTCGGGCGCGTCCGCGAAGAACTCGCTGCTGATCACCGAGGTGCGCTTCCCGGTGGCGCGCACCGCGTCCAGGAGCCGCTGCCAGTGACCCTCGGTGGGCCGGGTGTCGCCCATCATGCCGGGCCGGGCGCAGACCGCGAGGGCGGCTTCCATGGGGTGCCTGCTGTGCGCGGGGAAGGCGACGCCGTGCTCGGCCATCGCGTCCTTCGCGGCGAACAGCGCGCCCTGGATCGACGTGGTCCCGGTCTTGTGCGGGCCTATGTGCAGCAGCCGGGTGCCGGAGGGCAGCGGCTGCGACCGGGTGCCGGAAGGCAGGGGCGCGGGAGCAGCCGTCTCAGCGGCTGTCGTGTGGCGTATCGAACAGTCGGTCTCCATGGTAAGAGGACGTTAAGGAGCCTTCCTGAGCGCAGGCTGAGAAAGCCCTGGGACTCATGTGAGTCCCAGGGCGTCACTCACGGTTCAGCGTCGGTTCATACGAGCCGCACGCCCGGCTCAGGTCTTCAAGTGACCGTCAAACGAGCCGCACGCCCGGCTTCCCCGCCTCGACCCGCAGCCGGGCCAGCGTGCTGGAGGCGGCGTCCGGCTGCAGCACCGTCTCCGGAACACGCACCTGGGCGTCGATGCCGTCGCGGCGGATGTCGAACAGGTGGTAGCCGCGGTGGGCGTCGATGAACTTCCAGTGCGGGTTGTCCGCCATCCGCGGGTCCCACTCCTTGTGGAAGGCCACCTGATCCTGGTCGCCACCGCTGGAGATGGAGGTGCCGACGAACTCGGCGCCGACGACGTCGGAGTCCGGGTCCGCGAAGTCCTCCTTGAGGTCGCTGATCATCGAGAGATGCCGGTCGCCGGTCAGGACGACCGGGTTGCGGATGCTCGCGAACTCCTCCATGAGGGCGTTGCGTTCGACCTGGTAGCCGTCCCAGGCGTCGTAGTACCAGAGCTTGCCCTCGCCGACCTGGAGGTCGGTCTCGGCCATCATGATCTGCGAGGCGATCAGGTTCCAGCGGGTGGGCGACGTGTGCAGGCCATCCAGCAGCCAGTCCTTCTGCTCGGCGCCGAGCATGGTGAGCGAGGGGTCCTCGGCGCCCTGCCGGCTGGTCGCCTGGTTGCTGCGGAACTGCCGGGTGTCCAGCACGTTCAGGCGGGCGAGGCGCCCGAAGTCGAGCCGCCGGTACATCTGGATGTGCGGCCCGTTCGGGATCGCGGTGGCCCGGACCGGCATGTGCTCGTAGTACGCCTGGTAGGCGGCGGTGAGCCGGGCCACGAAGGCGTCGTGCGACTGCTTGTCGGGGTCCTGCGGGATCTCGCCGGCGAAGTCGTTGTCGACCTCGTGATCGTCGAAGGTGACCACCCAGGGGGCATTGGCGTGCATCGCCGCGAGGTGCGGATCGGTGCGGTACTGCGCGTAGCGGTTGCGGTACTGGACGAGGGTGTACGGCTCGTCGCTGCCCTCGTGCTTGCGTACGGCGGTGGCCGCCGGCTTGGACTCGTAGATGTAGTCGCCGACGAAGAGGACGAAGTCGGGGTCCTGGTCGAGCATGTCGGCGTACGGCGTGAAGTAGCCGTTCTGCCAGTTCTGGCAGGAGGCGAGCGCGACCCGCAGGGAGCCGCCCGAGCTGTGCGGGTGGGGGGCGGTGCGGGTGCGGCCGGTCGGCGAGAGCTGTCCTTCGGCGCGGAAGCGGTACCAGTACGCGCGGTCGGGGCGCAGCCCGCGGACGTCGACGTGCACGCTGTGCCCGTACTCGGACCGCGCCTGGGCGGTGCCGCGGCGCACCGGCTTCCGGAAGCGGCTGTCCTCGGCGATCTCCCAGCCCACCGACACCGTGCGGTCGGGCATGCCGCCGCCGTTCAGCGGGTCGGGAGCGAGTCGGGTCCACAGCACGATGCCATCGGGCAACGGGTCACCGGAGGCGACACCGAGCGTGAACACGCCGTCGGGCAGCGGTGTTTCGGCCGCGCGCGCGACGCTGGGCAGCCAGAGCTGGGCGGAGGCGGCGGCGCCGAGCACGGCGGCCCCGGCGGTGAGAAAGCGGCGTCGATCGCTTGAGATTGCTCCGGTCATCGGCGAACTCCCCTGCGTCGGTGGCCTCTTGGACACCGGGAAGCTCACACGGCGCAGCAGCCCGCTCGTTGAACGGAACGCATCGTAGGCATGACAAATGCACGAGGAACGAACGACCCGCCGCGACACGGAGGTTTTGGCGAAACTCGAGCCAATTTTGGCGAAGCTCCCCCGCACCGCGGGCTTGATGGTGCGTCAGTAGGCGAAGCCCTGGCCCAGCCGGGCGCCCGCCGCCACGGTGCCCAGCGTGCCCGCGCCGAAGGTGTACGAGCCGGTCGGGGTCACGCCGGACGCGGTGGACTTGAACACCCACACCGAGCCGGCGTTCGTGTTCTCGCCGGGGGCGCCGACGGCGAGATCCCCGTACCCGTCACCGTTGAAGTCGACCCGCACACTCGTCGCGGCGGGGCGGGCGTGCGCGATCGGGACGGCGGTCGGGGCCGCGGCGGGCAGGGCGGTCGCTACGACGGCCGCGCGGCACGTTCTCGGCAGAGCGGGCTCGGACACGTCGGCTCCGGGCGTCTGGAACGAAGTTGGGCGCGAAGAGGAAGATCCTCATCCGCGCCCACTACGACTTCCGGCCCGCCCGGCTGGTTGCCCTGTCCATGCCGTGGATTTCCCTGGCATTCACTTTGGGGAACTCCGCCCGCACCCTTGGACCCTCCGGCGTTTGAGGAGCGGGGGTTTGGGGGCGAAGCCCCCAAGTGACGGGAATGGGCAGGGGCGGAGGGGGCGAAAACCCACCCCCAAGCCCCCACCGACCCGTCCCCCTAGAACGGCTCGAAGTCGTCGTACTCCTTCTCCGCCTCGTCCCGCTCCGCCTGCTTGTCGCGGCGGCGCTGCGCCGCGGGCCGCGGGGCTTCGAGGCGGTGGTCCTCGCCACGGCGGCCGAGCATCTCCGCGCCGGCCATGACGGTGGGCTCCCAGTCGAAGACGACCGCGTTCTCCTCGGGGCCGATGGCGACGCCGTCGCCCGAGCGGGCACCCGCCTTCATCAGCTCCGCCTCGACGCCGAGGCGGTTGAGGCGGTCGGCGAGGTAGCCGACGGCCTCGTCGTTGTTGAAGTCCGTCTGGCGGACCCAGCGTTCGGGCTTCTCGCCGCGCACGCGGTAGAGGCCGTCCTCCTCCTGGACCACGGTGAAGCCGGCGTCGTCGACCGCCTTCGGGCGGATGACGATCCGGGTCGCCTCCTCCTTGGGCTTGGCGGCCCGCGCCTGCCCGACGAGCTCGGCGAGCGCGAAGGACAGCTCCTTCAGGCCCATGTGCGCCACCGCAGACACCTCGAAGACGCGGTACCCGCGCGCCTCCAGCTCCGGGCGGACCATCTCGGCCAGGTCCTTGCCGTCCGGCACGTCGATCTTGTTGAGGACGACGACGCGCGGCCGGTTGCCGAGGCCGCCGTACTGCTTCAGCTCCTCCTCGATGGTGTCGAGGTCGGAGACGGGGTCACGCTCGGACTCCAGCGTCGCGGTGTCCAGGACGTGGACCAGGGCGCTGCAGCGCTCGACATGGCGCAGGAATTCCAGGCCGAGGCCCTTGCCCTGGCTCGCGCCGGGAATGAGTCCGGGCACGTCGGCGATCGTGTAGACGGTCTCGCCCGCGGTCACGACACCCAGGTTGGGGACGAGAGTCGTGAACGGGTAGTCCGCGATCTTCGGCTTGGCGGCCGACAGCACCGAGATGAGCGACGACTTGCCGGCGCTCGGGTAGCCCACGAGGGCCACGTCCGCGACCGTCTTCAGCTCAAGGACGATCTCCTGCAGGTCCCCGGGCACGCCGAGCAGCGCGAAGCCGGGCGCCTTGCGACGGGCCGAGGCCAGCGCCGCGTTGCCGAGGCCGCCACGGCCACCCTGCGCGGCGACGTACGACGTACCGTGGCCGACGAGGTCCGCGAGCACATTGCCCGCCCTGTCGAGCACGACCGTGCCGTCCGGCACCGGCAGGATCAGGTCCTGGCCGTCCTTGCCGGAACGGTTGCCGCCCTCGCCGGGCTTGCCGTTGGTGGCGCTGCGGTGCGGTTTGTGGTGGTAGTCGAGCAGCGTGGTGACGGACTGGTCGACGACCAGCATCACGTCACCGCCACGGCCGCCGTTGCCGCCGTCGGGGCCGCCGAGCGGCTTGAACTTCTCCCGGTGAACGGAGGCACAGCCGTGGCCTCCGTTACCCGCGGCGACGTGCAGCTCGACGCGGTCCACGAAGGTGGTCATGGGGGGTGCCTCCAGCACTTCGGTTACTTCGGTTGCGTACGGAAATGTCTTGCGCACGGACACGTACGGAATGGTCTTCCGTACGGAATGTCCCTTGCGTAACACGCGAAAGGCGGACCCGCCTTCCCGATCGGGAAGTGAGGTCCGCCTCGCGAAGAACTCTGTTCTACGGAGCCTGTGTCCTAAAGGGACTGGATCAGGCGACCGGAACGATGTTCACGACCTTGCGGCCACGGTGAGTACCGAACTCCACCGCACCGGCGTCAAGGGCGAACAGCGTGTCGTCCTTGCCACGGCCGACGCCGTTGCCCGGGTGGAAGTGGGTACCGCGCTGGCGGACCAGGATCTCACCGGCGTTGACGACCTGACCGCCGAAGCGCTTCACGCCGAGCCGCTGAGCATTGGAGTCGCGACCGTTCCGAGTGGACGATGCGCCCTTCTTGTGTGCCATCTCTCCTCAGTCCCTTACTTCGCAGCCGCGGGGATCTCAGTGACCTTGATCGCCGTGTACTGCTGGCGGTGGCCCTGACGACGGCGGTAGCCGGTCTTGTTCTTGTAGCGAAGGATGTCGATCTTCGCGCCCTTGTGGTGATCCACGACCTCGGCCTGGACCTTGATTCCGGCCAGCACCCACGGGTCGCTGGTCACGGCGTCGCCGTCGACAACGAGCAGGGTCGAGAGCTCGACCGTGTCGCCAACCTTGGCAGTGGAAATCTTGTCAACCTCAACGATGTCGCCGACAGCAACCTTGTGCTGGCGACCACCGCTGCGCACGATGGCGTACACGCGGATCTCTCTCTCGCTCGGAACGGAATCCCCGCAGTCCAGCCGCGCGCTTGCGCGAACGGCCTCTCCCGAAGCGCCGAGCGCCGGGAGGAAGAGGTTTACGGGAATGCGGCGCGTCTATGGACACGCCGACGGTCAAGGTTACGGGGCCACGACCGAAAGGGTCAAACCAGGCCGGGCCCCGCAGGTGTGCCGCCAGTCACGCCAACGCCGCCTGTCCTGCGAATCCGCAGAGCAGGGGCGTCGGTCGAGCCGGCCTGCGGAGCGCTCGCGCGCTCCGCAGACAGTGACTCAGCCCTCGTCGGTCGAAGCCGAGACGGAGGACAGGGTCTGCTCCGCCGCCGCGGTCTTCTTCGCCGTCGCCTTGGTGGCCGCGGCCTTCTTCGCGGTCGCCTTCTTGGCCGTGGCCTTCTTGGTGGCCGTCTTCTTGGCAGCGGTCTTCTTGGTGGCGGCCTTCTTCGCCGTCGCCTTCTTCGCCGTCTTGCGTGCGGCCGCCTTCTTGGCGGCGGCCGGAGCCTCGGACTCGGCCGTCTCGGCCGCCTCGACTGCCTCGGCGGTCTCCTCTGACGCCATCGCCGACGGGACGACCACGACGGCGGCCTCCTCGGACGCGGTGGGCGCGGTGGCCTTACGGACGGCACGTCGACGCGGACGAGCCGGGGCGGCGCTCTCGGCGGGCGCCTCGGCGACCTGCTCGGCGGCCGGCTCGACCACGGGCTCGGGCTTCGGCTCGACGACCTCCGAGGCGACCTCCGAGGCAGCTTCCGGCACGGAAACCGGCTCCGTGACCGTCACGGCCTCTTCCGCCGCCTTCGGCGAACCGGCCGGGGCCGACACCTTGCGGGTCGCACGACGGCGCGTACGGCCCTTGGGAGCGGCCTCCTCCTGTACGGGGGCCTCCGCGACCGCGGGTGCCTCGGGTGCCTCGACGACCGGGTCCTCGACCGCGACGGGCTCGGACTCGGCGGCCTCCCGCGACTTGAGGGCCCGCTCGGCGCGCTCCTCACGCTTCGTCGGGGGACGCCCCTCGGCCTTCGGCGCACCCGCCGGAGCCGACGCGCGCCGGGTCGCCCGGCGCCGCGAACGGCCACGGGTGGCCGCGGCCTCCGCCTCGGCGGCGCTGCCGTACAGCTCCTCGTCCGGCGCGAAGCCGGGCGCGGGCAGCGCGGTGGGCTCGGCAGCCTCGGCGGCCACCTCGGCCTCGGTCTCCACCTCGATGACCTCGGCGGCCTCGGTCGTCTCCGTGGCCACGGCCTCGTGCTCGTGCTCGGGCGCCTGCTCGGCACCGCCACGGCCGCGCTTCTTGCGCTTGCCGCCGCCTCCGACGGAGGTCGGCTGCTCCATGTGCACGATGACACCGCGGCCGTTGCAGTGGACACAGGTCTCGGAGAAGGACTCCAGCAGGCCCTGCCCGACGCGCTTGCGCGTCATCTGCACCAGACCCAGCGAGGTCACCTCCGCCACCTGGTGCTTCGTACGGTCGCGCCCCAGGCACTCGAGCAGGCGCCGCAGCACCAGGTCCCGGTTGGACTCCAGGACCATGTCGATGAAGTCGATGACGACGATGCCGCCCAGGTCGCGCAGCCGCAGCTGGCGCACGATCTCCTCGGCCGCCTCCAGGTTGTTCCTGGTCACGGTCTCTTCGAGGTTGCCGCCCTGACCGGTGAACTTGCCGGTGTTGACGTCGACCACGACCATCGCTTCGGTCTTGTCGATCACCAGCGAACCGCCGCTGGGCAGCCAGACCTTGCGGTCCAGCGCCTTCATCAGCTGCTCGTCGATCCGGTACGTCGCGAAGGCGTCGACCTCGGAGGTCCACTTGGACAGCCGGTCGGCCAGGTCGGGCGCGACGTGCGAGACGTACCCGTGGATGGTCTCCCACGCCTCGTCGCCGCTGACGATGACCTTGGAGAAGTCCTCGTTGAAGATGTCGCGGACGACGCGGACGGTCATGTCCGGCTCGCCGTACAGCAGCGTCGGAGCGTTGCCGTTCTTCGCCTTCTTCTGGATGTCCTCCCACTGCGCCTGCAGTCGCTCGACGTCACGGCGCAGTTCGTCCTCGCTCGCGCCCTCGGCGGCGGTGCGCACGATGACGCCCGCGTCCTCGGGGACGATCTTCTTGAGGATGGTCTTCAGACGCGCGCGCTCGGTGTCGGGCAGCTTGCGGCTGATGCCGGTCATCGAGCCCTCGGGCACGTAGACCAGGTAGCGGCCGGGGAGGGAGACCTGGCTGGTGAGGCGGGCGCCCTTGTGGCCGATCGGGTCCTTGGTGACCTGCACGAGAACCGACTGGCCGGACTTCAGAGCGGACTCGATGCGGCGCGGCCCGTTGGCCATGCCCAGCGCCTCGAAGTTGACCTCACCGGCGTAGAGCACCGCGTTGCGGCCCTTGCCGATGTCGATGAAGGCGGCCTCCATCGACGGCAGCACGTTCTGGACCTTGCCCAGGTAGACGTTGCCGACGTACGAGGTCGACTGCTCCTTGTTGACGTAGTGCTCGACGAGCACGTTGTCTTCCAGGACGCCGATCTGCGTGCGCTCGCCGCTCTGGCGGACGACCATCACGCGCTCGACGGCCTCGCGGCGGGCCAGGAACTCGGCCTCGGTGATGATCGGGACGCGGCGACGTCCCTGCTCGCGCCCTTCACGACGACGCTGCTTCTTGGCTTCGAGGCGGGTCGAGCCCTTGATGGACTGCACCTCGTCCGTGCCGTCGCCGGGCCGCTCGTCCTTCTTGCCACGGGGCTCGCGAACCTTCACAACGGTGCGCTCGGGGTCGTTCTCGCCGGGCTCGACGTCGGTGCCGGAGTCACCGGCACGACGACGGCGACGACGACGGCGACGGCTGCTGCTGGAGCCGGAACCGCCCGACTCCTCGCGCTCCTCGGCCTCCTCGGCGTCTTCCTCGGCCTGCTCGGCGGTGTCCTCGGCGTCCTGCGCGGCCTGCTCGGCTGCGTACTCGTCCTCGCCCGCCTCGGCGTCCGACTCGGCGGACTCGCCACGGCGACGGCGACGGCCGCCACGACGGCGACGGCGACGGGAGCCCGCGGACTCCTCCTCGCCCTCGTCACCCTCGACGGCGTCCTCGGCGGACTCCTCGGTCTCCTCGACCTCGTCGGCGGCCTCCGCGGGCACGGCCGCGGTCTCCTCCTCGACGGCCCGGCGACGACGGCGACGGCGCGGCCCGGTCTCCTCCTGGACGACCTCGGCGGCCTCGACGCTCTCGGTGACCCCCGCGGCCTCCTCCGCCGCCTCGGCGGCAGCCGCGGCGGCGGCCCGCTCGGGCGTCTGGAACATCGGCTCGGTGAACACGGGCGCCTGGAACACGGCGACGGCAGGACGCTTGGGCCGCTGCGCGGACTCGGCTTCCTGCGGCGCGGGCGCGGAGAAACCGACGGCGGCCTTGCGGGTGGCACGGCGGCGGGTACGACGCGGGGCGCCGTCCTCGGCGCTCTCGGTCTCGGCGCCTTCGGTGCCCTCGGCGGGCTTGTTCTCGCTGGTCACGGGCGCCTCCACACGCTCGTCGGCGGCGTCACCCTCGGGCGCACCGGCGGGTGCGGAGACGCGCCGGGTGGCGCGACGACGGGTGGTGCGGCGGGGTGCGGCTTCCTCGACGGCGGCGGGGGCCTCGGCCTCGGCGGACACGTCGGCGCTCGCCGACTCCTCGACGGCCTCAGCCGTCGCCACGGCCTCAGGGGTCTCAGCGGCCTCGGCCGCCTTGGGCGTTCCGGTCGGCGCGGAGGCGCGACGCGTCGCACGACGACGCGTACGACCGGCGGGCGCGGTCTCCTCTACAACGGCGGGGGCGGGGGCCTCTTCGGCCTCGGCCGCGACTTCGACCTCGGTCGCGACCTCGGCCTCGCCCTCGGCCTGAACGGCGGGCACCACGGTCTCCGCCGCCTCGGCCGTCACCGGGGCACCGGCGGGCGCGGACACCCGACGGGTGGCACGACGACGCGTACGACGCGGGGCGGCTTCCTCGGTCTCGGCAGCGGACGGCTCCGGCGTCTCCTCGACCGCGGCGGCCTCTTCGGCCTCAGCCGTCGCTACGGCCTCAACGGCCTCTTCTGCCTCTTCTGTCTCGACAACCTCGGCGTGCACGGATGTCTCGTCCTGCGCGAGGTCGGCGGACGCCACGGCCGGTATGGCCGGCGCGGTGGTCTCGGCCGCGGCCTCGGAGGCGGCGGCCGGCGGACCTGCGGGGCGCGACGCCGCACGGCGACGGCGCCGCGGCGGCAGGGTGTCGCTCGGGGTGTTGTTGTTTTCGGAACCCTCAGTGGGTTCAGTGGGCTCGAGCATGCGGGTGGATCTCCCGTCAGGCTCCCGGGCGCCGCGCCTGGTCCGGCAGTGCCGGTGACGTCCGCGGCTCGCGCGATGCGCGGTGCCGCCGTCCGGGGCGCGGGCGCCGCACGGGAGCTCTCTGTGTCCTGTCTCGCCGGTTCCGTACGCCATGTGTGCATACGGCCTGGCGAAAGTCTTCTGGTCGGTGCGCTGCCCGACCCAGGTGGCTCCCGGATACGAGGGCGGCGCTACGACATCTGTCCTTACGCGGAACCTTCCGGCACCGGCGCCTTCGCGGCGGCAGATGCGGCGACCGCCTCTTCGTGAGAGGGCGGGACGGCCGTGACTGCCTCGCGGTCGGGCGCGAGCGGGTCGGTCACCGTGCCGGTCTCTTCATCGAACAGCCCCTGCGCCAGCCTGGTCACCGCTGCGGCGACCGGCGGCGCCAGGTCGGCCACGGCGCGAAGACCGGACAGGACGTCGTCGGGTCGTACGGCAGGCGTCACGTGCCGAACAACCAGCCGCAGTATCGCACAGGGCTGGTCGGTCGGCCTATCAGCCTGTGGACTATGCGTCTCGCTATGCGTCTCAAGGCTTGCTACGGCGCTGCGGGCGTCGAACGTCCGCATGCCGTTCTTCGTCCTGCGCTGTACCTCGACGGCATCGGCTGCCTTGAAGGCCTCGACCGCGCGCTCCGCGTCTGCCGGGTCCACACCGTCCAGGCGCAGTTCCCACACGGAAGCGGTGAGCCGGTCGGCGAGACCCGAGGTACGGGCCTCGACCGCGTCGATGATGTCGAGCCCTGCGGGCAACGACTCGTCGAGGAGCTCGCGCAGCTTGTCCGGGTCACGCGTCTCGGTGAGCGCGATCTCCAGATACTCCGCCTCACTGCCCGTGCCGGTGGGTGCGGCATTGGCGTACGACACCTTCGGATGCGGCGTGAACCCCGCCGAGTACGCCATGGGCACCTCGGCACGGCGCAGCGCACGCTCGAAGGCGCGCTGGAAGTCACGGTGGCTGGTGAACCGGAGGCGGCCGCGCTTGGTGTAGCGCAGTCGGATGCGCTGCACCGCGGGTGCGGGCGGCGGGCCTTCGGGCTGTCGCTTGCCCAGTGTCGTTCAGTCCTTCGTGAGAGCGGTCGTACTGCTACCTAGAGTACGTGTCTCACCGGGCTGTGGTTCCCGACCGGGCTTCGCCAAAGGCACCCGCTCCGGCTCGCGCGGGGCGCCGAAGAGCATCCGCCGGAAGTCGGCTCGGGCCTGCCGGGCGGACTCGCGGGCGGCGGCCAGGGCCTGCCGCGTAGCCCGTCCCACGCTGCGCGCGGCCTCGGCGGCGGGCCGCAGGACCGTGTCGCGAATGACGTGCCCGACAGGCGTCAGCACGGCCTGGTACACCCAGCGCACCGGCTCCACGAAGATCCACCGGAAGAGTCGCCCGAGGAACCGCCCGACCGCGAGCGAGATGTGCCCGGCGACGCGCCAGGCGTGCCCCAGGGCCTCACCGATCTCCCTGCCGATGACGGCGAGCACGCGTCCGACCGGCACGAGCACCCGGCGCCATACGGCGAGCGCGGGCAGCACCAGCAGGATGCGCAGCGTCCAGTAGATCGCGGCACCGATCCCGGTGAAGATCATCCGTACGAGCCACACGAGACCGCCCGCCAGCCAGGCGATCCCCCTGCCTACGGGCGTGAGGACCCACTCGTACAGCCACCGTGCCGGTATGACGAGGAGGTACCGCGCCAGCCAGGCCACGGCGGTGTACACCCCGATGCCGACGGCCGCGAGCAGCAGCCCCAGGCCCTTGAACAGCCAGGCGATCGCGTGTCCGACGGGCGTGAGCACCCGTGTGTACACCCGGGCGAGCCCGACCGCGATGCCGCCGAACACCAGGGCGATCCCGGCCCCGATCCCCCGCGCCGCCCACGCGATCGCGTGTCCGACGGGTGTAAGCACCCGTGTGTACACCCGGGCGAGCCCGACCGCGATGCCGCCGAACACCAGGGCGATCCCGGCCCCGATCCCCCGCGCCGCCCACGCGATCGCGTGTCCGACGGGTGTCAGCACCGTGCGGTACAGCCACACCGCGGGTACGACGATCAGCACATGGCCGAGCCACGCCAGCACCCTGCCGGCCGGCACGAGGACGTACCGCCACAAGGCCACCCACGGCCAGACGAACACCGCCCACGCCACGCGAGCCAGCGCCCGCAGCACGGTGTCCCGCAGGAACCGTCCGCCCACGACCAGCGCGTCCCACGCCATCCGCACCGGCACGACCAGGACGAGCACCACGATCCGCACCGGAATGCGGATCGCGACGGCGAGGCACCCCTCGGCCTGCGCCATGGGCGGAGGGGTGCCCTCGGCCTGTGCCACGGGCCGTTCAGCAGGCGGCTTTTCCAGATCCATACCTGCGTAGACGCGTCAGCCGCCGCGATGGATGCGGTCGGTGGACACCCAGTACCGGAGCTTCCCGTCCCGCTCGTCCTCGTAATCCCCGTCGGCCGCCTCGATCACCTTTCGGGAGCCGATGTTCGTGTTGTCGCAGGTGACCAGCACCCGGTCGAGCCCGAGGGCGCGGGCGTACGGCAGCACGTCCCGGAGCATCGCCGTGGCGTGCCCCCTGCGGCGGGCGCTCGGCCGCACCCCGTACCCGATGTGCCCGCCGACCTCGAGCAGCGAGGGCGTCAGCCGGTGCCGTATCTGGATGCGCCCGAGGTAGGAGTCCCCGTCCACGTACCAGTACCAGCTGGCGGGCACGAACCCCTCCGGGCGGCGCCCCTCCTCCAACTCCTCCTCACGTATCGCGGCGACATACCGCGCGAAGCCGTCCGGCTCGTGCCAGGTGCCCCCGTACACGTCCAGCTCTCTTTTGATGGTGTCGCCGAAGAACTCCCCCTCGGCGACGTTCTCCCGCACGGCCTCCAGAAAGGGGGCCTGGTAACGGACATGAGGCGTCGTCAGCTGTGGCATGGGGGCAGTGTGCCGGGGCGACCGCTTTGCGCGCAGGCCTTATTTCTTCGTGGTTCTGGCGGCCTTTCGCGCCGGTGGAGACCTGGGCGGCCTTGTCGCCGATCGGTTCATGGACACCTCGTACTGGCTGTGCAAGGCGTTCGCCTGCTCCTGGTTGATGGCACTGAAGGGGAAGTCGGCGCCCCGGGGCAGCAGCCAGATGGGCTGCTCCCGCTTGAGGCGCAGGGGCGGGACGGAGCAGTGGCGCGCTTGAACAGCGCGTAACTGGAATTCCGGCGAGAATCCCGGAACGGTGTCCGAAGAACCGGTCTCCCATGAGACTCACTACGGACGCGGTTCCGACCACGGCCGACGCGACGGGAATCCGCAGGGAAATGACGGAATCGCCGAAGAGACCCACCCACAAACGCGCCACCAGGTAATACGCGCCGTGCACGACGTCGACGTTCTGGAGAGTGGCGCGGATCTGGCGGCCGGTGCGTGATGACCATGAAAATCTCTCACGCCCGGCAGCAGGAATTGCTCACTTATGCACAGGCGCAGGCAGCCGGAACGGCAGGCAGGTCGAGCCACCAGCGGTATGGGCGTCAAGTCTCCGGCGGCGGTCCTTGCTTGGGGTTTCACGACTCACTAAAGTCACCGCTCGATCCTTTTCGTCACAGAAAAGAATAAATACATGAAAACGGTCTGCCTCAATATGATCGTGAAGAATGAGGCGCATGTGATCCGCCGCTGCCTCGAGTCCGTTCGCCCCCTTGTCGACACCTGGGTGATCCTCGATACGGGCTCGACCGACGGCACCCAGGACGTCATCCGCGAGACGCTCGCCGACCTGCCCGGGGCGCTGCACGAGAGCCCTTGGAAGGGCTTCGACCTGAGCCGCTCCGAGGCGATCGATCTGGCGCGGGACCGGGCGGACTACCTCCTTTTCATCGACGCCGACGACGTGATGGACACCGACTCCGGCTTCACGATGCCGGAACTGACCCACGACTGCTACGACTTCGAGGTACGCCACGGCTCCCTCGTCCACTGGCGCCCGACGATGGTCTCGACCCGCCTCCCCTGGCGGTACGCCGGCGTGCTGCACGAGTACCTGGAGTGCGACACGCATTTCGGCCGTGCGACCTTCGAAGGCGCGCGGATGGTCATCGTGGGCGGCGGCGGACGCCTCCAGGGCAGCGAGCGGGAGAAGTATCTCCGCGATGCCGCGATCCTCAAGGAGGCGCTCGCCAAGGAGCCGGACAACGCCCGTTACGCCTTCTACCTCGCCCAGAGCTGGCGCGACGCCGGTGAACCCGCGAAGGCGCTCCCCGCGTACGACCGGCGCGCGGCCATGGGCGGCTTCGCCGAGGAAGCGTTCTGTTCCCGGCTCTACGCGGCCCGGCTCGCGGTGGAGCTCAAGCGCCGGATGCCCGAGGTCATGTCCCGCTTCCTGGAGGCGCACGAGTACCGGCCCACACGGGCCGAACCGCTCGGTGAGCTCGCTCACCTGTGCCGTGTGAACGGAGAGCGCTGGCCGCTCGCGTACATGTTCGCGCGGCGCGCGGTGGAGATCCCGCAGCCGGAGGACATCCTGTTCGTGGAACATGCCTGGTACGACTGGCGAGCGCTGGACGAGCTGGCCGTGACGTCGTACTGGGTGGGCGCGTACCGCGAATCCCTGGAGTGCTGCGAGAAGCTACTGGACGCCGGAAAGTTGCCCGAAGCCCATCGCGAACGAGTTGTCGCGAACAGGGACTTCGTGCTCGCCAAGCTCCGCCTGGGCTCCGGGGCGGGCGCAAGAACTCTCGTCAGCAGCTGATCCGACGGCAGGACAGCCGTCGTCCCACGCGGAGGCCGGACATCGGTAGGGGAATCGGCCGCCTACGCCGACAACCTCCGGGCGGCCGGGGTCCCGGTCACCGCCGTCCGCCCCGCTCAGGACTTGCTCCGGCTCCGGGCCTCGGCTTCGGCCATGGCCTCGGCGTCGGACTCGCCCACCTCGATGGCGAAGCCGAGCGCCTCGGTTATGTGACCCGCTGCCGCCATGACGCGTGCCGTGCCCACAACGGGAGCGATCGCCACGAGAACGTCTTGCACTTGCTCCAGCGTCAGGTTGGCCTTGAGCGCAGGATCGACGTGAGCGAGATAGGAGATCGCCGGTGCGTCCATGGCCGCGAGCGCGGCAATGCGGGTGAGGATGAGCGCGCCTGAATCCATGCCACAGCGCTCTATCGAGTCAATGGTCATGGCGGCGAGCGTGTCGAGAACGGGAGCGTCTGACGTTATAGCCATTTCCGGACCGCCTTCCGATGCTGTCGGAACCGGCACGCGACACCCGCGGAGCAGGCACCCACGCGACGGCTGCTTGCCCTTCCACCATATGGGCCACCTCAGCCTGAAGCATGGTGGGCGGTGCGGGGACAACCGAGGTGTGAGCACTCGCTGGGGTCGACGCCCGGCTACGACGGACCTCGGCGGTCTCGTCGTCCGCCCACGACTCACGCTGCATCTCTCCCGGGGACGGAGGAGGATGGTCTCGGGGAGGTGCGGCAGGCGCTCTCAGCCAACGCAAGGGGGATGCGTTGTTGCCGCGTTGTCTCTTTCCGTTCCGATGAAGTGGGGCTGAGATGTCCGAATCATCGCGCACGCATTCCCGGAAACCAGGAGATGTGGCGGAAACCGCAGTGAACGTGGCACGTGCGGCCGGGCAGGCGGTTCGGCATCCCAAGGCCACGATCGAGCGCGCCCGCCGCCTGCCGCAGATCTTGCCCACGCTGCGCCAGGCCGTAGGTCCGATCATCACGGGACGGGTCGGCGACTGGCGCGGGGAGTACGCCTACACCCTCGGTGAGCAGGCGTTCATCTACGGGTTCCCCTACATTTACAACGCGCAGCTGCGATACGACTGGGTGACACAGCCGCGAAACCCGGCGACGGTGCCGTACGCCCCGGTCAACCATTTCTGGCACGCCGAGCGCCTGCTCGACGCGTCCTACCGCGACGGTGGGTGCCCCAACAACGACACCTTGTACTCGGTCGCCTGGGTGAACCTCGGCAACGAGCCCGTCATCCTGTCCCACCCGGACATGGGCGACCGCTACTTCACCTTCGAGCTGATCGGGATCACCTCGGACAATTTCGACTACGTCGGCCAGCGCACGACCGGTTCCGCAGCCGGGCACTTCGCCTTGACCGGTCCGGGGTGGAGCGGAGACCTTCCGCCCAACGTGCAGCCTCTCAAGACCGCGCCCAGCCCGTGGATCCTGATCCTGGGCCGCACCTTGGTGAGCGACACGAACGACGTGGCGAACGTACGGGCGTTGCAGGAGCAGTACCGGCTCACCCCGCTGAGCCTGTTCGGCAAGCCGGATGCGAAGGTCCCGGAAAACCGTGACGTACCCAAGCCGATCAAGGCCGAGGATGATCCGCTGGGGCCATGGAAGACGCTGAACGCCATGCTGGCCGAGAATCCTCCACCGGCTCACCACGAGATCCTGCTCAAGCAGTTCGCGCAGATCGGCGTGGGGCCCGGTCTGGACGTGGACGCCCAGCCCGACGTGGTCAAAAGGAGCCTGATCCGGGCGGCCGCTGTCGGAGTGCCCATGCTGAAGCAGCAGATTCTCAGCGGCGACTGGGCGCATCTCGTCCACGGCTGGCGCTACCCACCCCCGCAGATGGGGCGCTTCGGGGACGACTTCCTCAAGCGTGCCGCCGACCAGTCGCTGGTGGGGATCACCGCCAACGACCCTGCCGAGGCGGTGTATCTCGTCAACTTCGACGACTCGGACGGCAACAAGCTGACCGCCGGTGGTCACTACGAACTGCACTTCGACGGGGACAAGCTGCCACCGGTCGACGCCTTCTGGTCGCTCACGGCCTATGGGGAAGACATGAACCTGATCCCCAACCCCGTCGACCGCTACTCCATCGGCGACCGCACCCCAGGCCTGAAGCAGGCCGCCGACGGGGCGCTGACCATCCATCTCCAGCGCAAGCCGCCGGATGAGGACAAGGAATCCAACTGGCTGCCCACTGCTCAGGAGGGCGCCTGGTTCGTGGTCCTGCGCATGTACGGGCCCCGCCCCGAGGTAGTCGACGCCACCTGGGAGTGCCCTCCGCTCCACCGCATCGGCTGACGACCATCTCCCATGCCCTCGATCCTTCCAGCGGCCACAACCGTCCGCAGGGGGCCGAAGACGGACCTGCCCAGGGCCTCGGCATGTGCTTGGTCCACTGCCTTGCCGCTGTAGTCGGGGTGCTTCCTCGCCCAACTGCGGGCGCTGCGACGGCTCGTGAAGAAGTTCAGTGCGCCGCAGGCCACCTCGGCGGCGGGGCCGGCGCAGGAGCGTTGCCCGATGTAGACCACGGCGCCGGACGGCTCCCAGGTCATCTGTCCGCCGGTAGAGGTGACCGTGATCGTCTCGCCGGTGACGGGGTCGGCGGAGGTGATCACGGCGTCGCTGCCGAGCATGTCCGGGATGCCCAGCGCGTCCACGGCGCACATCGACCAGACTTCCGCGCCGTCGGAGAGCCGGACCCGGTGAGTGGTGGGAACGGCGGAGAACGGGTAGGCGGCCCGGATCCGCCCTTGGTCGTCGAGGGTGAGGAAGTCCTCGGCCGCCAGGTCGGACAGGACCTCAGCGGCGGCACGATCATGAGCGGCAGCCGCTCGCTCAAGGGCTTCGGGCTCGGGTGCGCCCCCTGTCGCCACGAATTGCCGCAGTACGGCTTGCTGAACCGCACGCAGGCCACCGGCCACTGGTGCGAGCCGGCCCCACCCGTCGCGGCCGGCCGCATCCATCGGCGGGCACTCACGGTCCTCGGTGGCGTCCGCGGCGTCCAGTGCTCGCCTCAGATCGTTGACGCTCGGCGCCCCGTCGACTCGGCCATCCGGTGCCCGGTACAAGCGGCACGACAGGGACGCGGGTGTGCCCGGTACGGCGAAGGGGTCCACGCCGTCGATCAGGACGGTGGGCGATCCTGTCATCCCGAGTCGGGCGGCCTGCTCCTGATCGGCAACCTCGATCAGCTCCACGTCCGCGCTGCGTCCGTCGACGGCACGGGCGATCCGCTTTTCGATCACCGAGGCGTTGGGGCAGTCGGGCACACTTAGCACTGTGATGCGCACTGCATCGTCCTCCCGGCTCAGAGCCTCTGTGACCGAAGTTAGACCTTCCAGTGCACTGGAAGGTCAAGGCGTAGCCTCAGGGGTATGCGCACCGGAGAATTGGCAGCCGCAAGCGGACTGACGGCCAAAACCATCCGCTTCTACGAACAAGCCGGACTGCTGGCCGAGCCCCCGCGCACACCGGGCGGCTACCGCGATTACCCGCCGCAAGCCGCATACCGGCTCGCCTTCATCCGCGACGCGCAGTCGGCCGGTCTCACCCTTGCCGAGATCCGTTCCATCCTGACGCTGCGCGATTCCGGTGAAGCGCCCTGTGCTCATGTCACGGACTTGATCCGCCATCACCTCGCGGACATCGAGCGCCGCATGGCCGAACTGCGCAAGACCCGCACCGCCCTGCGCGGTCTGGCGGAACGGGCCGCCGCCACGGACCCGAGCACCTGCACCGAGGAGGAGATCTGCCGCATCATCGGCGTCCCGACCACGATGTGACAACTATGGGTTCGGAGAGTGCGCAGGCCAGCACTGATGAAGACACGTAGTTGGCTTCGCCGCGCCTATGGGGTGGCGCTGGTGTCTGCGGGCATCGGCTCCACTCCCCCCTTCGCCCGCCTCTGCGTGGATTCTCCGGGACAGCTCAAGGTCTTCGGCGACCCCAGGACTTCGTGAGGATGTGCCCCCCGGTAGCCGAGTGTGTGAGCTCACGAAGGCAGGTGCAGCGGCGCGTCCTTGGAACGGGCCAGATGTCCAGCTGCGAACAGCCGGCCCCGCACAGCCGCCCGGCTCCAGAGGACGGAGGAGCCGGCCGCCCTGCCCTGCTCCTCACGGGAGCGCCAGGGCCGCACTCGTTCCGGACTGCGCTCCTGGCGTCGACCGAGCCGCAGCCTGTGCGGACCTTGGGAGGTGCTACTGCCGGTCCGCCGGCGGCAAGTCCTGCTCGGTCCAGATGGTCTTGCCGGTGGGGGTGTAGCGCGTGCCCCAGTGGTGGGTCATCTGGGCGATGATGAACAGCCCCCGGCCGCCCTCGTCGTCGCTCGCGGCGTGCCGCAGATTGGGCGCGGTGTGGCCGGTGTCGGAGACTTCGCAGATCAGGGTCCGGTCGCGGATCAGGCGTACCTGGATCGGGCCGCCGACGTAGCGGATGGCGTTGGTGACCAGTTCGCTGACGATGAGCTCGCTGGCGAACGCCAGGTCGTCCAGTCCCCAGTCGCCGAGCTGCTTGCTGACGGCGGTGCGGATGGTGGCCACCGCCGCCGGGTCCGGGGGCAGTTCCCACTGGGTGAACTGGTTCCGGTCGAGCAGGCGGGTGCGGGCCAGGAGCAGCGTCGCGTCCTCGTCCACCGGCCCGGGCAGCAGGGTGGTCACCGCCCGGTCGCACAGCTCTTCCAGGGAGGCCCGGCCGTCGGCGAGGACCTGTGCCAGCTGCGCGAGCCCGGCGTCACGGCCGTCGGCCGCCTGGAGGAGGCCGCCCGTGAAGAGGGCGACGAGACTGCCCGGCGGGAGTTCCAGTTCCGTGCTCTCGTAGGGCAGGCCACCGATTCCCAGCGGCGGTCCGGGGGGCATCTCCGGATACTCGACGACGCCCGTGTGCGGTTCGACGACCGCCATCACCGACTCCCCGGCCCGCGCCAGCCTGCACTTCCCCGCGACGGGGTTGTACACCGCGTACAGGCAGGTCACGCCCAGGGCCTCGTCGGCCTGCGGCCTCAGGTGGCCCGGGCCGTGGCCGACCCCGCGCTCGTGCGCGGTCTGCTCGACCAAGTCGTCCAGGCGGGACAGGAGCTCGTCCGGGCTCAGGTCCAGCCGGGCCAGGACGCGCACACCCGTGCGCAGGCGTCCCATGGTGGCCGCGGCGCGCAGGCCGTGACCGAGCACGTCCCCGACGACCAGGCCGACCCGGGTGCCCGACAGGGGGATGACGTCGTACCAGTCGCCGCCCACCCCGGACCCGCTGTCGGCGGGCAGGTAGCGGCTCGCCGAGTCAAGGGCGGTGTGCTGCGGCAGGTGGCGCGGAAGCAGGCTCCGCTGGAGCTTGAGGGCCACGCTGTGGCCACGAGTGACCACCGGCATCAGCAGGAGACCGAGCAGCAGGGCGCCCAGGCCCACGACGGTGACCCCGCCGGTGGGTCCGATCAGCGGCAGGTCGACGCTGGTCGCGCCGTACCCGGGGTCCGCGTAGACGAAGGTGGCGTAGAGGAACAGGCAGAACATGATCAGCCCGCCCAGCCCTGGCAGCACTCCCTTGAAGACAAGGTCCTTGGTGCTGCGGGTGAGGATCTTGCGGTGGTACCACAGGCAGGCGAACCCGGTCAGCCCGTAGTGGAACGTGATCGCGATGCCGACCGAATCGACCGAGTCGGCCAGCACGTTCCCGCTGAAGGAGGTCAGCAGGACGAGGAAGGCGCTTGAGACTGCTCCCATGCCGACGGTCGACCAGGTCGGGGTGAGGAACCTGCGGTGGACCCGGGCGAACCGGGAGGGGAGGGCCTTGTGCACCGCCATGGAGAAGACGGTCCGGGCCAGGGGCAGGATGGTGGTCTGGGTGGAGGCCAGCGCCGAGGTCAGCACCATCAGGATCAGCAGTGTCGTCAGGAGAAGCCCTGTGGTGTGGCTCCCGAAGACGGCCTCGCCCAGTCCGGAGAACACATCGTCCGAGTTGTCGGCGTTGCTCAGCCCGACGCCCGAGGAGCCGACTCCGGCGACGGCCTGCGCAGAGGTGGTCACGAGCGCGTACATGATCAGGAGCAGCACGGTCGACATGACTGCGGCGCGCCCGGGGATGCGTTTGCTGTCGACGGTTTCCTCGTTGATCGAGACGGCGGTGTCCCAGCCCCAGTAGATGAAGACTCCCGCCAGGAGGCCCGAAGTGAGGGCCTTCACCGAGGACACCTCGAAGGGGTTGAACCAGGAGGCGGAGACATGGATCGCAGTCGGGGGAGGGCTGGTGTAGGCCTTGACCAGTGCGGCGACGGCGAAAAGGACCAGCATCCCCACTTCCAGGCACAGCAGCCAGCGCTGGAGGGCGGCCGAGAACTCGATGCCGACGTAGCAGACCATGGTCATCACGGCGATCCAGACGATGCCCGCCACGGTGGTCCACAGCCGGTCCTCCGCCAGTTCGTTCAGGCCCACCAACCGAAAGCTGTAGGTACCGGCGATCTTGGCGAGGCTCGCCATGACGATGACGTTGGCGACGATGATGCCCCAGCCGCCCATCCAGCCGGTGCGTGGACCGAAGGCGCGGGTTGCCCAGGTGAACGTGGTTCCGCAGTCGGCGTTGCTCGCGTTGAGCTCCCGGAAGGCGTACGCGATCAGCAGCATCGGGACGAACGCCAGCATGGTGACGATCGGGGCCTGCAGGCCGACCGCCGCCACGATGAGGCCCAGCGTTGCGGCGAGGCTGTAGGCCGGGGCGGTGGAGGCCAGCCCGATGACCACCGAGGAGAACATGCCCAGGGCGTTGTTCTTGAGCCCCTTCCGGCCGGCCCCCGTCCCGGGAGCGGGGCGGCCGGCGGACTCGGCGCCGCCAAAGTGCCTCACACTTGATTGCAACGCCGGGCCACTCACCTCCGCAACAGCGCAGGGGCAGCAGGACAGCCGCCGGCCACCCAACCGGGCAGCCCGGGTGACGCCCGCGCGCCGGCCGCCCCCTGTGGCCGCCACGGTGCACGACGGCGATCCGGCCCTTCCCTGCCCTCGGGAGACGCCCGCCTTGTCCGCGATTCCCTGGACGCCAGGCGCGCGAGCTGGACCGACTGCCCGGCCCGGACCAACCCGAGCACCACTTCATAAGAGACCCGGGCAAGTGGGACTTTTACGAGATGACAGAAGAGGCCGTGGCCATGGGCACAACGGCCCTTGCCGCCGACCGCAAGTCGCTCCCCGCCCTGCTTTTGGTCGCCAACGAGTTGGACAGGGAACTCCGCTCCCGGTACCCCCGCGAGACCGCTTCTCGCGACTTCCATGCACGGATCTCGACCATCACGCGAGGCACGGCGACACCAGAGCTTCCCTTCCGACCGTTCGCAGCGCCGATCGAAGGACGAACGTCGGCGCCGCAAGAGAGGGGCTGCTCGCTCAGCCGGCCAGCTCGGCCACCAGGCCGCGGATGCGCCGCTCGATCTCGTCCCGGATCGGCCGGACCGCGTCGACGCCCTGCCCGGCCGGGTCGTCGAGTTGCCAGTCGAGGTACCGCTTACCGGGGAAGACCGGGCACGTGTCGCCGCACCCCATGGTGATCACGACGTCGGATGCCTGCACGGCTTCCACGGTCAGCACCTTCGGTGTCTCGGCGGAGATGTCGATGCCGGCTTCCTTCATCGCGTCGACGACCGCCGGGTTGACCGTGCCGGCGGGAGCGGAGCCCGCCGAGCGGACTTCGACCCGGTCGCCCGCGAGGTGGGTGAGGAACGCGGCGGCCATCTGGGACCGCCCGGCGTTGTGGACGCAGACGAACAGCACGGACGGACGCGGGGTGGCAGTGCTCATGGCAGGTGTCTTTCCAGGGAGGAGGTGGGCTCAGGGAGCGGACGGGGCGAGTTCGGTCTCACCGTGAGGGACGACGACGTCTGTCTCAGCGGGCGCCGGTCGGCCGAACACCGCCGCCAGCAGGCCCAGGCCGACCATGGCACCGACCAGTTGCGCGGCGATGAACGGGACGACGGAGGCCGGGGCGATCCCCGCGAACGTGTCAGTGAAGGCCCGGCCGACCGTCACCGCCGGGTTCGCGAACGATGTGGAGGACGTGAACCAGTACGCGGCCCCGATGTAGGACGCCACCGCAGCTGATGCGAGGTGGGCGCGATCGGTTCGGGTCAGGCCGAAGATCAGCAGGATGAGCCCGGCGGTTGCCACGATCTCGCCCAGCCACAGGTGGCCGGCGGAGCGGTCGTGCGTGGACCACGTCACCAACGGTTCGGCGAACATCGCGTCGGCCAGCACCGCGCCGCCGATGGCGCCCACGATCTGGGCAGGGACGTACGCGGCTACTTCGCGTGCGGTCATCCCGTCGCCGCTTTTCCGTCCGGTGAACCAGGCGGCCAGGGTGACTGCCGGGTTGAAGTGGGCCCCGGAGACCGGCCCGAGCAGCGTGATCAGCACGGCCAGGCCGAAAACGGTGGCGAGCGAGTTCGCGAGCAACTGCACGCCGACGTCCCGTGACAGCTCAGTCGCCTGGATACCGGATCCGACCACCACCGCGACCAGCGCGGCCGTCCCCACCAGTTCGGCCACGGCACGCCGCCCAAGCGACGCGCTCACGAGGTCACCCCAGCGGGCTCAGGAGTGGTCAGGAATGCGCCCAGCCGGTCCAGGACGCCGGGCAACACCCAGTAGTAGACCCAGGTTCCACGACGCTCACAGTCGATGAGTCCGGCCTGCCGCAGCAGCTTGAGGTGGTGGGAGATCGTCGGCTGGGACAGCTCGAACGCGGGCGTCAGCTCACACACGCACACCTCGCCGCCCTCCCTCGAAGCGATCATCGAGAGCAGCCGCAGCCGCACCGGGTCCCCCAGCGCCTTGAACGCCTTCGCCAGTTCGACGGCCTGATCCTCGGCCAGCGGGGCGGAGGCCAGTCCCTGACAGCAGGCGCCATCCGTGTCCTGGCCGATCACCGCGAGCTCTTGTTTCGACATGCCTCTATGTTGACGTTTTTCGATCCAAGGCGCAAGGTTGCATCAATGGACGTCAATACAAGCCCTTCCGGGGCCTGCCATGCCCCGTCATCCAGGAGTGAGCCATGAGCGAGCAGTCCACTGAACTGCGCGAGACCGTCCGCCAGCGGTATGCCGCCGCAGCCGTGAAGGTGACCGAGGGCGGCACCGCCTGTTGCGGGCCGCAGCCGGTCGAGGCAGACGAGAACTTCGGCTCCACCCTCTACGCCGCCGACGAGCGCGACGCCCTGCCTGCCGAGGCCGTCGCTGCCTCACTGGGCTGCGGCAACCCGACCGCCGTTGCCGATCTCCACGAAGGCGAACGCGTCCTCGACCTCGGCTCCGGCGGCGGCATCGACGTCCTGCTCTCGGCCCGTCGCGTCGGCCCCACCGGCAAGGCATACGGCCTCGACATGACCGACGAGATGCTCGAACTCGCCCTGGCCAACGCGAAGAAGGCAGGCGCGACGAACGTCGAGTTCCTCAAGGGCACCATCGAGGCCATCCCGCTCCCTGCGAACACCATCGACGCGGTGATCTCCAACTGTGTGATCAACCTGTCGACCGACAAGGCGGCGGTGTTCGCCGAGACGTTCCGCGTCCTGAAGCCCGGCGGCCGCATCGGTGTCTCCGACGTGGTCGCCGACGACACCCTGACACCCGAGCAGCGCGCGGAACGCGGCGACTACGTCGGCTGCATCGCGGGCGCCCTGTCGTTCACCGAGTACCGCGAAGGCCTTGAGGCGGCAGGGTTCGTGAACGTCGAGATCACCTCTACGCACCTCGTGGCCGACAGCATGCACTCCGCCATCGTCCGCGCCACCAAGCCACAGACCGAGACGCAGGCGTCCCACACGACCCGGTCGGCCGATGCGTGCTGCGGCGTCAACGCTTGCTGCACAACCGCCGAAACCTCGGCCGACCCCGGTGTCACGGTCACAGAGGCGAAGACCGCAGCAGGCTGCGGCTGCCAGAACTGACCCGGACAGCCTTGTGTGAACGTATCCATCTGCGGGCAGGCAGCCACCCGTAACCGCCCGGTGGCTCTTGGAGGACTTGAAGAGGGCGGAGGCCCTCTGTCGCCTTCCTAAGCCTCCTTACCAGTGGTGATGCCGAGTTTTGGGCATCCTGCTGCCTCGTCGGCCGGGCGACCGATGAGTTCCGGAGCCCGGTGGGGTCTACCTCTGCACAAGCGAAAACTGCGCACGAGCTCTGTGAGGGGACCATGACCACCCACGCACTACCACCCGTCGTCGACGCCACAACTTGGGAGCGCCGGCTCGAGGCACTGCGCGCCCGGGAGAAGGCCGCGACGCGGGAGCTCGACGCCATCGCAGCCGAACGTCGTCGCCTGCCGATGGTCGAGATGCCCGACTACACCCTCGAGGGCGAGGACGGCCTCGTTCGGCTGGCGGACGTCTTCGCAGGCAAGAGGCAACTGATCGTCTACAACCACATGTGGTTCGCCGGCAAGGAATGGCAGTGCCCGGGCTGCACGGGGTTCACCTCGCAGTACACCCGCCTGGAGTTCCTGGACAACTACGATGCGCGATTCGTCATCGTCACCCAGGGCCCGATCAAAGAGGCACTCGCCTACAAGCAGCGGGTCGGCAACCAGATGGCGTGGTACTCGACTGCCAACAGCTCATTCGGGTCCGACGTCGGCGCACCGCCCGACGGAGGATTCGCGGTCAACGTGTTCCTGCGCGACGGCGACACCGTCTATCGCACCTGGCACACCAACGGTCGGGGTACCGAGCAGCTCAGTCACACCTTCGCGCTGATCGATGTCCTACCGTACGGACGGCAGGAGGAATGGCAGGACTCGCCCGAGGGCTGGCCTCAGTCGCCCACCTACAGCCGGTGGGCGACGTCCAAGGACATCGCTGCGCTCTACGGCTCGGGCCCTGGCGGCTGAACTGATCACGGCAGATGAGCGGGTGGGCTCGGTGATGCCGCCGGTGCACGACGGGGTGACCATCGCCCGGCGTCGCCGACGCCCAGCAAGTGGGTGCCGCGCTTGTGCGGGTCTGGCACAGCCTCTTCGTCCCGAACTCTCGGCTGGGTGGTCACTGAGGTCTAACGGGCTGGTCAATCGGCTATAGACGGCTGCTGAGGGTCAGTTGCGGTTGTTGATGACTCAGCCGCGGTTACCGGACCCACAGGGCCAGACTCACGAACTCCAGGCCAGCGAGCCCCCCTCCCCATCGGGAAGGGGGCTTTACCGATCACACAGCCGCCCAAGAGCCTGGAACGGCCCTCAGACCCACTCCACCTCTGACGCGATCTGCGAGACGCCTCCAGGGCCTGGCAACGGCGCCCGGGAGGAGGACGCCAACACCTGGGGGCGAGGACGCGAGGCGCCAACAGCGCCCGCCTCCTCCTCACTCACCCCCGCAGGGCCTCAGTCACCCCTTCGAGTGCCTCGCCCACGTCAGTGCGCATGACCACTCGACGCGGCCGTCGACGCAGCGTTCTTGGGCCACGAAACGCACCACGACGTCTTCGTCCCGAACTCTCGGCCGGACGACGATTGCAGTCCAGGGCACTGGCCAATGGGGCATCGACGGCCTTTGACAGCCACCTTCGGCTGTAGCGGTTGGAGAACTCCGCTGCTGTACAGCGACCGCCGCCGCATGTCTGTGAGCTGCGCGTCATGGATGGCCCTCTGGACCGACGGCGAGAACAGCGGCGGACCAGTGAGGGATCCCACAAGTGGCTCGACCAGTGGCATGCGGACGCCAAGGGGGGTTATCGTCGACAGGTAGAACGACCGGTCTTCCTACCTCTTGAAGGATGGCCTTCCGGGCGGGACTGCCTCCAGCCGGGGAACTGCCAGTGGGTCCCCGGCGCACGTCGAAGAGAGATCAAAAGGTTCCATGAAAGCAACCCGCGCCCCGGCCTGGCCGGGGTCCGACAGAGGGCCGGTGTTTCCCGCGGCCTCGGTGGGGTCAGCCGCCCGATCGGATCAGCCGGACCGCGTTCAGCAGGGTCTTGTGGGCGGCCGTCGAGTCGTCCAGGTAGCCGGCGGCCATCGCGCCGTCGTACAGCATCAGCAGCGCGCCGGCGGCCGACTCCGGGGCGGCGTGGCCGAGCCGGGTGAGCAGTTCCTGGAAGAGGGTGCGGATCCAGTCCCGGTGGGACGCCACCAGGCCGCGGACCTGATGGGTGGCGTCCGGGTACTCGGCGGCCGCGTTCAGGAACGGCGATCCGCGAAAGCCGCGCTCGCGGGCGTGCTCGGCGATCGCCTCGAAGATCAGGTCGATCGCCTCCGCGGGCGGATGCGCGGCGGCCAGCGGTTCGGCCACCTCCTTGTAGTAGGCGTCCTTGGTCAGCAGATAGGCCACGACCAGGTCGTCCTTGGAGGCGAAGTGCCGGTAGAAGGTCGCCTTCGTCACCCCGGCCTCGGCGATCAGCCGCTCCACGCCGATCGCGCGGACACCCTCGTAATAGAACAGCCGCGACGCGGCCTGCACGAGGCGCTCGCGAGGCGGCAGGTCTCCCGCAGTCTTGGTCCCGTGACGTGCGGCGTCGGTGGTCTTCTGCCCAGTGATGCTCACTTCCCCATTGTGCCCTCGGCCCGGCCTTGAGCGGCCTCCACCCCGTACGGCCCCACCAGCAGGGCCGTATTCCCCTTATCCCGCGCGGTCCGCAGCAAGGTGGCCGTGCCTCGTATCGAAAGGCTTGAACTATGACTCGTCGTCTTGAAGGAACCGTCGCCCTGGTCACCGGGGCCTCCAGCGGCATCGGCCACGCCACAGCGCTGGAGCTCGCCCGCGAGGGCGCCTCCGTGGCCCTGGTCGGCCGGCGCGAGGACCGGCTCACCGGCCTCGCCGCGGAAATCTCCGAGGAGGGCGGGAAGGCTCTGGTCGTGCCCGCCGACATCACCACCGCCCAGGCCGCCGCGGAAGCGGTCGAGCGGACCGTCGAGGACCTTGGCCGCCTGGACATCCTGGTCAACAACGCCGGCCTCATGCTCCTCGGGCCCACCCCCGGCGCGGACCTGAACGACTGGCAGCGCATGATCGACATCAACCTCATGGGCCTGATGTACACCACCCACGCGGCCGTCCCCCACCTGGTCAAGGCCGCCGCCGACGCGCCGCGCCAGGTCGCCGACATCATCAACATCAGCTCGGTGAACGGCCGCACCGCCTTCGCCATGTCCGCCGTGTACAGCGCCACCAAGTTCGGCGTCGGAGGCTTCAGCGAGGCACTGCGCCAGGAACTGGGACGCCAGCACGTCCGCGTGTCCGTCGTCGAGCCGGGCAGCGTCGACACCGAACTGCGCACCCACAACTCGGAAGTCGTCCAGCAGCTGATCGTCGCCGGCCTGGGCGACATCGAGCGGCTGCAGAGCCAGGACATCGCCGACGCCATCGGCTACATCGCCACCCGCCCCCGGCACGTCGCCGTCAACGAGATGCTCGTACGCCCCACCGAGCAGGCCTGACCACCGAGCCCGAGACGAGCAGGGAGGGACCATGGCGGCAAGCAGGATCCTCGCCGTTGTCACCAACCAGGCGACCTACGGGATGAACCCCACCGGACCGGAACACCGATGGGCGGTGTCAGTTGGCTGACCTTGGCCTGCGCTCGACGCCCGCGCCAGGAAGGCCTCTCGCTCTACGAAGTGCCGTTCGGGGCCCTGTTGCCAAGGCGGTTGCGGTGTCGAGGCGGCCGGGGTGTACGGACCAGGTCGTCATGGACTCCCTGTGCCTGGTCCGTACGCCATCGGGCAAGCGACTACCGGTGGTCTCGGTCCGACAGACCTGCCGAGGCCATGGCGGGCTGCACCTTGTCGGTCACATCGTCATCGACGTCGGTCGGGTCGAGCAGTCCTGGCCAGGCGTCGGACTTGCCATAGTGGATCCTCTTGCAGACGGTGGCGCTGGAGGCCTCGTAGGTGTCGTCACCGGCGAACGTAGCGGTGTAGCAGGTCTTCTTGTCCTGCTTGCCCGGGACCTTGCAGGTGGCCTTGCCGTTGCTGTCGGTCGTCTCGGTGCACCGCAGGGTGGAGTCGGTGGTGAAGTCGATGGTCTTGCCTTCAAGGGGCCGGCCCTCGGTGGTCAGCTTGGCCTTCAGAGTGACACGGTTGTTGCCCCAGGCGTCCTTCCCTTTCTTCACCTTCAGGCTCAGGGTGGTCGGGGTGCGCTCGGTGGTGACGGTGCCGATCGCCACACCGAAGGGGCCGTTGCCGGCGGGGATGGTGGTGGTGACGGTGTTGGTGGCGGTGTCGATCACCGACACACTGCCCCCGATGAGTTGACGGTTGGTGACGTAGCCGCGGGTGCCGACCCGGAGTCATACACCACCCATTACCGCTATCCGGAGGCCGGCGGAAAGGCGACCGTCACGGATCCGCTGGGCAACACCAAGACCACGGAGTACGACAGCCGAGGTCTGATCAGCGGGCAAGTCGATGCCAACCAGCACAGAACGGACTACGGCTACGACGCCCTCGCACGACTCAAGACGATCACTGCTGCAGACGGCGGCGTTACGACGTACGCGTACGACACGGCCGGCAACGTCAAGACGCGCACCGACGACAACCAGCACACCACCACGTACGACTACGACGCGGCACATCGGCTGAAGTCGATCACCGATCCACTCAACCACACCGTCACCTACGGCTACGATCCGGACGGAAACCACGACACGGTCACCAACGCACGGGGCACGTTGGCGACCACCACATACAACGCGAACAACTGGCCGGACTCGACGGTGTACTCGGACGGCACACCCAGCGTTTCCTTCACCTACAACGCGGACGGCACACGCAAGACCATCACGGACACCACGGGAACCCGCACACTCGAGTACTACAAGGATTCTCGTCTCAAGTCGGTCATCACGAAGGGCCAGGCCCAGGGCTTCAGCTACACCTACGACGACGCGGGCCAGCTCACCGGGCGCACCTACCCCGATGGGCGCACCACCACCTTCACCTACACCTCCGACGGCAACAGGGACTCCAGCACTACCGACGGACTGAAGACCACCTACGGGTACACCGCCGCACGCCAGCTCTCACGCGTCACACTGCCGACCGCCAACGGTCACCAGGAGACGCGAACCTACGACCGCGCGGGCCGACTGACCGACGTCACCAGTGCCAAGAGCACCAGCGTCCTTTCGTCCTGGCACGCGGAACTCGATCCCACGGGACAGCCCTGGCGCGTGGACAAGGCCCACGGGAGCAGCGCCAAGTCCGCGTACTACACCTATGACCAGGTCGGCCGCCTGCTCACGGAATGCACCTCCGCCACCAAGGCCGCGGCATGCCCTGCCGGTGAACCTACGGACACCTACACCTACGACAAGGTCGGCAACCGCAAGACGCGCACCGCCTCCGGTGGGGCGATCACCAACTACAGCTATGACAACGCCGACCGCATCGCGCAGACGGTTACTGGTACGTCCACCACGCCATACGACTACGACGCCGACGGCAACCAGACCAAAGCGGGCAGCACTACCTTTGGCTACGACGCCGAAGACCGCCTGACCGGCGTCACCACCAGCTCCGCAAACTACGGATTCACATACGACGCAGACGGCCTGCGCACCCAAGCGACCAAGAACGGCGCAGCACTACGCACCACCACGTGGGACATCAACTACGGCGACGACTTGCCACGCGTTGCGACCGAATCCAACGGATCCGGGAGCCTCATCGCCGATTACCAGTACAACCCGGGTGACCAGATCCAGGCTGAGACCACCGGATCCGGTGCCTTCTACTACCACCACGACCTGCTCGGTTCCGTCACCGACATCACCGATTCGGCCGGCGCCGCACAAACCGCGTACGACTACAACGCCTTCGGCGAGCTGACCACCACGAACATCGCGGCCAGCCCGCCAGTCAACAGGTTCACCTTCACCGGGGAGTACAAAGAGCCGACAACCAGCGCTGCGGGCTACTACCTGCGGGCTCGCAACTACGACCCGGGCACAGGACGCTTCAGCACACGGGATCCTTACGTCCCCGAACAAGACACGGCGTACACCCAGCCCTACGCCTACGTCGAGAACATGCCGACCAGCCGCACCGACCCCAGCGGCATGTGCAGTGTCACCACTCAGCTGAAGGACGCCTTCACCGGCAATTGGGGATGGAACAACAACTGCCAGAAGGAAGACCGCGAGGCAGCTCAGAAGTCCGCTGCCGCCCAGGAGGCCAAAGCCCTCTCTGACACCTTGACGAACGGGGCTGTCAACGTAGTGGGCCAGGCGGGCCTAGGCTTCGTTGACGGCTTCACCTTCGGCACCTTCGGCTACATCACTGGCGTCCAGCCGACATGCCCGAAGGTGTACAACTTCGGGCTCTACGCAAGCATGGTGCCGTTTCCCGTCCAGGGCGGAGGCAAGCGCCTTGCCGCTGAGGGCGCGGAAGTCGTCGGGCGTGGCCTATGGCACCTCACTGCCGAAGGTTCCTCGAAGATCATGAAGGGTGGGCCGTTTAATACGACGTTCTACAAGAGCACCTCGGACGGCCTGTGGTGGACCGCTGATGTGGCCAACCACGGAAAAACTGCACAGTCGGCCTTCAAGGTGTTCAAGGAGACCAAGAAGGGACTGGAGTGGGTCCGGGACGCGGACAAGTACGGTGACTACATGTACGACAAGTGGAAGGGCGAGGTCGGTCGATTCATCCCCTGGAGCCAGCTGAGGGGCGTTGGAAGGTGATCCAGTCAGCCGAAGAGTTCATCCAGCTGCGCTTCAGCGAGGACCCCGACGAACAGCGACGGGCGAGCGTCGAGTCGGCAGCCCTGGAAGTGTGGACAGAGCTCGTCGAGCGCCATCCGGACACTCGCGTCTGGGTGGCGCAGAATAAGACGGTGCCTCTTGAGATTCTTCGGGTGCTTGCGGCGGACCCCGACTCCAACGTGAGATTCATGGTGGCCATGAAGCGCAAGTTGCCCTCTGAGGTACTGACGGAAATGGCGATGGATCCTGATGAGTCTGTGAGGTTGGCGGTCGCTCGCCACAAGCGGACGCCCAGAGCCGTGCTCGAAAGACTCCGATCCGATCCGTGGAGTGAAGTCAGAGACGTGGCAAACGAACGGATCGACAGGGATTAGGCAGAGTCATTCGGGACGCATTTTCCGCACCTGGCCTTGGCTGCACCTATCTCGGCGAGAAGACGTATAAGGCGACAGGCGGTTGCCGGAGAGAAGAGGCGATCAGAATGCAGACCCAGCTTCTGCTCCTCCGGCTTCCGCTAGGCCCAAAATTAGGTTGGTCGGCATCGCACCCGCCGTATGCGCGGTAGAGCGAAGTCGCGGATCGGGTGCAGCTTTCTGGCGGCGCGGACGCGCCAGGCGATGGGCGGGCTGGTGGACCTACACGCCGTCGGTCGCGCCATGGTCCAGTGGCGGGCGCACAGCGTGCGGGCGGGGACGGGTTGCCGGCTTGGGTCGATTGATCAGATGCTCTCTGAAAAGGACCGGCCTCCCTTCGCTCGCCCTGCCTGGCCAATTACGCGTCTTGATCACTCCGGACTCGGCTTCCGCCGAACCACGTTGACAGATCGAATAGTCTCTCCGTGCCGTCGGCGTCCACGATGACGATCTCGCTCTCGATCGTGCTCTTCCGTTCGGCAGCCGAGAGCCGCGGCAAAGGAGTCTTGCGGGGAGCCCCGGCGTGATGCTTGGCTGCGGCTCTTACCGGCTCCACTCCCCCTCTTCCTCCGCCTCTGCGTGGAATGTCCGGGACAACTCGAGGTCTTCGGCGATGCCAGCCGCGATCAGGGCGGCTCCGGAAGTGTGGCCGGAGCCGACGTAGCGCCAGTGCGCATCAGTGACCGTGCCGGGGGTTTGCGGGAAGCTCACGTGATGGGCACGTTCGGCACGCAGCGCTGCGTAAGTCGTCGAGTACGCACGGGACTTCGTGAGGATGTGCCCCCGGTAGCCGAGTGAATGAGCCCACGAACGCAGGTGCAGCGGCGCGTACTCGGGAAGACCTCCAAGGCACCAGCAGGTACGCATGAGCGCCCGTACATGGTCGGTGACACGCGCCGCGCCTATGTCGTCCCAGGTGGTCAGCCGGTAGTCGGTGCCGGCGCCTGTCTCACCTGCGCCCTTGGTGACGTACTTCGCGACGTACGGGGCCACGGCGTCGTCGTCCGAGCCGGGGCCGCCGGCGCGCAGAGGACGGGCGTCGATTTGGGCGCCCCAGCGAAGGTCGAGTTCGCCGACGGCGGGACTGTGAGAGGTGCGAAGCACGACCCGTTGTGCGGATCCTCGTACAGCATTGATGAGTCGGTCCACGGATCCCCAAAGCGGGGGTTCGTCGCTCGGTCCGGCCGGGCCGTCGAGGCGCACGACAGCGTGCACATGGACGGCAGCCCGCTTCTGATACTCGGCGACTCGCGCGAAGGAAAGCCGTGCGTGGTCCGCGAAGCGGGACTGCGCCAGTCCCACCGCCGAGGCGAGTTGGCGTCGGACGCCGATGACGAAGCGGTCCCAGAGCTTGCCCGCATGCGTGCGCCAGAGAACGTGTGCCGCGTAGTCGTAGCAGTCGGCGCAGACAGGTTGCCCGACGGCGGAATCAGTCACGTCGTGTACGGCACCGCAGCCGAGGGGCTGTCCGTGCTCGCACCGCCCGCCGTCGCGAAACGGGGTCGGCAGCGCTCCCCAGCACGGTGAACAGGCCCGAACGACGGAGCGGTGAGGGTGATGAAGAGCCGCGGTCGGTGCCGGACAGCATCAGGGACGTTCTTGCCGCCAAGGAGCGAGTCCACCTTGCTCGCTCGGCTGATCACTCAACTCTCACCGCAACTGAACGTATCCATCTGCGGGCACGGTCCGAACCGCAACCGCTCAGGCTTGCCGCCGAGAGAGCGACAGTCGGCGTCGCTCTAGGTCGATGTCCGTGACGACGACCGTCAGCTGATCGCCGATCTGTACGACATCCTCTGGCGCCGCCACGGGCACCGAGCTCAGCTCAGACAGATGCACCAGGCCCTCAAGGCCATCGGCGACCTGTACGAAGACGCCGAACGGGACCAGCTTGGTCGCCCGCCCGCTCAGTCTTTGGCCCACCACGATGCCTTCGGCGAACACCAAGAAGGGGTCCGGCCGCATCGCCCGCAGGGACAGCCGAGCCTCCCCGTTCCATGTGTCGAACTGCAAGAACTCGCACGACACCCGCTGCCCGACCTCAACGACATCGGACGCCGCCTCGAAACGACGCCAGGACAGCTCGGGATAGGTGATGAAGCCGACGCCGGGATACACCGGATGCTCAGGGCCCTCATCCAACGCCACGAAGACGCCGAACCGCTCGATCGCCGCCACCGTGCCGGCCAGGAACTCACCACGACGAAGCCGCTTGAGGAACGCCCAGAGCTCCGGGTTCTCAGTGGCCGCCGTCGACAGCCGCACCCGGCCCGCATCCAGATCCACAGCAGTCACCTCACCGGTGATCCTCTGCCCGACCACAGCAACGTCCGCGAAGCGCCGATGCCAGGAACCGTCCAACGGCCACACCGTCCCGAGCGGCTGGGCGGTGAAGCCGTCCAGGATCACCGATATCTCAGACCGAGAAACCGCAGCGACCGTCCCGTGGCAGACGTCACCGACACGGAACGCCGCCAGAAACTTTCGGACGGCCGGTCCAGCCGGCGCATCCCCCATACCGCAAAGGCTCTCACGGAGAGATCGCTAAACCCACTCCACCTCCGACTGAATGGCTGCCCTACTCCCCAGCATGGGCAAAGGCGTACGGGAGGAGGCCGACAGCACCGGCCGACGCGGACGCGGAACACCCGCCGCAGCCATCAGCGCAGCCACCTCCTCTTCGCTAGCCCCCGCCAGCGCCTCAATCACCCGATCGAGTGCCCCGCTCACGTCAGTGCGTGTGACCACTCGATGCGGGCGCCGGACCAGCGTTCTTGACCGTCAGCGGCAGCAGCTTCTTGCCGGTCGGGCCGATTTGTATGGCCGTGTCCATCTGCCGGCAGGCGCAGCAATAGTCACGACATCACCCGGGCTACTCCACCTCGATGCCGTAATCCTGGACGAGCTCCTCCAGGCCTCCCCTGTAGCCCTTTCCGCCCAGTACAAAGTCCCAGTCGCCACTTGACCTGCGGCGGAAAGAACCGAGGACCAACGCCGTTTCGCCTGCGCGGCCGTCAGAGACCTCAAGTCGGTCGAGGTCGCTCATCGACCGGTCGAGCAACCGGATACAGGCATCAGTGAAGCCGGAAAGATCCGCGTCCGGATTGACCTCAGGGTCCACGGCCGCGACCAGGACGAACCGGTCAGCGCCCTGCGGCAGCGCGTCGAAGGCGACTCTGATCGCCGCTTTGTCCGGCGCCGAGGCCGGCACCGCACGTACCGAACCATCCGGTGTCTGCGGGTTGTTGAAGAAGACGAAGTGGTCCTCGCTGAGGACCCGGTTCCCCGTGCAGACCAGTGCACAGACGTCCAACGCGACGTTGCCGGACCACATCATGCCGAGCACGTTGTAGTCATCAGGCGGAGTCGCGGGCCCGGGCGGCGCGGGCTGCGCGGGAGCCGGTCTCCCACCTTCTCCCAGACGTCCACGGAGCCCGTGCCGGTGCAGCAGGTCTACGAGTTCGCCGCCCGAGATCAGCTCCAGCGGCTTGCCGCGGGCGAAGGTGTGCGAACCGGGGCCGAATCCCGACGTCGTCACCAGAACGCCCTTGTTGGCGCCCGCGTCCTGGACCGTGCCGTACAGGTCGCGTACCGCGGTAGGCGGCACGGTGTTGCGGTAGCGCTTCACCTGGACGACGATCTTGCCGCCCCGGATGGGAGTCGGGTCCAGCGCGTCGACGTCCACGCCACCGTCGTTCGAACGCTGCGTCGTCACTGCCTGCATACCCATGGCACGGAACAGGTCGGCGACGAGGGCCTCGAACGCGATCGGATCCATGTCGTACAGGTCCGGCTCCTCGCCCCCGCCGCCATGGGTGACGACCTGATTCCCGACCTCCTCGGGCTGCCGACTCGGCCGCACCGAGGTGAGCTGGTCAGGACGGGTCGTGAGCTGCCCCCGAAGTGCCTCCGTCAGGCAGCTGGTCGCGTCCACCTGTTCCAAGTACAAGTCCGTGAAGGCGGCTCGCTGAGCCATGACGGTGGCCAGGTAGATGTGGGACTGCCTACCGGTCGCGGGGTCGGGGGCGTCAACGAAGCCGTTCAACGCCACCGAATCCACAATGCCGTGCTCATCCGCAGCGAAGAGCTGGTGCAGAACCAGCAGCACGCTCTGCGCCAGTACCTCTCGATACAGTGCACGGCGCTGCGTCACGGGGCGCGCCGTCTCCTTGTCCTGGTCCTGGGCCGGTACGTACTTCACCGCCTTGGCCTCCGGCGCGACGTCGTAACCCGGCAGCTCCCAGTTCAGCACCAACTGCCTGGCCGCCGGATCGAAGGCGGCCGCCAATTGCCGGGGAAAGCCTTCAGGCCAGGCGGTCGACGCGTAGAGGGCGGCGGAGAAGTACTCGACCACAAGGTCAGGGTCACCCCGCCTGACACCTGCCGTCACCTCGGTGATGCTCGCGTTGTGCCGTCGCACCTCGGCTCTCTGCGCCTCGGCCCTCTGCTCGTAGTCCCTCTGGAAGGCGGCCAGTTGCTGTTGCCGTTGCGCTTCGGCAGCCTGTGCCTGGTGCCAGTCGTGCTCGAAACGGGCCCGTGCCTCGGCCTCCGCCTGTGCACGCCGGTTGGCCGTCCAGCCGCCCTGCGCCCGGTACTGATTCTGGTCAGGCATGCGGACGGGCCACGCGAGCGGGCCCGGGTCGAACGGCGGGATGTTTTCCACACTCATCAAGGACGCTGCACTGAAAGCCGGCGCCCGGCATCCTTCGGTCAGAAGCCCCTGCAGTGTCGCGACCTGTGCGTCCAGCTCCTCGGTCCGTCGCCTGGCCTCCGCCTGCCGGTACTCCCGGTACTCCTGGGCCGCTCGTCGCTGGTGGGCACGCGCCGCTCGGTCTTCCTCTCGACGCCGTCTCTGCTCGGCCTCGATCTGGCGCTGATGCGTGCGCTGCGCCTCGGCCCACGTGTTGACGAAACCAGCAGAGCGACGACTCATGCGCTCAGGCCCTCCCCAGGACGTCGGCAGCACCGACCAAACTTTGGTTGCCCCCGCAACCAGTTGTGACAAACCGACTTTATCCAGCAATCACCGTCCCGGACATCCGCTTGCCACGGGCGACTCAAATCAGTGGTCCGCGCAGGTCCCAGCGCGCGCACAGCACGGCGACGCCATGTCCTGCGAGGCCTCCAGCCCCACCCAGAAACGACGGAGCCCCCTCCAAGTCGAAGGGGGCTTCGCGAGGTCTACAGCAGGCCTCACAGCGTCGCGAAGGCTCAGACCCACTCCACTTCAGAGTGGATGTCCGAGGCTCCCCTAGGCTCCGGCAGAGGCGTGTGCGGTACAACCGGGAGTACTGGCAGCCGACGGCTCGACGGACCCATAGCAGTCAGCACAGCGACCACCTCGTCCTCACTCGCCCCAGCCAAAGCCTCAACCACCCGATCGAGTGTCTCGCTCACGTCAGTGCGAGTGCCCGCTAGGCGCCGGCGCCGAGTTCTTGACCGTCAGAGGCAGGAGCTTCTTGCCGGTCGGGCCGATTTGTATGGCCGTGTCCATCTGCGGGCAGACGCCGCAGTCGAAGCACGGGGTCCAGCGGCAGTCCTCGACCTCGGTCTCGTCGAGGGAGTCCTGCCAGTCCTCCCAGAGCCAGTCCTTGTCGAGGCCGGAGTCGAGGTGGTCCCAGGGGAGGACTTCCTCGTAGGTGCGCTCGCGGGTCGTGTACCAGTCGACGCCCACGCCGAAGGCGGGGAGGGTCTTCTCGGCGCAGGCCATCCAGCGGTCGTACGAGAAGTGCTCGCGCCAGCCGTCGAAGCGGCCGCCGTCCTCGTAGACCGCGCGGATGACGGAGCCGATGCGGCGGTCGCCGCGGGAGAGCAGGCCCTCGACGATGCCGGGCTTGCCGTCGTGGTAGCGGAAGCCGATGGAGCGGCCGTACTTCTTGTCGCCGCGGATCTTGTCCCTCAGCTTCTCCAGGCGGGCGTCCGTTTCCTCCGCCGAAAGCTGCGGGGCCCACTGGAAGGGGGTGTGGGGCTTCGGGACGAAGCCGCCGATCGACACCGTGCAGCGGATGTCGTTCTGCCCGGAGACCTTGCGGCCCTCGGCGATCACTTTCATCGCCATGTCGGCGATCTGGAGGACGTCCTCGTCGGTCTCCGTCGGCAGGCCGCACATGAAGTACAGCTTCACCTGGCGCCAGCCGTTGCCGTAGGCGGTGGAGACCGTGCGGATCAGGTCGTCCTCCGAGACCATCTTGTTGATGACCTTGCGCATGCGCTCGCTGCCGCCCTCCGGCGCGAACGTCAGGCCCGAGCGGCGGCCGTTGCGGGTCAGCTCGTTCGCCAGGTCCACGTTGAAGGCGTCCACGCGGGTGGAGGGGAGGGAGAGGCCGATCTTGTCTTCCTCGTACCTGTCCGCCAGGCCCTTGGCGATGTCGCCGATCTCCGAGTGGTCGGCCGACGACAACGAAAGGAGGCCCACCTCCTCGAAGCCCGTTGCCTTCAGGCCCTTCTCCACCATGTCGCCGATGCCGGTGATCGAGCGCTCGCGCACGGGGCGCGTGATCATGCCCGCCTGGCAGAAGCGGCAGCCGCGCGTGCAGCCGCGGAAGATCTCGACCGACATGCGCTCGTGGACCGTCTCGGCCAGCGGGACCAGCGGCTGCTTGGGATACGGCCACTCGTCGAGGTCCATGACCGTGTGCTTGGACACGCGCCACGGGACGCCCGACTTGTTCGGGACGACGCGGGCGATACGGCCGTCGGAGAGGTACTCGACGTCGTAGAAGGCCGGGATGTAGACCGAGCCCGTCTTCGCGAGGCGGAAGAGGACCTCTTCGCGGCCACCCGGGCGGCCCTCCGCCTTCCAGGCGCGGATGATCTCGGTCATGTCGAGCACGGCCTGCTCGCCGTCGCCGATGATCGCCGCGTCGATGAAGTCGGCGATCGGCTCGGGGTTGAAGGCCGCGTGGCCGCCGGCCAGCACGATCGGGTCGTCGAGCGTTCGGTCCTTGGACTCCAGGGGGATCCCGGCCAGGTCCAGCGCCGCCAGCATGTTCGTGTAGCCCAGCTCCGTGGAGAAGGACAGGCCGAAGACGTCGAAGGCCTTCACCGGGCGGTGGCTGTCCACCGTGAACTGGGGAACCCGGTGCTCGCGCATCAGCTCCTCCAGGTCCGGCCACACGCTGTACGTGCGCTCGGCGAGGACGCCCTCGCGCTCGTTCAGTACCTCGTAGAGGATCATGACGCCCTGGTTGGGCAGCCCCACCTCGTAGGCGTCGGGGTACATCAGCGCCCAGCGGACGTCACAGGCGTCCCAGGGCTTGACCGTGGAGTTGAGCTCTCCGCCGACGTACTGGATCGGCTTCTGCACATGCGGGAGCAGAGCTTCGAGCTGCGGGAAGACCGACACAGCGGATTCGGCAGGCATCTCGCGAACCTTCGTGAGCTGACAGGGGTGACCATCTAGCGTAACGCGGCCGGAGGGACCCCCCGGACCGTCAGACCGCTCCCTGCCCCTCGATGGCCTCCCAGGCCTCCGGCAGCGCGGCTTCGACCGCCGCCGCCCGCTGCTCCTCGCGCCCGTACAGCACCCCGTACGTGAAGGAGCTCTCTCCCGCCGCGTACGCCAGCTCCGCGATTTCGCGCAGACTGTCACGGGCCATGACGCTGTCCTGGTGTTCGCCGAGCAGACTCTGCAATGACTTCATCGACTTGACCAGGGACTCGGCGGGCTTGCCCAGCGCGGGAGCCGCAGCCTCCGCCGCGTACCTGGTGCGCTTGGCCTTCTTGCGGGCCTCGTGCATCGCGTGGTCGCGGTCGGTGCCGGGCGGCAGGTCGAGGGCCTGCTCCACCAGGGCGGAGACCTTCTTCAACTCCTTCCGTACGGCTTTGGCGAGCACCTTCTCCGGATCGCTCGCGGCCGCCTGGCGCAGGGGGGGCTCCGCGAGGAGCGTGTCCTGCGCGGAGAGCAGGTCCAGGTACCGCTTGCCGTCCAGTACGGCGATCAGCCGGTCCCTGGAGCCGCTGCGCCGATCACGGGACCAGGTCTCCACGCGGTTGCGGACCGGGCCGACGACCAGGGCGTGCGACAGCTCGTCGAGCGCCGCCGTGAGCCGCTCGGTGAGTACCTCCTGGTCGCGGTCGACGCCCAGCTCGCCGGCAACCCACTTCAGCTCGTCCGCGATCGGATCGGTGACGGCACGGTCCAGGACCTTGCCGTACGAGCGGAAGGTGCTGCGCATCCGGCGGGTGGCGACGCGCATCTGGTGCACGGAGTCCTCCACCTCGAGGCGGACCGCTGGGTCGAGTTCCACGATCGCGTCGCGCTGGGCACGGACATAGGCGAGTACATGGTCCCCGGCGGTCGCCGGAGGCTGCTCCACGATCGTCTCGTGCTGCTTCTTGCCGCCGGTCTCCTCCAGCGCCCTGGCCAGCTTGGACGGCGACGTGGACCGGCGCAGTCCGGCCTTGCGGAGCTTCTTCTCGACCTTGTCGAGGAAAGCCGGGTCGCCGTCGTCGGCCAGCTCCACCTCCATCTCGGTCCACTCGGCGGTGCCCTCGTCACCGCTGAGCCGCTCGGCGCGGACGCGGTCGAGGCTGGCCTCGGCGAGCAGGGCGCCATCGGCGTCCACGAGGTGGCGGATGTCGCGGGTCGACCGCAGGCGGACGAGGGGGACGAGTTCCGCATCGCGCACGCGGGAGCGTACGAGGCCCTTCAGCGACTGGGGCAGGTCGTCGGAGAGCGGTGCGTGGACTTCGTCACGCACGCCCTCGGAGACGGGGAGTTTGAGGTGCCAGCCCGCGTCGGCTCCGCCGGTGCGGTGGCGGAGGGTGATGGAGGCTGCGGCGAGCCGCTGGTCGGGCGTGTCGTAGTAGGTGGCGTCCAGTTCGGCCACGCCCTTGTCGATGACGCCGGAGACTCCGGAGACGCCGGTCAGGTCCGGCAGGTCGGCGTCGTCGCCGGCCGGGGGGCCCTCGTACTTCCGCTCGATTTCGCGCTTTGTGTCCGCCATGAACTGAATCTAGTGGCAGCGGGGCCGGGATGGCAGTGCCGGAGCCCGCCAGGAAGGAACGGTTTTTCGCCCCCTTCGCCCCTACCCGTCACGTACCAGCCTTTCGGCTGCGGGTGGGTGGGGCTTGTCGCGCAGTTCCCCGCACCCCTGAAAGCGGCCCCCAGGGACGCTGCGGGTAGGGGCGGAGGGGGCGAAGACCCACCACCCCCACCCCGCCCTACGCCGACATGGGCCGCTGCACCCTGATCGACTGCAGCAACCCCACCGCCACCCACACCGCGAACATCGACGAGCCGCCGTAGGAGACGAAGGGCAGTGGGAGGCCCGCGACCGGCATGATGCCGAGGGTCATGCCGATGTTCTCGAAGGACTGGAAGGCGAACCAGGCGATGATGCCGGCGGCGACGATCGTGCCGTAGAGCTCGGTGGTCTCGCGCGCGATGCGGCAGGCGCGCCACAGGACCACGCCCAGCAGGAGCAGTATCAGGCCCGCGCCCACGAAGCCCAGCTCCTCGCCCGCGACCGTGAAGACGAAGTCCGTCTGCTGTTCGGGGACGAACTGGCCCGTCGTCTGCGAGCCGTGGCCGAGGCCTGTGCCGAAGAGGCCGCCCGAGCCGATGGCGATGCGGGCCTGGTTGGTGTTGTAGCCGACGCCGGCCGGGTCGAGGTCGGGGTTGGCGAAGGCGGCGAAGCGGTTGATCTGGTACTCGTCCAGGATGTGGAGCTGCCAGACGGCGATCGCGCCCAGAGCGCCTGTGGCGAGCAGGCCGAAGACCCAGCGGTTGGAGGCCCCCGACGCCAGCAGTACGCCCAGGATGATGATCACCATGACCATGACCGAGCCGAGGTCGGGCATGAGCAGGACGATCATGATCGGGACGGCGGCCAGGCCGAGGGACTGCAGCACCGTGCGGTGATCCGGGTACTGCTTGTCACCGGCGTCGACCCTCGCCGCCAGCAGCATCGCCATGCCGAGGATGATCGTGATCTTCACGAACTCCGACGGTTGCAGGGAAAAGCCGCCGCCCAGGACGATCCAGGCGTGCGCGCCGTTGACCGTCGCGCCCAGCGGGGTCAGCACCATCAGGATCAGGGAGACCGAGAGGCCGTACAGGATCGGCACGGCCGTGCGCAGGGTGCGGTGGCCGAGCCAGATCGTGCCGATCATCAGGCCGAAGCCGATGCCGGTGTTCATGAGATGGCGGATGAGGAAGTAGTACGGATCGCCCTGGTTGATCTCGGTGCGGTTGCGGGTCGCCGAGTAGACGAGCGCCGAGCCGATCATCGAGAGCGCGATGGCCGAGAGGAGTATCGGCCAGTCGAGGCGGCGGGCGAGCGAGTCGCGGGCGAACAGGCGGGTCCAGCGCGCACGCTCGGGTCCGTATCCGGAGACGGAGAAGTTGTTCGCTCCGGTCACGTCAGCCTCCCCCGCCGCTTCGTCACTCTGGTCATGTCTGGTTCCTCTGCCGCTGCGTCGCTCCGGTCGTCATGTCAGGAGCCTCCGCCTCTTCTTCGGGCGGGCCGTGCGCCTACGGGTATCGCGGTTGCTGTCGGTCGGCGACGGCGTCGTACCGGCGGGCAGTTGCTGGTCGGTGGCCCCGGGTGAGGGGGACGCACTGGCGTGCTGGTCCTTGGCCGGGTCCTTGGAAATGGCCGGGGCGTCGATCGAGCCGTCGGACTGGATCTTCGGCAGGCTCTTCTCCGGGGTGGGCAGCAGGGCCTTCTTGTTGTCGATCGAGCCGTCGGACTGGACGCCATACAGCGCGTTGTAGATGTTGCGCACGGCCTCACCGGAGGCGCCGGATCCCGTACCGGCCTGGGCGATCGTCATGACGACCGTGTAGTCCTTGCTGTACGTGGAGAACCACGACGTGGTCTGCTTGCCGTAGACCTCGGCAGTACCCGTCTTGGCGTGCAGCGCGATCTTGTCCTGCGGCCAGCCGCCGAACTTCCAGGCGGCGGTACCACGGGTGACCACGCCCGCGAGGGCCTCGTCCATGCCCTTGAGCGCCGCCTTGTTGACCGGCAGCTTGCCCTTGGCCTTCGGCTTGATGTCCTGGACGGTCTTGCCGTCGGGGCTGACGATCGCCTTGCCGATGGTCGGCTGGTACATGGTGCCGCCGTTGGCGAGCGCGCCGTAGATCACGGCCTCCTGGATCGGCGTGACGAGGGTGTCACCCTGGCCGATGGAGTAGTTGATCTCGTCACCCTCGCGCATCTTGTTGCCTTCGAGGCAGTTCTCGTACGCGATCTTCTCAACGTAACTGCCGTCCTTCTTACCCGTCTTGCACCAGGCGTCCTTGTTGGCCTTCCAGTAGCTCTCCTTCCACTGGCGGTCCGGGACGCGGCCGGTGACCTCGTTGGGCAGGTCGACGCCGGTCTCCTTGCCGAGGCCGAACTGGTGGGCGGCCTTGAAGAAGTAGTCCTTGGGCTCGCCCTTCTTCGGGTTGATGCCGCCGTCCTTCTTCCACTCCCTGTCGGCGAGGCCGTAGAAGACGGTGTCGCAGGAGACCTCCAGGGCGCGGCCGAGCGAGATCGGGCCGAAGCTCTCCCCCTCGAAGTTCTTGAAGACCTGACCGCCCACCGAGTACGAGCTGGTGCACGGGTAGCCGCCGTCCCACTCGTAGCCGGCCTCGACCGCGGCGGCCGTGGAGACCACCTTGAAGGTCGAACCGGGCGCGGACTGACCCTGTATGGCCCTGTTGAGCAGCGGGTAGTCGGATTTCTTCCCGGTGAGGTTCTTGTAGTCCTTGGCGGAGATGCCGCCGACCCAGACGTTCGGGTCGTATGTCGGAGCGGACGCCATGGCGACGATCCGGCCGGTCTTGGCCTCCATCACGACGACGGCGCCCGAGTCGGCCTTGTAGTTCTCGCCGGTGATCTTGTCGAACTGTTGACGGGCGACCTTCATCGCGTTGTTCAGCTCGTATTCGGCGACGCGCTGGACGCGGGAGTCGATGCTGGTGACGAGGTTGGAGCCGGGCTCGGCGGCGTCGCTCTCGGCCTTGCCGATGACCCGGCCGAGGTTGTCGACCTCGTAGCGGGTGACGCCGGCCTTGCCGCGCAGCTCCTTGTCGTACTGGCGCTCCAGGCCGCTGCGGCCGACCTGGTCGGAGCGGAGGTAGGGCGAGTCGCTGTCCTTGGCCTTGGTGATCTCGTCGTCGGTGACGGGCGAGAGGTAGCCGAGGACCTGCGCGGTGTTGGACTTGCCGGGGGCGGCGTAGCGGCGCACGGCCTCGGGCTCGGCGGTGATGCCGGGGAAGTCCTCGGAGCGCTCGCGGATCTGCAGAGCCTGCTGGGTGGTGGCCTCGTCGGTGACGGGGATCGGCTGGTAGGGCGAGCCGTTCCAGCAGGGCTGCGGCGTCTTGGCGTCGCAGAGGCGCACCTTCTCCATGACCTCTTGGGGCTTCATGCCCAGGACCCCGGCGAGCTTGGTGAGGACGGCCTTGCCGTCGTCCTTCATCTTCAGCAGGTCGGTACGGGAGGCGGAGACCACGAGCCGGGTCTCGTTGTCGGCGATCGGCACCCCGCGCGCGTCCAGGATCGAGCCGCGCACGGCGGGCTGCACGACCTGCTGGACGTGGTTGCCGGACGCTTCCTTGGCGTACTCGTCGCCGTTGCGGATCTGGAGATACCAGAGGCGTCCGCCGAGGGTGCCGAGGAGGGAGAGTACGAGAATCTGGATGACGACGAGTCGGATCTGGACCCGTGGGGTCCGACCGGTCTCGGGGATGTTGGTCACTGCTGCTGCCTCCCCCTCTCAGTGTGTGTACGAGACATACGAGTACACGGTGAACCTGTGTGCGGCGACGCCGCGGTCGCCCAACTTCCGTGACACGAGCGGCGCTTGAGGTCCCCGCACGGCTGTCCTCACGGCTCTCCTCACGGCTGTGCGCGCAACCGCACTCGCAGGTGTCCGCGCAGTTGTCCTCACCGCCGTCCTCACCCCTGTCCTCACAGCCGCTTGACCCCCTTGATGCGTCCCGCGCGGGCGACGCGCGCCTTGGCGGCCTTCACCCGAAATCCGCCGCGCTGCCTGCCGATGCGCAGCCCGGTGCCGGACGACAGCCAGCCCGCGGAGACGTCGGCCGCCTTGGCGGATGTGCCAGCCTCGGCGAGCGGATTGTTCTCGGCGCGCCGGGCCAGGGCCATCAGCGCCGGGACGACGAACGGCGCGAGCAGCAGGTCGTACAGGGCTGCCGTGAACAGCAGGCTGCCGAGGCCGACATGGCGGGCTGCGGTGTCGCCGACGAGGGCGCCGACACCGGCGTACAGCAGGGTGGAGCCGACCGCGGCGGCGACGACCACGGCCATCGGGCCGGTCGCGGACTTGAGCTGGCCGTTCTCCGGCTTCACCAGTCCGGCGAGGTATCCGATGACGCACAGTACGAGGGCATAGCGCCCGGCGGCGTGGTCGGCGGGTGGGGCGAGGTCGGCGAGCAGGCCCGCGCCGAAGCCGATGAGGGCGCCGCTGACATGGCCGTAGACCATGGCCAGGGCCAGCACGGTCAGCAGCATCAGGTCCGGGACGGCGCCCGGGAGGTGGAGTCGGGCGAGCACGCTCACCTGGATCACCAGGGCGACGACCACCAGGGTGGCGGAGAGCAGCATCCGGTTGAAACGCATGGGATTCGGCTCCTCCTGCTACTGCTGCTGGTCGTCGAAGGACACGGACTCCGAGGGGGTGACCGTCACGGTCACCGTCGGTCTGGGCGTCGGCTTGGGTTTCGGCGGCAGCACGGTGTCGCGCGGGTCCTTACTGGGGGCTTGTACGACGACACCGACGATGTCGAGCTTGGTGAACGAGACGAAGGGCTTGACGTAGATCGTGCGGGTCAGGTCGCCGCCGGAGGGGTCCACGCGGGACACCACGCCGACCGGGACGCCGGGCACGAACGGCTTGTCGGCCTGCGAGCCGAAGGTGACCAGACGGTCGCCCTTGTTGATCTTCGCCTTGCCGTTGAGCAGTTCCACCCGCAGCGGGCGGTCGCCCTGTCCGGAGGCGAAGCCGAGTTCGTCGCTCGTTTCCATCCGCGTACCGACGGTGAAATCGGGGTCGTTGGCGAGCAGCACGGTGGCCGTGTTCGGCCCGACGGTGGTGACCCGGCCGACCAGACCGTCCCCGTTCAGCACGGTCATGTCGCGCTTGATGCCGTCGTTGGCGCCGACGTCGATGGTCACGGTCCAGGAGAAGCCCTGGGCCGCCCCTATGGCGATGACCTCGGCACCCTTGATGCCGTACTGGCCCTCGGCCGCCACGTTGATCATCTTGTTGAGCTGCTTGAGGCGGCTGCGGTTGCGGTCGTCGCTGCCGAGCTTCGCCTTCAACGCGGCGTTGTCGTGCTCGAGTTGGGCGATGCGGTCGTGCCGGTCGCCCGAGTCGCGAATCGCCGAGATCGCGTTGCCGACGGGATCGACCGCGGACGACACCCCGTTCTCGATCGGGCCGAAGACCGTCGCGGCGGCCTGGCGGGCACCGTCGACCGGTGAGTCCTGCCCACCGCGGATGTCCACCGTGATCAGTGCGAACGCGATGGCGATCAGCAGCACCAGGAGCAGCCGGCTCTCTCGTGTGTCCCTCACGTGCGGCGGCCGTGCCTTCCTCATTGGATTGGGTCAACAGGGGCGCACCCCGAGCAGAAGAACGCCCATGGGTGTGATGAGGCTGTTATGGGGGGGTGTTGTGCGTGGCTGGTGTGGAGGCCGTTGTGGGGCTTGTGTGGGGGCTGTTATGGGAGAGCTTATGACTCTATGCCGGAGGAGTTTATGCCTCCATACCAACGATCCGCCGTACGAGAAGGGTTCATCTCGTACGGCGGAATCGAAGTGTTGCTTCATCTGCGCGGCTGGGCGTCCAGGACCTGCTGGAGCGCCTCGAACTCCTCGACGCACTTGCCGGAGCCGAGCGCCACGCTGTCCAGCGGGTCCTCGGCGATGTGGATCGGCATACCGGTCTCGCGGCGCAGCCGCTCGTCGAGGCCGCGCAGCAGGGCGCCGCCGCCGGTCAGAACGATTCCACGGTCCATCACATCGCCGGACAGCTCCGGCGGACACTTGTCGAGGGTCGTCTTCACGGCGTCGACGATGGCGTTGACGGGTTCCTCGATCGCCTTGCGCACCTCGGCCGCCGAGATGACCACGGTCTTGGGCAGCCCGGAGACAAGATCCCGGCCGCGGATTTCGGTGTGTTCGTCATTGTCGAGGTCGTACGCCGAACCGATCGTGATCTTGATCTGTTCGGCAGTCCGCTCACCGAGAAGAAGGCTGTACTCCTTCTTGATGTGCTGGATGATTGCGTTGTCCAACTCGTCGCCCGCGACGCGGATGGACTGGGCGGTGACAATGCCGCCGAGCGAGATGACCGCGACCTCCGTGGTGCCGCCGCCGATGTCCACCACCATGTTGCCCGTGGCCTCGTGGACCGGCAGGCCGGATCCGATGGCCGCGGCCATGGGCTCCTCGATGATGTGCACCTGACGTGCGCCGGCCTGGGACGACGCCTCGATGACGGCACGGCGCTCGACACCCGTGATGCCCGAGGGCACACAGACGACGACACGGGGGCGGGCGAGGTAGCGCCGCTTGTGAATCTTCAGAATGAAGTAGCGGAGCATGCGCTCGGTGATCTCGAAGTCGGCGATGACACCGTCCTTCAGCGGGCGCACTGCAACGATGTTGCCCGGCGTCCGCCCGATCATCTTCTTCGCTTCCGCGCCGACCGCGAGGATCCCGCCGGTGTTGGTGTTGATCGCGACGACGGACGGTTCGTTGAGTACGATCCCGCGACCCCTGACGTACACCAGCGTGTTGGCGGTCCCGAGGTCGACAGCCATGTCACGGCCGATGAACGACATTGAGTTCCCCATCAGGATTCGTCTGGCCTTCCCAAGTGGAGCTTTGACGGCTTTTTAGGACGGCGAGTTGGGTGCAGTGACGTGAAGGCTTCCATCGTAGACGCGCCTGCCCGAACACTGCGCGAGGGTCTTCGCCATTGTCAGCAGATGACGAGCCGCCCCGCTTGTGGAGACGGTCCATCGGGGGAACGCGTTCCCCCGATCGGCACGCATATGCCACGGGACGACCGAAAAGAATCGGCCGTCCCAGGTCAGGCATCCGAGTGACGTGACGGTGCCTCAGAAAAAATGTTGGAAAATTGATCTCGGCGTGATGTCCGCGCGGCGCTTCGAACGACCCCCGTGCGACGCTTCGGACGATGTCCGGAGGACGCTCAGACGCGGCCGGGGAAGAAGATCTTCAGCTCGCGCTCGGCGGACTCCTCGGAGTCGGAGGCGTGGATCAGGTTCTCGCGGACGATCACGCCGTAGTCGCCGCGGATGGAGCCGGGGGCGGCCGCGATCGGGTCGGTCGGACCCGCCAGCGCCCTGAGGCCCTCGATCACGCGCTCGCCCTCGACGACCAGCACGACGACGGGCCCGGACGCCATGAACTCCACCAGCGGCTCGTAGAAGGGCTTGCCCTTGTGCTCTCCGTAGTGCTGCTCCAGCGTGTCCTGGTCCAGCGTCCGCAGCTCCAGCGCGGTGATCTGCCAGCCGGCCTTGCGCTCGATACGGCTGATGATCTCGCCGGTCAGGCCGCGACGAACGGCGTCGGGCTTGAGAAGGACGAGGGTGCGCTGGCTCACGGGGTGGCTCCTTCAGGTCACAAGTGTGCGGGTCACCGAGGCTACAGGGCGTAGCCGGGTGCCCTTTCAGCCCGTCCGACGTTTGGCCTGCAGCCCGTCCGGCGTTTGAGGATGAGGCCGTTCAGGCCGAAGCGGGGGGTCTGGGGGGCGCCAGCCCCCGGATGCGGGACGGGTAGGGGCGGAGGGGGCGATGAAACGCGACGGCCACCCCTACGCCGGGTTCCCCCCGGCCTCGGCCGGCGTGGACGCCGACGCCTGCGCCTGCGCCTGCGCCTGCGCCTGCGCCTGCGCCGCAAACCTCGCCTTCGCCTCGTCGATCTTCCGCCCGTAGTGCACCGACGCCCACCACAGCGCGGCGAAGATCGCCCCCAGGAAGAACATCGACGGCACCACGAACCCACTCGCGATCAGCGCGATCTGCAGCGCCCAGCCGAGCTGGACACCCCCGGGCCGCGTGATCATGCCGCACAGCAGCACGCTCAGCGCCATGACGACCCCGCAGACCGTCCACACCGTGGACGTCGAAAGGTCGGGGTCCTTCATGGCGACGAGCCCGGCGAAGCCGATGACGAAGAACTCGCCGATCAGCGTGGAAGCACAGAGCGTACGCACAGTGGTCAGCCCCTCCCCAGGAGCAGTCGGGCCTCGCCGACGGTGATGACGGAACCGGTGACCAGTACGCCCCCGCCCGCGTACTCGCCCTCTTCCTCGGCGAGCGTGATCGCGGCCTCCAGCGCGTCGTCGAGCCGCGGCTCGACCTGCACCCGGTCCTCGCCGAAGACCTCCACGGCGATCCCGGCCAGCTCGTCCGCGTCCATCGCGCGATGACTGGAGTTCTGCGTGACGACGACCTCGGCGAAGATCGGCTCGAAGGCTTCGAGCAGCCCCCGTACGTTCTTGTCGCCGCTCGCGCCGACGACCCCGATCAGCCGGCTGAAGTCGAAGACCTCGCTGACGGCCTCGGCGGTGGCGCGGGCGCCCGCCGGATTGTGCGCGGCGTCCACGACGACGGTCGGCGAGCGGCGTACGACCTCCAGACGGCCCGGCGAGGTCACCGAGGCGAAGGCCTTGCGGACGGTGTCGATGTCGAGCCGCTGGGCGTGCGCGGAACCGACACCGAAGAACGCCTCGACGGCGGCGAGCGCCACGGCCGCGTTGTGCGCCTGGTAGGCGCCGTGCAGCGGCAGGAAGATCTCTTCGTACTCGCCGCCGAGTCCGCGCAGCGTCACCAGCTGCCCGCCCACGGCGACCTGTCGCGCGACCACCCCGAACTCCAGGCCCTCCCGGGCCACGGTGGCGTCGACCTCGACGGCTTTCTTCAGCAGCACCTGGGCCGCGTCCACCGGCTGCTGCGCCAGGATGACTGTGGCGTCCTGCTTGACGATGCCGGCCTTCTCCGTGGCGATCTCGCCGGGCGTCTCGCCGAGCCGGTCGGTGTGGTCGAGATCGATGGGCGTGACGACGGCGACGTCTCCGTCGATGACGTTGGTGGCGTCCCAGCTGCCGCCCATGCCGACCTCGACGACGGCTACGTCGACGGGAGCGTCCGCGAAGGCCGCGTAGGCCATGCCGGTCAGCACCTCGAAGAACGACAGCCGGTACTCCTGCTGCCCGTCGACCATCTCCACGTACGGCTTGATGTCGTTGTACGTCTCGATGAACCGCTCGGCGGAGATCGGGGCGCCGTCGAGGCTGATCCGCTCGGTGATCGACTGCACGTGGGGGCTGGTGTAGCGGCCGGTGCGCAGGTCGAAGGCGCCCAGCAGGGCCTCGATCATGCGGGCGGTGGAGGTCTTGCCGTTCGTGCCCGTGATGTGGATCGAGGGGTACGCGCGCTGCGGCTCCCCGAGGACGTCCACCAGCGCGGCGATACGGCTGACCGACGGCTCCAGCTTGGTCTCGCCCCAGCGGGTCGCCAGCTCCGCCTCGACCTCGCGCAGTGCCTTGTCGACCTCGGGGTCGGCCGGGCGGACGGGGACGTCGGCCTGCCGGCCGTCGGCGCCCTGCGTGCGCAGGGTGCGGCTGCCGGCCTCGATCACCGCGAGGTCGGGGTCCCGGTCGGTCTCGGCCGCGACGATCTCGTCGAAGAGACCGAGCGAATCGCGCGGCTCCGGCTCGTCTGACTCGCTGCTGTCGTGCGGGGGGAGGTCACTCACGAGGCCAGTCTACGGAGCCGCCGCTGTGTCTGGGCGTGTGGGGGTTTCGCCCCCTCCGCCCCTGCCCGTCCCGTACCTGGGACTGCGCCCCAGACCCCGCTGGGTTGTTCCTTCGCTGCGGGCCGGTGGGGGTTGTTCGTGCGGTTCCCCGCGCCTCTGAAGGGGCGCGGGGAACCGCACGATCAGGGCGGAGGGGGCGAAACCTCTACCTCGCCGGCAGCTCCGTCAGCACCTCGTACCTGCCGTCCTGGCGCCCCGCCGAGAAGGAGCCGCCGACCGTGCGGGCTCGCTCCGCCATCCCGGCGGTGCCGGTCCCCGCGGAGACCAGGGCGGACGGCACGACGGCGGGCACGCGGTTGCGGACCTCCACCCGCAACCGCCCCGCCGCGACCAGGACGTGCACCTGCACGGTCTCACCGGGCGCGTGCTTCGCCGCGTTCGTGAGGCACTCCTGCACCACCCGGTGCACAGCGGCCTGGCGGAGCGGCGACAGCCGGTACGCCGCACCGTCGACGAGCAGCTCGTCGGGGCTGCCGGCCCGCTCACTCGCCGCCGCCAGCGCGGGCAACGCGTCCAGCCCGGGCGTGGGCGCACCGTCGACACCCCGCTGGACGATGATCTCGTTCAACATCTGATGGGCACCGCGCGCGGTCTCCGACAGTTCTTCGAAGCCGTCCGTCGTACGACGGACGAAGGCCCCAGGAACCATGGAGGTTCCGGGGGCCTTCGCTCACGTACAACCGGCGGCTACGCCTCCGGCAGGCGGTCCAGCTGCGCCTTGATACGGGCGATGTCCTCGTCCGCCTTGGCGAGCCGCGTGCGGATCTTCTCCACGACGTGGTCCGGGGCCTTGGCGAGGAACGCCTCGTTGCCGAGCTTGGCGTTCGCCTGGGCCTTCTCCTTCTCGGCGGCGGCGAGGTCCTTGGCGAGGCGCTTGCGCTCCGCTGCGACGTCGATCGTGCCGGAGAGGTCGAGCGCGACGGAGGTGCCCGCGACCGGCAGCGTCGCCGTGGCCGAGAAGCTCTCGCCCTCCGGCTGGAGGCGCAGCAGCTGGCGGATGGCCGTCTCGTGCGGGGCCAGCGCGGTCCCGTCGAGGGTCAGCCGGGCCGGGACGCGCTGGCCGGGCTGCAGGCCCTGGTCGGCACGGAAGCGGCGGACCTCCGTGATGACCTGCTGGAGCGTCTCGATCTCCCGCTCGGCGGCGGCGTCGCGGAAGCCACTGTCCTTGGGCCACTCGGCGATGACGATCGACTCGCCACCGGTGAGCGTGGTCCAGAGGGTCTCCGTGACGAACGGGACGATCGGGTGGAGGAGACGCAGGGTCACGTCCAGGACCTCGCCGAGGACCCGGCCGGAGACCTTCGCAGGCTCGCCGCCGCCCATGAACGTCGTCTTGGACAGCTCGACGTACCAGTCGAAGACCTCGTCCCACGCGAAGTGGAACAGGGCGTCGGACAGCTTGGCGAACTGGAAGTCGTCATACAGGGCGTCGACCTCGGAGACCACCGAGTTCAGGCGGGACAGGATCCAGCGGTCGGTGGCCGACATCTGCTCGGGCGAGGGCAGCGGGCCCTCGACCGTCGCGCCGTTCATCAGCGCGAAGCGCGTGGCGTTCCAGATCTTGTTGGCGAAGTTGCGGGAGCCCTGGACCCAGTCCTCGCCGATCGGGACGTCGACGCCGGGGTTGGCGCCGCGGGCGAGCGTGAAGCGCAGGGCGTCGGAGCCGTACTTGTCCATCCAGTCCAGCGGGTTGACCGCGTTGCCGAAGGACTTCGACATCTTCTTGCCGAACTGGTCGCGGACCATGCCGTGCAGGGCGATGGTGTGGAACGGCGGGGTGCCGTCCATCGCGTACAGGCCGAACATCATCATCCGGGCGACCCAGAAGAAGAGGATGTCGTAGCCGGTGACCAGGACGGAGTTCGGGTAGAACTTCGCGAGCGACTCGGTCTGTTCGGGCCAGCCGAGGGTCGAGAAGGGCCACAGGCCGGAGGAGAACCAGGTGTCGAGGACGTCCGTGTCCTGGTGCCAGCCCTCGCCGGTCGGGGCCTCGTCGTCGGGGCCGACGCAGACGACCTCACCGTTCGGGCCGTACCAGACCGGAATCCGGTGACCCCACCACAACTGCCGTGAGATGCACCAGTCGTGGAGGTTGTCGACCCAGTCGAAGTACCGCTTCTCCATCTCCTGCGGATGGATCTTGACCTTGCCCTCGCGGACCGCGTCACCGGCCGCCTTCGCCAGCGGGCCGACCTTGACCCACCACTGCATGGAGAGCCGGGGCTCGATCGTCGTCTTGCAGCGCGAGCAGTGGCCGACGCTGTGGACGTACGGCCGCTTCTCGGCGACGATCCGGCCCTCGGCGCGCAGGGCGGCGACGATGGCGGAGCGGGCCTCGAGGCGGTCCAGGCCCTGGAAGGGACCGTGGGCGGTGATGACGGCGTGCTCGTCCATCACGGTGAGGGCCGGCAGGTTGTGACGCTGGCCGATCTCGAAGTCGTTCGGGTCGTGGGCCGGAGTCACCTTGACGGCGCCGGTGCCGAACTCGGGGTCGACGTGCTCGTCGGCGACGACCGGGATGGAACGGTCGGTCAGCGGCAGCCTGATGAGCTTGCCGACCAGGTGCTTGTACCGCTCGTCCTCGGGGTGAACGGCGACGGCCGTGTCACCGAGCATGGTCTCGGCACGGGTGGTGGCGACGACGATCGTGTCGTCCCCGTCGCCGTACTTCATCGAGACGAGCTCGCCGTCGTCGTCCTGGTACTCGACCTCGATGTCCGAGATCGCGGTCAGACAGCGCGGACACCAGTTGATGATGCGCTCGGCGCGGTAGATCAGCTCGTCGTCGTAGAGCCGCTTGAAGATGGTCTGAACGGCCTGCGAGAGCCCTTCGTCCATGGTGAAGCGTTCACGGGACCAGGCGACGCCGTCACCGAGGCGACGCATCTGCCCGGAGATCTGCCCGCCGGACTCGGCCTTCCACTGCCACACGCGCTCGACGAAGGCTTCGCGCCCCAGATCGTGCCGGGACTTGCCCTCCTTGCCCAGCTCCCGCTCGACGACGTTCTGCGTGGCGATGCCGGCGTGGTCCATGCCGGGCTGCCACAGCGTCTCGTAGCCCTGCATGCGCTTGCGGCGCGTGAGGGCGTCGATGAGGGTGTGCTCGAAGGCGTGCCCGAGGTGCAGGCTGCCCGTGACGTTCGGCGGCGGGATGACGACGGTGTACGGAGGCTTGTCACTCTTGGCGTCGGCCTCGAAGTAACCCCGCTCTACCCAGCGCTCGTACAGCGGCCCCTCTACATCGGCCGGCGCGTACTGGGTCGGCAGTTCGGTGTGGGGCGCTGATGGCTGCTGCTGAGCGTTGTCGGTCACGGGGTCAGTTTAGGGGCGTCACACCCCTGTCCCGAAACGCGATTCTTTCGTAACGGTGCGCCCCCCGGGGACTTGGCCGCGTGACCAGTGCGCCAGGATGTTCGGAACACATAAGCATCTGGAGGGGAACCCAGAAATGAGCTACAACCAGCCGGGCCCGTACGGCGGGCAGCCCCAGCAGCCCGGACCGTACGGTCAGCCGGGCCCCTACGGCCAGCAGCCGCAGGCCCCCCAGCCCGGCTATGGCTACCCGCAGCAGGCTCCCCCCGCGCAGCCCGGCTACGGCTACCCCCAGCAGGCTCCCCAGGGTGTCCCGCCGCAGACTCCCCCCTACGGCCAGCAGCCCGCGTACGGCCAGCAGCCTCCCTACAGCCAGCAGCCCTACGGCTCCGTGCCGCAGCCGCCGGCCCCGAGCGGCGGCAAGAAGAAGACGGGCCTGATCATCGGCGCGGTCGCCGTTGTGGCGGCCATCGCGGTGGGGGCGTACTTCGTGATCGGGGGCGGTGGGGGTTCCGACGTCGCCGACGACGGTCCGCACAAGCTGACAACTCCGGCCAAGGTGCTCAGCGGTGGGTACACGAAGAGCCAGAGTGACAGCGGCACGATGTCCAAGAGCGACATCGAGGACGCCAAGAAGTGGGGTGTGCAGGACCCCAAGGACGTCAGCGCCCAGTACACGTCCGGCGACAAGAGCAACCCGCTGTCGCAGAAGCTGCTGCAGTTCAGCGGTGTCTACGGCAACATCGAGGACCCGGAGAAGGTCGTCGACGCCATGTACGCGCACATGAAGTCCGAGGCTTCCAAGGACGACAGCGAAGGCACGCCCGTCGGCAGCCCGCAGAAGTTCGACTTGGACGGCGCCGTCCTTAAGTGCCAGGCCGTGAAGATCAAGAACGACGAGGCGTCGTCGAGCAGCGCCGCCTCCGGGCCCAAGGAGTTCACCGTGCCGACCTGCATCTGGGGTGATCACAGCACCCTCGGCCTGGTGATCTCCACCGACGTGGCGAGCATGATGGCCGGTAAGAGTGGATCCCTGTCGGACACCGCGGACATGACGGGCAAGCTCCGCAAGGACGTGCGCGTCAAGATCTGACGGCAGGTCAAAGAAAAACGTCGAGAAGGTAGTCAGCCATGAAGGGGGCGCCCGGCAATCCCCTGCCGGGCGCCCCGCCTTCGTCAAGCGCGGCGACAAGCGCTCACCGCGTGAGACTTTGTGACGCCTATGTTTTCCAGATGTCCGGTGCAGATGGGGTTGGGGATCTCGCCGCCGAAAGGCTGCGGAAAGGCCGCATGTCCGCACGCCTCCTTCACCTTCGGGCCGACGTCGTACCCAGCCCAGGCCAGGTAAGCCCTGCAGTCCGAAGCCGTCGCTGACGCAGGCGCGGCCACCATGAGCGGCATCGCTCCAGCCGCTACAACCACACTCGCCGCAACCACGATCCGTCTGATCTTCCGTGCCTTCATGTCGTCCCTCCCGTTCGATTGCCGCGAGGTGGTCGGCCTCGCAGTGATCAAGAAGATCACCCGGAGCAGGCATCGCACAAGTGAGCGATCTCGATGTGGCTCGATCCCGGCGTGGATCGACGAAGGGGGCGTCCGGCGGACTTCGCCGGGCGCCCCCTTCGTCGTACAGGCGTTGCTTACGCCGTCTTCTGCTCCCCCGGCCCCCGCCCGCGGGCATCCCGCGGAATCAGCGTCGGGTTCACGTTCGAGTGGACGACATCCGCGGTGATGACGACGCGGGCCACGTCCTTGCGGGACGGGACCTCGTACATCACGGACATGAGGACTTCCTCCATGATGGCGCGGAGGCCTCGGGCGCCGGTCTGGCGGAGGATGGCCTGGTCGGCGATGGCCTCCAGGGCCTCGCGCTCGAAGTCCAGTTCCACGCCGTCGAGTTCGAAGAGGCGCTGGTACTGCTTCACCAGGGCGTTGCGGGGCTCCACCAGGATCTGGAGGAGGGCCTCGCGGTCCAGGTTGTGGACCGACGTGATGACCGGGAGGCGGCCGATGAACTCGGGGATCATGCCGAACTTGACCAGGTCCTCGGGCATGACGTCCTCGAACTGGTCCTTGGATTCGAGTTCGCGCTTGGAGCGGATCGTCGCACCGAAGCCGATGCCCTTCGCCCCGGCACGGGATTCGATGAGCTTCTCCAGGCCGGCGAAGGCGCCGCCCACGATGAACAGCACGTTCGTCGTGTCGATCTGGATGAACTCCTGGTGGGGGTGCTTGCGGCCGCCCTGGGGCGGGACCGAAGCCGTCGTGCCTTCGAGGATCTTGAGGAGGGCCTGCTGCACGCCCTCGCCGGACACGTCTCGCGTGATCGACGGGTTCTCGCTCTTACGAGCCACCTTGTCGATCTCGTCGATGTAGATGATGCCCGTCTCGGCCTTCTTGACGTCGTAGTCCGCCGCCTGGATGAGCTTCAGGAGGATGTTCTCGACATCCTCGCCGACATACCCCGCCTCCGTCAGCGCCGTCGCGTCGGCGATGGCGAACGGAACGTTCAGCATGCGGGCCAGGGTCTGGGCGAGCAGTGTCTTGCCGGAGCCCGTGGGGCCCAGCAGCAGGATGTTTGACTTCGCCAACTCGATGGCGTCATCGCGGTTTTGGCCCGTGCTGTTCTCGCCGGCCTGGACCCGCTTGTAGTGGTTGTACACCGCGACCGAGAGAGCTTTCTTGGCCGACTCCTGGCCGACCACGTACCCCTCGAGGAACTCGTAGATCTCGCGGGGCTTCGGGAGCTCCTCCCAGCGGACCTCGCTCGTCTCCGCGAGCTCTTCCTCGATGATCTCGTTGCAGAGATCGATGCACTCGTCGCAGATGTACACACCGGGGCCTGCGATGAGCTTCTTGACCTGCTTCTGGCTCTTGCCACAGAACGAGCACTTGAGCAGATCGCCGCCGTCACCGATGCGTGCCACGGTGTGCTTCCCCTTCGCCTGGGAGACGCCTAGGTCCGGCGGCTCCTGGTGCTGCCTTATGTCCGACGGTACCTTGCCGAGCCCCCCGTTCGGGCCCCCCTTGGCATGGTTCACTTTGTCGTGAACCACGCCAAGGAGCGGCAGACGATACAGCGATACGTCAGACGATCGCGGAACTGTTCATCTTGCGGGTGGAGATGATCTGGTCGATCAGGCCGTACGCCAGTGCGTCCTCAGCAGTGAGGATCTTGTCGCGCTCGATGTCCTCGCGGATCTTCTCGATCGGCGTGGTCGAGTGCTTGGCCAGCATCTCTTCCAGCTGCGCACGCATCCTGAGGATCTCGTTCGCGGCGATTTCGAGGTCGGAAACCTGGCCGCGGCCGGTCTCGCTGTAGGGCTGGTGAATCAGCACACGGGCGTTCGGAAGCGCCATGCGCTTGCCCGGCGTACCGGCGGCCAGCAGGATCGCGGCGGCGGAGGCCGCCTGGCCCATGCAGACCGTCTGGATGTCGGGCTTCACGAACTGCATCGTGTCGTAGATGGCCGTGAGCGCCGTGAAGGAGCCACCGGGGCTGTTGATGTAGACCGAGATGTCACGGTCGGGGTCCATCGACTCCAGGCACAGCAGCTGCGCCATGACGTCGTTGGCGGAGGCGTCGTCGATCTGCACGCCGAGGAAGATCACGCGCTCCTCGAAGAGCTTCGCGTACGGGTCGTACTCACGCACGCCCTGCGAGGTGCGCTCGACGAAGCGCGGGATGACGTAGCGGGACTCCGCGCGAGGACCGGTGTACTCGGCCTGCGTGCGGGCGTAGAGGCCGCTGCCGGGGAAGTCGTTCACTGTGTCTCCTGAAGAGCCTGATAAGGGCTGAGGCGGTCGGCTGGGGCGCCGGACGGCTCGCGCCGCCCCGGGGGCGGTGGAACCGGGCCTGCGCCGCCCTGGAGGGCGCTGAGGGGCTTACGCCGCCCCGGTGCCGCCGCCGCCCGGCATACCGGCAGCGGTGGGCATGATGTCGTCGATGAGGCCGTACTCCTTGGCCTCGATCGGGTCGAACCAGCGGTCGCGGTCCGAGTCACGAGTGATCTGCTCAACCGTCTGGCCGGTGTGGAAGCTGGTCAGCTCCGCCATCCGCTTCTTGGTGTGCAACAGCCGCTCGGCGTGGATCTTGATGTCCGACGCGGAGCCGGCGAGGCCGGCGGAGGGCTGGTGGATCAGGATCTCGGCGTTCGGCAGGGCGAAGCGCTTGCCGGGGGTACCGGCGCTGAGCAGGAACTGGCCCATCGAGGCCGCCATGCCCATGGCGATGGTCACCACATCGTTCTTGATGTACTGCATGGTGTCGTAGATCGCCATGCCGGCCGTGATCGATCCGCCGGGGCTGTTGATGTAGAGGTAGATGTCCTTGTCCGGGTCGGAGGCAAGGAGCAGCAGCTGCGCGGTGATCTTGTTTGCGATGTCGTCGTCGACCGGCTGGCCGAGGAAGATGATCCGCTCGTTGAGCAGCCGGTTGTAGACCTGGTCGCCGAGGCCACCACCGATGGAAGGCTCGCCGGCGGCGGAGGGCATCAGATTCGTCACGTATCCACCTGCTCGTCTTACGACGGCGCCGGGCCGTCTCACGTCTTCTGCTGGGGGCGTGGGACCCCGGTCCAACACCGCTCGGGGCGGCTTCGGGGACTCCCCTGCCCTCGTATTCATGGACCCTAACGCGCGGGTCCCTCCGGTGAATCCCGCAGAAGGAACTGTTCGCTGTGAGCGCAGGTCGGGCGCCCCGCCGGGGGCGGCCCGAAGGGGCGCGGGGAACTGCGCGATCAGCCCACTGCAAGCCGCACCCGCCGATGCACCGGGCGGGGCTGACGCGTCTGGTTTTCGCAGACGCCTCCGCCGCCTTGTGGGGGCGCTCTCGGAGCTCACCGCGCCCCTGAAAAGCCCGACGGGGCCCCCGGTGTCCCCGGGAGCCCCGTCCAGCTGTACAGCGAGGCGATCAGGCCTCGGTGCTCTCCTCGGGGGAGCCGTCGGCGGCCTCACCCTCGGTGACCTCGGCGGCGACCTCCGTGGCCGTCTCCGTCTCGTCCTCGTCCTCGAGGTCGACGATCTCGCCGTTCGTGTCCTTGACCGTGGCGGCCTCGACGACGACCGCGAGGGCCTTGCCGCGGGCGACCTCGCCGACCAGCATCGGGACCTGGCCGCCCTCGACGACGGCCTGGGCGAACTGGTCGGGGGACATGCCGGAGGAGGCAGCGCGCCGCATGAGGTGCTCGGTGAGCTCCTCCTGGTTGACGTTCAGCTTCTCCTTGTTGACGAGCTCGTCAAGGACGAACTGGGTCTTGATGCCCTTGATCGCCGCTTCCTTGGTCTCGGCGTCGAACTCTTCCTCGGTCTTGCCCTGGATCTCCAGGTACTTCGCGAGGTCGAGACCCATCTGGCCGAGCTGGTGGTGCTCGAGGTTGTGCTTACGGGTGTTGATCTCGTCCTCGAGCAGCTTCTCGGGGACGGGCACCTCGACCAGCTCGAGCAGCTTCTCCAGAACGCGCTCCTGGGCCTGCGTGGCCTGGTCGTACTGCTTCATGTTCTCGAGGCGCTTGCGGCTGTCCGCCTTCAGCTCCTCCAGGGTGTCGAACTCGGAGGCGAGCTGCGCGAAGTCGTCGTCCAGCTCGGGGAGTTCGCGCGCGGCGACCTGGGTGACCTTGACGGTGACCTCGGCCTCCTTGCCGGCCGCGGAGCCGCCCTTGAGCTCGGAGGCGAAGGTGGCCTCGCCATCGGCCTCCAGGCCCTTCACGGCCTCGTCGATGCCGTCGAGCAGCTCGCCGGAGCCGATGGTGTAGGAGACACCGCTGGCGATGCCGTCCTCGAGGACCTCGCCGTCGACCTTGGCCTCCAGGTCGATGGTGACGACGTCGCCGTCCTGGGCGGCGCGCTCGACCGGGGAGGTCGACGCGAAGCGCTCACGCAGGTCGGAGACCGCCTTCTCGACGTCCTCGTCGCTGACCTCGATGGCGTCGACCTCGACCTCGATGCCGGAGTAGTCCGGGATCTCGATGGTCGGGCGGACGTCGACCTCGGCGGTGAAGTTCAGCGTCTCGCCGTCCTTCAGCTCGGTGATGTCGACCTCGGGCTGGCCGAGGACGTTCAGCTCAGCCTCGTTGACCGCTTCGGTGTAGAACTTCGGGAGCGCGTCGTTGACGGCCTCTTCGAGTACGGCGCCGCGACCGAACCGCTGGTCGATGACGCGCGCCGGGATCTTGCCCTTCCGGAAGCCCTTCACCGTGACCTGCTGGTTGATCTTCTTGTACGCCGCGTCGAGGCTGTCCTTGAGCTCCTCGAAGGGCACCTCGACAGTGAGCCGAACCCGGGTCGGGTTCAGGGTCTCCACGGCGCTCTTCACGGTTCGGTCTCCTTGTGGCTGACTTCTTGGGGGTTCTGCTGCGTGCTTCTGCCGAGTCGGGCAGAGCCTTAGGCGGATTCGCGGCCCTTGAGAGACGTAACAGTGCAGACATACGGGCGCGCAGCTTGCATAGTAACCGCAGGCGGTACACGCCCCAAAAGGTGATCTTGCGACGCGCGGAGCCCTGGCGGGTTCCGGCCGGTGGTCGGGGTGGCGGGATTTGAACCCACGGCCTTCCGCTCCCAAAGCGGACGCGCTACCAAGCTGCGCCACACCCCGTCGGTGCGACACGTAGGGTACATGCCCGCAGGCAGTGGGGCTGCCGCATTTCCCGAGCGCCCGTGCGGCACGGGAACGGGGTGTGCATCGAAGGGGTACGACCCGCTACGATGCCTCCTGTGCCGCGGTCACTGACCTGCGGCGCGACCTGCTCGCGGGCGTAGCTCAATGGTAGAGCCCTAGTCTTCCAAACTAGCTACGCGGGTTCGATTCCCGTCGCCCGCTCCAAATGGCGTAGGGCCAGGCCAGAGGTTCGATCCTCTGCCTGGCCCCGTGTCGTTTCCGGGGGCGTGTTCAGTCCGCCGTGTCCCCTGCGCGCCCCTCGCGCTTCCGGCCTTGCTTCTTCTTTGCCTTCCGGATCTTCTTCCGCCCCTTGCCGACGAGTTCCGCCCCTTGTCGACGAGCCCGCTCACTGCGCCGGCGATCAGCCGATCGCGGTCGGCGCCGGCCTGCTGATGGATCAACGCGGCGCGGGCGGTGCATAACAAGGACGACAGCCGACGCCGGGTCGCCCGGGACCTGGCGGACTACCTCGGCCGGTCTCTCGCGGATGACGGAGACGGCTGGTACCAGTGGCGAACGCGACCGGAAGCTCCGTCGGCCCAGGACGCGGCTCTGGGTGCCTGGGTCCCGGACGGCACCGGGCTGGTACGCCGGCCAAGGGCGGAAACTACCGAGGGCGCGAGCGGCGTCGTCGGCGAGCATCACGTTGGCCGGTTTCAGGTCGCGGTGGATCCCCGCGCCGGATTCCCCGACGCCCGCCGAAAGCGCGACGAGCGTATGCGTCCCGTGCGGCCCCGTCCCGTTCAGAAGCTGATGGAGTTGATCGTCTCCGCTATCGAGTTCAGGAACCGGTTGATGGACGGAGCCATGCCGGTCGACGCGAGGAAGAAGCCGAAGAGCACCGCGACAATGGCAGGTCCCGCCTTGATCGATCCTCCTCGGATCAACACCACAAGGATGATCGCCAACAGCAGCACCACTGACAGCGAAATGGCCACAACTGATCACACCCTACGGTCGGTCCGCTCTCCCGGCCCGGAGGTGCAACCCCTCACACCCCCGCCAGAACCATCGTGCCACCAACCAGGCTTTCGTATGCGGCGGGTGACGCATCGTCGGCCACGGACACGCCGGACCTGCACGCCCGCACTGCCTCGGCGCGGACCAACGACGGGACTCCGCACGGCAATTCGAGAGTGCACCCGCACCGTTCCCACAAGGGAAATTCAGAGGGACCGTTGCCATGTCCACACAACCTGTTCGCAGGTAATTCGAATTGTTGCCACAGGCACATCGAGGACCCCGTAGACGGGCAACTAAAGGCTAATGAACCGGACATATCACCAGAGTCGCCCGCGAGCCTTATGCACCATTTAGTCGGGATGTATGTGGATAGAACAGCCCCATACGGTAAGCAAATCGGTATGCTCAACCACTTGCGAACCGACAGGCAGACATCTCCAAATCCTGGGTAGTCGCAGGCGATAAGCAGGAATGACGTCGAGCGTTTTACGAAAACGCATAGACAACGCTAGGGTGCCTCAGATGTTCCACGCCGCCACGTCCCCCGCATGTGCAGCGAGGTCCCGGATCGTCTCCCCGAGTTCTTGGTGGGAGGGCCTGTGACGAACTCGCTCCGACCGCACGGCCACCAGAGAGCGCCGCTCCCCCCGGCAGAGCAGCCGGCAGCAGGAGTGCCGAGTCCGCGCTCGCCCCAGACCCCCAGAGCGGCCACCGATGCCGCCGCAGCGGGCGCCAAGCCCGCCAAGCAGCGCGACGCCTTCTTCGACAACGCCAAGTACCTGGCCATCGTGCTCGTGGCCATGGGTCACGCGTGGGAGCCGCTGAAGGGCCAGAGCCGCATCGTCGAAGCGGTGTACACGGTCGTGTACACCTTCCACATGCCGGCCTTCATCATCATCTCCGGCTACTTCTCGCGCAGTTTCGACATGCGCCCCGACCGGCTCAAGCGGCTGGTGACCGGTGTCGCCGTGCCGTACGTCCTCTTCGAGACGGCGTACTCCCTCTTCGATCGCTGGGCCGGCGGCGATCCGAGCCAGGCGATCAGCCTCCTCGACCCCTGGTACCTCACCTGGTTCCTGGTCGCACTCTTCGTCTGGCGACTGACGACGCCGCTGTGGAAGCTGGTCCGCTGGCCTCTTCCGCTGGCACTCGTCTTCGCGGTGCTCGCGTCCGTCTCCCCGGACATCGGTGACGACCTGGACCTCCAGCGCGTGCTGCAGTTCCTGCCGTTCTTCGTCATGGGCCTGTTCATGAAGCCCGAGCACTTCCAGCTGGTGCGGCGCCGTGAGGTGCGGATCCTGTCGGTGCCGATCTTCGCGACGGCGCTGGTCGTGGGCTACTGGGCGGTGCCGCGCATGAACACCGCCTGGTTCTACCACCGTGACAGCGCGCAGGAGCTGGGCGCGCCCTGGTGGGCGGGTGTCGTCATGACGCTCGCGCTCTACGGCTGCTCGCTGCTGCTCACCGCGTGCTTCTTCGCCTGGGTGCCGCGGCGCTCCTTCTGGTTCACGGCGCTCGGCGCGGGCACGCTGTACGGCTATCTGCTGCACGGCTTCGTGGTCAAGGCATCCGAGTACTGGGGCTGGTTCGACCACCCGTGGCTGCACAAGCCGCTCGGCGAAATCCTCGTGACGGTCGTCGCGGCCGCGCTGGTCACCGCGCTGTGCACGCCGCCCGTCCAGCGGATCTTCCGCTTCGCGATGGAGCCCAGGATGGCGTGGGCCTTCAAGCAGGACGCGACGGAGCTGGCCCGGGAGCGGGCGAAGGCGAAGGCGTAGCCACGCGGCTGACCGCTCGAAGTGCGGGCCCGGGATCTCCCGGGCCCGCACTTTTTCTGTGCCGGCCACCCGTGTGCGCGCTGCCCGCGCAAGCGGCTCGGGCCGCTCAGGACGGCGGCAGTCCCAGCAGCGCCCGCATCGTCGCGTACTTCTTCGTCAGCCGGGCCCGAGTGTGCTCGTCCAGGACCGCGAGCCGGGCCGGATCGGCGTTGTGCGCCAGGTCCGACACCTTCACCAGGAGGGCGCCCGGGGTCTTACGGATGCGCCGCGCGTACGACTCCGGCGGCTCGCCCTCCCGTTTGGTGAGCGCCAGCACGATGTCCTTGGTACGCCGGGTCAGCGCGGCCTCGTGCAGCCAGTCCGCGGAGAGCGCGTCGTCCTCGACCGCGTCGTGCAGCCAGGCCGCGGCTATCTGTTCGTCGTCGCCGCCGCGCTCGCGGACGCCCTCCGCCACGGCCTGGAGGTGCTCGGCGTACGGCCGCCCGGCCTTGTCGGTCTGGGCGGCGTGCGCCTCGCGGGCGAGGGCTTCGACTTCGGCCAGGGTCAGAAGAGTCTGCGTCACTCCTCCAGTGTCTCCCCGCGCAGCGCCGCTCGGGCCGGGACGGTCGCAGCCGTCACGCCGAGCACGACGATCGCCGCGGCGAACGAGCCGTACAGCAGCGGCGGTATGTACGGCCCCTGCCCGGTCAGCCCGTTCATCATCGGCACGAGCGTGGCGAGCGGATGGCCGTGCCGATCGCGATGCCGGCGAGGACGACCAGCAGGGCCTCCCAGTGGATCATGCGCAGCACCTGGCGGCCGGTGGAGCCGATCAGCCAGCGCGTGCCGAGTTCACGATGGGGGTCCCCCCCTGCTCGAGCGAAGCCGAGAGCTTGGGGGAGGTCGAGGACCGTCATCACCAGGGTGTTGACGGCGGCGACGGCCGCGAATCCGCCGAGCACCGCCGCCATCACGGTGTTCGCCCAGGCGTTCAGCTCCCGGTCCAGGGACTGGGCGGTGGTGCAGTCGCCTCGGTCCAGGACCGTCCCCAGCTTCGCGGGCGTGCTCGTCGTGCCGCCCTTCGTCCAGATCTCGGCGTCGAAGGAGTTGGTGACGTGGGCCGCCAAGTCGACGCGATTCAAGGTGACTTGGGACAGACCGACCACTCCACCCTCCACCCCCTGATCCGCTTGTCACACAGACCAACGAGCCGCACCGGGACAGGTCACCCGTTCCCACCACGAACATCTCGGCGATCCGCCCGCCGCAACCGAGCAGAGCAGCGAATACGCATTGATGAACCCTTGTATGCAGTAATACGCAGAAAAACGGCAGCGTTGAATACCCCACCGTTGGCGTCGAGAGCGAAAACCCCCGGTCGTCAGCGGGTAGTTGAAGGGCCCTCCCGGCAGATCAGGAGGAGGGCGCGGTCGTCGTTGACGTCCCTGGCCACGGCTTCGATGAGGTGCCAGGCGGCTCCGTGGAAGCCGCCGGCCACATAGCGGTCGGCTTCGCCCGTGAGGCGGTCGATGCCCTCGACGATGTCGCGGTCGGAGGTCTCCACCAGTCCGTCCGTGAACAGCATCAACACGTCTCCGGGACGCAGCGACCCCTTCACGGGGTCGAATTGGGCTCCGTCGTACACACCCAGCAAGGGCCCTTCCGCGGCCTTCTCCTCCCAGCGCCCGCTGCCCGCACTGAGCTGCAGACCCGGCGGGTGTCCGGCGGAGAAGAGTTCGTAGTCCCCCGAGTCCAGATCGAGGACCAGGTGGATCGAGGTCGCGAAACCCTCGTCCCAGTCCTGGCGCAGGAGGTAGCCGTTCGCGGCGGGGAGGAAGGCGTGCGGTGGGAGGGAGCCCAGGAGACCTCCGAAGGCTCCGGAGAGGAGGAGCGCGCGCGAGCCCGCGTCCATGCCCTTGCCCGAGACGTCCGTGAGGACGACCTCCAGGGTGCGGCCCCCGTTGGTACGGCCGGCCACCACGAAGTCCCCCGAGAAGGACTGCCCGCCGGCCGGCCGCAGCGCCATCTCGCGGTGCCAGCCGAGCGGCAGCTTCGGCAGCTTGCTCTGCACCCGGATGCGTTCGCGGAGGTCGAAGAGCATGGTGCCGCCCCGTCGCCAGGGCACGCCCACCCGGCTGCGGAACTGCGCGATCAGGAGTCCGAAGAAGCCGCAGGCCGCGACCACCAGGACCACGCCCGGTGTGACCCGGGACGGGCCCTCGGTGTACGGGCCCAGCTTCACGGACTCCACTATCAGCGCGGTGGCCGCGGCCGCGTACAGGCCGAGCAGGCTGGCGGGGCGGAGCAGGAGGCCTCCGGCCACGATCGGCAGGACCAGGGCGGCGGGCGAGCACCACACCGAGTTCACCAGCGTCGTGGCCGCGATCAGGGGAATCGTGAGCAGCAGACCGGCCAGCGCGACCCAGTCCGAACCGTCCCCCCGGAAGTAGTCGACGGCGGATCTGCGCAGCCCTGTGCGGGCCCGGTGCCACTGCATCTTCAACCGGGCCGTGAACGTCTCGGCTTCCGCGCGCCGCTCTCGTCCTGCTGCCATTAGTTCGGGACCCTATCCATCGGACCAGGTGCTTGGCACGGGAGGTCCCACTTGTCCCCCGTCCGAGCGCTCAACTTCACAGAGAACTTCACACCGGCCACCGCGACGGCGGGGGAGAAATTCCCTCGCTCGTACCGCATTGCCCTGGTAGTCATGGGCTATGACGACTGACGTGCGGGTGCTGCAGCAGACCGACTGGGATGTCTGGTACGACAACCTGATTCGCGCGTTCGGTGGTGTCCCGGAGTCGTCCGAGGAACGCGAGCTGTACAACGCGCTCACAGAGTACGACCGTTCCCTGGGCGTGTGGGACGGCGATCAGTGCGTGGCCACGGCGGGCGCCTTCTCCTTCCGCGTCACCGTGCCCGGCGGCGCCTCCGTCCCGGCCGCGGGCATCACCATGGTGAGCGTCGCGGCCACGCATCGCAGGCGCGGGGTGCTGACCGCGATGATGCGGCGCCAGCTGGACGACATCCGCGCCGGGGGCGAGCCGCTCGCCGTCCTGACCGCCTCGGAGCCGGCGATCTACGGCCGGTTCGGCTACGGCATCGGCACACTGCAGCTCAACGCCGAGATCGACACCACCCGCGTACGACTGTCGGTGCCGCCCGGCACCGACGACGTACATCTGCGCTACGCCGTGCCGGCCGAGGTGCTCGACGCGTGCGAGGCGGTGTACGCGCGCCTGGTTCCGGGCCGGCCGGGGATGCTGGCGCGGCAGCCCGGCTGGGAACGCCTCCAGGTCCTCGACCCGGAGAGCGAGCGGGGCGGCGCGTCGCCGCTGCAGTGCGTGGTCGCCGAGCGGGCCGGCGAGGTCGTCGGCTATGCGCGCTTCCGGGTCAAGCCGGAGTGGGGCCCGTCCGGGCACAACGGCGCGGTGATCCTCAGCGATCTGGAGGGGCTCGACCCGGCGGCGCGGGCCGCGCTGTGGCGGATCCTCTTCGACATCGACCTGACGTCCACGCTGCGCACCCGGGCCCGGCCCGTCGACGAGGACGTGCAGCACCTGGTGTCCGACATCCGACGCTGCAATCTGCGGATGAAGGACTCGCTGCACGTACGGCTCGTCGATGTCGGCGCAGCGCTGGAGGCGCGGACGTATCAGGCGCCGGTGGACGTGGTGTTCGAGGTCGAGGACGCGTTCTGCCCCTGGAACGAGGGGCGTTGGCGGCTCACCGGGGACGCGAAGGGCGCGTCGTGCGTGCGTACCGGGGACTCGGCCGATCTCGCCCTTTCCGTACGGGAGTTGGGGGCCGCGTATCTCGGTGGGGTGTCGCTCGCCTCGCTCGCGGCGGCCGGGCGGGTGCGGGAGCTGCGGCAGGGGGCGCTGGCGGAGGCGTCCGTGGCCTTGTCGTCCGTGGTCGCGCCCTGGCTGCCGCACGGGTTCTGACGGCAGCGCTCGGCTACGCCTTCTGGCAGATCGGGCACCAGAACAGGTTGCGGGCGGCGAGATCGGCGGTGCGGATCTCGCCGCCACAGATGTGGCAGGGCAGGTTGGCCCTGCGGTACACGTAGACCTCGCCGCCGTGGTCGTCCACGCGCGGCGGGCGGCCCATCGCCTCGGGGGTGTGTTCCGGGCGGACCGTGTCGATGCGGTTGTTGCGGACGCCCTCGCGCATGAGCCCGACGAGGTCCGTCCAGATCGCGTCCCACTCCGTGGGGGTGAGGTCCTTGCCCGCGCGGTACGGGTCGATGCCGTGCCGGAAGAGGACCTCCGCGCGGTAGACGTTGCCCACGCCCGCGATGATCTTCTGGTCCAGGAGGAGCGCGGCGATCGTCGTACGGCTGCGGGAGACGCGGTGGTACGCCGCTGAGGGGTCGGCGTCGGGGCGCAGGGGGTCCGGGCCGAGGCGGTCGTGTATCGCCTGCTTCTCGGTGTCCGTGATCAGGGCGCAGGTGGTGGGGCCGCGGAGGTCCACGTACGCGGTGGTGTTCGCCAGGCGGAGACGGACCGTGTCCGTGGGCGGTGGGGCGGGGGCGTCACCGAAGCCGACCTTGCCGAAGAGGCCCAGGTGGATGTGGATCCAGTCCGCTGCGCGGAAGCCGAGGAAGAGGTGTTTGCCGTGGGCTTCCGCGGTGCTGAGCTCCGCGCCGTCCAGGAGGGCGGCGGCGTCGGTGAACTTGCCCTGGGGGCTGGTGACGCGTGCCGGGCGGCCACCGAAGCTCGCGAGGTAGTCCTCGGCGAGCCGGTGAATCGTGTGCCCTTCGGGCACGGGGTCCTCCTGCTGTTGTCTGTCGTCCGACGGCTCGGGCGTTTTTCGCCCCCTGCGCCCCTACCCTCCCCCACTCTCGGCTTCGCTCGAGCGGGGGACCCCCATCGTCCCTGGGGGCTGCGCCCCCAGACCCCCCTAAAAGATCGCGCAGTTCCCCGCGCCCCTAAAAAGGGGCGCGGGGAACTGCGTGAACAACGGAGGGGCCCCGGTGCCTACGGCTGCTGCGGGTGGTGGGCCGGGATCGGGGGGAGTTCGCGGGTCGTCTCGTAGGTGGAGAGCATGTCGATGCGGCGGATGTGGCGCTCGTCACCGGAGAAGGGGGTGTTGAGGAAGGTCTCGACGAACTTCGTCGCCTCTTCCTCCGAGTGCATGCGGGCGCCCACGGCGACGACATTGGCGTTGTTGTGCTGGCGGCCCAGCGACGCCGTCTCCTCGCTCCAGGCGAGCGCGGCACGCACCCCGGCCACCTTGTTCGCGGCGATCTGCTCACCGTTGCCCGAGCCGCCGATCACGATGCCGAGGGACTCGGGATCGGCCGCCGTGCGCTCCGCGGCGCGGAGGCAGAACGGCGGGTAGTCGTCCTGGGCGTCGTAGATGTGGGGCCCGCAGTCGACGGGCTCGTGACCGGCGGCCTTGAGCCACTCGACGAGGTGGTTCTTGAGTTCGAAACCGGCATGATCGGAGCCGAGGTACACGCGCATGGTCCGAGTGTGACACGGCTGTTTCGGCGCCGCGCCGCGGGGGTTCGACCGCGGAAACTGTGAGCAATACTACAGAACCTCAGGTAAACCTCAAGTAACGATCTGGATTCAAAGGTTCACGAATTCCTTTGCCTCAGATTCACTGGTCCAACCCGTACACCGCTCATGCACGGGAATCTGCTCACCGGCGCAAAGGAATCCCCCTCATGACCTCGCAGCCGACCCCCACGACGGCCGCAAGCGGCCCCGGAGAACCCGGTGGCGGCCTCCAGGCCGGACTCAAGAACCGTCATCTGTCCATGATCGCCATCGGTGGTGTCATCGGAGCCGGGCTGTTCGTCGGCTCCAGCTCCGGTATCGCCACCGCCGGACCCGGCATCCTCCTCTCGTACGCCCTCGTCGGCACGCTCGTGGTGCTGGTGATGCGGATGCTCGGGGAGATGTCCGCCGCGAACCCGACCTCCGGTTCCTTCTCCGCGCACGCCGACCGCGCGCTCGGCCGCTGGGCCGGCTTCTCGATCGGCTGGCTCTACTGGTTCTTCTGGGTCGTCGTGCTGGCCGTGGAGGCCACCGCCGGGGCCAAGATCCTCGAAGGCTGGATCCCGGCCGTGCCCCAGTGGGGGTGGGCGCTCATCGTGATGGTCGTCCTCACCGCCACCAACCTGGTGTCCGTGGGGTCCTACGGCGAGTTCGAGTTCTGGTTCGCCGGGATCAAGGTCGTGGCGATCGGCGCGTTCATCATCGTCGGCGCGCTCGCCGTCTTCGGTGTGCTGCCGGGCGTCGACAGCGACAAGGCCGGGCTCGGCAATCTGACCGACCACGGCGGCTTCCTGCCGCACGGCCCCGGCGCGATCCTCACCGGCGTACTGCTGGTCGTCTTCTCCTTCATGGGCAGCGAGATCGCGACCCTCGCGGCCGGTGAGTCCGAGGACCCGCAGCGGGCCGTCACCAAGTCCACCAACAGCATCATCTGGCGGATCGGCGTCTTCTACCTCGGCTCGATCTTCGTCGTCGTGACCCTGCTGCCGTGGAACGACCCCTCGATCAAGGACAAGGGCTCGTACGTCGCCGCCCTCGACTCCCTCGGTATCGCGCACGCCGGTCAGATCATGAACTTCATCGTGCTGACGTCCGTGCTGTCCTGCCTCAACTCCGGGCTCTACACGGCCTCCCGCATGGCCTTCTCGCTCGGTCGGCGCGGCGACGCGCCGAAGGCCTTCGCGAAGACCACCTCGCGCGGTGTACCGATGGCCGCGATCGTCGTCTCGGTCGTCTTCGGCTTCGTCGCCGTCTTCTTCAACTACAAGTTCCCGGACTCGGTCTTCCTCTTCCTGGTCAACTCCTCCGGCGCGGTCGCCCTGTTCGTCTGGCTGGTCATCTGCTTCTCGCAGCTGCGGATGCGGAAGATCATCCAGCGCGAGTCGCCGGAGAAGCTGGTCGTGAAGATGTGGCTGTACCCGTACCTGACCTGGGCGACGGCCGCGCTGATCGTCTTCGTGCTCGGCTACATGCTGACCGACACCGAACACGACGGCCGGGAGACCGTGCTGCTGTCGCTGCTGGTCGCGGCGGTGGTGCTCGTCATCGCCGTCATCCGGCAGAAGGTCGGGGCGGGCACGTCCTCCGTGAAGCACGTCGCGGCCGCCGAGCCTCGGGACGAGGATCCGGTGAAGGTCGGCTGAGCCGATGGTGACGTCGGGTCCGACGTCGTTGATGTGACGTGTGGGAGGGGCTCCTCGGCGATTGTCTTCGCCGCGGGGCCCCTTCTTCCGTTGTCTTCGCCGCGGGGCCCCTCCTTCCGTTGGCCCCGCGCGGTCCCGGTTCACAGCACCGTGAAACTGTTCTTGACCTGCTGGTAGACCTGGAGCGCCTGGTTCTCGATGTCCGGCTGGTACCAGGTGTTGATCTGATACGACTTGCCGTCGGCGTCGAAGCCGAGCAGCAGCGCGTGCCAGTGCACACCTTTGAGCGTGAAGGTGTACTCCCACACGACCGCGGGCCTGCCCCGGAACGTCGTCCTGTCGAGGCGGATCTTCTGGTAGTCCCGCCCCTGGCGGGCGTTCTCTTCCGAAGTCTGCCAGGTCTGCATCAGGTCGCCCTTGGCCAGCGAGGACTTGGCCGCGAGTTCCTGCATGCCGTCGGGCGAGGTGTAGTGCACCTCCGAGCCCGTCTTCACGTCACGGCGCCAGCCCTTGGGCGTCACCCACGCGTACCCGCCTGCCTCCCGATGGGCTCCCGGGGGCAGGCTGGGGGGCCGCGAGGTGCCCTCGACCGTGGACGAGGGAGACGGGGAGCCGGCGGCTCCCGACGAGGCGGCCGGCACGGACGATCCGGAGGAAGCCCCGGTCCTGCCGTCGGGCGATCCGCCCGTCGCGGCGATGACGACCCAGGCGACGACGCCCGCGGCGACCACACCACTGGCCGCGGCCAGACCCATACGGCGCCTGCTCCGTCGCGGACCGCCGGACGGCACGGCGGGGCCGGGGAGTTCGCCGGGGGGCATCCCGACAGGCCCCGGCGCCGTCGGCAGCCGTGCCGCAGTCACGGCCGTCGCGGTCTGCGCCAACGTGTCGGGGGTACCGGCGGAGGAGACCTCCGAGCCGACCTCCGCGCGCAATTCGGAGGGGACTTCGGTGGAGGCGTTGGGTGCGGAGACAGGCGGCTGCTCCGGGTGCCTCTTCGGGTGCCTCTTCGGATTCTCCTCCCGGTGCTTCTCGAAGTCGGGTGGGCTCTTTCGCGTCGGGGTGCGGTGCGGCGGTATCGCGTCGTGTACGGGCTCGGGTTCGGGTTCGGGGGCGCGCCCAGGAGGACGCTCTTCTTCCGGAGGTGGGATGGCCTCGGGGAGGTCCGACGGGGGCTGCCGCGCGGCACGTAGCAGCTGGGCGTCGAGGAGCGCGGGCGTGGGCGGCTCCCCGCGAGCCGGCTGAAGGAGCGGTGGGGTGGCATTCGGCACGTCCGGCTCCGGATCCGGCTCGGTCCAGGACGCGGGCTCGGAATCGGACCTGGAAACGCGCTCGGACCTGGAGCCGGACGCGGACCCGAGCTCGGGCTCGCACCTGGGCTCGGGCACGGGCTCGGACTCGGACCCGGGCTCGACCTCGGACCCAGCCTCGGTCGCGTACTCGAATTCGTACTCGGAGTCGAAGTCGTACTCGGGCTCCGTATCCGGCAGTTCGGCGGAAGCCGTGCCCGCCCCTGCCCCCGATCCCCGGTACACAAGCTCCGCGAGCTCCGCCTCAAGTTCCGCCAGGCCGGGCCGGGTCGACGGCTCCTTCTCCAGGAGCGCGGCCAGAATGTCCCGCAAGTCACCTGCGGAAGCGGGGAGTTCGGGCTCCTCGTACAGGACGGCGTGCAGCGTCGCCAGCGTGGTGGAGCGGGAGAAGGGGGAGCGGCCGCCCAGGGCCGCGCAGAGGGTCGCGCCCAGGGACCACACATCGGACGGCGGGCCCTGTGGGCGGCCGGAGACGCGTTCGGGCGCCATGTAGTCGGGGGAGCCGACCAGCATCCCGACCATGGTGAGCGCCTCCGCGTCCTGCAACGCGGCGATGCCGAAGTCGGTGAGGACGACGCGATGGCCACGCCGCTCGACCAGGACGTTGCCCGGCTTGATGTCGCGGTGCAGCACTCCGCCGGCGTGCACCTGACGCAGCGCCGAGACCAGTTCGAGCCCGATCCGGGCCGCCTCGCGCGGGCCGAGCGGTCCGTCCTCCATCACGATCCGTTCCAGGGAACGCCCGGCGACGAGTTCCATGACGATCCACAGCCGCTCGCCCTCGTCCACGACGTCGTAGATGCGGACGACGTTGGGATGGTCGATCCGGGCCGTGGCCCTGGCTTCGCGCAGTGTGCGTTCGCGGCGCGTCCTCGTGTCCTCGGGATCGAGTCCGTCGATACGCATTTCCTTGACCGCGACCTGCCGGTCGAGCATTTCGTCGGCGGCTCGCCACACCCGCCCCATTCCCCCCTGCCCAATACTTTCGACCAGCCGATAACGCCCCGTCACCAGTAATCCCGGAACACCGCCCTGTACGTTCGCCGACAATCCCTGCACCCCCTCAACATCAGCCACAATCGCCCGTCACAACAGAAACACAATGGTCACACTTCGGGCCGTACCAGCATAGTGCGGAGAAATCTTGTGGTACCTCTTCAAGTACTGCGAATTCAGGCGCAGCCAAGGGGGACGAACATGAGTTCTCGTCACACGACGACCATCGCGGGATCGCTGCTCACGGCATCTTTCTCGGCCGTGATGATCCTTTCCTTCACCGCCGTCGCGGACGACCAGGGGCCGGGGAGCAGCAAGGGGGGAAAGGTAATTGACGAGGCGCCGGCAGGTGTAAAGCTGACCACGCTACTGCCCGAGAAGATCTCGGTCGACAACAGTTCCCAGAAGACGGCCATTACCGCCACGGTAAAGAACGAAGGGACCAAGGACAGCGGCGACATCAGGCTTTTGGTGGTCGGTTTCGACGGCCTTCAGGTCAAGGGCGTCAAGGGCTGCACCGCTCTGGCGGACAAGGATCTGCCCAAGGGCTCGAACAGTGGTTTCGTTTGCTCGGTCGGCAATCTCGCGGTCGGCAAGTCGAAGTCGTACGCGGTCGACGCGACGTTCGATCTGGGCAAGACCGGAAAGATCTGCCTCCCGGTACAGACGAGCGACGGGAAGAAGACCTACTGGCAGCAGGGCCCGGTGCCGTTCGGTACGACGAACCCGTCGCCGAACGCCCCGGCCACCCCGCTGCTGCTCGGCACCGACAACAAGCCGGTGGCACCCGGCGGCGACCAACTGCCGAAGACCGGCGCGGGGAGCGACGTCCTGCCGCTCGGCGCGGCGGGCGCGGCGCTCATCTCCGCGGGAGCGGCGGGACTGTGGTGGGCGCACCGCCGCCCGCGGCAGCAGCAGTCCTGAACAGCGACCGTTGAGGGTGGGCCGGGATGCCGAGCGCGGCATCCCGGCCCATCTCTTGCGTGATCCCGGAAAACGTGACGGCAGTTGTCAAGTAATGCCGCCACGATGAGCCGCATGAACACCGCCGACAACACCGCAGACCAGGACCGGAACACCGAAGACCAGGACCGGAACACCGCGGACCGTGACCGGCTCGTCCTCCGCCCCGGTGACCCCGGGTACGACGAGGAACTCGGCGGTTTCCAGAACGGCTTCGCACAACCTCTTCCGCACGAACTACAACATCAAGGACCAGCAGGCCACTTGAGCCGTCACTTCTTGTCGACGAGCTTCCAGGCGGTGGGCAGCACGCCCATCGCCAGCGCGGCCTTGAGGGCGTCGCCGATCAGGAACGGGGTGAGGCCCGCCGCGATGGCCGCGCCGGCCGACATACCGGTGGCCAGGGCCAGGTACGGGACGCCGATCGCGTAGATGATCGCCTCGCCGAGCAGCATCGCGCCCGCCATGCGCAGCACCGAGCGGTCGGCGCCGCGGCGGGCGAGGGCGCCCACCACGGTGGAGGCGAGGAGCATGCCGAGGATGTAGCCGAAGGACACGGAGACGCCGGAGGAGCCGCCGGCGAACCACGGGACGCCGGCCAGGCCGAGCAGCGCGTACAGGGCGAGGGAGAAGAGGCCCCGGCCGGCGCCGAGCGCCGTGCCGACGAGGAGCGCCGCGAAGGTCTGGCCGGTCACCGGCACCGGGGAGCCCGGCACCGGGAGGGAGATCTGGGCGGCGAGGCCGGTGAGGGCGGCGCCGCCGAGCACGAGGGCGGCGTCCCTGACGCGGGAGGCGGGGAGCAGGTCGGCGAGGACCTCGCCGGGGCGGGTGCCGGTGCGGGGCGTGGCGGCTGCGGTACTCATGGGGACTCCGGCGGGGTTCAGGCACGTTGGGACACGGTGACGCTATCCCAGGGGTGCGTAGGCGATCACCGTCAGTGGTCGACAAAGGGGGGATCCCGAGCTTGGTGGACTCTTCACAAAGGGGTGGGGGTACACCCGCCGGGGCGTGATGCTGATCACTGAGGTGGGGGTCGATTTATCCGGGGTGGCGGGGTGGGCGACGACTGTAGAGTCCCGCCAAAGATTCTCGTCGCCCCTCCGCCCCTGCCCATTCCCGACCTTGGTGGCTCCGCCCCCCCGAACCCCCGCTCCTCACACGCAAGAGGGGCGGAACTCTTGCCGGCCGGGGCTGGAGATTTTCAGCCCGTTCGGCGTTCGAGGACGAGCGCGACAGCGGGGGGCTGGGGGGGGCGGCAGCCCCCCCGGTACGCGACGGGTAGGGGCGGAGGGGGTGAAAACACACCCTGGCCGAAGTCGGCCGGCAGCGCCTACCCTTCGACGCATGCTCGCCCAGGCCCGGAACTTCTCGTCGCGTCGCCATGTCGACCTGCGACGTGTGAGCGCGGCCGCCTGTCGCCGTCCCTAGCGAGGCGGGCGGAGCGGATCCCGTGCGCCTCGCTTCACGAGACGGCGCAGTGTCGGACCCGTTCCCGAGGATGATCGCCATGCCCCGTACCGCGGCACCCACTCTCACCTCCCCCTTTCCCTCCTCTTCCGCTTCCCGTATACCGCGCGCGGCCGACCCCGACCGGCGCAGGACGAGCGCGAGCGTCGTCCTGCGGTCCGTGCTGGAGCACGGTCCGGTGGCGCGCAGCACCATCGCCCGGCTGACCGGTCTTTCGCCGGCGTCGGTGACGGACTACTGCGCCCGGTTCGCCGAACTCGGCCTCATCCGCGAGGCGGCCGCGCCCCGGCGGTCGAACGGAGTGGGGCGTCCGCACGTCCCCGTCGACCTGGACGACTCGCGGTTCGTGGTCGGCGGGGTCCATGTGGCGGTGCCGTACACCACGGTCGCGCTGCTCGATCTGCGCGGCCGGGTGGTGGCCCGGCGCGAGCTGAAGCACGAGCGCACCGATCCCGGGGCGGTGCTGGCACGGGCCGCCGACGGGCTGGGGGCTCTGCTGGACGAAGCCCCGGGATGCCGACCGCTCCGAGTCGGCGTGGCCGTCGGCGGCTGGGTGGACCGGGAGTCCGGGACCGTCGTCGAGCACCCGCTGCTGGGCTGGCGCGACGTGGCGGTGCGGGAGGTCATCGGCGAACGCACCGGGCTGCCGGTCCATGTGGACGGGCACGCACGGGCGTTGGTCAACGGGGAGCGGCTGTTCGGGCGGGCGCGGGGCAGCGGAAGCGTGCTGCATCTGTTCGTCGGCAACGTCGTCGACGCGGCGTTCGCCACCAACGACGAGGTGCACCACGGGCCGCGCTCGCAGGCGGGCGCCATCGCCCATCTGCCGGTGCCGGGCGGCACGGAGCCCTGCGACTGCGGGCGCATCGGCTGCCTCCAGGCCGAGTTGAGCGAGCGGACGCTGTGCCGGCGGGCACGGGAGGCGGGCGTCGTCGAAGGCGTGAACCCCCTGCACGTGGTCGCGGCGGCGGCGGGCGGTGACCCGGAGGCCGTACGGCTGCTGGTGGAGCGGGCGCGCGCCATCGGACGGGCGGCGCGGCTGCTGCTGGACGTGCTCAATCCGGAGACGGTGGTCGTGACCGAGGTCGGGATCATTCACCGGGAGGACTGCCTCAGCGCGCTGCGCGAGGGGGTCGGTGACGAGCGCGGGGCTTCCGTCGTGCCGACGAGTTTCCCGGAATCCGTACTCGCCGTGGCCGGCGGTTCGGTGGCGCTCGACGTGCTCTACCGGGATCCGCTGGCCGCTTCACCTGAGGCTATTTAATTCAGAAACTCCGAATGTTGACAGGGACTGTGCATGACCAGGAACATCCTGGTCATGAGCCTGTTCGTGAGCTGTCGCACCCTTTGTTGCTGACACGTTGCCGCGTGTGAAGCGCTCATTTTTTCTGCGTGAATTCCTTTTCCCTGGGCTTCCTCGTGACCGGAATTCCGCATGTATTCCTGCCTTCTGATCTCACGGAGTCCTCCCATGCCTTCTTCTCCCGTGTCGGGTGTCGACCGACGGCTCTTCCTCACCTCCCTGCTCGGCGCCGCGGCCGGCGTCGCCGGGCTGAGCGGCTGCGCGGGAAGCAGCGCGGCCGCCGACACCAAGGGCGCCTCGTCCGCCCCGCTCGCCGACAAGATCCCGGCCGGTACGAGCCTGAAGATCGCGTCCTATCAGAACACCCAGCAACTCCAGTTCAAGCTCGCCAAGCTGGACGACCTGCCCTTCAAGGTGTCGAGCTGGGTGAACATCGGCGCCGGCCCCGACGTCATCAACGCTTTCCGCGCCAAGTCCCTGGACGTCGCCAACAACGCGGGCATTCCGCCGATCCAGGCCCACTATCAGGGCTTCGACGCGAAGATCGTCGCGATCAACGTCACCCGTAGGCCCAACTACCTCTTCGCCACCAAGCCCGGCAGCGACATCCGGTCGGTCGCGGACTTCAAGGGCAGGAAGCTCGCCTTCTCGCAGGGCCAGGCCCAAGGTGTCGTACTCCTGAGGGCGTTGAAGAAGGCCGGGCTGAAGTACGACGATGTCGAGCTCGTGCCGCTGACCAGCAACCAGTTCCTGACGGCCCTGCAGTCGGGCCAGGTGGACATCGCCCCGCTCGCCAACAGCCAGGCGCCCGCCTATCTGCAGCAGTACAAGTCCAAGGGCGCCCACGTCATCACCACGGACGTCGTCGACCTGCTCAACCTGCTGTGGGCGCCGACCTCTGTGCTGGGCGACTCCGCGAAGGCCGCCGCCGTCGCCGCGTACATCCCGTACTGGGCCAAGGGCCAGGTCTGGACGTACGAGAACCCCGACATCTGGAACGAGGAGTTCTACGTCAAGACGCAGAACCTGACCCTCCCCCAGGCCCAGTCGATCACCAGGCTCGCCAACAAGCCGCTGTTCCCGCCGAGTTGGGACGAGGCCATCAAGTGGGAGCAGAAGACCGCCGAGCTGCTGGCGGAGGGCGGCTTCGTGAAGAAGTTCGACGTCTCCTCGCTCTTCGACCACCGCTTCGAGGACATCGCCGCCAAGGCCGTACCGGCGGAGTACCGGAGGTGAGCGCCGTGACCACCACGACCACTGTCGCGCCGGTGGCGGCTCAGGAAGAGAGCCATCGGGCAGGACGGCGGCGCCGAGGCCTCTCCCCCGGCAAACGCCTGCCCGCGTCCCGGCTGATCGGCCCCGCCCTGATCGTCGCCCTGTGGGCCGTCGCCTCCGCCGCCGGACAGCTCGATCCCGGCGCGATCCCGGCCCCCTGGACGGTCCTGAGGACGGCCGGTCATCTGTGGACCGCCGGGACCCTGCCCACCGACATACTGACCTCGCTGGAGCGCGCCGGGTACGGATTCGCCATCGGCCTCACCGCCGGAGTCGCCCTCGCGCTGGCGTCCGGGCTCAGCCGGGTCGGCGAGGCGTTGATCGACGGGACGGTGCAGCTCAACCGGGCGATACCGACCCTCGGGCTGATCCCGCTGTTCATCCTGTGGCTGGGCATCGGCGAGACCTTCAAGATCGCGATCATCGCCATCGTCGTCTACATCCCGATCTACCTGAACACACATGCCGCGCTGTCCGGCATCGACAGCCGCTTCGTCGAACTCGCCGAGGTCCAGGGCCTGTCGAGGTGGGCCTTCGTCCGCCAGATCGTCATCCCCGGCGCACTGCCCGGCTTCTTCGTCGGACTCCGGCTCGGGGTGACCGGCTCCTGGCTGGGCCTGGTGGTCCTTGAGCAGATCAACGCCACCAGCGGACTCGGCTACCTGATGTTCCAGGCCCAGAACTACGGCCAGTCCGACGTCATCCTCGTAGGCCTGCTCGTCTACGGCGTCTTCGGCCTCATCTCCGACAGCGCGGTCCGTATCGTCGAACGGAGGGTGCTGTCATGGCGCCGCACACTGAGCAGCTGACCCGGCCTGCCGTCCAACTCCGGGGACTGACAAGGTCGTTCGACGGCCGTACCGTCCTCGACGGCATCGACCTCGACCTGCCGGCCGGACAGTTCACGGCCCTGCTCGGGCACAGCGGCTCCGGCAAGAGCACCCTGCTGCGGGCGATCGCCGGCCTCGACCACAACGTCACCGGAAGCGGCCGGCTCACCGCCCCGGAACGGGTGTCCGTCGTCTTCCAGGACTCCCGGCTGCTGCCCTGGCGCCGGGTGCTGGACAACGTGCTCCTCGGCCTCGACGGCAAGGAAGCGGCGCAGCAGGGCCGCGAAGCCCTCGCCGAGGTGGGCCTGAAAGGCCGCGAACGCGCCTGGCCCAACGAGCTGTCCGGCGGCGAGGCCCAGCGCGCCGCCCTCGCCCGCTCGCTCGTCCGCCAGCCCGAACTGCTACTGGCCGACGAACCGTTCGGCGCCCTCGACGCGCTCACCCGGATCCGGATGCACGTCCTCCTGCGTGAGCTGTGGGAGCGCCACCGGCCCTCCGTCCTGCTCGTCACGCACGACGTGGACGAGGCGATCGTGCTCGCCGACCGGGTGCTCGTGCTCGACCAGGGCCGTATCGGCCTCGACCTGCCCATCGACCGTCCGCACCCGCGCTCGTACCGCGATCCGCTGCTCGGCGACTACCGCGAACGGCTCCTCACCGCCCTGGGAGTCACGGAGGACCACAAGTGACCCGTCAGCTCCACCTCAACGCGTTCCTGATGAACACAGGCCATCACGAGGCCTCCTGGCGCCTGCCGGAGAGCGACCCGCACGCGCACGTGGAACTGGCCCACTACGTCCACCTCGCCCGCATCGCCGAACGCGGCACCTTCGACTCGCTCTTCCTCGCCGACGGGCCGGTCCTGTTCAACAGCGTCGGCCAGCGCCCGTCCGGCGCGCTCGAACCCATCACCCTGCTCACGGCGCTGGCCACCGCCACCGAGCACATCGGCCTGATCGCCACCGCCTCCACCTCCTACAACTCCCCCTACAACCTGGCCCGCAGATTCGCCTCCCTGGACCACATCAGCGGTGGTCGCGCGGGCTGGAACATCGTCACCACGGCCGGCGCGGAGGCCGCCCGCAACTTCGGCCTCGACGACGAGCCCGCGCACGCCACCCGCTACGAGCGCGCCGCCGAGTTCCTGGACGTAGCCCTCAAGCTCTGGGACAGCTGGGAGGACGACCTCGTCGTCGCGGACAAGGCAGCGGGCGTCTGGGGCTACGAGAGCAAGATTCATCCACCGCGCCACCAGGGGACGTACTTCAGCGTCGAGGGCGCCCTCAACGTGCCGCGCGCGCCCCAGGGTTACCCGCTCCTCGTGCAGGCGGGTTCGTCGGAGGACGGCAAACGGTTCGCGGCGCGGTACGCGGAGGCGGTCTTCACCGCCCAGCAGACGCTCAAGGACGCGCAGAGCTTCTACGCCGACCTCAAGTCCCGCACGGCAGCCGCTGATCGCGACCCGGACCACATCAAGATCCTGCCCGGGATCGTCCCCGTCATCGGCTCGACGGAGGCAGAGGCACGCCGTCACGAACAGGTCCTGGAGGACCACATCGTGTACGAGCACGGGCTGAACCGCCTGGAACACCTGCTGCACCTGGAGCCCGGCACCCTCGGCCTCGACGTGGGGCTCCCCGCCGATCTGCCGCCGGAGAGCGCGATCGAGGGGGCCAAGAGCCGCTACACGCTCGTCGTGGAGCTCGCCCGGCGCGAGCGGCTCACCGTCCGCGAACTCATCGGGCGCCTCGGCGGCGGGCGCGGGCATCTGACCTTCGCCGGTACGCCCGAGCAGGTCGCCGACGCCATCGAGGAGTGGTTCCGGCTGGGCGCGGCCGACGGGTTCAACATCATGCCCGCCGTACTGCCGTCCGGCCTCGACCTCTTCGTCGACCACGTCGTGCCGATCCTGCGCACCCGGGGCCTGCTTCGTACCGAGTACGGGCCCCGCCGGACCCTGCGGGAGAGATACGGACTCCCGCGCCCCGCCAACCAGTACGCCAGCCCCCTCGTCCGAAAGGAACCGCCCCACATGGCCGACATCCAGATCCACAAGGTCACCGGCAACATCGGCGCCCGGATATCCGGCATCGACATCGCCAAGCCGCTCGACGACGACACCCTCGCCGCCGTGCGCGCCGCCCTCAACGAGCACAAGGCCCTGGTCTTCGACGACGTCGACCTCGACGACGAGGGCCAGCAGGCCTTCGCCCAGCGGTTCGGCGACCTCACCACCGCCCACCCCACCGTGTCCGCCGTGGCCGGCGCCCCGAACGTGCTGCCCGTCGACAGCGAGCGCGGCCGCGCCAACCACTGGCACACCGACGTCACCTTCGTCCTCAACCCGCCACAGGCCAGCACCCTGCGCAGCATCACGATCCCGCCGTACGGCGGCGAGACGCTCATCGCCAACTCGGCGGCCGCCTACCGCGACCTGCCCGAACCCCTCCGCGCGCTCGCCGACACGCTGTGGGCCGAGCACACCAACGACTACGACTACGCGGTGCCGGACGAGCAGATCGACGAGGAGAAGGCAGCGCAGCGCGCCGAGTTCACCTCCATCAAGTACCGCACCGCCCACCCGGTCGTCCGGGTCCACCCGCTGACCGGTGAGCGCGGGCTGTTCATCGGCGGGTTCGCGCAGCGGATCGTCGGCCTGTCGGTGGGCGAGTCCCGCAGGATCCTCGATCTGCTCCAGGCCTATGTCACCCGGCCGGAGAACATCCTGCGCTGGCGCTGGTCCCCGAACCAGCTGGTCCTGTTCGACAACCGGATCACCCAGCACTACGCCATCGACAACTACGACGGTCTGCCGCGCCGGCTGCACCGCGTGACGGTCGCCGGTGACGTGCCGGTCGGCATCGAGGGCAAGGAGAGCTACTCGATCGCGGGCGACGCCTCGCACTACACGTCCGTCGCCGCGTAACCGGGAGGTCGCGCACTGTACGGCGCGCGTCCGCATTCTGGGCAGCCCCTCCCTCTGAGCGGAGAGGCTGCCCAGACTGTGGGCGTTTTTGCCCCTCGCACGTAAGGGACCACCCGCTCTCATGTCCCGCACCACCCTCGACGCCCCACCCGGCCCCCCCGACACGGACGTCTCCCTCTCCCACGGCCTCAAGCAGCGCCACCTGTCGATGATCGCCCTCGGCGGTGTGATCGGCGCGGGCCTGTTCGTCGGGTCCGGCGCGGGGATCGCCGCCGCCGGGCCTTCGATCGTCATCGCGTACGCCGTCTCCGGTCTGCTCGTCATGCTGGTGATGCGGATGCTCGGCGAGATGTCGGCCGCGTATCCGTCGTCCGGTTCCTTCTCCGCGCACGCGGAGCGGGCGATCGGGCCGTGGGCGGGCTTCACCGCGGGCTGGTCGTTCTGGGTGCTGCTGTGCACGGCGGTCGGCCTGGAGGGCATCGGCGCCGCCAAGATCGTCACCGGCTGGCTGCCGGGCACGCCCGAGTGGGCGTGGGTGGCGCTGTTCATGGTCGTCTTCTGCACGGCCAATCTCGGCGCCGTGAAGAAGTTCGGCGAGTTCGAGTTCTGGTTCGCCGCGCTGAAGGTGGGCGCGATCAGCCTGTTCCTGGTCCTGGGCGTGCTGGCCATCGCGGGCGTGCTGCCGGGCACGGACTCTCCGGGCGCCTCGAACCTCACCGGTGAGGGCGGCTTCCTGCCGAACGGCAGCGAGGGGCTCGTCATCGGTCTGCTCGCGTCGGTGTTCGCGTACGGCGGCCTGGAGACGGTCACCATCGCGGCGGCCGAGTCGGAGAACCCGGTCAAGGGCGTCGCGAGCGCCGTACGCACCGCCATGTGGCGGATCGCGCTCTTCTACATCGGCTCGATGGCGGTCATCGTCACCCTCGTCCCGTGGGACTCCGAGGAAGTCGTCGAGAAGGGCCCGTACGTCGCCGCCCTCGACCACCTGGGCATCCCGGGCGCCGCGCAGCTGATGAACGTGGTGGTGCTCGTGGCCCTGCTCTCGGCGATGAACGCCAACATCTACGGAGCCTCGCGCATCGGGTACTCGCTGGTGGAGCGCGGCCAGGGCCCGAAGGCGCTCGGCCGGGTGTCTGGGGGCGTCCCGCGCATCGCGGTGCTGACGTCCTCCGTCTTCGGCTTCGTGTGCGTCGTCCTCAGCTACTGGCGCCCGAACGACGTCTTCCCCTGGCTTCTGAACATGATCGGCGCGGTGATCCTGGTCGTCTGGGTCTTCATCGCGGTCTCGCAGCTGCGGCTGCGGCGCCGGGTGGAGCGGGAGGCCCCGGAGAAGCTGGTCGTACGGATGTGGGCGTTCCCGGTGCTGACGTGGGTCGCGCTGGCAGGCATGGCGGCGATCTTCGTCCTGATGGCCCGGGAGCCCGACACCCGCGTACAGCTCTACTCGACGGGCGGGATGACGCTGTTCCTGGCGGCCGTCGGCTACGGCTGGCAAAAGGCGCGGGCCCGCCACTGACGCCCCTCAACTGGTGATCGTCTTCCCACCCTTCACGTGGCAGGCGGAAAGAAGGAAAGCCCCCGCGAGGACCTGACTCGCGGGGGCTTTCCCTCATGGTGCGCACGGCACGTTGAGCGACAGCAGGGAAACCGCCCCGTCTTCGACCCTGATTTCAGTGATCGCCGCGTTGCGCAGTCGCGGAAAGACACGGCGGTACTCGCCCAGCGGAATGGACAGGACGGAGCAGAGCACCAGGCGGAGCAGGGTGTTGTGGGCGACGACCAGGACGCGCTGGCCGGGGTGTGCGGCGGCGATGCGGCGCAGGGCACCCGCGCCGCGGGCGGCGGCCGTGCGGGGGTCCTCCGCCTCCGGGAAGGGATACGACACCGGGTCGGCCCGGAAGGCCTTGGCGCGCGCCGGGTTCTCCGCCTCGAACTCGGCGAGGGTGCGGCCCTCCACGACCCCGAAGTCGCACTCGCGCAGAGCGGGTTCACGGTGCGGGGTGAGGCCCAGGGCGCGGCAGGCGGGTTCGGCCGTGGCGATGGCGCGGGAGACCGTGGACGTCCAGATCGCGTCGACCGGGTGTGCGGCCGCCCAGCGGCCGAGGGCCTCCGCCTGGGCGCGGCCCTCGTCGGTGAGGGGCACGTCGCTCACGCCGGCGTAGCGGTTCTCGGCATGCCAGACGGTCTGCCCGTGCCGGGCCAGCAGAAGGGTCGCACCGCGGGTGCTCGTCGTACTCATGACCCGGCAGTATCCAGGTTCACGCGCGCTCGCGCGTGCGCTGCGACGGAAGCCGGCAGCCAGCCGCGCTGTTCCAGCTCGTCGACGAACCGCGTGTACGGGTCGACGAAGAGTGCTGTACGGGCGGTGCGGGGTTCGAGGACCGTGCGGATGCGAACCATGGCTTCGGCGGCGTCGGCGAGAGTGCGGGCGGCGCCCGTGCCGTAGGCCGCCAGCGCGGCCATGCCCAGCGCGGGTTCGGTCTGTTCGGGGACGCGGGCGGGGCGGCCGAGGATGTCGGCGCGGAGCTGGTTCCAGTACGGGCTGCGGGCGGCGCCGCCGGTGAAGGTGAGCGGGCCGTCCAGTGGGGCGCCGAGGTGGTGCAGGTAGTCCAGGCAGAGCCGCTCGGTGAGGCCGACGCCCTGGAGGAGCGCGGCCCACAGGTCGGCGTCGGAGGCGGGTTCGCCGAGGACGAAGGCGGTGGCGTCCGGGGCGAGAAAGGGAAAGCGTTCCCCGGGTGAGGTGAGGGGGTAGGCGAGGACGGACGCGGGCTCGTGGGCCGGGGCGGCCTTGTCCATGGCGGCCGGTGAGGCATGCGGGAAGTACGCCGCCAGCGTGCCCGCGCCGACACTCGACGCACCCCCGGGCAGCCAACTCCCGCCCGGAGCGAGGTGGTTGTAAACGACGCCGGTCGTGTCCCGTACCGGCCGCGCTGCCGCGCCCTTGAGCACGAGCGTCGTTCCGAGCACCGAGTTCCAGGAGCCCTCGCGCAGGGCGCCCGAGGCGATCTGGGCCGCGCAGCCGTCGGTCATCCCGGCGATCACGGGAGTGCCGGCGGGGATGCCGGTGCGTTCGGCGGCGGCCGAGCAGACCTCGCCGAGCCGGGTTCCGGGGCGTACGACCTCGGGCAACAGGTCCTCGGGCAGGCCCAGTTCGGCGAGGGCCGCGTACGGCCAGGTGTCGCGCTCCAGGTCGTAGGCGGTCTTCAGGGCATGGCTGGAGTCGGTGGGCGTCGGGTGGCCGGCGAGACGGGCGGTGATGACATCGGCCTGGTGCGCCAGGCGAGCGCCTCCGTACTCCCGCATCAGCCACAGCGCCTTCGGCAGCCCCCAGCCGTTCTGCACGTAGAGCCCGGCCGCCCGGGCCCGCTCCCCCTGGGCCACGGCGCGTGCGTCGTCGTACATCAGGCCCGGTGTCAGCGGGCACCCCGAACCGTCCGTGAGCAGCACCGTCCCGGACGTGGCGCACACCGCCAGCCCGCCGATCCGTACGCCCTCGAGCGGCCGCAGCGCCGCCCGGGACGCCGTGCACACCGCGTCCCACCAGTCCTTCGCGTCCTGTTCGTGGCGTGGGCCCGCCCGCCGTCCGGTGAGCGGGGCCGTGCCGCCGCCGAGGACGCGTCCGGCGCCGGTGACGACGAGGACGCGAACGCCCTGCGTGCCCAGGTCGACGCCCAGCCACGCCGTTCCGTCTTCCGCCATCCGGACCTCCCCGCTTTTTTGGCTCACTCGCGCGCATCCCGACCCAGACTGTGAACTTCTCACTCTGCCCTGAGATTTTCCCCTGCGCGAGGGATTGACGGTCAACCCCCGCCGTTACACCCTCTGTTAACGAGTCGACTCGACGTGTTACTCAGGCTTGCCGCGCTGAGTCATCGCCAAGCTGCCCGGCTGACCCGCCTTTCCGGCTGGGGGTCCGGGGGTTATCCCCCGGATGGATGCAGCACCGGACCGATCCGACGTGGAGGTCACGGATGGACATGCACGTGCACGACCGCCGGCGCTTCCTCGCGCTGGCCGCCGCGGCGGCCTCGGCCCCGCTGCTGACCGCCTGCGGCGCCGGGTTCGGCGGGGACGACAAGAAGAACGACGGGTCGGCCGCCGCCGACGTCACCGGGTCCTTCGACTGGAAGCGGGAGAAGGGCAAGACGGTCAGGGCGCTGCTGAACAAGCACCCCTACACGGACGCGCTGATCGCCGACCTCAAGACGTTCACCGAGAAGACCGGCATCAAGGTCGAGTACGACGTCTTCCCCGAGGACAACTACTTCGACAAGCTCACCGTGGACCTGTCCAGCGGGCGCGCCTCGTACGACGTCTTCATGCTCGGCGCCTACATGGTGTGGCAGTACGGGCCGCCGGGCTGGCTGGAGGACCTCGGGCCCTGGATGCGCAACTCCTCGGCCACCGGCGACGAATGGGACCGGGCCGACTTCTTCCCGAACCTCCTGCAGGCCGACCAGTGGTCCCTCAAGGCGGGCGCGCCGCTCGGGCAGGGCGGGCAGTACGCGCTGCCGTGGGGCTGGGAGACGAACGTCGTCGCCTACAACACGGACGTCTTCAAGAAGCTCGGCCTCAAGCCGGCGGAGAGCTTCGACGAATTACGGGACGTGGCGTCCGTCATCAAGCGCAAGGCTCCGGGCGCCGGATTCGACGGGATGTACGGCATCGCGGTGCGCGGCTCGCGCAGCTGGGCGACGATCCACCCCGGCTTCATGACGATGTTCGCGCGGAGCGGACTCAAGGACTTCACCGTCACCGACGGCAAGCTCAAACCGGCCATGAACACCCCGGAGGCCATCGCCTTCACGCAGGACTGGGCGGGCATGGTCAAGCAGGGCGGCCCGCCGTCGTGGACGTCGTACACCTGGTACCAGTGCTCCAGCGACCTCGGCGCGAAGAAGGCCGGGATGCTCTTCGACGCGGACACGGCCGCGTACTTCCAGGCCGTGAAGGGGGCGAGCCCGGCGTCCGGAAAGATCGCCTTCCATCCGGGGCCGAAGGGGCCCGACGGGTCGCTCGCCACCAACATGTGGATCTGGTCGCTCGGCATGAACGCCAAGAGCAAGAAGAAGAGCGCCGCCTGGCTGTTCCTGCAGTGGGCCACGGGCAAGGAGCATCTGCGCAGGGGCGCGATCATGTACAACCACATCGACCCGGTGCGGAAGTCGATCAGCCAGGACGGCGCCTACAAGGACAAGATGAAGCACCTGGAGGGCTTCATCGACACCTTCGAGACGGTCGTCGACCAGACGAAGATCCAGTTCACCCCGCAGGAGCAGTTCTTCGACGCGACGACGAGCTGGGCGTCCGCGCTCCAGGAGATCTACGGCGGCAAGAACGCCAAGTCCGTGCTCAACGGCCTTGCAAGTGACCTCGCGGCCAAGGTGAGTTGAGCCCGATGACCTCGTTGACGGAGACCGACCACGGGGCGGCCTCCCGCGAGGAGGGGGCACGGCAGGTACGGGCCGTTCCGCGCTGGCGACGCGGCCTGCGCCCGTACCTGCTGATCGTGCCCGCCCTGCTGCTCACCGGCGGGATCCTGTACCCCTTCGGACTCGGCCTCTACTACACGCTGTTCGACTTCTCGGCGAGCAAGCCGCAGCCGGACATGGTGGGCTTCGAGAACTACCGGACGGTCTTCACCCAGGAGGCCTTCTGGAACTCCGCCTGGGTGACGGTGCTGTACGCGGTCGGGGCCGCCGCCGTCGAGACCGTGCTCGGGGTCGCGGTGGCCCTGCTGCTGCACCGGTCCTCCCGCGTCGGCCGAGTGCTGGAGAAGATCCTCATCCTGCCGCTGATGATCGCGCCGGTGATCGCCGCGATCATCTGGAAACTGATGCTCCAGCCGTCCGTGGGCGTGATCAACCACTTGCTGAAGCCCTTCGGCCTGGGCGGCGTCCCGTGGACGGACACTCCGACCGGCGCGCTGCTGTCGTCGATCGCGGTGGACGTGTGGGTGTACACGCCGTTCGTGGCGATCCTGGCGCTGGCCGGGCTGCGGTCGCTGCCCACCTCCCCCTTCGAGGCGGCGGCCGTGGACGGCGCGGGCTGGTGGTACACCTTCCGGCGGCTCACGCTGCCCATGCTGTGGCCGTACGTCCTGGTCGCGGTGATCTTCCGGTTCATGGACTCGCTGAAGGTCTTCGACATCATCTACGCCCTCACCGAGGGCGGGCCCGGCGACTCGACGGTGGTGCTGCAGATCCGCGCCTATCTGGAGGCGATCCGTTTCCAGCGCTACTCCTTCGGGATCAGCTACACGATTGTGCTGTGGGCCGTCGTCTATCTGGCCGCGATGGTGCTGGTGCGCTATCTGGGCAGGCTTCAGAACTGGGCCGCGGAGGTGTCCAAGTGACCCGCAGAAACGGGCTGCCGGAACGGAAGCCGGGCAGGAAGCCGTGGCTCGGATGGCTGGCGGACGCCGCGCTCATCCTCTACTTCGTCTTCGCGCTCTTCCCGATCGCCTGGATGGTGATCCTCTCCCTGAAGCCGGCCGACCAGCTCTTCAGCACCTACTTCTCCTTCACCCCGACCCTCGACTCCTACCGGACGGTGCTCGGCGACAGCGAAGGGATTCCCTTCGTGCGCTTCTTCGTCAACAGCCTGGTCGTGTCGCTGGGCGCGGTGGCGCTCTCGCTCGTGGTCGGCCTGCCGGCGGCGTACGCGTCGGCGCGCTGGCGGTTCAAGGGCTCCGAGAACCTGATGTTCACACTGCTGTCGTTCCGCTTCGCGCCCGAACTCACCGTGATCATCCCGCTGTTCGTGCTCTACCAGAAGCTCGGCCTCTTCGACACGTACGTCGGCATGGTGTGGGTGCTGCAACTCGTCACCCTGCCGCTGATCGTGTGGATCATGAGGTCGTACTTCGCCGATCTGACACCGGAGCTGGAGCAGGCGGCGCTTCTCGACGGCTACACACGCAAGCAGGCCTTCTTCAAGGTCGCGCTGCCGCTGGTCAAGCCGGGGATCGCAGCCGTGTCGCTGCTCGCCTTCATCTTCGCCTGGAACAACTTCGTCTTCCCCCTCATCCTCACCTCCTCGCAGGCCCAGACCGTGACGGTGGGCGCGCTGTCCTTCCTCGGCGGCGACCGGCCCAAGTACAACCTCACGGCCGCCGCCGCGCTCGTCTCCGTCGTACCGCCGCTGCTGCTCGCGCTGACGATCCAGCGGTATCTGGTGCGGGGGCTGTCGTTCGGGGCGGTGAAGTCATGAGCATCGCTCTCCGAGGCGTGCGCAAGACGTACGGCCGGACCACCGCGCTGGACGGGCTCGAACTGGAGGTCCACGAGGGCGAGTTCTTCTGCCTGCTCGGCCCCTCCGGCGCCGGCAAGACGACGACCCTCAAGACCGTGGCCGGACTCGAACAGCCCGACGCCGGCACGGTCGAGCTCGACGGCACCGACATGACCGGGGTCGAACCGTACGACCGGGGCGTGGCCATGTGCTTCGAGAGCTACGCCCTCTACCCGCACCGCTCGGCGTACGACAACCTCGCCTCCCCGCTGCGCTCGCCCCGGCACCGGCTGCCCGCCGCCGAGGCCCGCGACCGCATCGGCGCGATCGCCGAACTCCTCGGCATCAGCGGCCTGTTGGACCGTCCGGTGGGCCAGTTGTCGAACGGGCAGCGGCAGCGGATCGCGCTCGGCCGGGTGCTGGTACGCCCCGCCCGCGCCTTCCTCCTCGACGAGCCGCTCTCCCACCTGGACGCCAAACTCCGCCAGTCGATGCGCGCCGAGCTCAAGGCGATCGGCGCCGTGCAGCACACCACCACGCTGTACGTCACCCACGACTCCGTCGAGGCACTGGCACTCGGCGACCGGATCGGGGTCATCCGGGACGGCCGGATCGTACAGACGGGGACGCGGGAGGAGATCTGGTACGGGCCGTACGACACGGAGGTGGCACGGGCGTTCGGGCGGCCGCGGATCAATCTGCTGCCGGGGAGGATCACCGAGGGCGGCGGCTTCCGCTCGGCGGACGGGGCGGTGGAGCTGCCCGTCGGGGCGGAGGCATCCCCGGGCACGGACGTGCTGGTCGGGGTGCGTCCCCGGGATCTCGCGCTGGGGCGCGAGGGACCCGGCACCGAGGGCCGGCGCTCGGTCCTCACCGGCACCGTCTACGTCACGGAGGTGCTCGGCCGGGCCGTCGAGGTCACCGTACGGCTGGGCGGGCAGCACGTCTCGCTCGTCGCGCCACGCGCCGAGGCGACACACCTGCGTCCCGACGATCCGGTACGGCTGACCGTACGGCCTGAGAACCTGCTGCTGTTCGAGGCCGACCGGCCGGAGCGTCCAGGACGAAGGATCGAGACGAGCACGCGATGAGCAGCAGCGGCAACACCAGTGGCGCACAGCAGGGGCCCGCGGTCCGGCAGGCCGCCATGGCCGAGCAGGTACTGGCCGACGGGTCGGCGACCGCGGCCGAGCTGGCCGAGCGCTTCGGCGTGAGCCTGATGACCATACACAGGGACCTCGACGAGCTCGAACGACAGGGAATCGTACGGAAGTTCAGGGGCGGTGTGACCGCGCAGCCGTCCGGGGTGTTCGAGTCGAACGTCCAGTACCGGCTGAAGACGATGCGCCCGCAGAAGGCGGCCGTCGCCGAGCGCGCGCTGAAGCTCGTCGAGCCCGGTATGGCGGTGCTGCTCGACGACTCGACCTCCGCGCTGGAGATAGCCCGGAGGCTGGGCGATGTCACCCCGCTCACGGTCGTCACCAACTTCCTGGAGGCGATCAACCTCCTCTCCGACCGGCGCGGCATCCATCTGATGGCCCTGGGCGGCGACTACGACCCGCTGCACTCGTCGTTCCTCGGGGTGTCCTGCGTGGAGGCGGTGCAGTCGCTGCGCGTCGACATCTGTTTCGCGTCGACGTCGGCGGTCTTCGGCGGGTACGCGTACCACCAGGAGCAGCACATCGTGTCCGTGAAGCGCGCCATGCTCGACTCGGCCGCTCGCAACATCCTGCTGCTCGACCACACCAAGCTCGGCCGGGTCGCGCTGCACCGCGTCGTCCCGCTGTCCCGCTTCGACCTGGTCCTCGTCGACGACGGGGCGCCGGCCGAGGCGCTGCGCGATCTCGACGAGCACAAGGTTCCGTACGAAGTGTGCGCCACCGGCACCGGTGGCTGAGTGCCCAGCGGAAAGGGCTGCGGATGACCGAATTGGCGCTGCGCGAGCTGCGCAAGACGTACAGGTCCCGGGGTCGCCCGGCCGTGGACGCGGTGCGCGGCATCGACCTGGAGCTGCGCTCCGGCGAACTCCTCGGACTGCTCGGCCCCTCCGGGTGCGGAAAGTCCACGACCCTGCGCATGATCGCGGGTCTGGAGACGGTGACCGGCGGCGACATCCTGGTGGGCGGCGCCTCGGTCGTGGGGCGGCCCGCGCAGGCCCGCAACATCGGGGTCGCCTTCGAGAACTACGCGCTGTATCCGCCGCTGAGCGTCGCCGAGAACCTGGCGTTCGGGTTGAAGGCCCGCAGGCGGGGGGCACGGGGATCCCGGGAGGACGTCTCCCGCAAGGTCACCGAGATCGCGGAACGGGTCGCGCTCACCGATCTGCTTCAGGCCCGGCCCGCCGGCCTGTCCAGCGGCCAGAAGCAGCGCGTCGCCCTCGCCCGCGCGCTGATCCGCGAGCCTGACGTCCTGCTCCTCGACGAACCGCTGTCCCACCTCGACGCGGCCCAGCGGGACACGACCCGTCGCGAACTCAAGCGCATCCAACGGGACTTGGGGCACACCACGATCCTGGTCACGCACGACCAGGAGGAGGCCCTCTCCCTCGCCGACCGGATCGCCGTGATGAAGGACGGCGTCATCCAGCAGCTCGGCACGCCGTACGAGATCTACGACAGCCCCGCCAATGTCTTCGTCGCCGACTTCGTCGGGGAGCCCGCGATCAATCTGCTGCCGGGGATCTCGACGGGGGACGGCCACGCCCGGCTCTCACGGACGGTGAGCTTCGCGCTGCCGGTGAAGGTGGCGCAGGGCCGCGAGGTGGTGATCGGCATCCGGCCGGAGGATCTGGAACTGTCCGGCGAGGGCGGGGTCCCGGCACGGGTGAGCGCCCACGAGCCGCTCCTGGAATCGGGCATCGCCACCCTCGCCCTCGAAGGAGTCGTACGACCGCTCGTCGCCCTCACCGGCCCCGGGGTGCGGCTCGCCCGGGACGAGCGGGTCCGGGTGAGCGCCGATCCCGGCCTCACCCATGTCTTCGACGCCGAGACGGGAGACTCTCTGCGATGACCGGTTCCGTGAGTGTGGTGGCCGCCGGCGACCACTTCGTACTGCCGCGGCTGATCGTGGAGGCGGTCCGCGCCGAGCTCGGCGATCACCCCTTTTCCGTACGGGAACTGATGCTCGGCTGGCCCCTTGAACCCTTCGGCCCGGTCGCCGAGGTCGAGGAGGCGAGCGACGCCGAGGACGAGCTGATCGAGGCGCTCGCCGACGCGGACGTCCTGGTCACCCAGATGGGACCGGTGACCGAGCGGGTACTGGCAGCCACCCCCCGGCTGCGGCTGGTGGTCGTCTGCCGGGGCGGCCCGGTGAACGTGAACCGGGAGGCGGCCCGCGCACACGGCGTACGGGTGTGCTTCGCGCCGGGCCGCAACGCGGCCGCCACCGCCGAGTTCACCGTCGGCCTGCTGCTCGCGGCGCTGCGGCGCATCCCGCAGGCCCACGAACTCCTCGCACGGCAGGGCAGTTGGGGCGGCGGGGCGACGTACTACACCTACGAGCAGAGCGGCCTGGAGCTGGAGGACCTGCCCGTCGGGCTGATCGGCTACGGGGCCGTCGGCAGCCGGGTCGCGCGGGTGCTCGGCGCGTTCGGGGCGCGGGTGCTGGTGTACGACCCGTATGTGCGCGGCGAGGTGCACGGACTGCGGGTCGGCTCACTGGACGAACTCCTCGGCCTCTCCCGGGTGATCAGTCTGCACGCACGGCTCACCTCCGAGACCCGCGGCCTGATCGGCGCGCGCGAACTGGAGCTGCTGCCGCCCGGTGCCGTCCTGGTGAATGTGGCACGCGGTCCGCTGGTCGACGAGGGCGCGCTGTGCGACGCGCTGAAGAGCGGGCAGCTGTCGGCGGCCGCGCTCGACACCTACGAGCGCGAGCCGGTGCCGCCGGACTCCCCCCTCTTCGACCTCGTCGGGACCGAACGGCTCGTGATGACACCGCACTTGGGCGGCGCCAGCCGGGCGGTGGCCGAAAAGGCCGCACGGATCGCTGCGGCGGAGGTGGGCCGCTGGACACGCGGGGAACCGCTGGCACACTGCCTCGACTGAGGCCCACCGGTAGGAGACGACCGAGCTGAGGGAGGCCGAGGGGCATGTACGTCGGTATCGATGTGGGCACGTCCATGGTGAAGGCCGCCGCCTTCGACGACACGGGCCGCGAACTGGCTGTGCAGGCGCGGCCGGTGGACCTCACCGTCCGCGGCGGCTTCGTCGAGCAGGACATGGAGGAGGTGTACGCGGCGGTGGTCGCCGTACTCTTCGCGCTGACCGCCGCCGTGCCGGGCCCTGTCGAGCTGGCCGGGCTCACCGGGCAGGGCGACGGGGTGTGGCTCGTCGACGGCGAGGGCCGGCCGGTGCGGGCGGCCGCGTCCTGGATGGACGGCCGGGCACACGAGCTGGTCGACCAGTGGCTGGCTGACGGCACCTTCGAGACGGTGTTCCGGCGCACCGGCAGCGCCATGTTCCCCGGCTGCCCCGGGCCGCTGCTGGCCTGGCTGGACCGCTACGAGCCCTCTTCACTGGACGCGGCGACCACCGCGCTGTACTGCAAGGACATGGTCTTCCAGCGGCTGACAGGCGTGCGGGCGACGGACGTGTCGGACGCGTCCATGCCCTTCCTCGACCCGCGGACCCGTGCGTACGACAACCGGGTCGTCGAGCTGCTCGGCCTGACCCACCGGCGCGGACTGCTGGCGCCGGTGAGCGATCCCGTGGCGACCGGGCGGACCCGCGGCGCGGGCCTGCCGCCCGGCACACCGATCGCGAACGGCCCGTACGACCTCCCCTCCTGCGCGCTCGGCGCGGGCGTCACGGCCCCCGGCGACGGCCTGCTGATCGTCGGCACCTGTCTGGCCAGTCTCGTCGGAACGACGGATCTCGACCTGACCGGCGAACCGGCCGGCCTGTACATCTCGACCGACCGGACCGGGTACTGGCTGCGCGCCATGCCCGCGATGGTCGGCACGGCGGCGCTGGACTGGGTCCTGTCGACGACGGGCGTCCACCACGACGAGGTGGACGCCCTGCTGGCCGCGACCCCGCTCGGCGCGAACGGCGTGCGCGTACTCCCCTACTTCGCCCCCTCGGGCGAACGCGCCCCCTTCGTCGAACCACGCCTGCGCGCCGAACTGACCGGCGTCTCCCTGGAGTCGACCCGCGGCGACCTGATCCGCGCCACCTGCGAGGGCATCGGCTACGCCGCCCGCCACTGCCTGGAGGCCGCGGGTCTGACGGGGTCGCTCGCTGTCTGCGGCGGGGGCACGCGCAGTCCCGCGTGGATGCGGCTGCTGGCCGATGTGCTCGGGCGGCCCTTGCGGGTCGTGGAGGGCGAGGTGGGGGCGCGGGGGGCGGTGCTTGCGGCGGCTTCGCGGTACGGGGTCGCCCTCGACACGGCCGCGTGGACCGAGCCGACAGCGGTCGTCGAACCCGACGCTGCTCGGGCCGCCTACTACGCCAAGGCGTACGAGGACCACTTGGCCCGCCTGGCGGAGGCCCGCGGCCGGGCTCGCCACTGAGTTTCTTCGCCTCCTCCGCCCCTGCCCGTCCAAGACGTCGATCGTCCCGGTGGGCACCGACGGCCGCCTCGGCACCCCGACCTCTCTCGTGCCGGACGCCCACGCGGCCGGCCTGCGGATCGGGCCGTACACCTTCCGGGCGGAGAACCAGTTCCTGCCGGCGGATTTCCGACGGGGTACCGGAGCCAATGATTTCGGGGACGCGTTCGCGGAGTACGCGCTGTACTACGGGCTGGGGGTCGACGCGGTGGTGACCGACTTCCCGGACCTGGCGGCGATCACAAGGAGGGGTCAATGACGATTAGCCGGGTATGCCCGACCTGTCGCAGCAGGCAGGACTTCCGGAAACTCAATGACGCCGAGAGGGCGGCGGTCCGCGCGGAGAAGGGCGAGCGCCACTTCGTGAACAACCTCTGGCGATGCACCGCCAAGGGATGCCTGTGGTACCAGCCGTACCTCCACACGAGAGGCGGCGACCGCCTCCCCGAGAAGTTCCGGGAGGACCCCGCGCTCGAGCCGGGCGCGGACTGACACCCCCGTTGTCAGACCCTCCTGGCACGCTTCTCCCCATGGACACCGGAGAGTTCTGGCGCATCGTCGAGGACGCGCGCGAGCAGGCAGCCGACCCGGCGGACGGCGAAGCGGTCGCCGCGCGGGCCACCGCGGCGCTGGCCACTTTGCCCGTGGAGGAGATAGTCGCCGCCCAGCAGGTCTTCTGGGACCTGATGGCGCAGTCGTACCGCACTCCCCTGTGGGCCGCCGCCTATCTGATCAACGGCGGCTGCTCCGACGACGGCTTCGACTACTTCCGCGGCTGGCTGATCATGCAAGGGCGCGAGGTGTTCGAGCGGACCGTGGCCGATCCGGACGCGCTCGCGGACCTCCCGGTCGTCCGGGAGGCCGCGGCGGACTGGATGGAGATGGAGTGCGAGGACGCGCTGGGCATGGCCTGGGACGCCCATCTGGCGGCGACGGGAGAGGAGCTGCCCCAGGACAGCTTCACGATCCGGTATCCGGAGCTGGATCCGGACTTCGACTTCGACTTCGACGACGAGGAGGAGCGGTCACGCCGGCTACCCCGGCTGTCCGCGCTCTACGCCGACTGAGGAACCGGAGGACCTACAGGTTGCTGAAGTCCGGTCCCGCCGTCCGCGTCCGCTTGATCTCGTAGAAGCCCGGTACCGAGGCGACGAGGAGCGTGCCGTCCCAGAGCTTGGCGGCGTCTTCGCCCTTGGGGGCCGGGGTGACGACGGGGCCGAAGAAGGCGAGCTGCTCGCCGTCGGCGCCGGGGACGGCGATGACGGGAGTGCCGACGTCCTGGCCGACCTTGTCGATGCCCTCCTTGTGGGAGGCGCGCAGCTCGGCGTCGAACTCGAAGTTCTCCTGGTCGGCGTAGTCGATCAGGTCGGCGGGGAGGCCGACGTCGGCGAGCGCGCCGACTATCGCCTCGCGGGTCGGGCCCTCGCCCTGGTTGTGGATGCGGGTACCGAGCGCGGTGTAGAGCGGGCCGAGGACGTCGTCGCCGTGCTTCTGCCAAGCGGCCGTCACCACGCGGACCGGGGCCCAGGCCTTGGTCATCAGCTCCCGGTAGTTCTCGGGCAGCTCGTCCAGCTTGGGCTCGTTCAGCACGGCGAGGCTCATGATGTGCCAGCGGACCTCGATGTCCCGGACCTTCTCCACTTCCAGGACCCATCGCGAGGTCATCCAGGCCCAGGGGCACAGCGGGTCGAACCAGAAATCGACGGGGGTCTTGGCGGAGGTGCTCGCGGTCTCGGACATGGCTCTCCTAGAAATGCAGTCGTTTCCCCAGGCAACACCGACTGTCGTCCGCCCCATTCCCGGGTGCCCGGTGTCAGGGGCACATGGCAGGATCGGGCCTGTCCGCATGCCGAACACCAGCTGAGGGAGTGCCGTCCGTGCCCGGTGAGAATCTGTCCCGCGACGAGGCCCGGGAGCGGGCCGCCCTGCTGTCCGTCGACGGGTACGACGTGTCCCTCGACCTGCGCACCGCCGTCGACGCCTCCCCCGCAGGCGAGGGCAGCACGGAGGGTCCGCGGACCTTCCGCTCCGTGACCACGATCCGCTTCCGCTGCGCCGAGCCGGGCGCCGCCACCTTCGCCGACCTGATCGCGCCGAGTGTGACCGCCGTCTCGTTGAACGGCAAGGATCTCGACCCGGGCGAGGTCTTCGACGGCTCCCGGATCCGCCTGGAGGACCTCGCCGCCGACAACGAACTCGTGGTCGACGCCCAGTGCGCCTACTCCCGCACCGGCGAGGGCATGCACCGCTTCGTCGACCCCGAGGACGGCGAGGTGTACCTGTACACCCAGTACGAGCCCGCTGACGCGCGCCGCGTCTTCGCCAACTTCGAGCAGCCGGACCTCAAGGCCCCCTTCCGCTTCGAAGCGCGCGCCCCGGAGGGCTGGACCGTCTGGAGCAACGGCGCCGGTGAACTCACGGACGGAGTCTGGCGGTTCGCCGAGACCAAGCCGATCTCGACGTACATCACGGCGGTCGTGGCGGGCCCGTACCACTATGTGACCGACTCCTACTCCCGCACCTTCGACGACGGTACGACGCTGGAGATCCCCCTCGGCGCGATGTGCCGCAAGGGCCTGGCACCCCACTTCGACTCCGACGACGTGTTCCTGGTGACCAAGCAGGGGCTGGACTTCTTCCACGACCACTTCGACTACCCGTACCCGTTCGGCAAGTACGACCAGGCGTTCGTGCCCGAGTACAACCTCGGCGCGATGGAGAACCCGGGACTCGTCACCTTCCGCGAGGAGTACATCTTCCGCGGCAAGGTGACGCAGGCGTCGTACGAGGGCCGGGCGAACGTCATCCTGCACGAGATGGCGCACATGTGGTTCGGCGACCTCGTCACCATGGAGTGGTGGGACGACCTCTGGCTCAAGGAGTCCTTCGCCGACTTCATGGGCGCGTTCTCGCTGGTCGGCGCGACCCGCTTCAAGGACGGCTGGATCACCTTCGCCAACCGCCGTAAGGCGTGGGCGTACCGCGCGGACCAACTGCCGTCCACCCACCCGATCACGGCCGACATCCGCGACCTGCAGGACGCCAAGCTCAACTTCGACGGCATCACCTACGCCAAGGGCGCGAGCGTGCTGAAGCAGCTCGTCGCATACGTCGGGCAGGACGCCTTCCTGGAGGGCGCGCGGCGCTACTTCAAGCGGAACGCCTACGGGAACACGCGCCTCGGCGACCTGCTGTCGGTACTGGAGGAGACGAGCGGACGGGACATGACCACCTGGGCGCGGTCCTGGCTGCAGACCGCCGGCGTCAACTCCCTCACCCCGCAGGTGATCCTGAGCTCCGAAGGACGCGTCACCGAGCTGGCGATCCTCCAGGATGCCGCCGAGTCGCACCCCGAACTGCGCCCGCACCGGGTGGCGGTGGGCCTGTACCGCCGCACGCCCGAGGGCACCGTGGAGCGGTACGCGCGTGCCGAGGTCGACGTCGACGGCCCGCGTACGGTCGTCCACGAGGTGGTCGGCGCCGACGCCCCCGAGCTGGTCCTGGTCAACGACGACGATCTGACGTACTGCAAGATCCGGTTCGACGAGGGCTCGTTGGCGACCCTGCGGGAGCGACTCGGCGAGATCAACGACCCGTTGGCGCGCGCCCTGTGCTGGTCGGCACTGTGGAACCTCACGCGCGACGCGCTCATGCCCGCCCGCGACTTCATCGGCCTGGTGCTGCGGTTCGCGGGCCGCGAGTCCGACATCGGTGTGCTCCAGATGCTGCACGCCTGGGCCAACTCGGCGCTCACGTACTACGTGGCGCCCCACTGGCGCGTGGAGGGCGGGCGCCTGCTCGCCGAGGGCGCGCTGCGGGAGCTGCGGCTCGCCGAGCCGGGCAGCCAGCACCAGCTGACGTGGGCGCGCTTCTTCGCGACGGTGGCGTCCGAGGAAGCCGATCTCCAGCTGCTTCAGGGCCTGCTGGAGGGCACCGCGAAGATCGACGGGCTGGAGGTCGACCAGGAGCTGCGCTGGGCGTTCCTGGAACCGCTCGCCGCGCGCGGAGTCGCCGACGAGGCCGCGCTCTCGGCCGAACTCGCCCGCGACGACACGGCGTCCGGCAAGCGCCACCAGGTCCGCTGCCTCGCCGCCCGCCCCTCGGCGGCGGTCAAGGCGCAGGCCTGGGCGGCCGTGGTCGAGTCCGACGCGCTGTCCAACGCGCTCGTCGAGGCGACCATCGCCGGGTTCATGCAGCCGTCCCAGCGCGAGCTGCTCGCGCCGCACGCCGCGAAGTACTTCGACGCGATCGAGCGGGTCTGGGCGGAGCGGTCCATCCAGATCGGCATGGACGTGGTGAAGGGACTGTTCCCGTCCCTCCAGGACTCGCAGGAGACGCTGGACGCGACGGACGCGTGGCTGGCGGCGCACGAAGGGGCGGCGCCCGCGCTGCGGCGGCTGGTGCTGGAGGCACGGGACGATCTGGCGCGCGCGCTGCGCGGACAGGCGTGCGATGTGACGGCGGCGGGCTAGCGCCGCTCACCGCTTGGCGACTGAGGGCACCGGTTCCGGCCGGTGCCCTCAGTGCCGGCGCGGTGCGGACGCAGTGCCGGCGCGGGTGGCCGGCGCGGGTGGCCGGCGCGGATGGCCGACGCGGATGGCGGTGCTCTGGTGACGTAATCCGATGCACGCAGTGGTTACGAAATACAGGTATTCAGAGCCGTAACCCCTACTACTCCCCGTCTGGACCAGGACCTTTCGGCAGTCGAACGCCCGTACTTTAGGACGGTCTTGTCCGGATTTGTCGACGGGCGTGTAACAGCGGTTAGAGGGCTGGCCCGGGGCGGGAAACCCCGGGTCATGAACCACAACACCCCGCTCTCCCCCCGCCCCCTCCGCCATCTCTCCGACGTACAGCGACGCGTCCTGACCACCGCCCAGCTGCGCGCCCACGGCGTGACCACCGCCGACGCGAACGAGCAGTGCCGGCCCGGCGGCCCCTGGCAGCAGATCCTCCCGGGCGTCTACCTCCTCCACCCCGGCCCGCCCACCTCCGAGGAACGCCTGCACGCGGTCCTGTTGTACGCCGCCCGCTCCCCCGTGCCCGGCCCGGCGACCGCCATCCCCGCCCAGCCGGGCGCCGAGGAACCGCACGCTCCTCAGCCGTACACGGACGCCCTGATCACGGGCCTCGCGGCGCTGACCCTGCACGGCTTCTCCTCGACCCCGCCCCTCCTCTCCCTCGACAAGATCGACGTCCTGGTCCCGCGCCTGCGTCGCCTCCGCTCCAACGGCTGCGCCCGCATCGTCCGTACGCCGTCCCTCCCGACCCCCGTGCAGGTCACGGGCGTTCCGGTCGCCCCCGTGCCGCGCGCCCTCGCCGACGCGGTCGCGGAACTGGCCGACGCGGGGGCCGTACGCAGGCTGCTGACGGAGGCGGTACGGGGCGGCCACTGCGAACCGGCGGCGGTGGTACGTGAGTTGACGGCGGCCCGGCTCCTCAGCCGCCCCCATGTGGTGGACGCGGTGGATTCGCTGCTGGCCGAGGGCCGCGCCATCGCCGAGGACCGTCTGTACCGCATGGTCCGTGAGCACGGCCTGCCCGACCCGGTGTGGAACGTGGACCTGCGCCTGCCCGGCGGCCCCCACCTCGGCGGCCTGGACGCGTACTGGCCCGAGCAGGCGGTCGCGGTGGAGCTGGACACCCGGGCTCCCCGCCAGGACGAGGACGCCCTCTGGTCGGAATACGCCCGCAAGCGCGAACACCTGGAGCGACTGGGCATCACCGTCGTCTACGTCACCCCGAAGAAACTCCGCGACGCGATGGAGCAGCAGGCCACGGTCGTACGCACCGCGCTGATGGCCTCGAACGACCGCGATCCGGCGGCGTATGTCGTGGTGCTGCCCCGGTAGTGACGGACCGGGGCGGTAGCAGGAGGGGAGGGAAGGGGCCCGCGAGCACACCTCGCGGGCCCCTTCCCATGCGGCTTGCGGCTTCGGAGTGGCGTTGTCAGTGCCCCGCTCTACTGTGGGGCCGACACAGGATTTCCGAGAATCCTGGACGAGAATCAGGAGGGCTCCATGACGACCCTGCCCGACCGGCCGAACACCGCGCTGCTCGTCATCGACGTCCAGAACGGAGTGGTGGACGGCTCCCACAACCGCGACAGCGTGATCGCGAACATCAACACCCTGGTCGGCAAGGCCCGCGCCGAGGACGTGCCCGTGATCTGGGTCCAGCACTCCGACGACGGGGACCTGAAGCGCGACAGCCAGAACTGGCAGTACGTCCCGGAGCTGGTCCGCGCCGACTCGGAACCCCTCGTCCACAAGCTCTACGGCGACTCCTTCGAGGACACCGAACTGGAGACGCTGCTCGCCGACCGCAGCGTGGGCCGCCTCGTCGTCACCGGCGCCCAGACCGACGCGTGCATCCGCTCCACCCTCCACGGAGCCTTCACCCGCGGCTATGACGTGACACTCGTCGGCGACGCCCACACCACGGAGGACCTCACCGCATACGGCGCACCGTCCCCGGAGCAGGTGGTCGCCCACACCAACCTCTACTGGCAGTGGCAGAGCGCCCCCGGGCGCCACGGAGGAACGGTCGACACGGGGGACGTGACCTTCGCGGCGGACGACGCGGGCTGAGCCGTAGCGCCGCATCCCACCCGGTCCTGTCCTGGACGAGAGCCCACCCCGCGCGCCACCTCGCGGTCCGGGTTCCGCTCGATAGCGCCCAGCCGCCCAGGGAGGCGTCACCCTCCCTGGGCTCTGACGGCTCAGGCCTGCGGGATTGTCATAGCGAGGCAGTTCTACGACGATCTCGGTCATGACCACTCCCGACTGCTACGCATGCGGCAAGGAAGCACAGTTCGACGAACTTCCACCCCGCGAGTGCGTCGCATTTGACCAGCACTGGCGGGTGGCCCATGACTTCAACACCGCGCTGCCCGGCTGGCTGGTGCTGCTGCCTCGACGCCATGTCACGGCTGTCCATGACCTCACCGATGCCGAGGCGGCTGCCCTGGGGGCCTGGCAAGTCAGGCTCTCCCGAGCCCTCCGCGACGTGACCGGTTGCCTCAAGACCTATGTCGTCCAGTTCGCCGAAGCCGAAGGCTTCGCTCACGTGCACTTCCACATCGTGCCGCGCATGGCAGACCTGCCTCCGGAGCAGCGCGGGCCGGGCGTCTTCGGACTGCTTCGGCGCCCGGAGCACGAGCGCGTATCAGCTGCCCGGGCAGACCGCATGGCCCACTCTCTCCGAGCTCGACTTCACGGTCGCCCGAACGCCCTGTAACCCGGGCCGCCTTCCGCTCCTCGCCCCCGCGATTGGTCAGCACGTGTGCTCCTCATACGTCCTGATCTCGGCAGGATTGAAGCTACGGAGGACAGCCCGGGCACGGCCGGCTACTTGCCGCAGAACTCCGCCTCGATCACCGCGTCGCTGTCCCCCGACCAGTCCCCGTTGAAGTTGAAGGAGAGGGAGTGGCGGCCGTCGGCGGTGGTCACGGCGGAGGACGTCGAGCCGTGGATTCCGCCGTCGTGGCCCCACACGTGGACGCCGCAGGTCAGTTTGCGGTCGATGAGGCCGAGTCCGTAGCCCGCGTTCGGGATGCCGTCGGCCTTGACCGTGGTCTTCATTTCTGTCAGCTGCTTCTGCGGGAGGAGCTTGCCTCGCAGCAAGGCCGCGTAGAAGCGGTTCAGGTCCGAGGAGTCGGAGATCATCTCGCCTGCCGAGGACGCCAGGGACGGGTTGAGTTCCGTGGCGTCGTACGTCGGGCCCGTCGTCGTCTCGGCCAGCTTCGAGTACGCGCGGCTGCTCGGCCGCGGGACCGTGACCCTGGTGCCGGGGACGGACGTCGCGTGCAGGCCGACCGGTTCGATGATGCGGTGGCGGATCTCCGACGCGTACGAGTGGCCGGTGACCTTGCCGATCACCATGCCGGCCAGGACGTAGTTGGTGTTGGAGTAACTCCAGGAGGCGCCCGGTGCGAAGACCGGCTTGTGGGTCATGGCGAGCTGCACCAGCTGCTGTGGAGTCTTCGTGTCATAGCGGTGCTCGAAGAAACCGTCCTTCAGGAAGTACGTACGGCCGAAGTCCTCGTCCGCCGTGTAGTTGAAGATGCCGCTGGTGTGGTTGAGAAGTTGGCGGAGTGTGATCGCGCGGCCGTCGTGGCCGTGGCCCCGCACCACGCCCGGGAGCCACTTGTCCACCTTGTCGTCCAGCGACAGGCGACCCTCCGCCTCCAGCTGGAGCAGCACCGTGGAGACGAAGGTCTTGGTAATGCTGCCGACGCGGTAGTGGTCGGCCGTCGAGCGCGGCGCCCCCGTCCGGAGGTCGCCCACGCCCGACGTGGCGGACCACGTGCCGTGCCGGTCCTTCGCCGTGGCCGTCACACCCGGCACGCCGTCCTTCACGGCCGCGTCCATCGCCTCCCGGGTCGAGGCATGGTCCCCTCCGGCGGGCGCCGCCACCGCGGGTCCCGCCAGAACCGCGGCCAAAGCCACCGCGGTCGCCCCCAACAGTCCCGTACGCACTGACATGTCGTTCCCCCTTCGCCTGTGAACCTGGTCAAGGGGAGGGACTTGGCAGGCAGGCGTGAAGGTTGCCGGCCCATATGCCAGTTGAGCAGGTTTCAGCCGACTCGGCACAGACGTCGAGGCACCGATCCCGACTCTGCCAGACGGTGGGAACATGTGATCCCATCAGTCGCCCGATGTGATGAATGATCACGAACATACGATGGCATCTCGTACGGTTGCGTACGTCGTTCGGTGACTGTGAAGCTGGTGGTGCAGGTCAGGCTGCTACCGACGCCCGAACAGGCCGAGGCTCTTGCGGCAACCCTGCGCGCATGCAACGAGGCCGCCGACTGGGTGAGCAGGACGGCTTTCGAACTTGGGGAGTTCAAGAACTTTGCCCTGCGCAAGCACACCTATGAGCAGGTCAAGTCCCGTTGGAAACTGGGGCGCAGGCTGCCCAGCATGTGATCAAGAAGACCTGCGACGGTTACGCCACGGTGAAGGCGAATTTGAAAGCCGGGAATCTAGGGCGGCCAGGTTCCAAGCGCCACCGCCGGGAGGGAGTTGCGGCGACGCGGGGCCGAGTCAACGGCCCCTGTCCCATCCGGCTGTCACGCTGGAACGAGGCTGGACGCAAGCGACACATCATCGCCGGTGATGCCCGTTGTGTAAGCCGTCGCTTCAGCGACTGGTAGTTGACCCCTTCTTCAGAACCAGCTCCGTGTTGCGGTCCCGCGACGTCCCCGACAGGTCCGTACGGGCGCCGGGGGCGTTGAAGGAGAGCTCGCGGTACAGGGCCGCCAGGCCCGTCTGGGTGAGGTCGGAGAAGTCCGTCTCGTGCGGGGCCGAGGACTCGATGAGGGTGGTGAAGAGGGAGAGCGTGCCGTCCTTGTTGTCCACCAGCTCGATCACACGGGCGAGCTGGGGGAAGTCGACGTGCGAGGCGGTGCAGATCTCCCAGAAGGAGCGGTTGTCGGGGGCGGCGTGCGGAATGATCTCGTTCTTGTGGGTGTGGCCGTTCACCCAGGCCAGCACGTTGCTGAAGCTGGCGAGGAGCGCGATGACCTCGTCGCCGCCATGGCGCTTCTCCGCCGGGTGGGCGGGGTCGGCGTGGGTGTTGCGCATCGTCTTGCTGGTGTGGTGGCTGAAGACGATCACATACGAGTCCTTGTTCTCGCGCAGCGTCTTCTCCAGCCAGCGGAGCTGGGCCGTGCCGATGGAGCCCTCGTAGTGGCCACCGGGGTCAGTGGTGTCGAGGCTGACGCCGATGACGTCCTCGGCGATGCGGAACGTGTAGTACTGGGTGTTCGCGGCGAGGTTCGCGGAGGAGTATCCGTGGCCGATCGGCCCCGGGCCGGTGTACGCGGGGTCGAGGTGGGCCCGGATGTACTCGGCGGGGGTGAACGGGGCCCGGTTCTCGTCGGGCGTGACCGAGCGCATCTGCCGGGCGTGCGCCTTGAGCAGGTCCCGGAATTCCGTGCCCTTAGGGCTGCTGCCGTCCTTGATGCTCTTCGCCAGGGCGGTGCACTCCGCCGCCGGGAGCGACATCAGCTTCTTGCCGCCGACCGCGAAGTCGGTGAGGTACGAGTCACCACGCGAGGCGTAGCAGCCGAGCGGGAGCGCGTCGTGGTTGCCGACGGTGGAGTACCAGGGCAGCTTGAGACCGGGGCTCCGCAGCTCGCGGATCGCCGCCTCCAGGAAGCCCTCGATGCGCGGGAAGCCGAGCTGCTTGTCGGCGTCACGCAGGGCCGCGTCGGGCTGCCAGTACGTCTTGAGGCCGCTGGCCTGCACGCCTTCGTAGTGGCGCGGGTCCCCGCTGTTGGGGCTGATGCGCCCGCCGCTCATGACCTTCAGGAACCACTCCAGCTCGGTCTTGGAGTTGTTGTCCGTGTTGTCCCCGGTGGTCATGACGAAGTGCAGCGGCGAACCGGTGACCGGCGCTCCCCGCAGCGAGTTGACCCGCTCGACGAGCGAGACGGCGCCCGCGACGGTCAGGGTCTCCTGCGGACGCCAGGCGCTCTTGTTCTGGGCGCGGAGGTACTCCAGGCGCAGCGGGTGCTGGGCGTCGATCAGGTGCAGGTCGGTGAGCTGCACGAACGCGGCGAGCGCGGTGCGTCGCTCGGCCCGGCCGGACTTGGCCGAGGCCAGCTCGCTGCGTACGACCCGCTTCCAGCCGGCGCCGTCGCCGAGCCGCCGGTACCCCGTGGAGCCGGAGCGCGGGGTGGCGACGCTGCTCAGGGTGGTGCCACGCGTGTACGGGGCCAGTCTGGCGGGGGCCACCGCGCCGGACTGAGCCTTGGAGTGCGCGAGCGAGTCGGCGACGGGTGCCTGGCCGGCGTGGCTGGTCGCGGCGTGCGCGTCCGAGCCGGAACGCAGGGCCAGACCGATCCCCGCGGAGAGGGACACCGCCCCGGTGGCGGCGAGAAGCGTACGGCGGTTCATGGCAGCGGCAGTGGCGACAGAGCGTATGCGCGACATGGCGCGGTCTCCCCGAGTGCGAACGCGTCGGCAGTGGTCGCGGGGCGCTCGACTTGCGAACTCCCCGCTCACACTGGATCGTTGGCACCGGGAATGACCTGCACGTTAACTGGGAAGCAACGGGCAGCACCGATCACCGTACGTGGATCTTGGGACACCCTGCGCGTCCATGAGCCCTTCCCGAACGGCCGGGAGGCGGTCACTCCGTGTTCATCTCCGGGGGTACCGAGGTCGCAAGGTCAGTGGGCGGAGTGTCCGTAGGGGGTGGCGCAGAGGATGGTGTTCCCAGCACGGTGAAGCTGTCCTTCACCGTGCTGTAGGTCTTGACGGCCTGGTCCTCGATGGATGGTTGGTACCAGGTGTTGATCTGGTACATCTTGCCGTCGACCTCGAAGCCGAGGAGCAGGGCGTGCCAGGGGACCCCTTTGAGCTTGAAGGTGTACTCCCAGACCACCGCGGGCCAGCCGCGGAAGGTGACCTCCTCCAGACGGATCTTCCGGTAGCCCGGCCCCTGGTGGGCGTTCTCCTCCGAGGTCTTCCAGGTCTCCATCAGGTCGCCGCGGGCAAGGGAGGACTTGCCGACGACTTCCTGCTTGCCGTCGGGCGAGGTGTAGTGCACCTCGCCGCCGGTCTTCAGGTCCCGCCGCCACCCCTTGGGCGTCACCCACGCGAACCCGCCGGCCTCCTTGTGTGCGCTGGTGGGCAGGGTGGGCGCGGCACCGATGACGACGGGCGAGGTCGCCGTCCTCTGGCCGTGCAGGTAGAACGAGGTGCCGAACCCGGCCGCGAAGACAAGAACTACAGAAGCGGCGACGGCCAGCCAGTTCTTACGGACGGGGACGGCGATGTTCCCGATTTCGGTGAATCGAGGGAGCGGCGCGGCCGGGGCCTTTGCGGTGAGTTCGACGTCGAGCAGTGAGGCGAGGTACCTGCGCCACAATGACCGGTCCTTGCGCCGCCCGTGTTCGATGATGTGGTCGAGCGATTCACGGTTGTCATCTGTGACGTCCGTCAGCGATGCCCAATAGCGCCGGCCGAGATTACTCACGACCGAGCACCTCCGCCCCGTCCGGCAAGGTCGGGGCGTGCTGGTCCGGTTCCAGGGCCAGCGCTGTGGGGCGATTCCCACTGATCGCCGCCTGGATGGTCTTGGCGCTGCCGAGTTGCCGCAGCAGTGCCGGGGCCGAGGCCCCGACCGCGACGGCCGCGAACGCTCCGGTCAGCTGCGGCGAGAAGATCAATCCGGCGCTCGCGCCGAGCGAGAGTCGGGTGAGTGCCGCGAGTACGTCGGACGGTGCGTCGACGTACTTGCCGATCCTGGGTAATTGATCCCGCGCCTGATTCTTCGACAGGGCGCGATGCCGGGCCGCCTGCCACATGGCGATCCGCCCGTAGAACACCACGACCTCCACGACAAGGCCGCCCAGTGCGCCATAGGTGATGGACGTCGTCCACTGCATGGCCGCCCCCTCGGCAATGCTCGCGGCTGATTCGGTTCAGCATTCCAGAAGGGCGGTTGGTCCGGGAGTGCAATGACTCAGAACCCCTTGTGAACTTTTATGGGGGTTGCTCTTGGACGTTACGCAAGGGGGTTGGCCGGTGAGTACTCGGGCGCCGACCAGCGCAGCGGACTGGCCGCAGGTGTCTCCACGACCTCCGTGAGGGCGAAGCGCACGGTCCGCTCCCCGTCCGCGGTGAACTCCGTGCGCGCCGCGCCCGTGAGCTGGAGCGCCGCCCCCGACTCCCAGTCCAGGAAGAGCAGCCCGGCCCGCGGGTCGACCGCCAGGTTGCCGAGGGTCAGGAACATGGAGTTCCCGGGGTAGTCGCGCCACCTGAGCTCGCCGGGCGAATCGACGCGTACGAATCCGGGGTTGCCGCCCCGATGGCTCACGTCGGCCCCGCGCGCGTGGACCGTGGCGAGGAAGAAGGTGTCGGCCGACTCGATGAACTCCCGTTGCCCGAAGGAGAGTTCGCGACCTCTCCGCGCCGCACCGGGCACGCGGTCCACCGTCTCGTACGACTCCCTCTTCTGCAGGTACCTCGGGCAGTTGGAGAAGACCTGGTCGGCCTCGACCGCGAACCCGCGGGGTGTCGGGCGGGCCCGTCCATTGAGGCGCATACGACGGCGGGTGCGCGGGTCGAGCGCCATCGTGCCCACGCGGATGCCGGCCGTGGAGAGCGCCGGCGTGAGCGGGTCGCCGGGTCCGACCCCGCCCGCGACCGAGATCTGGCGGGACCCCGTGGCCCGTACGAAACCGGGTGTCCCAGTGAGCGGCGAGGCCCACACCGCGCCGCTCTCCGGGTCCGCGGCGCCGACGATCAGCATCGGCTGCAGTTCGAGGAAGGCGGCGGCCACCGGGCGGATGCCCTGCCCGATGGCCTGCCCCACGTGATCGGCGAGGTCACGGACGCCGACCCGGTCCTGCATGGCGCGCGAGCCGGAGTGGTAGGTCATGACGGCCCCTGGAGAGTCATACCCGCCCCCTAGAAGAAACCGCAGGTCGGCGCGGACGCGGACGGCGCGGACGCCTCCTCGGCGCCGCTCGGCGTGTAGATCTCCAGGCGGGTGCCGTCGGGGTCGTGGAAGAAGATGCCGCCGGAGGCCGCGCCCTCGCGGTGCGCGACCACACCCTCGTACGCGAAGTCGACACCGTAGGCGCGCAGGACCCTCTCGTACTCCCTGACCTGGTCGATCGAGTCGACTTCGAGCGCGAGATGGTGCAGGCCGGCGCGCCCGTTGTCGTATGCCCCCTGTGCCTGCTGCCAGAGCGTGAGCACTGGGCTGCCGCCCTCCCCCAGGTACGCGTACCGCCGCTCCTCCTCCTTGCCCTCGCCGATCACCCCGAAGCCGAGGACGTCCCGGTAGAAGGCGAGCGAGCGGTCGAGGTCCGTGACGTTCAGGCCGATGTGGCCGGTGCGCGGTGTCATGCCAGTCCCCTCTGTCGATGACGCCCCAAGCAGGGCTAACCTCTATGGATGAGGTTAAGGGTTAGATTCGATAAGCGCAACCGGTCACGTACCCTTGACCGGTTAGCCGTGAAGGGAGCCCCGCCATGCCCACCACCACCGACCCGCGCCCACTCACCGGTGAGCCGCTCGCACTCGACCTGCTCAACACCCGCTGGATGCACGAAGGGGCCGTGCAGGACCTACTCAAGGACACCGAGGGGCTCGCGGTGTGGCTGGCCGCGAACGAGCTGGACCACGCCGCCGACGAGGCGACCCTGCGGCACGCACTCCAGGCCCGCGATGCTCTGCGCGCCGTGGTCGACGGCTCCCTGGAGGACGGGGCGGACCGCGTCGACGCCGTCCTCGCGCACGGGCGGATGCGCCCCACGCTCAGCCCCCAGGGGCCGGGCGAGCGAGTGGAGTTCAAGGACGCGGCCTGGGGCCCCGCCTGGCTCGCCGCGCGCAACTATCTGGAGCTGCTCGCCACCGCCCCCGACCGCATCCGCCACTGTGCCCACGACTCCTGCGTCCTGCACTTCTTCGACACCTCACGGAACGGCACCCGCCGCTGGTGCTCGATGGCGGCGTGCGGTAACCGGGCGAAGGCGTCCCGCCACTACGCGCGCACGAAAGAGAGTTAAGTCGACAAAGAGGGATATCCCTCTCGACCGACATGTCCCCCCATAGCACGCCATCACGGTTGTGACGCATGGCGGAATTACGCCATGCCTCCATCCCGCCACGGTCAACTCTCCCCAAACAACTGCCCCTTAGGTAAAGCTGAGCGGTCATCCGGGTCCACATACCGGACTGACACGATCGCGTTCCGAAGGCACGTCGGAACCGGTCGCTCCACGCTCGTTCCTTTACCTACAAGGGATGCAGATGACCTCCGACCCTCAGCGCGCTCCGATGTCGGGCGCGAGACGCGTGGCCCACATAGCCGTGGCCGCGGGCCTGGTGGCCGCGCTCTCCGCGGCCGGGCCGATACCCATGGCCTTCTCCGCGAACGCGGGCACGGACGCCCCGGCGGCCGACCCCGGCACCAAGTCCGCCGCCGCCAAGCTCGGTTCCGCCGATGCCGACCTCCTCGCGGAGGCCAAGGCCAACGGCGACAAGAACGTCACGATGATGATCGCCACGGCTCCCGGCCAGACAGAGCAGGTCGCCGCGGAGCTGGACGCGGTCAAGGGCGGCTCCGTGGGCCGCACCTACGACAAGCTCGGTTACGTCCGGGCGACCGTCCCCACCGGCCGGGCCGACTCGGCCATCGCCGCCGCCGCGAAGCTCTCCTCGGTGCACGGGATCGACCTGCGCCAGGAGATCGCGCTGGACGACCCGACCCCGAGCGCCGACACCGCCAAGGGCGCCAAGGAGCAGGCCACTTCGACGGCCACGTACTCCGGTCCGTCCAAGAGCACCCCCGCCGAGAACCCGTACAACCCGTCCTTCGAGACGGGCGCCGTCGACTTCGTGAAGGACCACCCGAAGGCGGACGGCCGCGGCATCACCATCGGCATCCTCGACTCCGGTGTCGACCTGGGCCACCCCGCGCTGCAGAAGACGACCACCGGCGAGCGCAAGATCGTCGACTGGGTCACCTCGACCGACCCGATCGTGGACGGCGACGCGACCTGGCGTCCGATGGTCACCGCGGTGTCCGGGCCCACCTTCACCTACAGCGGCAAGACCTGGACGGCGCCGGCGGGCTCGTACGAGATCAGCACGTTCAGGGAGTCCGCGACCACGGGCGGCGACGCCAAGGGCGACGCGAACCGGGACGGCGACACCACCGACGCGTGGGGCGTCCTGTACGACGCGGCGGCCGGCACGGTCACCGTCGACCTGAACAACAACAACGACTTCACCGACGACAAGCCGATGAAGCCGTACAAGGACGGCTACCAGATCGGCTACTTCGGCACCGACAACCCGTCGACCGACGTCGTCGAGCGGCAGCCGTTCGTCGTGGAGATCCGCAAGGACGTCCCGATGGACCCGTTCGGCGGGTCCTGGGTCGGCAAGAAGGCCGACTTCGTCAACATCGGCGTCATCGAGTCCGAGCACGGCACGCACGTCGCGGGCATCACCTCCGCGAACGGCCTGTTCGGCGGCAGGATGAACGGCGCCGCCCCCGGCGCGAAGATCGTCTCCTCGCGTGCCTGCACCTGGAGCGGCGGCTGCACCAACGTCGCGCTCACCGAGGGCATGATCGACCTCGTCGCCAACCGTGGCGTCGACATCGTCAACATGTCCATCGGCGGTCTGCCCGCGCTGAACGACGGCAACAACGCGCGCGCCGAGCTCTACACGCGTCTCATCGACACCTACGGCGTCCAGCTGGTGATCTCCGCGGGCAACTCGGGCCCCGGCGCCAACACCATCGGTGACCCGGGTCTCGCCGACAAGGTCATCTCGGTCGGCGCGACCATCTCCAAGGAGACCTGGGCCGCCAACTACGGCTCGCAGGTGGAGAAGAAGTACGCGATGCTGCCCTTCTCCTCGCGCGGCCCGCGCGAGGACGGCGGCTTCACGCCCACGCTGAGCGCCCCCGGCGCCTCCATCAACTCCACGCAGACCTGGCTGCCGGGCTCCCCGGTCGCCGAGGCGGGCTACTCGCTGCCGGCCGGCTACTCGATGCTGCAGGGCACCTCGATGGCATCGCCGCAGGCCGCGGGCGCTTCCGCGCTGCTCCTGAGCGCCGCCAAGCAGAAGGGCATCGAGCTGAAGCCCGCCACCCTGCGCACGGCGCTGACCTCGACCGCCGACCACATCACGGGTGTGCAGGCATACGCGGAGGGTGCGGGCCTCATCAACATCGGGGACGCCTGGGACGCCATCAAGGACGGCGCCACCGCCCACGACTACACCGTGAAGGCTCCGGTCGACACCGCGATCGACTTCGCGCTGAAGACGCCGGGCTTCGGCACGGGCCTGTACGACCGCGAGGGCGGCCTCAAGGCCGGTGACAAGAAGACGTACGACATCACGATCACGCGTACGTCGGGCGCCGACCGGGCGATCCGCCACGAGCTGCACTTCGAGAACAACGCCGCCGACACCTTCCGGATCGTCGGCTCGGACGAGGTCAGGCTCCCGCTGAACCAGCCGGTGACCGTCAAGGTCCAGGCCGCCCCGAAGTCGGCCGGCCTGAAGAGCGCGATCCTGGAGGTCGACGACCCGGGCACCGAGGGCATCGACAAGCAGATCCTGTCGACGGTCGTGGTCTCGTCCCCGGTCAAGTACACCTACTCCGCGTCGAGTTCGGTGCAGCGCAACAGCACGCAGTCGTACTTCCTGACCGTCCCCGAGGGCGCCAAGTCCCTCGAGGTCGCGATGAGCGGGCTGAAGGACAAGAGCCAGACCCGCTTCATATCGATCCACCCGTACGGCGTTCCGGTCGACAACACCGGCACGCCCTTCTGCTACAACAACTACCTCGGCGGCAACGGCTGCAAGCCCGACGTGCGTTCGTACGCGGACCCGCAGGCCGGCGTATGGGAGATCGAGGTCGAGTCGCGCCGTACGTCGCCGCTGCTCGACAACCCGTACAAGCTGGACGTCGCCGTGCTCGGCGCGGCCTTCGACCCGGCGGTCGTGACGGTCCCCGAGGCCAAGGTCGGTACCCCGGCCACCGCCTCCTGGAAGGTGACGAACCACTACGCCGCGCTCGACGGCACCCTGAAGGGCGGCCCGCTCGGCTCCTCGCTGACCGCGCGGCCGACCATCGCGGACGGCGCGACGCAGACCACCACGGTCGAGGTGCCCGCGGGCGCCACGTCCCTCGACGTCGCCATCGGCAATGTCTCCGACACGGCCGCCGACCTCGACCTGACGGTGAAGAACGCCGCCGGGACCGTCGTCGGCTCGTCCGCGGACGGCGACTCCGAAGAGGCGGTCTCCGTCGCGAACCCGGCCGCCGGGACGTACACCATCGAGGTCGCGGGCTACTCGGTCCCGTCGGGCTCGACCGCGTACGACTACCAGGACGTGTTCTTCTCGTCCGCGCTCGGCACGGTCACGGTCGACGCGTCCACGCCGGTGAAGCTCGGCACGGGCGACTCGGCGACGGTGTCCGGCTCGGTCACCGCCGCGGCCGCGGCCCCCGCAGGACGCGAGTTCTTCGGCCAGGTCCAGCTGGTGAACGCGCGCGGCACGGTCGCGGGCATCGGCAGCGTGAAGATCGAGAAGGTCACGCCGTGACGTCGTAAGCACTTCTACGACGGTGGGGCGGGCGTCCGGGAACGGGCGCCCGCCCTTTCGTGTGTCACTCGCACCGCACGCCCTGGGACTGGGGCAGCGCCTTGAGGATCCAGGCCCGCTCGCGGGCGATGGCCGCCTCCTCCGTCGTCCACTTGTCGGGGGTCGCCGCGTGGCTGCGGATGGCGACCAGGACGTGGTCGCCCCGGTGCAGCCGTGGGTCGGCGTCCTGGGCCATCAGGAAGGTGACCTGGTCCGCCCCCTTCGCCGGCTTGTAGTAGCGGTCCACGTCGAGCGTGATCCGGTCCTGCGTGGCGCCGGGGATCTGCTCGACCCCGGCGACTTCGCCCTCGACGATGAGGCGCGAGCAGGCGATGTAGCCCGGGGCACTGCGCGAGGAGCTGTCCTTGTTGTCCGACTTGGCCGCTCCGGCGGTGTCGCTCGCCCCGCCGACCCCGTTGTGCGCGACGAGCCAGCCCATGCCGACGACCATCGAGGCCACGACGGCGACGGCCAGGACGCCGAGCGAGACGGCGAGCGCGCCCGGATGCCGGGAGCGCTTCCTCGGGGCGCCCGCCGGACGCCGGTTCCCCGACCTCCTGGGCCTGCGGACCGGGCGGGCGGGCTCGGTCACCTTCTCGGCGTCCGCCAACGCGTCCCCGATGACCGCCAGCTGCTCCCGCAGCAGCGCCACGTCCGCCAGCGCCGACCGGTGCTCGGCCAGGAACTCGGCGTCGTCGCGCGCCCCTTCGGGCAGTGGCTCGTCCGTGATCGCGGCCATGAGCGCGTCCATTGCCGCACTGCCTTCGTACTCGGCCACGTCACACCACCTCGTCCTCGTGCAGGCGGGCGCGCAGGGCGCGGACCGCTGTGTGCAGCCTGCTCTTGACCGTGCCCTCCGGGATGCCGAGCTCCTCGGCTATCCCGCGCACGGAGAGATCGGCGTAGAAACGCAGGACGAGAACCTGGCGCTGGGCGTCGGGAAGTTCGTCCAGCCCCTGCGCGACGGCGAGCGAGAGCACGCTGGAGTCCTCGTCGGAGGGGTGCTCCAGCTGCCGCAGCGAGGCCAGGCGTTCGCCCAGCCGCTCCTGGCGGCGCTTGGCCCGGTGCCAGTCCATCGCCAGGTTCGACGCGACGACCGCCGCCCACGCGGACACGTCACGCGGTGCCTCGTCCCCCTTCGCCGCCCGCTCCAGCAACCGCAGGCGGACCTGCTGCACCCCGTCCGGCAGGTCCGCCTGCGGTACGCCGCCGAGCGCGAGCACCGCCCGCACCCGGCGTTCCTGGGCCGCGTCCAGGGGGTCGTCCACCCCCTGCGCGCGGCGGGCCTTTCTGCGCAGCACAGCCACCCCTCCCCTCCCGCGTTTCCTCTACGACGTCGGTGCGGGCCAAAACGTTCAGCCCACTCCCGGGGACTTTCGCCACGGAGTCGTACGTCACACCGGTCCGGCACCCGGCAGGGCATTCGCGCAGTACAGCTTGCGGTCCCCGGCCGTCACCGGGGAGATTTCTTCGCACGCGGGTGAGCGGCCGCCGGACGATCGAGGCCCGGGGCCGACCGGTCCCGCGTCCCATTCCTTGGGCCACGTGGGGAAAGGATTGGACACGCGGGGACGGGTCAGACGCATGATGGAAGCGCTGGACCACGTAAAACGCACGCAAAGGGAGTCGCCGTGAGGGTCGGAATCGTCGGAGCCACCGGTCAGGTCGGCACAGTCATGCGCAGGATCCTGGTCGAGCGGGACTTCCCGGTCGACGAGCTGCGCCTGTTCGCCTCGGCCCGCTCGGCCGGGACGGTGCTCGACGGCGTGACGGTGGAGGACGCGGCGACGGCCGACTACTCCGGCCTGGACATCGTCATCTTCTCCGCGGGCGGCGCGACCTCCAAGGCGCTGGCCGAGAAGGTCGCCTCGCAGGGCGCGGTGGTGATCGACAACTCCTCCGCGTGGCGCAGGGACCCGGACGTGCCCCTGGTGGTCTCCGAGGTGAACCCGCACGCGATCGCGGACCGTCCCAAGGGCATCATCGCGAACCCGAACTGCACGACGATGGCCGCGATGCCGGTCCTGAAGCCGCTGCACGAGGAGGCGGGGCTCGAGGCCCTGGTCGTCGCCACCTACCAGGCGGTCTCCGGCTCGGGCGTCGCGGGCGTGGCCGAGCTGCACGGCCAGGCGCTCAAGGTCGTCGCCGACGCCGACAAGCTCACCCACGACGGGGAGGCGGTCGACTTCCCCGAGCCGGGGGTCTACAAGCGCCCCATCGCTTTCAACGTGCTCCCGCTCGCCGGTTCCATCGTCGACGACGGTCTGCACGAGACGGACGAGGAGCAGAAGCTCCGCAACGAGTCCCGCAAGATCCTGGAGATCCCGGCCCTCAAGGTCTCCGGCACCTGCGTGCGCGTCCCGGTCTTCTCGGGCCACTCCCTCCAGGTGAACGCACGCTTCGCGCGTCCGCTGAGCGTGGAGCGCGCCACGGAGCTGCTGGCCGGCGCCCCGGGTGTCGTCCTCTCCGAGATCCCGACGCCCCTGCAGGCCGCCGGCAAGGACGCCTCGTACGTCGGCCGCATCCGCACCGACGAGACCGTCGAGCACGGGCTCGCCCTGTTCATCTCCAACGACAACCTTCGCAAGGGCGCCGCGCTGAACGCGGTCCAGATCGCGGAGCTGGTGGCGGCCGAGCTGAAGGGCTGACCCCGACCGGGGGCTGAGCCGAGGTTTTTTCGCCCCCTCCTCCCCTACCCGTCCCGTGCCTGGGGCTCCGCCCCAGACCCCGTTCGCGCAGTTCCCCGCGCCCCTGAAAAGGGGCGCGGGCGAGAAACCACTCACTCCCCCCGGCGCACCTCGTACAGGAAGCAGCCGTACTCCACGGCCCGCACGTGGACGAGGGCCACCTCGGGGTCGGCGAAGGCCGAGGTGAATGCCTCGTCGAAGGAGTCCGGGGGCTGCACGAGCCGGCCGCCGAGGATGCGGCCGTCGGCGGAGTAGCGACGGACGATGCGGTAGGCCCTCGTGAAGGGGTGGCCGTCCAGGTCCGGACCCGCGCAGTCGTCCGCGTGGATGAAGACAGGCCCCTGCTCGTCGTACGCACCCGGCTCGGCCCCCGTCTCCGCGGCCCACCGCCGCAACGGCGCGTACGAGACGAGCGCGATCCGCTCCCCGGGCTCACCGCGGCGCAGACAGCAGCGCAACGGAGCACCCCCCTCTTCGTCGGTGAGGGCCGCCGCCGGGCGACCCGCGTCATCGAGGTCCCGGAGCTGCTTCAGGACGGCCGGCTCGATGGGGCGTGCGATGTACTTCGTCATGACGTCCAGGTTCGCGCCCGCCGGCGCTCCTCACCGGCGGGAAACGGACATCGCGTTCCGTGCAGGTCCCGTGGAAGGATGGCGCAACCCACACATAACGAGGAGATGACCGCGTGCCTGGCACAAACCTGACCCGCGAAGAGGCGCAGCAGCGGGCGAAGCTGCTCACCGTTGACTCGTACGAGATCGATCTCGACCTCTCCGGCGCGCAGGAGGGCGGCACCTACAGGTCCGTGACGACGGTGCGCTTCGACTCAGCCGAGACCGGCGCGGAGTCCTTCATCGACCTGGTGGCCCCGACCGTCCACGAGGTCACCCTGAACGGGGACCCGCTCGACCCCGCCGAGGTCTTCAAGGACTCGCGGATCGCGCTCCCGGGTCTGCTGACGGGGCGCAATGTACTCCGAGTCGTCGCGGACTGCGCCTACACCAACACCGGCGAGGGGCTGCACCGGTTCGTCGATCCGGTCGACGAACAGGCCTACCTCTACACCCAGTTCGAGGTCCCGGACGCCCGCCGCGTCTTCGCGTCCTTCGAGCAGCCCGACCTGAAGGCCACCTTCCAGTTCACCGTGAAGGCGCCGACCGGCTGGACCGTCATCTCCAACTCGCCGACGCCCGAGCCCAAGGACGACGTCTGGGTCTTCGAGGCGACGCCGCGGATCTCGACGTACATCACCGCGCTCATCGTCGGGCCGTACCACTCCGTCCACAGCGCCTACGAAAAGGACGGGCAGTCCGTCCCGCTCGGCATCTACTGCCGGCCCTCGCTCGCCGAGTTCCTCGACTCGGACGCGATCTTCGAGGTGACGCGGCAGGGCTTCGACTGGTTCCAGGAGAAGTTCGACTACGCGTACCCGTTCAAGAAGTACGACCAGCTCTTCGTGCCGGAGTTCAACGCGGGCGCGATGGAGAACGCCGGTGCGGTGACGATTCGGGACCAGTACGTGTTCCGTTCCAAGGTCACCGACGCCGCGTACGAGGTGCGTGCCGAGACGATCCTGCACGAGCTCGCCCACATGTGGTTCGGCGACCTCGTGACCATGGAGTGGTGGAACGACCTGTGGCTGAACGAGTCGTTCGCCACCTACACGTCCATCGCCTGTCAGGCGTACGCGCCCGGCTCGCGCTGGCCGCACTCCTGGACCACGTTCGCCAACTCCATGAAGACGTGGGCGTACCGGCAGGACCAGCTGCCCTCCACCCACCCGATCATGGCGGAGATCCGCGATCTCGACGACGTCCTCGTCAACTTCGACGGGATCACGTACGCCAAGGGCGCCTCCGTCCTCAAGCAGCTCGTCGCGTATGTCGGCATGGACGAGTTCTTCCAGGGCGTGCAGGCGTACTTCAAGGCGCACGCGTACGGCAACACGCGGCTCAGCGATCTGCTGGGCGCACTGGAGCAGACCTCCGGCCGTGACCTGAAGAACTGGTCGCAGAAGTGGCTGCAGACGGCCGGCATCAACATCCTGCGCCCGGAGGTCGAGACGGACGCGGACGGCGTCGTCACCTCCTTCGCGATCCGCCAGGAGGCTCCGGCCCTGCCCGCCGGCGCCAAGGGCGAGCCGACGCTGCGCCCGCACCGCATCGCCGTCGGCCTGTACGACCTGGACGACGCGAGCGGCAAGCTGCTGCGCGTCGAGCGTGTCGAGCTGGACGTCGACGGCGAGCTGACCGCCGTACCGGAGCTGGTCGGCAAGCGCCGCCCGGCGATCGTCCTGCTCAACGACGACGACCTGTCGTACGCCAAGGTCCGCCTCGACGAGGCCTCGCTGGCCTTCGTCACGGAGCACCTGGGCGACTTCGAGGCCTCCCTGCCCCGCGCCCTGTGCTGGGCCTCGGCCTGGGACATGACCCGGGACGCGGAGCTCGCGACCCGCGACTACCTCTCCCTCGTCCTGTCCGGCATCGGCAAGGAGTCCGACATCGGCGTCGTGCAGTCGCTGCAGCGCCAGGTGAAGCTGGCGATCGAGCTGTACGCCGACCCGACGGCGCGCGAGGCCCTGCTGACCCGCTGGACGGACGCGACGCTCGCCCACCTGCGCGCGGCCGAGCCGGGCAGCGACCACCAGCTGGCCTGGGCGCGCGCCTTCGCTGCGACCGCCCGTACGCCGGAGCAGCTCGACCTGCTGGAGGCGCTGCTGGAGGGCCGGGAGACCATCGAGGGCCTGGCCGTGGACACCGAGCTGCGCTGGGCGTTCGTGGAGCGGCTCGCGGCGGTCGGACGCTTCGACGAGGCGGAGATCGCCGCCGAGTACGAGCGCGACAAGACGGCGGCCGGTGAGCGGCACGCGGCCACGGCCCGGGCCGCCCGTCCCACCGAGGAGGCGAAGGCGGAGGCCTGGGCCTCGGTCATCGAGTCCGACAAGCTTCCGAACGCCGTGCAGGAAGCGGTGATCACCGGCTTCGTCCAGACCGACCAGCGCGAGCTGCTGGCCCCTTACACGGACGCGTTCTTCGCCGTGGTCAAGGACATCTGGGACTCCCGTTCGCACGAGATCGCCCAGCAGATCGCGATCGGCCTCTACCCGTCGGTCCAGGTCTCCGAGGAGACCCTCGCCAAGACGGACGCGTGGCTGGCCTCCGCCGAGCCCAACGCGGCCCTGCGGCGCCTGATCTCGGAGTCCCGCTCGGGTGTGGAGCGGGCGCTGAAGGCACAGGCGGCGGACGCGGCGGCAGCCACCGCGTCACCGGTGGTCGCGTAACCGGTGGACACGTAGCTGGTGGACGCGTAACCGGTGAACACGTAGCTGGTGGACGCGTAACCGGTGGACAGATAACCGCCGGACGCGTCACCGGTGGTGACGGCGGGCGGGTGACCGAGGTGGTCACCCGCCCGTCGCGCACACCAGGCGGGCGGTGTCGATCATCGTCCGCACGTGCAGTCCGGTCTGCGCGGACACCGGCACCCACCGCAGGTCGTACGACTTCTGCAGCTCCTGGCACCACTCGCGCAGCAGGTTCGCGAGGGAGTCGGAGGTGCGCAGCCGCAGTACCTCGGGCGCGGCGGTGGCCAGCGCGCGGGCCTGCCGCTCCACACGCTTCTCTGGAGCCCGCACGGCAGCGCGGTGATCGCGCTCGGCGCGGGCGTGGGCTGGACGTTGCTGCTGCTCCACGAGTGCGTGCACCTGATCACCGCCCGCGCGACCGGCGTACCGGGCCGGATGCGACTGGGCAGGTGGTGGCGCAACCGACGCGAACGGCAGGTCAGCCGGGAAACATCCCGCCACTGAGACTGCCGGAGCCGGTGGCCGCACCCGGCGCCCGCATCGGCGCGCCCGCACCCGGCGCCCGCCCCTACTGGCGGAGCCCGGCGGCCACATCCCTCAAGGCCGTCAGCACCTGGCCCACCGCGGCTCCTTCCTCCGCCCCGCGCCGCACCGCGGCCACCACATGCCGATGCGGCCGCTCCCCCGCGAGCTCCCGCATCACCACACCCTCCCGCCGCTCCGCGGCCATCCGAGGCACCAGCGCGACGCCCATCCCCGCCTCGACCATCGCGAGGATCGCGGTCCACCCGGCCGCGGAGTGACCCTGATACGGACTGAACCCGGCCGCCTCACACGCCCCCCGCGTGATGTCCGACCACGGCCCGCTCCCCCCGAAGATCCACGACTCGGCGGCGAAGTCGGCCAGCCGCACGACCGGCGCACCGGCCAGCGCGTGCCCGTGCGGGAGCGCGAGATCGAGCGGGTCGGCGAGCAGCGGCACACGCGTGAAACGGGGATCCGCCGCGGGCGGCGCCTGCGCGGCCAGCGACAGGGCGAGGTCCACCACCCCGGCGCCGAGCAACTCGTACGCCTCCGCCGCCTCGGCCTCTCGCACCTGCACGGAAATCCCGGGCCGCGCCGCGCGCAACGCCCGTACGGCGGGTACGACGAGCGCGGGCACGGCGGTGGAGAAGGCGCCGACCCGCACCTCCCCGACCTCCCCGTGCGCGTACGCGGCCAACTCGGCGTCGGCTCGCTCCAGTTGCTCGAACACCGCCTCGGCGTGCCGGAGCACGAGCTCCGCCGCGTCGGTGAGCCGCACCCGCCGCCCCTGTGCCTCCAACAGGGTCACGTCGAGCTGCTTCGCGAGGTTGGTCAGCTGCTGCGACACGGCCGAGGGGGTCATCAGCAGCGCCTGGGCGGTCGCGGTGACGGTCCCGCGCTCGCGCAGCGTCCGCAGAATCTCCAGCTTCCTGATGTCCCACTTGTCGTACTCGGCCATGGCGGCAACCTATCCCGCGAGCCAAGGGCCCGACCGGCGGCGGCGGCGGTTCAGCGGGCCCTGGCTGCGGTGCCCAGGACGACTCCGCCAAGGATCAGGGTCATGCAGAGCAGCTGCGTCCAGGTCGTCCGCTCGCCGAGAAGCACATACGACAGGGCGGCGACGCAGACCGGCTGAAGGTAGTAGACCGTTCCGGCGCGGGCCGCGCCGATGAGGGAGATGGCCTTGTTCCAGGCGAGGAAGGCGACCGCGGAGGAGGCGACTCCCACGTAGAGGAGGGGACCGACCGTGGCGGTGGTGGGAGTGAAGGTCCCCTGCACGCCCACGCTCAGCGCGTACGCCGGCAGCAACATCACCGTACCCAGGACGAAGGTGGTGAACAGGAAGGTGAGGCCGGTGAGTTCGGCGGGCCGCCGGCGCAGGAGCGCGCTGTACGACGCGAAGCACGTCGCCGCCGCGATCATCCAGAGGTCGCCCGCCGTGAAGTCCACGACCGAGAGCGAACCCTTGCCGACCAGGAGCACGACCCCCGTGCAGGCGATCAGCATCCCGGTGACACGGCGCGCTCCGAGCCGTACGCCGCCGATCCGCTCGTACACCGCCATCAGGACCGGCGAGGCGGCCATGATCATGCCCATGTTGCCGGCGGAGGTGGAGATGCCCGCCTGGTTGACCAGCGTGTTGTACACGGTGACGCCGAGCAGGGCGGCGAGGAGGACATGGCCGAGGTGACGGCGTACCAGCGCGCGCTGCCGCCAGGCCTCGCGCGCCGCGAGGGGGGCGACCGCCACGAGCGCGATGACCCAGCGCCAGAAGGCGTGCTGGACGGGCGGCACGCTGTCGTGCAGCGCGCGCACGGCCACGAAGCTGCCGGACCAGAGGACCGTGGCGGCGGCCGCGAGGGCGATTCCGAGACCGGGGACCCCCTTCCGCGCCGCGGTGCGGGTCGCGCTGTGCGTACGCGTCCGGTCCAGGACTGCCACGAATATCCCTTGCCTCTCGTGTGGTCGGAGAAGCTGCCCGCTGGTCGGGGCAGCCGCCCGACTACCGTCGCAAGGCGGAAACTGTCACGTCCATCGAATCTTTTCGACCATTCCTTTCAGCTGAACTGAACAATCCATCTCCACCTGAGGTCGCACCCTCCTCGACGGTCATCCCCTCCTCGACGGTCACGTTCTCCTCGACGGTCGCCTTCTCTTCGACGGCCACGTTCTCCTCGACGGCCACGTCCTCTACGACGGCCGTACGCCGCTTGAGCTGACCGAACACCGTCGCCCCGAACGCCAGCGCCATGCCCGCCAACTGCACCGGCGTCAGCGCCTGCCCGAGCGCCGCCCAGCCGATCACGGCCGCGGTCAGCGGTGAGAGCGGGCCGAGGAAGGTGACCTGCGTGGCGGCGAGCCGGCCGATACCGCGGAACCAGAGCCAGTACGCGACCGCCGTGTTCGCCAGCGCGAGGTACAGGTAGCCGCCTACCGCCCGGCCGTCCAGCGCGGGCGGCGTGCCCTCGACGAGCAGGGCGACCGGCGCGATCAGCAGTCCGCCGGCCGTCAACTGCCAGGCGGTGAGCGCCAGCGGACCGACCCCGTCCGGCCGCCCCCACCGTTTGGTGAGCACGGTTCCGGTGGACATCGAGGCGGTCGAGGCGAGCGCCGCGAGCACGCCCACCAGGTCGAGCGCGCCCGCCGCCCTCAGCACGACGAGGCTGACGCCGAGGGCGGCGGCGATGCCGGTCAGGAGCGTGCGAAGGGTCGGCCGGTCGCCGAGCAGCAGCACCGACAGGACCGCGACGAACAGCGGCCCGATCGAGCCGACGACCGCCGCCATACCGCCGGGCAGCCGATAGGCGGAGAGGAACAACAGGGGAAAGAAGGCCCCGATGTTCAGCGCGCCCAGCACCGCGACCTTCCCCCACCAGACGCCGCGCGGCAGTACCCGCGCCAGCGCCAGAAGCAGTAAGCCGGCGGGCAGAGCGCGCATCACCGCCGTGAACAGGGGCCGGTCGGGCGGCAGGAACTCGGTGGTGACGGCGTAAGTACTGCCCCAGGAGATGGGGGCGAGCGCGGTGAGGGCTATGAGGGCGGGGCGGTTGCTGTTCGCGGCCATGAGGGCACCCGGTTTCGAAATAGACCGGCAGGAAGTGGGTCAACGGAAAGTAGCTTAGTTGCAAGCTACTTTCCGTCAAGCTACTTTTCACTGATCTACTTCTCACTGAGCTACTTTCTTGCGGGCAATCGACCTTCGACGGATACTCGCCCCATGAGCACCCCCAAGGACCCCGTCGACGCGATCATCGAGCAGTGGGCCGCCGTCCGGCCGGACCTCGACACCGCCGCGATGGAGGTCTTCGGACGGATCTTCCGGCTCTCGCGGGCGATGGGCGACCGGATGGAGAAGGCGTACGCGCGCCACGGCATTTCGCGCGGGGAGTTCGACGTGCTGGCGACGCTGCGCCGCTCGGACGCCCCGTACACGCTCTCACCCCGACAGCTCTCAGCCACCCTCATGCTCACCACCGGCGGCATGACCGGGCGCCTGGACAAGCTGGAGCGCGCCGGGCTGCTGCGCCGCTCACCCGATCCGCACGACCGGCGCGGGCTCCAGGTCACGCTCACCGACGAGGGACTCCGCCTGATCGACGAGGCCGTCGGGGCGGGTCTCGCCGTCCAGACGGAGGCGCTCTCAGCCCTCGACCAGGAGCAGGCCGGGCAACTCGCCGACCTGCTGCGCCAGTTGCTGGTCGGTGCCACCGCCTAGGCGGCGCGCCCCCGGCGTCCCCACCCCGGCGTCCAGTGCCGCCTCGACCGCCGCCGCGTCCGGGGACTCCGCGGCCCAGGCGACGTATCCGTCGGGCCGCACCAGCACCGTCGTACGCAGGTCGCTCGCCCAACTCTCCACGGTGAGGCGGCCGTTGCGGTCCCCGGCCCGGTACGACTCCGAGGTCGACTGCGGCATGACGAGGACGAACCTGCCGCCGCGCAGGGCCTCGTAGAGACGGCCGCTCTTCAGGGCGACGTCCGGGGCGCGCGTGCCGACCAGTTGGTGGGCACCGCGCGGCGCCGCGTACGCGTACCCGATGCCCGTGATCTGGCCCGCCGCCTTGCGGCGAACGGGGGCGACATGATTGACCAATGCGGTGAGCCCGGCGCGCAGCGCCAGCGTCCACGGGGACTTGGCCATCGCGAGCCGTACGATGCCGCCGCTGCTGCGCAGCACGGACCTGCCGACCGGGTGGCGCTCGGCCTGGTAGGTGTCCAACAGGGCGGCGCCCACCTGCCCGTTGAGGACGGCCGCCAGCTTCCAACCGAGGTTCGCCGCGTCCTGGAGACCGGTGTTCATGCCCTGACCGCCGGCCGGGGTGTGCACGTGCGCGGCGTCCCCGGCGAGGAAGACGCGGCCCACGCGGTAGGAGGGCGCCTGGCGCTCGTCGCTGTGGAAGCGGGACATCCAGCGGGCGTCCCGCATGCCGTAGTCGCGACCGAGGGCGAGCCGGGCGATCTCCTTGACCTCGTCGAGTTCGAGCGGGGCATTGTCGGGGACATTGCGGCCGCGGTGCCAGCCGATCACTCGGTAGTAGCCGTCACCGAAGGGCGCGATGAAGGCGAAGGCGTCGCCCACGGCGTTGGCGGTGAGCACCGACTCGGGCTCCTCGTCGAGCAGGACGTCCGCGAGGACGACGGACCGGATCACCGACTTGCCGGGGAACGGCAGCCCGACCGCCTCGCGCACCGCACTGCGCATCCCGTCCGCCCCGACGACGTAGGCGGCCGCCAGCTTCTCCGGCTCGCCGTCCCGGCGGCGGACGTCGAGCGTCACCCCGTCCGCGTCCTGACTCAGCCCGGTCACCTCGGCCTCGTAGACGAACCGTACCCCGGCCTCTTCCGCCCGCCGCTGCAACGCCTTCTCCACCTCGTACTGCGGGATCACGAGGACGTGATTGAAGCGGGAGGGGAGGGTGTCGAGCGCGACCCCGAGCCCGCCGAAGAGCCGGATGCGGTCGAGGGGCCGGCCCTTGAGCTCCAGGTCGTCGGCGAGACCGCGTGCGTCGAGCTGCTCCAGGGCGCGGGCGTGCAGGACGAACGCGCGGGAGAGGTTGCTGATCTTGTGCGGGCGCTTCTCGACGAGGGTGACGGGGATGCCGGCGGTGGCGAGGTCGCCGGCCAGCAGCAGCCCGGTGGGGCCGGAGCCGACGACGATGACGTCGCGGGGGTCGGTGGGGAGCGCGTTGCGTGTGTGGCGCGAGTTGTGCGTGGTGCCCGTGCTGTCGTTCATGGCGACCTCCTGATGCCAACGCCTGTTGGTCAACGCCTGTTGGTCAACGCCCGTCGACCAACGCTCGTCGGCCAACATCTGCTGGCCAACACCGGTTGGCCTACGCCCGTTGGCCAACGGGCACTGCCCGACGCCTGTCGGCCAACACCCGTTGACCACTCCTGTCGGCCCGCGCCCGTCAGTCAGCATCCGCCGAGGCGACGTGCACTTGCCAACACTTGTTGGCCAACGCTTGTTTGCCAACATAAGGCGAGACCACTGGACTGTCAACACGTGTTGGCCTACGGTTGTTGGCATGCCACTCAGGAACCATCCCGCGCCCCCGTCGGCACCTGCGCCGGCATCGGCATCAGCGCCGGCCGACGCGCCCGTGCCCCGCCGCTCCGACGCCACCCGCACCGCGATCCTCGCCGCCGCGCGCGAGCGCTTCGCGGCCGACGGCTACGAGCGCGCCACCATCCGCGCCATCGCCAAGGACGCGCGGATCGATCCGTCGATGGTGATGCGCTACTACGGTTCGAAGGAGGGGCTGTTCGCGGCCGTGCTCGACGTCGAACTGCGGCTGCCCGATCCGGCTGGCCTCGACCCGCACGACGTGGGCCGCGTCCTGGTGAGCCACTTCCTGGACCTCTGGGAGGAGAACGAGGTGCTCACCGCGATACTCCGGGTCGGCGTGACCAATCAGGCCGGCGCCGCACGCATGCAGGGCATCTTCAGGGACCAGCTCTCCCCGGTCGTCCAGCGCGCCTGCCCCGACCCCGAGCAGGCGCCGACACGGGCCGCGCTCTGCGCCTCACAACTGCTCGGGCTGGCGCTCGCCCGCTACGTCCTGCGGATCGAGCCGGCCGTCGCGCTGAACCGCCAGGAGATCGTGGCGTGGCTGGGGCCGACGGTGCAGCGGTATCTGACGGCGCCGAATCCGTAGTACGCGCGAAAACACCTCAGTACGCGCGCAAAAACGTCGAGGGAGTCCGCGCACCCTGCGGTGCGCGGACTCCCTCGACGGCAAGAACCGGTGAAAGCCGGCTGAGCCGAGCCGGGCTCAGCCCTGCTTCGGCTGCTTGTCGGACTTGTCCAGGGCCATCACGAGGCCGGCAATGATCAGGAACAGCACGATCGGCGCCGCGACGTAGAGGCCCAGCGTGTCCACCACGCTCAGGCCCGCGCCGGGGTCGTCACCGTCGTCGCGGGTCAGCGCGAGCGCGGGGGACGACATGAGCAGCATCATCAGCGTCGTACCGGCGGCCAGGGCGCCGGCGCGCAGGGCGTTCTTCTTGTCCACGGTGCAAACGTAGCGAACACCGGAATGAGTCGCGCGCCCGGGGGTGCCGTACGGAGGTCTCAGCGTGCCGCGTGACCGCCTCCGCCGCCACGCGCGCGCCTGCCGCCCCCAGTCCGCGCCCCGGCCCGCACCACATCGAGCAGCGCGTGCAGCCGGGGTGACGCGGCCAGTTCCTCCAGCGTCACCGGGCGGCCCTCGGCGTCGGCGATGGGCAGGCGCCAGTTGGGGTACTGGTCCCAGGTGCCGGGCAGATTCTGCGGGCGCCGGTCGCCGATCGCGTCCGGGAGCCAGACGCCGATCATGCGGGCCGGGGTGAGCAGCAGGAACCGGTGCACGGCCTGGATCTCGGCCTCCTCCGACACCGCGGGGCACCCGCCGCTCGCGCCCCACAACAGCCCGAGCCGGGTGAGCAGCGTCAGCCACTCCCCCGTGTCCGCGGCGGCCGCCGCCCGCTCCTCCTCCAGGGAGCCGGTCAACAGGCCGAGCCGGTCGCGGAGTTCGACGTGGTCGCCGGTGAGCCGGGCGGCGGTGGGCGGCAGGTCGTGGGTGGTGGCGGTGGCCAGGCAGTCGGCGCGCCAGCGTTCGGGGGGCAGGGGGAGCCCGTCGCCGTCCCAGTCACGTTCGAACCACAGCACCGATGTGCCGAGCACCCCGCGCGCCCGCAGCGTCTCGCGCACGCCCGGCTCCACGGTGCCCAGGTCCTCGCCGATGACCAGCGCCCCGGCGCGCGACGCCTCCAGCACCAGGACCGCGAGCATCGCCTCGGCGTCGTAACGGACGTATGTGCCTTCCGTGGGCGGCCGGCCCTGCGGGATCCACCAGAGCCGGAACAGGCCCATGACGTGGTCGATGCGCAGGGCGCCCGCGTGCTGGAAGAGAGCGCGCAGGAGGCGGCGGTACGGGGCGTAGCCGGACGCGGCCAGCCGGTCCGGTCGCCAGGGTGGCAGGCCCCAGTCCTGGCCGCGCGCGTTGAAGGCGTCCGGGGGAGCGCCGACGGACATCCCGGCCGCGAAGTACTCCTGCTGGGCCCAGGCGTCGGCACCGTCCGGGTGCACCCCGACGGCGAGATCGTGCACCAGCCCCAGCGCCATGCCCGCGTCGCGCGCCGAGCGCTGGGCGGTGGCGAGTTGGGCGTCGGTGAGCCAGGCGAGGCGGGTGTGGAAGTCGACGCGGTCCATCAACTCGCCGCGGGCCCGGGCGGTTTCCGGCGAGCGGGGGTCGCGCAGGCCCTCCGGCCACCGCCGCCAGTCGGAGCCGTACACCTCGGCGAGCGCGCACCAGGTGGCGTGGTCCTCCAGCGCCTCGCCCTCCTCGGCGAGGAAGTCGACGTACGCGGCCCGTCTGCCGGGCCCGAGCGGCACGGTGCGCACCAGTTCCAGCGCCTCACGCTTGAGCTCCCACACGGCGTCGCGGTCGATCAACGCGCCCTTGTGCAGTACGGATTCGCGCAGTCGCTCGGCGCGCTCCAGCAGCGTACGCACCCGGTCGGGCTCGTCGACATACGCGAACTCGGGGATGTCCTCGAGCCGCAGGTGCACCGGGTCGGGGAAGCGGCGGGAGGACGGCCGGTAGGGGGAGGGGTCGGTGGGGGCGCCGGGTACGGCCGCGTGCAGCGGGTTGACCTGCACGAATCCGGCGCCGAGCGCGCGGCCGGCCCAGGCGGTCAGCTCGGCGAGGTCGCCGAGGTCGCCCATGCCCCAGGAGCGGCGGGACAGCAGGGAGTAGAGCTGGACGAGCAGGCCGTACGTGCGTCCGGGCGGCGTGGGCAGCCGGGCGGGCGCGACGACGAGGTGGGCGTCGGCGGTGCGGCCGTCGGGCGCGGTGGCGCGCAACACGTGGACGCCGGGCGGGAGTTGTTCGGCCGAGGCGCGGGTCTCGCCCTGTTCGGTCGTGATGCGCAGCCGGGTGCCGTCCGGCAGTTCGGCCAGTTCGGCGGGGGCACGGCCGCCCCAGCACACCACCGTCGGCGGCAGCAGCCGCTCCCTCGCCCCGGCCTCCTGCGCCGCGAGGGCGGCGCTCACGGCGTCCGGGGTGCTCGCGTCGACGCCGAGCGCCGTCAGGGCCGCGACGAGCGCGGTGTCCGAGGCCGCGACCGTACGGTCCGGGGACGGGCTGTAGGAGGTGGCGACGCCGTGCAGTTCGGCGAGCCGGGACAGGGGCGTCGGAGGCGTCGTCTGCGGAGGGTCGGCGGGCCGACGTGGTGCCATCTAGACCCCCGAGGCGGCGCCGGTGGAGGTCGGCTCGCTCGTCAGGTGCGCGGCGTCGGCCAGCGGCGGCTCGCTGGTGAGCGGTTCGGCGTCGGGCAGCGGGGGTTCACTGGTCAGCGGAACCTCCGCGCAGGCGCCTTCCGCGCTGAGCAGGCACAGATGGGCGCCTTCGGGTTCGACGGACGCATCCGCCTCGCGTTTGGAAAGGGCCGAGAGCAGAAGGTGTGCCGATGCGGCCACGGGGGGCCTCCTTGTCGAGTACGGCGGTCTTGGACCTGTCTGGCGGGATACCGCAGCCCTACCCAGTGGGCGCGAGCGCAGACGTAGGCGGACGAACAACGTGCTTCTGGTCACATTCTGCCCCCATGTCGCACCTCCGGATTGGGGTAAACAGGGCACTTCGACCACTCTCGTTGACACCCTCACCACGCGGATGGTGGGCTCGACGCTCCCGACACGGCCGTCGGGGGCCGAGCTACGAGGAGGGGGAGCGTGCAGCTCCGGCGTGGGAAAGGAGCGGCCGCCGTCGCGTTCGCCGTCGTTGCCGGCGCGCTGGGTGCGGCTTCCGCCGCCGTCGCCGCCCCGCCCGCGCCCACGGCTTCCGCGGACGACCGCGAGCCCACCGAGGGCGGCCTGCCCACGGTCTGGCCCCGACCGCAGTCCCTGCGTGCGGGGAGCACCCCGGTCGCGGTCACGGACGAGGTCGTCCTGGTGACCGACGCGACGGCCGATCCGTACGCCGTCGACGCACTGCGCACGCTGCTGCGCCAAGCAGGCGCGCGCGAGATCACGACCGCGCGCGAGGGGGACGAGCTTCCCGCGCGTGCCCTGGTGGTGCGCGCGGGCACGGAGACGGCGTACTCGCGCCAACAGGGCACCCAGGGGGCGTACTCCTTCGGCGGGCACGCCGGGAGCGCCACCACCGATGGGGCGCACGCCCTTGGTCCACGCGCCGCCTCCAGCGACTTGGAGCGGGCGCTCACGGCGCTCGGCGCCGCGCCCCGCACCGACCTTCCCGCCGGTGGCTACCGCTTGGCCGTCGGCCGCACCGGCGGACGTGACACTGTCGCCCTCGCGGGAGTCGGCGAGGACGGCCTGTTCCACGCGGTGCAGACGCTGCGGCAGCTCGTCGCGGCCGACGGCAGGGTCGCGGGCGTCGTCGTCCGCGACTGGCCCGGCACCGCGGTGCGCGGCACCACCGAGGGCTTCTACGGCACCCCGTGGTCCCGCGAACAGCGCCTCGCCCAGCTGGACTTCATGGGCCGCACCAAGCAGAACCGCTATGTGTACGCCCCTGGTGACGACCTCTACCGCCAGGCGCGCTGGCGTGAGCCGTACCCCGCCGACCAGCGCGCGGACTTCCGGGAGCTGGCGGACCGGGCGCGCCGCAACCACGTCACCCTGGCCTGGGCGGTGGCCCCGGGTCAGGCGATGTGTTTCTCCTCGGACGCGGACGTGAGGGCGCTGACGCGCAAGCTCGACGCCATGTGGGCGCTCGGCTTCCGGGCCTTCCAGCTCCAGTTCCAGGACGTCAGCTACAGCGAGTGGCACTGCGGCGCGGACGCCGACACGTTCGGCTCCGGCTCCGAGGCGGCCGCGAAGGCGCAGGCCCGGGTGGCGAACGCGGTGGCCCGGCAGCTCGCCGAACGCCACCCGGACGCCGTCGCGTTGTCCCTGATGCCGACCGAGTACTACGAGGACGGCTCGACGAGCTACCGCCAGGAGCTGTCGAACGCCCTGGACGAGGGCGTCGAGGTCGCGTGGACGGGCGTCGATGTGGTGCCGAGGACGATCACGGGACGCGAACTGGCCCGCACCCGGGAGGCGTTCGGCGGGCACCCGCTCGTCACCATGGACAACTATCCGGTCAACGACTACGCGCAGGACCGGGTGTTCCTCGGCCCGTACCAGGGGCGCGAGCCGGCGGTCGCGACGGGTTCGGCGGCCCTGCTGGCGAACGCGATGCCCCAGGCCGAAGCCTCCCGCATCCCGCTGTTCACCGCTACCGACTACGCCTGGAACCCCCGGGACTACCGCCCCCAGCAGTCCTGGAAGGCCGCGATCGACGACCTCGCGGACGGCGACGCGCGACGCGGTGACGCGCTGCGCGCCTTGGCCGGCAACGACGCCTCCTCCGTCCTCGGCGGCGAGGAGTCGGCCTATCTGCGCCCGCTCATGGAGGCGTTCTGGCAGGCCCGTACGAGCACGGACCGGGCCGCGAACGAGACGGCGGCCGAACGGCTGCGCGCCGCGTTCACGGTGATGCGCGAGACCCCGAAGCGGCTGGACGACGGCTCATTGGCGGCCGAAGTGGCGCCCTGGACACAGCAGTTGGCGCGTTACGGCGAGGCCGGCGACACCGCGGTCGCGATGCTGCGCGCCCAGACGAGCGGCGACGCCACCACGGCCTGGACGGCGTACCGCACCCTCGACCGGCTGCGCACCGAGCTCGCGGCGAGCCGGGTGACGGTCGGCAAGGGCGTGCTGGACCCGTTCCTGGCGAAGGCCCGGACCACGTACGAGACATGGGCGGGCCTCGACCGCGAGCCGGCCGCCGACCGCGGTGCGACGGCGGACGGCCGCACCGTCCGTTTCCCGCGCACCCGCGCCGTCACCGCGGTGAGCGTCCTCACCGACCCCGGCACGCGGGGCTCCGCCGAGGCCCATGTCCCCGGCCAGGGCTGGCGCCCCCTCGGCTCCCTCTCGGCCGGGGGCGCGACGCAGGTCACGGCGGCGGGCGTGTACGCGGACGCGCTCCGCGTCACCGGTCCCGCACCCTCCCGCGTACGCCATCTCGTGCCGTGGTTCGCCGACTCCCCCGCCGCCGCTGTGGAGTTGGCCCGCTCCGCGACCGACGTGGAGATCGGCGGTACACAGCGGGTGACGGTCCGGCTGACGTCACTGCGCCCCGCCGACGTCCGCGGCGAGCTGACCGCGAGGGCGCCGAAGGGTATCGAGGTCAAGGTCCCCGGGAGTGCCTCGACCCTCCCCCGCGGAACCTCCGTCGACCTCCCCGTCGAGGTCACCGTCCCGTCGGGGACGCCGTCGGGAACGTACGAGGTCACCGTCGCCTTCGGCCCGGAGACCCGCACGCTGACGGTCCGCGCCTTCCCGCGCACCACGGGCCCCGATCTGGCCCGCACCGGTGTCGCGTCCTCGTCCGGCGACGAGACCCCCGACTTTCCGGCGTCAGCGGCGAACGACGGTGATCCGGGCACGCGTTGGTCGTCACCCGTCGAGGACGGCGCCTGGTGGCAGGTGCGGCTGGCCGAGCCGGCCCGGCTCGGCCAGGTCGTCCTGCGCTGGCAGGACGCGTACCCCTCCGCGTACCGCGTCCAGGTCTCCGCCGACGGCCGCGTCTGGCGCACCGCGACGACCGTGCGGGACGGCCGGGGAGGCCGCGAGTCCGTGCGCTTCGACGAGTACGACGTCCGGTACGTGCGCGTCCAGGGGATCGAGCGGGCGACGCGGTACGGGTATTCGCTGTGGTCGGTGGAGGCGTACGCGGTCGCGGAGAAAACTGGCGCGGAGAAAACTGCCGCGGAGTGAACTGCCCCGGAAGGATCTGCCGCGGAGTGAACTGCCCCGAGAGATCTGCCGCGGAGTGAACCAATGGCCGCGAGGGGACCGATAGACGGGGTGTGAGACTGTTCCGCCCCATGGGGGGCCACCGGGAGGACGACACGGACGCGGCGCTGCTGCGGGCCGTGGCGGACGGGGACTCGGCGGCGATGGCCGCGCTGTACGACCGGCACGCCGGGTGGCTGCACACGCGGCTGACCCGGCGCTGCGGCGATCCCGAGGTGGTGCGCGAGGTGCTGCAGGACACCTTCGTGACCGTGTGGCGGTCGGCCGACGCGCACCGGGGTACGGAGGTCGGCGGCTGGCTGTGGACCATCGCCGCGCGCCGTCTGGTGGACGCGCGGCGAGTGCAGGAGCGGACGGAGCGCGTGGAGTACACGGCGCCGGTGCCCGCGCCCTCCGCCGAGGAGCGCGTACTGGCGGGGCTCGAGTACGGGGACGTGGGCACGGCCCTGGACCGCATCTCCCCCGAACTGCGCGAGGTGCTGCGAGCCACGGTCGTCGACGGCCTGACCACGCGCGAGACGGCCCGGCTCCTCGGTATCCCGGAAGGCACGGTCAAGACCCGCGCCATGCGCGCCCGCGCCGAACTCCGCGCGGCCCTCGCCCATCTGAACCCATCCCCGAGTCCCTACCGGAGTCCATCCCTGGACCCGTCCCCGCTGGGAGGCCCGGCATGACCGGCTGGCACGCCCCCGACGACCTCGTCACCCGCTATGCGGACGGCTCCCTTCCGGAGACGGACGCCTGGTCCCTGGAGAAACACCTGGAGAACTGCGGGCCGTGCGCCGTACGGGTCTCACAGGCGGCCCGCGCGGGGGCGGCGGGGCTGGTGCTGTCGGAGGTACGGGACGCGGTCCTGAACGCGGTACGCGAACCGGTACCGGCCACGGGGCACGCGCCGATCCCGGCCTCCGCCTCCGCGCCGGCGGTGCCGAGGGGCGCGGGAGCCGTCGGGGGGCGGCTCGCGCGGATCGTCTGGGCCGCCGGGCCCGCCTTGCGCGGGGCCTGGGCCGGGGCCGTGGTGCTGGTGGCCGTGGGGGCGGTCGCACTCGCGTACGGGGGCGGGTCGGCAGGCGCGCGGCCGTTGCTGCTGGCCGTCGCGCCCGTCGTGCCCGTGGCGGGGGTCGCTCTCTCGTACGGGCGGCACGCCGATCCGCTGCACGAGATCGTCGTGGCCTCTCCCTCCGGCGGGCTGCGCCTCCTGCTGATGCGGACGTCCGCCGTGCTGGCGGTGAGTCTGCCGTTGCTGACGGTGGCGGGGCTGCTGCTCCCGCCCTCCGGCTCACGCCTGCCCGCGGCACCGTCCGCGGCCGCCTGGCTGCTGCCCGGGCTGGCCCTGACGCTGGCCTCGCTCGTGCTGTCCGGGTACCTGGGCTGCCGTACCGCGACGGCGGTGGTCGGCGGAGGCTGGCTGCTCGCGCTCGCGGCCCCCGTCCTCACGGCCACCGGTTCCGGTCTGACGGCCCGTCTCACACAGCAGCTCTCCCTCTACTTCACCGGCGCCTCACACCAGGGGGGCTGGGCGGCAGCGGCCGCGCTCTGCGCCCTCCTCCTCGCCGCGCGCCGTACCGCATACGACCGTCTGGAGACGATGTGAACATCCCTGGTACGACCGGCATGTCCGCCATGGGCGGCGATGACGGTCCCGGGACAGCCACGGCCATGGACGCCCGTGACGGTCTGTGGACCGCCGCCATACGGGTCTCCGGGCTGACCGTCCGGCACCGCAGGACCACCGCCCTGGACGCCGTCGACCTGGACTTCGGCACCGGCGTACACGGTCTGCTCGGCCCCAACGGCGCCGGCAAGACCTCGCTCATCCGCGTCCTCGCGACGGTCGCGGAGCCCACCGCGGGCCGGGTGGAGATCCTCGGCAGTGGCCTCCGCGGCCACCGGGAACGCAGGGCGGTCCGCCGGGAACTCGGCTACCTGCCCCAGGACTTCGGGTACTACCCGGGCTTCACGGTGCGGGAGTTCGTCGCCTATGTGGCGTGGCTGAAGGAGCTGCCGGCCGCGACCGCCGCTGCCGCGGTCGAGCGGGCCGTGGCCCGGGTCGGCCTCGCCGACCGTATCGACGCGAAGGTCAAGACCCTGTCCGGCGGCATGATCCGCCGCGTCGGCATCGCCCAGGCCATCGTGAACGACCCTCGCGTCCTGCTCCTCGACGAGCCCACCGCGGGCCTCGACCCGGAACAGCGCGTCGAGTTCCGCGCGCTGCTGCGGGAGTTGGGCAGGACCGCCACCGTGCTCGTCTCCACCCACCTGGTCGAGGACGTGGCCGCGGCCTGCACGGACGTGACCCTGATCGAGGCCGGCCAGGTCGCCTACCGCGGCACGCCCCGCTCGCTCGCGGCCCTCGGCGCGGACGGTCACGAGTCCGACGGCAACGCCATCGAGCGCGGTTACACGGCGGCCTTGCGCGGCCATCGCACGGCGACAGCGGCGGGAGCCGGCCGATGAACGTACGCATCCAGCCGGACGGCGACGGTCCGGGCGACACGCAGGCCCGGACCGACGGGGACCACGGTACGAGCCGGCGTCCCGAACCGAACAACAGCCGCCCGACGGACGGGCAGCTCCATGGAGGCCACCCGACAGCCGTGCGGGCCCAGGAAGGCCGGCCGGCAGACGTGCGGCCCCAGGCTCCACCAACCCCTGAACTCCATCCCCGCTCCGCTCCCCACCCCTTCCGCGTCGAGTCCCTGCGCGGCTTCGCCCCCTGGGCAGCAGCGGGACTGACGCTCGCTCTCGCGTGGCCCCTTGCCGCCAAATCGGCGCAGTGGCAGGGAAGTTGGGGGGAGACGACCGAAGAGCTGAGCACGGCGGCCGCCATGATCGCCGTTCCGTTCGCGCTCGCCGCGGGCTCCTGGCAGGGCGGCCGGGAGCGCAGGCTGCGGATGACGGAGCTGCGCGCCTCGACCGCTCGCACGCCACTCGTCCAGCTTCTGGCGACCGCCCTGCCACTCGCCTGCTGGCTTGCGACGGCCTATCTGGCCGTGGTCGCCGGAGTACTGGCGGCCTGCGCGCCGTACGCGTCGGCGGGCGGCCCGGTGCCGATCGTCTACGCCGGGGCCGCCCTCTCGCTCGCCGCCTGCACGGTTCTCGGTCACGCGGCCGGGCGGGTGGCCCCCTTCCGGCTGACCGCTCCCCTGCTCGCGATCTGCGGATACGTCGTCTCCGGCATCCTCAGCAACCACCGGTCCGGCCTCCGCTATCTCACGTTCGCATCGGTCCACGTCTTCGGTGACTACGACCTCGCCGTCTGGTGGTACCCGGTCGTGTCGGCCCTGTGGGTGGCCGGGCTCGCCGCCGCCGCGGTCCTGGCCCATGCGGCGCATCGCCGCGCCACCGCGCTGCTGCCGCTCGCGGCCGCGCTCGGCGCCGCCGTCCTGCTGGTCCACACGGGCGACGGCCTGCTGCGCGACAACCCGCTCGCCCACCGCCAGGTGTGCGACGACTCCACCACCCCACGCGTCTGTGTCAACGCCACCTATCCCGGCATGCTGCCGGAGGTGACCCACGCCCTGTCCGGTCTCACCGGCCGGCTGAAAGGCGTGCGGAACCTTCCGGTCCGCTACGAGGACCTCTGGCGGTCCCCGCACCGGGACGAGGCACAACTGCCGATACTCACCCCGCTCGGCTGGAGCGCCGTCCGCGGCAAGGTGACCGATCCCGAGCGGTACGCGTGGGAGGCTGCCCAAACGCTGGTCCGCCCGGACTGCGAGGAGTCGCCGTCCCAGCGGGTCCAGGTCACCGACGAGGCCGTACTGCGCTGGCTGGCCCCGGATTCGGCGTCCGAGGAGATACGCGAGCAATCCGTGGCGCAGGCCCGGCAGCAGGGTGACACGAAGGAACTCGCGAAGTTCCGCGCCATGGACAAGGCGCACGCGCACCTCACCGCCATGACCGACGACGAACGCCGCTCCTGGCTCGGTCGCTACTTCGCGACGGCCACACAGTGCGACCCGAACCCGAGCGAGGTCCCGTCCCTGTGAATGCCGTACGGAGACTCCACGTAAAGGTCGTACCCGGGCCCCGGCTCAACCCCTTCGCCCTCTATGCCCGCTCCCGCGGCTTCCCGACAACCCTGGCGGCCCTGTTCTGCGCCGCGCTCCTCACCCTGTGGGTGGCGAGCCGTCCGGCCTCCTACCTCGACCCGTACCGCAGGGTGCCGCTGGTCGCGCTCGCCCCGCTGCTGGTCTCGGCGGCGATCGGCGTGAGCCTCCACACGTATACGCGCGACCTGGACGACACCGCCGTACGCCCCTGGTGGCCGCGACGGCTGGCCCACCTGCTGGTCCTGTCCGCGCTCGCGGCGGCGCTGCTGGCCCTCGCCGTGCCGGGGCACTCCCAGGAGTTCGGCGCGGCGGCGATGGTCCGCAACACTCTGGGGGCGATCGGCATCACGGCGGCCGCGGCGGCGCTGCTCGGCGCCCGGGTGAGCTGGATGCCGACAACGCTGTACTTCAGCGCCGTGTACATCTCGGCCGCCTCGCCCAGTGTGAGTAAGGCGACAGTTCTCGCCTGGTCCATGCAGCCGGGTCCGCAGCGCGGCGCCTGGGCCGTGGGCCTCGCACTCTTCGTACTCGGCACGGCACTCTGCGCAGCGCGCGGCACCCGTCCCGAAGGACCCCGCGCCTGACGCGGGGTCGACGGAACGGAACGGCCGCGGAGTATGCAAAAGCCCGGGTCGTCAGGCGGAAATGCCGTCGATCCGGGCCATCGCGTCATCCGCGCCGTACGGCTGCAGATATGGCAGCCAGCGCGGGTCCCTATGCCCTGTTCCGATGATGCGCCACGCGAGCCCCGTCGGCGGGGCGGGTTTATGGCGCAGGCGCCAGCCGATCTCGACCAGGTGGCGGTCGGCCTTGGTGTGGTTGCAGCGGCGGCATGACGCCACCACGTTTTCCCAGGCGTGCTGACCTCCGCGGGAGCGCGGGATGACGTGGTCGACGCTGGTTGCGACGCCACCGCAGTACATGCACCGGCCGCCGTCGCGAGCGAACAGAGCTCGCCTGGTCAGCGGAACGGGCCCCCGGTAAGGGACCCGCACGAACCTCTTCAGCCGGACCACGCTGGGTGCGGGGACAGTAACGGTTGCACTATGCATAAAGGCGCCGGATTCCTCGAGGCAGATGGCCTTGTTCTCGAGGACGAGGACGAGCGCGCGGCGGAGCGGTACGACGCCGAGCGGCTCGTACGACGCATTGAGGACCAGGACATGCGGCACGGATGCCTCCTTGTACGCCGGCGGCGCGTGGCTCGCGCCGGGACGATCTGTGGCCAGTGTCCCCGAATGCCTGGTGGAAGCGCCACCATGTCCCGGTAACGGGCTGGGAGTGTTTTCGACCACACCTTCTTCATCCCCAGGTGAGCACAGTCTCTCCCTCGAACATCGCAACGATCCACACACGATGCCCCGTTAGTGTGGTGGGTCTGCCCGACCGGTGCCCCTCTTGTGTCCCCTGCCGCGGGCAGACCGCTACGCCTGGAGGTATCTGCCGTGTCCCTGCCCGTCCTATTGGCCGCCGGTTCGACGCCGTCGCCGTCTCCCTCGACGTCGACGGACCCGACGGTCGCCACGCTTCAGGACGCCCAGGAAAGTGCGACCAACGCCGCCGGCTGGGTCGAGCAGAACTGGTCCACCTGGCTCTCCATCGGTCTGCGGGTCCTGCTGATCCTGGTGATCGCGGCGGTACTGAGAGTGGCCGTCCGGCGGGCCATCACCAAGCTGATAGAACGCATGAACCGCACCGCGCAGGCGGTCGATGGCACGGCCCTCGGTGGCCTGCTGGTGAATGTCGAGCGCCGCCGCCAGCGCTCGCAGGCCATCGGTTCGGTGCTCCGCTCCGTGGCGTCGTTCCTGATCATGGGCACGGCCGCCCTGATGATCCTCGGCACGTTCGAGATCAATCTGGCACCGCTGCTCGCCTCGGCGGGTGTGGCCGGTGTCGCGATCGGTTTCGGCGCGCGCAACCTGGTCACCGACTTCCTCTCCGGCGTCTTCATGATTCTCGAGGACCAGTACGGCGTCGGCGACACGATCGACGCGGGCATCGCCTCCGGCGAGGTCGTCGAGGTGGGTCTGCGCGTGACCAAACTGCGCGGCGACAACGGCGAGATCTGGTACGTCCGCAATGGCGAGGTCAAGCGCATCGGCAACCTCTCCCAGGGCTGGGCCACGGCCGGCGTCGACGTCACCGTCCGCGCCTCGGAGGACCTGGACCGCGTCCAGTCCGTCCTGAACGAGGTCGCCGAGGACATGAGCAAGGAAGAGCCCTGGAACGAGCGCCTCTGGGGCCCGATCGAGGTCCTCGGCCTCGACAGCGTCCTGCTCGACTCCATGATCGTCCGCGTCTCGGCCAAGACGATGCCCGGCAAGGCCCTCTCCGTGGAACGCGAGCTGCGCTGGCGCATCAAGCGCGCCTTCGACGCCGCGGACATCCGTATCGTGGGCGGCCCCGTGACGGAACCGGAGGAGAACCCGGCCCCGGACCCGACGGAGGCCATAGCGGCCCCGTCGGCCCACGCGAACCCGGCGTCCCCGCAGGCCGTGGCGGCCTCACCGATCACACCGGCACCGGCACCGTCGAGCGTTCCCAAGTAGCGCACACGGTGGGTACGAGGGAGGCGGCATCCGGGGCTCCGGGCGCCGCCTCCCTCGTCTGTACGGGACCCCGGTGGCCGTAACGGTTCAGCACGCTCGTTCGAGTAGACGCGCGGCTTCAGCCCGTCCGCTGCGACAGCCCTGCGGCCCGGGCTATCTGGCACGCCGCGGCGAAGGCGGACCCCTTCCCCAGGCCCGCCACCCCCAAGAGGCCTTCCCCGTCGCGGACGTCGAGGCGGACGTCGCCCGAGGGCGCGTCGAAGGACAGCGATCCCCAGACGGACTGGTCGCCGCGTCCGGGGCGCCAGCGGAAGTGGATCTCCTCGCGGCCCTTCTCGGCGACGAGGAACGCCCGCTCGGACGCCGTCAGTTGGTCACGGACCCGCTCCTGCCATCCCTCGGAGACAGGCATCGCGCGCAGCACATGCGTCTGCCGCTCGTCCAGGGCTCCGGCGGAGAGTGCCAGGCCGGAGGCGCGGGCCCGCCTTCCCAGCGCCAGAAACGCGATGGCCGCCGCCACCAGGCTCACGGCTCCCCACGCCAGCAGGCAGGAGGTCACCTGCCCGCCCAGGCTCGCCCATGTGAAGCCGTCCCCCCAGAGGACGATGAGCAACTGGGTGACCGCCAGCGGGACAAGTCTGCCGACGACGGTGCGCCAGCACGCCAACAGCAGCCTCATGAGCAGTCACTTCCGGAGGGTTCGGCCCGGGTTGGGGATGTTCGGGCCAAGGCCCGCCCGGCACCGTACGTCATCAACGAAAAGGGGACCTGTGAGTGGGGCCGCACAGGTGAGCCATCGTCACTACACGGTGATCTCAATCCGCGTCGACACCCTTGACGCGCGGGAAGGGAGCGGACTCGACCGATTCACGGCTGTGATGAAACTGTGCGAACTCCGTCGCCCATTCCAGCCAGACCGGACAGATGGGCCCGAATGCCCACTGCACACCCGCCGACCTGCGCATACGGGGATCGTGATCGAGTTGTGACACGTGTCGATTCCGGCCTGGAACCACCGATCGCCCCGGGCCGGAATTAATCCTCTTCACAGGTTTTCCGCATTCCCGCCGCATCCGCCCACGCCTTATCGTCACCCCCAACAGCGGGCCCTTGTTCTGGAGCGCAACGCCCAGGGGCCCGCTTCGAATGTGGGGAATTCATGCGCAAGTTCGCCATAGGCGCCGCCGTCTCGGGTGCCCTGGCTCTGTCCGCCCTGGCTGTGCCGACCGCGTCGGCCGCCTCGCCGGACCTCACCTTCTCCGGCGTGACGGTCAACGGCGGGAAGGCGATCGTCGTCGGCACCACCAGCGCGGTGAAGGTTCCGGTCACCTACACGCTGACCCGCCCGGCCGACCTCGTCATCGACTACAAGACGAACGCCGCGGGCATCGCCCTCTACCGGGGTTCGCTCTCCGACATCCTCAACGAGATGGAGCCCGACGACGCTCCCACCTGCACCACCACCGCCACGACCGACACCACGGTGACCGAGTCCTGCACGGAGACCATCGTCATCGATCCGTACGAGGCCCTGTACGAGGCCGCGGACGCCACCACCTGGAAGGCCGCCGGCTTCTACGGGCACATCGCCCAGGACAACGACGGCTCCGACGGGCACATCAGCTTCGAGTACGGCTACGACATGTGGGGCGGCCTGGGCTCCGCCCAGATCAAGCGCGCCGCCAAGCTCACCGTCAACGCCGCTCCGGAACCGGTGGCGAAGGGCGAGACCCTCACGGTCACGGGCACCCTGACCCGGGCCAACTGGTACACCAGCAAGTACGCCGGGTACACGAGCCAGTCGGTCGCGCTCCAGTTCCGGGCCAAGGGCTCGGACACGTACACCACCATCAAGACCGTGACGTCGGGCACCGCAGGCGCCCTCAAGACCACGGTCAAGGCCTCCGCCGACGGCTACTACCGCTACAAGTTCGCCGGGACGGCCTCGACCGGGGCCAAGACGGCCGCCGGTGACTTCGTCGACGTCACGTAGTCGTCCTCGGCACAGAGCAAGCGCACCGCCCCCGCAGGTAACGAGTCTGTTGCCTCGGGGGCGGTTTCTATTGACGCCTCCTTCGCTCCGGGCTTACGTTCCTTCCACCCAATAGGAAACTTTCCTAACAGTGATCACCGGATGGACTTTCCTCCCAGGTCACTGGGAAGGTGGGCAGTTGAAAGGCAGGTGTCGACCCCATGGCAGGATCCGCCGGTACGCCGGGCACTCCGCGCGTCCTGCGCGCCATGAACGACCGCGCCGCCCTCGATCTGCTTCTCGCGCACGGACCGCTGTCACGGACCAGGATCGGGAAGCTCACCGGGCTGTCCAAGCCCACCGCCTCGCAGCTCCTCGCCCGTCTGGAGGCGGCGGGACTCGTCCTCGCCACCGGCACCAGCGAGGGCCGCCCGGGCCCCAGCGCGCAGTTGTACGTGGTCAATCCGGGCGCCGCCTACGCGGCCGGCCTGGACGTCACCCCCGAACGCATCCTCGCCGCCGTCGCGGACGTCACCGGCCGGACCGTCGGCGAGTACGAGCTGCTCACCCCCGGCCGGCGCCCCGCGCAGCCCGTCGTACGCCAGGTCACCGATGCCCTCGACGGCGCGGTGAAGGCCGCCGGGCTCGCCAGGGACGACGTGCGGCGCCTCGTCATCGGCACCCCCGGCGCCTTCGACCCGAACACCGGGCGGCTGCGCTACGCCTCGCACCTGCCCGGCTGGCACTCCCCCAGCCTGCTCGAGGAGCTCGCGGCCGCGCTGCCGATGCCCGTCGAGTACGAGAACGACGTCAACCTCGTCGCCATCGCCGAGCAGCGGCTCGGTGCCGCCCAGGGCCACGAGGACTTCGTGCTCCTGTGGAACGAGGGCGGTCTCGGCGCCGCGCTCGTCCTCGGCGGACGGCTGCACCGCGGCTGGACCGGCGGCGCCGGCGAGGTCGGCTTCCTGCCGGTGCCGGGCGCGCCCCTGGTGCGGCAGGTCACCAAGACCAACAGCGGCGGCTACCAGGAGCTGGCCGGTTCGCAGGCCCTGCCCAAGCTGGCCCGCGAGCTCGGCATCAAGGACATACCGACGGGTCCGTACGCCGAGGTCGCCGCGGCCCTCGTCGAGCGCGCCGTCGCCATCAACGAGGGGCCGCACCAACGGCTCCTGGAGACCTACGCGACCGGTCTCGCCACCGGTCTCGCCTCGCTGGTCTCCGTGCTCGACCCCGAGCTCGTCGTGCTCAGCGGCGCGTCGCTCACCGCGGGCGGCGAACCACTGCGCGCCCTGGTCCAGGCCGAGTTGGAGGAGCTGGCCGCGTCCCGGCCGCGCCTCGTCGTCGGCGACGTACACGAACACCCCGTGCTGCGCGGCGCGTTGGAAAGCGCCCTGGCAGCCACCCGCGACGAGGTCTTCGACACCTCCCGCTAGTCCGTTCCCTGCACGCTCACCACCTTCACCGCCCCCGCCCTGCCCTAGGGAGACCCCGTCATGCCCGGAATGTCCCGGAAAGCGGTCACTGCGCTCGCCGCTTCCGCCTCGATAGCCCTCCTCGCCACCGCCTGTACCGGCCAGTCCTCCTCCGGCGCGGACGACGACGCGTCCAAGGAGCAGACGATCAACTTCTGGCACGCCTGGAGCGCGCCCAGCGAGGTCAAGGCCGTGAAGTCCCTGGTCGCGGGATTCGAGAAGGCGCATCCCAACATCCACGTGAACATCGTCGGCAACATGACGGACGACAAGATCAATCAGGCGCTGCGCGCGGGCGGGGACAAGGCCCCCGATGTGGTCTCCTCCTTCACCACCAACAACGTGGGCAAGTTCTGCTCCTCCGGCGCCTTCGTCGATCTGAACCCCTTCTTCAAGAAGGCCGGCATCGACCCGGAGACGACCTTCCCGAAGGCGATGAACGAGTACACCCAGTTCGACGGCAACCGCTGCACGGTGCCGCTGCTCGGTGACGCGTACGGGCTCTACTACAACAAGACCGCGTTCAAGAAGGCCGGCATCACCAGCCCCCCGAAGACCTGGTCCGAATTCGAGAAGGACGCCAAGAAGCTCACCATCGCCAAGGGCGACTCCTACTCGCAGCTCGGCTTCATGCCGAACTACCACGGCTGGGAGTCGACGACCGAGCACTACTTCGGCCAGTTCTCACCGACGTACTTCGACAGCAGCGGCAAGTCGAACATCGCCAAGGACCCCGCTTTCACGGCCGGTTTCACCCTCCAGAAGAAGCTCGTCGACGAACTCGGCGGTTACAGGAAACTGGAGACGTACCGCTCCAAGCTCGGTGACGAGTGGGGCCCCAAGCACCCCTTCCACACCGGTCAGGTCGCCATGCAGCTGGACGGTGAGTGGCGGCTCGGTATGGCAGAGGAGGCCAAGCCGGACTTCGAGATCGGCGTCGCCCCGCTGCCCGTGCCCGACGACCAGGCCGACCAGTACGGCAAGGGCTACATCACCGGCACCATCGCGGGCATCGCCTCCACCAGCAAGAAGCAGAACGCGGCCTGGGAACTGGTCAAATACATGACCACGAACACGGACGCGGTGGTCGGCTTCGCCAACGACATCCACAATGTGCCGTCGACGCTCGCGGCGCTGAAGTCGCCGAAGCTCAAGTACGACCCGCGCTTCAAGACGTTCCTGGACATCGCGTCGAACCCGAACTCGACGACGACTCCCGCGTCCATCAACGGCGGCACCTACCTCGTGACGATCCAGCAGTTCGGATACGACTACGAGAGCGGCAAGGCGAAGGATCTGAAGGCGGGTCTGGAAAGCACCGCCCAGCAGATCGACACGGACATCGCGCAGGCGAAGTAGTACGGGGATGAGCACGGTAACCCTCGCTTCGAAGCGCCGTCGTTCTGGCCTTGTGGCGAAGCGCAGAAAACAAGCACTTCGGACGCTCGCCTTCATGTCGCCCTGGCTGATCGGCTTCGCGGTCTTCTTCGCGTACCCGCTGATCTCGACCGTCTATTTCTCCTTCATGCACTACGACGGCTTCAAACCGCCGACGTGGAGCGGAACGAAGAACTGGACGTATGTCTTCGAGAACTACCCCCTGTTCTGGCCTGCGTTGCGGAACACCCTGTGGCTGGTCGTCGTCATGGTCACGCTGCGGGTCGTCTTCGGGCTCGGCGTCGGAATGCTGATCACGAAGATCAAGACGGGTACGGGCGTCTTCCGCACCCTCTTCTATCTGCCCTACCTCGCCCCGCCGGTCGCGGCCACGATGGCCTTCGCCTTCCTGCTCAACCCCGGTACGGGCCCGGTCAATTCGATCCTGGAGAAGGTCGGCATCCCGGCGCCCGGGTGGTTCAACGACCCCACCTGGTCCAAGCCGGCCCTCACCCTGCTGGCCCTGTGGGGCATCGGCGACCTGATGGTCATCTTCATGGCCGCGCTGCTCGACGTACCGACCGAGCAGTACGAGGCCGCGGAGCTGGACGGCGCCTCGGCGTGGCAGCGGTTCCGGTACGTGACCCTGCCGAACATCTCACCGATCGTGATGTTCGCCGTGGTCACCGGCGTGATCCAGACCATGCAGTACTACACCCAGCCGCTGATCGCCGGGAAGGTCGCCTCGGGCGTCATCCAGGGCGCCGGTACGCAGTTCGAGCCCGGCTATCCCGACAAGTCGACGCTCACCCTGCCGCAGCTCGTCTACAACCTCGGCTTCCAGCGCTTCGACTACGGCTCCGCCTGTGTGGTCGCGCTCGTGCTGTTCGCCCTGTCCATGGTGTTCACCGCGTTTCTGATGCGGCGCCGGGGCGGTCTCATCCAGGCAGGTGACTGACACCCATGACTCAAGTACTCGACAAGCCGGTGGAGGTGCGGGCCCCGGTCTCGCCCGCCGAGCGCACCGCCCGCCGCAAGGCCCTGCTGGAGTGGGTCGCGATCCACGCGCTGGGGGTCGCGGCCGCCCTCTTCTTCGTCCTGCCCTTCGTGTTCGTGTTCCTGACCTCGCTGATGAGCGACACCCAGGCGCTCAGCCGCGATCTGATCCCGCACACGTGGGAGTGGGGCAACTACAAGAAGGTCTTCGACACACCGGGCTTCCTGACCTGGTGGAAGAACACCCTGCTGTACGCCGGTGCCGGCACGGTCCTGACGGTCGTCTCGTCGATCCCCGTCGCCTACGCGCTCGCCAAGTTCCGCTTCCGCGGCCGCAATCTTTCGCTGATGCTGGTCATCTCGATGATGATGCTGCCGCCGCAGGTGGTCATCATCCCGATGTACCTGTTCTGGGCGAAGCAGCTGGACCTGTCGGGAACGCTCTGGCCGCTGATCATCCCGATGGCGTTCGGCGACGCCTTCTCCATCTTCCTGCTGCGCCAGTTCCTGATGACGATCCCGAACGAGTACGTGGACGCGGCGAAGGTGGACGGCTGCGGCGACCTCAGGACACTCCTGAAGGTCGTGCTCCCGATGGCCAGGCCCGGCATCGCCGCCGTCGCGCTCTTCCAGTTCTTCTACGCCTGGAACGACTACTTCGGGCCCCAGATCTACGCGTCGGAGAACACGGCCGCCTGGACCCTCTCCTACGGTCTGGAGTCGTTCAAGGGCGCGCACCACACCGACTGGAACCTCACCATGGCCGCGACCGTGCTGGTCATGGCCCCCGTGATCCTCGTGTTCTTCTTCGCGCAGAAGGCGTTCGTCGAGGGTGTCACGCTCACCGGAGTGAAGGGTTGACCTGCATGCTGCGTCTGCCCGGGGGACAACCCCCGGACCCCCGGCCGGATGACCTCGATGTCCCCGGCACCTGGAAGCGAGGGAACCTTCAGTGAAACTCACCGTGGTCGGCGGAGGGTCGACCTACACCCCCGAACTCATCGACGGATTCGCGCGGTTGAGCGACACCCTGCCGATCGAGGAGCTGGTGCTCGTCGATCCGGCGGCGGAACGTCTGGAACTGGTGGGCGGCCTCGCCCGGCGGATCTTCGCGCGGCAGGGCCACCCCGGCCGCATCGTGACGACCTCCGACCTGGACGCGGGCGTGGAGGGCGCCGACGCCGTACTGCTGCAACTCCGCGTCGGCGGCCAGGCAGCCCGCGAACAGGACGAGACCTGGCCGCTGGAGTGCGGCTGCATCGGGCAGGAGACGACAGGCGCGGGCGGCCTGGCGAAGGCGCTGCGCACGGTGCCGGTGGTACTGGACATCGCGGAGCGGGTGCGCCGTACGAACCCGGACGCCTGGATCATCGACTTCACCAACCCGGTCGGAATCGTGACGCGCGCACTGCTCCAGGCAGGCCACAAGACGGTCGGACTGTGCAATGTGGCGATCGGTTTCCAGCGGAAGTTCGCCGGACTACTGGGCGTCGCCCCCGCCAATGTGCACCTCGACCATGTGGGCCTCAACCACCTCACCTGGGAAACAGGTGTGCGCCTGGGCGGTCCCGAGGGCGAAAACGTCCTGCCGAAACTCCTCGCCGAGCACGGCGACGCCATCGCCGACGATCTGCGCCTGCCGCGCAGCATCGTCGACCGCCTCGGGGTCGTCCCCTCGTATTACCTGCGCTACTACTACGCGCACGACGAGGTCGTACGAGAGCTGCGTACGAAGCCGTCCCGAGCCGCCGAAGTCGCCGAAATGGAACGGCAGTTGCTGTCGATGTACGCCGACCCGGCGCTGGACGAGAAGCCGGATCTGCTCGCCAAGCGGGGCGGCGCGTACTACTCGGAGGCGGCGGTGGACCTCGCTGCGTCGCTGCTGGGCGAAACAAAAAGCAGGCCCGAAGGGGCCTCCGTTGGGGGTGGTGGTGGGCGACGGATGGGAGGCAGCCCGTACCAGGTCGTGAACACGTACAACAAGGGCACGCTCCCCTTCCTCCCGGACGACGCCGTGATCGAGGTGCAGGCGGCGATCGGCTCCAAGGGGCCCGCGCCGCTGTCGGTGCCGTCCGTGGACCCGTTGTACGCCGGCCTGATGGCCAATGTGACGGCATACGAGGACCTGGCCCTGGAGGCCGCCCTGCGCGGCGGCCGCGACCGTGTCTTCCGGGCCCTTCTCTCCCACCCCCTGGTCGGCCAGTACGCGTACGCCGACGCCCTCACCGACCAGCTGATCGCGCACAACCGGGAGCACCTCGCGTGGGCATGACGTCATCGGGATCCGGCGCCGGGACGGCCGCCGGGTCCCACCCCGCGGGTCTGGTCCTGGCCATCGACGCGGGGAACAGCAAGACCGACGTCGCGGTGGTCGCTGCCGACGGCGCGGTCGTCGGCACCGCGCGGGGCGGCGGTTTCCGCCCACCGGCCGTGGGGGTCGAGGCGGCCGTGGACGCGGTCGCCGACGCGGTGGGCCGGGCCTTCGCCGAGGCCGGTGTCGCATCCGTCGCCCATGTCTCCGCGTGCCTGGCCAACGCGGATCTCCCGGTCGAGGAGGAGCAGCTGGCGGCCGCGCTGCACGCGCGCGCGTGGGGCGCGAGTGTGGAGGTGCGCAACGACACCTTCGCGATCCTGCGGGCCGGTGTGGCCGAGCCGCGCGGAGTCGCCGTCGTCTGCGGGGCCGGCATCAACTGCGTCGGCATGCGGCCCGACGGCCGCACCGCCCGCTTCCCGGCGATCGGACGTATCTCCGGGGACTGGGGCGGTGGTTGGGGCCTGGCGGAGGAGGCCCTGTGGCACGCGGCGCGGGCGGAGGACGGCCGGGGCGGCCCCACGGCCCTGGCGCGCACGCTGCCCGCGCACTTCGGTCTGACCTCGATGTACGCCCTGATCGAGGCGTTGCACCTCGAACACATCGACAATGCCCGCCGTCACGAGCTGACGCCCGTCCTGTTCGCCACGGCGGTGGACGGCGACCCGGTGGCCCGCGCGATCGTCGACCGGCTCGCGGACGAGGTGGTCGCCATGGCCACGGTCGCCCTGACCCGGCTGGACCTCCTCACCGAGGAGACCCCGGTCCTCCTCGGCGGCAGCATCCTCGCCGCCCGCCACCCCCAACTCGACGACCGCGTCCACGAACTCCTCGCGGTCCGCGCCCCGAAGGCGGTCCCCCAGGTGGTCACGGCAAGCCCCGTCCTCGGCGCCGCCCTCCTGGGCCTGGACCACGTAGGGGCTCAGAGGGAGGTGCACGCGCGCGTGCGGGCGTTCTACGAGGAGGCCTGAGGAGCCGGGGGTCCGGGTGTCCGCGCCGGAAATTCCCGCACATCCGCGGGAACGAATGGCCCGGAGGCCTCCTCTGGTGGGTGTCGATTCCCATCCCAGGAGGCCTCATGTCCGACCGCACGGCCACACGAGCCGCCGCACTCCTCGCCTCGGTACTCACCGTGGACGCTCTGTTCCACCTCTACTGGGCGACCGGTTCCACCTGGCCCGCCGCCGACGAGAAGAGCCTGTCGTACGCGGTCCTGGGCACCGAGGCCCCGTTCACCCCACCCGTCGTCCTGCCGCTCGCCGCGCTCCTGCTGACGGCGAGCGGCATCGTCGTCGCCCAGTCCCGGCGCCCGCACCGGCTGCTCCGCCTCGGCACCCTCGCGGTGGCGGCCGGGCTGTCCCTACGGGCACTGGCGGGCGTCTACTGGCTCTTCGCGCAGGACACCGGGACCACCTTCTACTGGCTCAACCTCGGCCTTTACACCCCGTTGTGCGCGGTGCTGTCCGCGGCCGCGCTCAGGGTCGCCCGCCAACAGGGCACCGCTGCCCGGGAGAACACCGCCCGTTGGGAAGATGCCGTACGTGTCCGATGAGGAAACGGTCCGCCGGGTGCGCGCCGCCCAGCGCGGCGACACCCTGGCCATGGCCGAACTGCTGGACGAACTGGCCCCCTACGTAGGCCGTATCTGCGGCCCCATCGCCTTGGACCACGGGCCCGACGCCGCACAGGAGGCGCTGGTCGCGGTGTTCCGCTCGCTGCGCTCCCTCAAGGACCCGGCCGCGTTGCGCGGCTGGGTCCGAGCCATCGCGGTGCGCGAGGCGGTCCGGCTGGCCCGGCGCGCCGCCCGCGCGGTGCCCGCCGATCTGAGCACCCTGCCCTCGCGCGGCGACCCCGAACTCGCCGCCGACATCAGGGACGTACTGGACCGGCTGTCCCCCGAGCACCGGGCCGTTCTCGTCCTGCGCGACGTGGAGGGCCTGGACGAGCGGGCCGCGGCCGAGTTGCTCGGCCTCCGCGTCGGCACCGTCAAGTCCCGGCTGCACCGGGCACGTGACACCTTCCGGAAGGCGTGGACCTCATGACCGGACGCGACACGACCAGCCACTGGCCCGTCGCCGGCCTCGACCCGGTGCGGCGCCTGCACGTGCTCGCCGCCGGCATCCGCGGCGCCCATGTCACCGAGGGCGTCGTGGCCGCCCCGTACGAGCGCGTATGGGCCCTGCTGGGCGACCTGGAGGGCGAGTTCGGGCGCGTCACGCCCGACATGCGGGGGCTGCGGGTCCTGCGGCGGGACGGTGCCCGCGTCGAGGCGCTGGCCCGCAGCAAGTACGGGATGCGGGCCCTGCTGCGCGGGGAGCAGCGGCCGGGCTGGTGCTGGCTGCAGAGCCGGTTCCTGTTGGTCGGCGTCGCCGCGGCGCCGGACGGCGACGGCACCCGGGTGGCGTTCACCGGAGGCGTGCGGGTGCCGGGACACGCCGCGCTGGTGCCGCTGGGGGTACGGCGCGAAGGGGAGCGCAGTCTGCGACGGCTGACCGGCCTGCTGTGAACGCGGCGGCGTCGGGCGGGAACCGAACAGATCCGAACGGCGTATTCATGGGAAGGGGGGTGGTGCGGGAGCCTTGCCCTGCGCCGGAATTCGACAAGTGCGCTGCGATCGGAACAAGATCGAGTCAAGGCCTGTGCGGATGTCAGTCCCGGCGGCGATACTTGCGGCCGTACGCCTCTGTCCGCTGTCCGTGCTTCCCGCGCACGGGACGGAGGTGAGCTACGGATGACCATGGGGGAGGTCAAGTGACATACCCGCCGAAGGGCAGTGCGGCGCCACCGGCACCGGCCGGCGCGCCGACGATGCCGGCCGTGCCGCCGCAGGCCGGCTCCGCGGCACCGCGGGGCGGGCCGGAGACGCCGGGCACGGCACCCGCGCGCCGTACGGCATGGGCGGAGGGCGTCGACAGCCTGCGCGCCGCGGCGACGACGGAGCCGGGCCGGCTGCGTATCATCGGCGCGGTCCTCGCCCTCCTGGTCGTCGCGTTCGGTGCTGTCACCGCCTGGCAGATGACGGAGCGTTCGGCCGCCGCGGACGACGTGCTGCACAGCAGCCAGCCGCTGAGCGCGAGCGCCGCCGACATCTACCGCTCGCTCGCCGACGCCAACACGGCGGCCTCCAGCGGCTTCCTCGCCGGCGGCCAGGAGACGAAGGCCTCCCGCGACCGGTACGAGCTGGACATCAAGACCGCCGCCGCGAAGCTGATCACCGCCGCCAACAGCTCGGAGCCGGGCTCCCCCTCGGCGGACACGATCTCCAAGCTGAACAAGCTGCTGCCCGAGTACAAGGGACTCATCGAGCGCGCCCGCGCCAACAACCGGCAGGGCTACCCGCTCGGCGGCGCCTATCTGCGGTACGCGAACGAGAAGATGCAGAAGCAGATGCTCCCGGCGGCCGAGGACCTCTACCAGCGGGAGAACCAGCGGCTGAGCTCCGACTACGCCGACGCGAAGCCCTACCCGTGGGCCGCCATCGGCCTCGGCGTGCTCGCGCTCGGCGGCCTGGTCTGGGCCCAGCGCCGCAACTACCGGCGGACCAACCGGGTGTTGAACCAGGGCATGGTCGCCGCCACCGCCGCCTCCACGGTGGTGCTGCTGTGGCTCGTCGTCGGGCACAGCGTCGCGCGCGCCGGACTCGACGAGTCGTACGACCACGGCGTTCGCTCACTGAACGTGCTGCACGACGCCCGCATCGCTTCCCTGAACGCGCGGGGCAACGAGAACCTGACCCTGGTCAGCCGCGGCGCCGAGACCAAGACGCTGGCCGACGGCACGACGACGGTGGACGCCTTCGACTACGACTTCCAGCAGGACATGAAGACGCTCACCAAGGGCCTGGCCCTGGCGGCGGACCTCGCCGACGACAAGGCGGGCGAGGAGCCCGTGCAGGCCGCCACCGGCAACATGAAGGTCTGGAAGTCCCGCCACAAGGAGGCCCGCGCGGCCGACGACGAGGGCGACTACCAGGGCGCTCTGAACAAGGTGATCGGATCCAAGAGCGACAAGCCGACGCGCGAGTGCTTCGACGGCGTCGACACGAACCTGGCGCTCGCCCTGATGCACGAGGAGAACGAGTTCAAGCAGGCGGCGGGCGGCGGCCGGGACGCGATGACCGGCCTCCCGGTCGGCGCGGCGGTCCTCGCGGTGCTCGCCGCGGCGGGCGCGCTGCTCGGCATCGGGCGCAGGCTTTCGGAGTACCGGTGAGAGGGGGAGCGGCGATGACGGCACGACGCCTGAGGGCGAGCCTGAAGGGCTGGGGCGGCGTGGGCGCGATGGCCGTCGCCTGTGCCCTCGCCGTGGTCTTCGCGCTACTGCTGCCGCTGAGCAACACGCGCGGGGACGGCAGCACGGGCATCGGCAGCCAGGGGGTGGCCGAGGGCACCCAGGTGAAGGACGACACCTGCACCGATCCGCAGGACCAGAGCCTCTCTCCGTCCAGCGACGAGAGCGGCACGACGATCACGACCATCAAGAGGCGCGGCTACCTCTCGGTCGGCGTCGACCAGAACAGCTTCCGCTGGGGCTACCGCGATCCGAACAGCACGAAGAAGAGCAGCGACCTGGAAGGCTTCGACATCGATCTCGCGCACGAGATCGCGAAGGAGATCCTCGGCGACCCGAACGCCGTCCGGTTCCACGCCATCCCCACCATCCAGCGCATCCCGGCGATCAAGAGCGGCCAGGTCGACATGGTGGTCCGCACCATGACGATCAACTGCGCGCGCCTCAAGGACGTCGCCTTCTCCGCGCCCTACTTCCTGACCGGCCAGCAGGTCCTGGCCCCGAAGACCTCGGACGTCACGGGGTACGACAAGTCGCTGGCGAAGAAGAAGATCTGCTCGGCGGCGGGCTCCACCGCCTACGACAAGCTGAAGGCGGACAAGGACGCCGGCAAGCTCGTCTCCTCCGCCGACATATCGACCACCGTCCCCAACCAGCTCGACTGCCTGGTGCGGCTGCAGCTCGGCGAGGTGGACGCCGTGGTGACCGACGGCGCGCTCGCCGCGAGCCAGGCCGCGCAGGACCCGACGGTGGAGCTCAAGGGCGACCGCTTCACGACCGAGTACTACGGCGTGGCAATGAAGAAGGACGCCGACGATCTGGTACGCCGGGTCAACCAGGTCCTCGTGGACTACCGCAAGGGCGGCTGGCGCACGTCGTACGACAAGTGGCTTTCCCCGACCCTGGGCGCGGACTCCGAGTCGGCGAACCCGCCCGCGGCGAAGTACAAGTAACCGACCTGATACGACTGGAGAGTTACCCGGGCGCACCGGACAGGCGCACAGGGAACAACGGAGAGCGAGAGGTGATCGATGGGCGTCACGGGACCCCCCGGGCCGGTGATGGACCGGGACGAGGTGGACCGTGCGCTGGCGCGGCTCGGCGCGGAGCACGAGGCCATCGAGACCTCGCTCCTCGCCCTGCAGGACCACGCGGGCCGCAGACTCCTGGAAGGCGCCGAGCTCACGGGCACGACCAAGGAGCGCTGGACGTCCGCGGAGGCGTCGATCACTCTGCTGTGGGCCTACTTCGACGCGTACACGGACGCGCTGCGCTCCGCCCGCGACATCCGCTCCCGCAGACGCTGGTCCAGCCGTGACGACCTGGTCGAGCTGACCGAACTGCTGCGCGGCGAGAGCGTCACGGTCGCGGGCAGCGCCACCGCCACCGCGAACGCGCCGACACTGGCCGGCAGCAGCAAGCTCAGCGAGCAGTTCTCGCTGGCCGCGCTGGTGGAGCGGATGAACCAGCTGTACGCGTCGTCGCTGGACATGGTCGTCGCCGCGGACGCCGTGTGGTCCGCCCTGCCCGCCCGGATCGATTTACTGGCCGCGGAGCTCCAGCGCACCCGCCAGCTCGCGCACTCCGTGGGCGTACGCCCCGGCGAGCACCCGGCGGGCGACGACCTGGAGCGGATCACCCGAACGCTCACCACGCTGCGCGAGCGTGTCGTCTCCGATCCACTGGCCTTCTGGGTGCCCGCGCAAGGGAGTTCGGCTCCCGGCGGCGGACGCCCGGACACGACGACGTACGACCGCGAGGCGCGCGCCCTGGAGGACGTGCGCCGGGAGATCGACGCGGTGCTCACCGTCCGGCAGGACGCCGAGGCGCGGCTCGTGAAGCTGCGGGACGTCCTCAGCCGCGCCGACCGCACGCTCGCCGAGGCGCGCAGCGCTCGCGGTGAGGTGCTCGCGAAGATCGCCGCGTCGGAGGTCCCGGCCGTGAGCGGTCCGCCGACCGCGCTGCAGGAGCAGCTGGCGACGGCCGCCGAGTACCGCAGACACGCACAGTGGCACCGCCTCTCCCCGCTTCTGGAGTCGCTGGAGGAGAAGGCGGAGGACGAACTCCTGCGCGCCCGCGAGTCGTTGACGGCGGTCACCGCGCCGCTGGCGGTCCGCGCGGAGCTGCGCGGCCGCCTCGACGCGTACAAGGCGAAGGTCGCCCGGCACGGCCTGGCGGAGGACCCGTTCCTCGTCGAGCGTTACGACGCGGCGCGGCGCATGCTGTGGAGCGCGCCCTGTGATCTGCGCGTCGCCGAGGAGGCCGTGCTGCGCTACCAGCGGGCGGCCGCAGACCTGTTGAGCCCGCGGGTGCCCGAGCAGGGCGGGCCCCATGACCGAGTGGACCGGAGGGGGGAATCGTGAGTCAGCAGGCTGTGGGTGGGCAGCAGAAGTGCCAGCGGCCCGGTTGCTCAGGAGCGTACGAGGACGTGGGCGGCGGCGAGCTGTACTGCGACACGTGCGGCCTGGCCCCGGTGGTCTCGTCGAACGGCATGGTGGGCTCGCCCCCGACCGGGATCACGGCGGGCGGCAAGGGCTCACAGGGCTCCCGTGGTTCCAACAGCAGCAGTTCACGGGCGAGCTCTCGTAGTTCGTCACGCTCCTCGCAGTCGCGGCGCTCGGTCTCCGGGCGTCTGTCGCGCTCGCTGTCGGGCAGCTCGACGGGCCGCTCGGTGTCGGTCCGCAGCTCCGGTTCGACCGCGGGATCCTCCGGACGCGGCAGGCTCGGTGTCGGTCTGGTCGAGGTCCCGGACGTACCGCGGCCCGACCCGCGCGAGATGGTCCAGGAGAACCCGGAGGTCCCCGAGCGGAAGCGATTCTGCTCGCGCTCCGACTGCGGGGCTCCGGTGGGTCGTTCGCGCGGCGAGCGGGCCGGGCGCACCGAGGGGTTCTGCACCAAGTGCGGCCACCCGTACTCGTTCGTGCCGAAGCTGCACGCGGGCGACATCGTGCACGGCCAGTACGAGGTCGTGGGCTGTCTCGCGCACGGCGGGCTCGGCTGGGTCTACCTCGCCGTCGACCGCGCGGTCTCCGACCGCTGGGTGGTCCTCAAGGGCCTCCTCGACACCGGCGACCAGGACGCGATGGCGGCGGCGATCTCCGAGCGGCGCTTCCTCGCCGAGATCGAGCACGCCAACATCGTGCGGATCTACAACTTCGTCGAGCACCTCGACCAGCGGACGGGTTCGCTGGACGGGTACATCGTCATGGAGTACGTCGGCGGAAAGTCGCTGAAGGAGATCGCCAACGGCCGCCGCACGGCGGACGGCAAGCGGGACCCGCTGCCCGTGGAGCAGGCCTGCGCGTACGGCATCGAGGCCCTGGAGGCCCTCGGCCATCTGCACAGCCGCAACCTGCTGTACTGCGACTTCAAGGTCGACAACGCGATCCAGACCGAGGACCAGCTCAAGCTGATCGACATGGGCGCGGTGCGCCGGATGGACGACGACGAGTCGGCCATCTACGGCACCGTGGGCTACCAGGCGCCCGAGGTGGCGGAGGTCGGCCCGTCGGTCGCCTCCGACCTGTACACGGTCGCCCGCACACTCGCCGTCCTCACCTTCGACTTCCAGGGCTACACGAACGTCTTCGTGGACTCCCTGCCCGACCCGGACAACATCGAGGTCTTCCGCCAGTACGAGTCCTTCTACCGGCTGCTGGTCCGCGCCACCGACCCCGACCCGGCCCGCCGCTTCGCCTCCGCGCAGGAGATGTCCGAGCAGCTGACCGGTGTGCTCAGGGAGGTCGTGTCCCTTCAGACGGGGCGGGCGCGCCCGGCGCTGTCCACCTTGTTCGGGCCCGAGGTCAGGGTCACGGACACGGAGTTGTTCGGGAAGCTGGACGGCGATGTGTCGCGGCTGGGGGCTCGGGTGGTCCCCCTGCGCGGAAAGAAGGGCGCGCCCCAGCTGCCGGCCGGCACGAACGGCACGCCCGTCCTTCCCCCGGCGGCCGCTGCGAGCACGCTGGTCAAGGCCGTATCGGCCGCCGCCACCGCGCTCGCGCTGCCCATCCCCCGGGTGGACCCGGGCGACCCCAACGCGGGCTTCCTCGCGGGGCTCATGGCGTCCGCGCCCGGTGAGCTGATCACGGCGCTGCACGCGGCGCCCACCGGCTCGCTGGAGCTGCGCCTGCGCGAGCTGCGGGCCCGGCTGGAGATGGGGGAGCTGAACAGCGCGGCCAGGGCGATCGAGGCCCTGGAGGCGGACCACCCCGACGACTGGCGAGTGGTCTGGTACCGGGGCGTCGCGGCGCTGGCCACCGGGGAGTACGAGATCGCGGCGCTGTCCTTCGACGCGATCTACGACGCCTTCCCCGGCGAGCCCGCACCCAAGCTGGCCCTCGGCCTGTGCGCGGAGGTGCTCGGGCAGCTGGACAACGCCGCCGAGTACTACCGCCTGGTGTGGACGACCGACCCCAGCTATGTGAGCTCGGCGTTCGGCCTGGCCCGGGTGCAGCTCGCCTCGGGCGACCGCCGTGGCGCCGTACGCACGCTGGAATCCGTACCGGAGTCGTCGATCCACTACACGGCGGCGCGGGTCGCGGCCGTACGGGCGCGGCTGCGGCAGCGGATGGCCGAGGAGGCGGCGGCCGCGCCGTTCCTGGACGATCTGACAGCGGCGGCCGGACAGGTCGAGGCCCTTGACGGATACGGTCTCGACGCGGTGCGACGCGAGCAGTTGTCCACAGAAGTCCTTGGCTGCGCGCTGGACTGGGTACTCTCCGGTAGCCAGGGTTCCGCTCCGGCCGCCGGAGGCGGACGTGCGCTGCTCGGCAGCGAGCTGGACGAGCGTGGCCTCCGCTTCGGACTCGAGCGTTCGTACCGGACGCTGGCCCGGCTCGCGCAGGGTGGCGAGGAGAGGATCGACCTGGTGGAACGTGCAAACCGTTACCGCCCCCGGACGTGGGTGTGATTGATGTCCCAGATGCCCCAGCCGACGGCCCTTTCGCGGTGCCCCAGTTGCGAGGAGCCACTGGAGGCGGGTGACCGTTTCTGCGGTGCGTGCGGGTACGACCTGTCGGCGGTGCCCGCACCGCCGGCGGACAACCCCACGATCACCATGAACGGCACCTCATCAGGCCCCCCTTCGAGCGTCTCGTCCGTGGACTGGCCCCTGGCGCCGGAGGTGGACAGCTCCGACACGCCGGCGCCGGTGCACCGGGCCATGGACATCCGGGGCACGGACTCGGGCGGCTCCGAGCTCCCGCACGCCACGGGTGGACTCACCCAGCCTGCGGGTGGGCTCCCGCACGCCACGGGTGAACTCCCACATTCCGCGGGTGAACTCCCACATGTCGTCGCCGCGCACGCCGCCGGTCCGCCCGAGCCTCCCTCGGGCGTACGGTTCGACCGGCCCTCGGAGCCCGACGATTACCCGCTGGCTCCCCCGGCCGCCGGAGCCCCGGCCCCCGAGGCTCCCGCCGACCCCCGCACCGCCGACCTCGGGACACCGGCCGCCGGCACCAAGATGTGCGTCGCCTGCCGCGCGGGCAGCGTCGACAGCGACGGCTACTGCGAGAACTGCGGACACGCGCAGCCGCGCGAACGTGACCACATGGAGGAGGAGTTGGGCGCGGTGGCCGCGGTCAGCGATCGTGGCCTGCGCCACCACCGCAACGAGGACGCGTTCGCGATCTCGTCGACCGCGCTGCCCGACGGCCAGCCCGCGGTGGTCGCGATCGTCTGCGACGGCGTCTCCTCGGCGACCCGCCCGGACGAGGCCTCGCTCGCCGCCTCCCGCGCCGCGAACGAGGCACTGCTGGAGGCCCTGCCGCTCGGCACGCATCCGCAGCAGGCGATGCACGACGCGATCGTCGCGGCCGCGGAGGCCGTCAACTCGCTGGCCGACGCCTCCACCTCGCAGGGCGAGCACGCGCCTCATGTGAACGCGCCCGCCTGCACCCTCGTCGGCGCCGTCGTCACTCCCACCCTGCTGATCGTCGGCTGGGTGGGCGACAGCCGTGCCTACTGGGTGCCCGTCGACCGCGGTTCGCTGCCCGCCCGGCTCACCGAGGACGACTCGTGGGCGGCGCAGATGGTCGCCGCGGGCCTGATGAACGAGGCGGAGGCGTACGCGGACGAGCGCGCCCACGCCATCACGGGCTGGCTCGGCGCGGACGCGTACGAACTGGAGCCGCACACCGCTTCCTTCAAGCCGGACCGGCCAGGTGTAGTGGTGGTGTGCACCGACGGGCTGTGGAACTACGCGGAGGCGGCCGAGGACATGGCCGAGGTCGTACCCCTCGACGCCGCAGAGAGGCCTCTTCACAGCGCCCAGGTCCTTGTCGGCCACGCCCTGGACGGCGGGGGCCACGACAACGTAACAGTGGCCGTCCTGCCGTTCCCTGCCCCGTCGCAGGGGGCAGGATCGGCCTGAGGCCGCGAACGAACGGGGACGGCCCGGGACCGGAGGGGACCGGTCCCCATACAGTCATCACCTCCGTCAACTACCGGAGGCCTTGAGGGGGACAGAGAAGGCATGGCCAATTTCTCGAAGTCGAACGTGCCGCAGTTCTCGGTCGACGTGTACCAGAACGAGTACCTGCCCGAGGGCGGCCGCGAGGTCAACGCGATCGTCACGGTGAGCTCGACCGGCGGCGGCACCATCGGAAGCGCGGTCGGGGCGCCGCACCTGTACACGGCGGGCCAGGGCCCCGACGCGGCCGTGGCGATCATGGTCGACTGTTCGGGCTCGATGGACTATCCGCCGACCAAGATGCGCAACGCGCGCGACGCCACGGCCGCCGCCATCGACACCCTGCGCGACGGTGTGCACTTCGCGGTGATCGGCGGCACGCACATCGCCAAGGAGGTCTACCCGGGCGGAGGTCGGCTCGCGGTCGCCGACGCGGCCAGCCGCGACCAGGCCAAGCAGGCCCTGCGCAAACTGAGCGCCGGTGGCGGTACGGCGATCGGCACCTGGCTGCGCCTCGCCGACCGGCTGCTGTCCTCGGCGGACGTCTCCATCCGGCACGGCATCCTGCTCACCGACGGCCGCAATGAACACGAGTCACCGCAGGACCTCAAGGCCGCCCTCGACTCCTGTGCCGGGCGGTTCACGTGTGACGCGCGTGGAGTGGGCACCGACTGGGAGGTCAAGGAGGTCACCGGGGTCGCCTCGGCGCTGCTCGGCACCGCCGACATCGTGGCCGACCCGGCCGCCCTGTCCGCCGACTTCACGCAGATGATGGAGACGGCCATGGGCAAGGAGGTCGCGGACGTCTCCCTCAGGCTGTGGACGCCGGTCGGCACGGCGATCAAGTTCGTCAAGCAAGTGGCCCCCACGGTCGAGGAGTTGACCGACCGTCGCACCGAGGCGGGCCCGCGCGCCGGCGACTACCCCACCGGCTCCTGGGGCGACGAGTCCCGCGACTACCACGTGTGCGTCGAGGTCCCCTCGGCCGAAGTCGGCCGGGAGATGCTGGCCGCCCGGGTCTCGCTGGTCATCCCGCAGGGTGACGGGACCGTGCAGAACCTCGGCGCGCAGGGTCTCGTGCGGGCGGTGTGGACCGACGACATGGTGGCCTCGACCTCGATCAATCCGCAGGTCGCGCACTACACGGGTCAGGCGGAACTGGCACAAGTCATCCAGCAGGGCCTGGATCTGCGCAAAGCGGGCGATGCCGACGGCGCAACGGCCAAGCTGGGACGTGCCGTTCAGCTCGCCAGCGCCTCCGGCAATGCCGATACTGCGAAACTCCTTGCGAAGGTGGTGGACGTGGTCGACGCCGCGGCAGGTACTGTGCGATTGAAGGCAAGGGTCGAAGAGGCCGACGAGATGACCCTCGAAACACGATCCACAAAGACTGTTCGTGTAAAGAAGTAGCGAGCCCGGTTCCCGCGGGGAGCCGGAGAAACCCGGTCATAACGACCGGAAAAGGAGAGGGGGAAGCGCCGACATGCCGACCTGCCCGAACGGACACCAGTCGGGTTCCGACGACTGGTGCGAGGTCTGCGGTCACCGCATGGCCGGTTCCGTGCCCCCGCCACCTCCCCCGCCGCCGCCCGCCGCCGGTTACGGCTATCCGCCGCCCGGCTCGCCGCCGCCCGGCCCCGGTGGCGGCCCCGGTGGGCGCCCGCACCTTTCCGCCGTGCCCGATCCCGAACCCGAGCTCTGCCCGCAGTGCCGTACGCCCCGCGAGGGCGCCGCGCCGTTCTGCGAGGAGTGCCGGTGGAACTTCCTGACCAACACCGCGACCTCGTACACCCCGGCCGCACCGCGTCCGCCGGCACCCGGGACGCACAGCGGTCCCGGTGGTCCCGGCGGCCCTGGTGGCCCGAACCCGGCGCTGCGGTTCCAGCAGCAGGCACCGGGACAGCCCACCGGTCCCGGAGCCGGGCCCGGCCACGACCCGTTCGAGTACCAGAGCTCGCGGCCCTCGCAGATGAACCGGCCCGCCGAGCCGATTCCGCCGGGTCCGCCCGCCCCGCCTTTCGGTAACGGCGGCCCCCCGGGCTTCGGGGGCGATCCCTCGGGCTTCGGCGGCGACCCGTCGGGCTTCGGCGGTAACCCGTCGCGCCCGGTTCCGCCGCCGCCCGGGCCGACGCCCGGAGGCCCCGGCGCCCCGCAGGCCTTCACCCAGCAGCCGGCCTCGCCGGCGTTCCCGCCGCAGGCACCAGCGCCCGGCGGCCCGTCCTACGGCGGCGGTGACGACGACTGGGTGATCTCCCCGCCGTCGGCCGGTACACCCGGCGGCGGCCCCGGTGGTCCGGGCGGCCCGAACGGTCCCGGCGGGGGCCAGGGCGGCGGTTACGGCTACCCGCAGTCCGGCTCGACGCAGGCCCCGCCCGGCCCCCGTCCCGCCTACCAGCAGCAGCCGCTGTCCTGGACCGCGACGATCGGTCCCGACCGCGAGTACTTCATGGCGATGATGCAGCGCTCCGGCCCCGAGGCCGCGGGCCTGAACCTGCCCGCGTACTCGCCGGAGCAGCAGCGCCCGCTCACCGGCAACCAGATCACGATCGGCCGCCGCCGCCACTCCACCGGCGACACCCCGGACATCGATCTGTCGGTGCCCCCGGAGGACCCGGGCGTCTCGCACCAGCACGCGGTCCTGGTCCAGCAGCCGGACGGCAGCTGGGCGGTCGTCGACCAGAACTCCACGAACGGGACCACGGTCAACGGCGGCGAGGAGCCCATCCAGCCCTTCGTACCGGTTCCGCTCCAGGACGGCGACCGGGTGCACGTCGGCGCCTGGACGACGATCACCATCCGGCGCGGCTGATCGCAGGGGTCACGGCAGCGGCTCGCAGGGGTTACGGCAGCGGCCAGGCGTACGGCCCTTCGGGGTCGTCCAGCCACGCCCAGGCGTGCTCGCCGCTGACCGTGATCCCGTACCGCTCGCGCACCGGCTGGTTTTCGCGCTCCCACAGCGTGTACGCCTCATAGGGGTCGAGGCGGCCCGCCGTGAGGGTCAGCAGGAACCGGAACAGCTCGTGGCCCCTGGCCCGGCGCGGCAGCGCGCCCAGGTGCTGCGGCTCCGGTTGCTCGGGCCGGATCCCGCCGCGCAGGGGAACGAAGTAGGCGGGCGTGTGCAGGAAGCGCCCCTCGGCATGCCCGGCGTCCCGGACGCTCAGCGCGATCAGGCCGGTCGCGAACGGCGCGAGGATACGGGCGCCCGGGGTGCACTGAGGAAGCCAGGCGTGCGGGATCGAGGTCAGCGTGCAGGTGGCGATGATCCGGTCGAAGGGGGCGCGCTCGGGGACGCCGCGGGCGCCGTCGCCGGTGACGACGGTCGGGTGGTACCCGGCGGTGTCCAGGTGCCGCCGCGCCGATTCGGTGATCTCCGCGTCGAGGTCGATCGTGGTCACCAGGTCGTCGCCCAGGCGGTGGGCGAGCAGGGCCGCGTTGTAGCCGGTGCCGGCGCCGATCTCCAGGACTGCGTCCCCGTCCCGTACCTCCAGCTCGGTGAGCATCTTCGCCATCAGCGACGGCTGGCTGCTGGAGGACACGAGTTCCCCGTCGCGCACCCGGGTGGCCAGCGGGGCGTCCGCGTAGGCGCCGCGGATCCAGCGCTCCCGGGCCCGTATGTCGGGGTCCTCGCCCCACACGCGCTCGAAGCCGCCCACGACGCCGACGTAGTAGTAGGGCACGAAGAGGTGGCGCGGGACCGCCTCGAACGCCTCCCGCCAGACCGGGTCGGCGTCCCAGGCCCCGCTCCTGTCGATCTCGCGCACGAGGGCCGCCCGCGCCAGGCCGGCGAGGTCGTCCAAGTCGTGGTCGAGAGCGTGCGCGCTCATACCTCCACTGTGCTGCCGGACGGGCCACGAGGCGAGCGCCGGACTCGGCCGATCCTGACTCGGCCGTTCGGGTGGGACCGCGTCGGAATCGACCCCCGACAGGGAGTGGTCCTAAGCCTTGAGTCCTCCGCCACCCCGTCTGAGACCATGGTTGATGTGAAAGAGATTCGGCGCGGCACGCTTCAGGAGCAGACCTTCTACGAGCAGGTCGGCGGCGAGGAGACCTTCCGGCGCCTCGTGCACCGTTTCTACGAGGGAGTCGCCGAGGACCCGCTGCTGAAGCCCATGTACCCCGAGGAGGACCTGGGCCCGGCCGAGGAGCGCTTCACGCTGTTCCTGATCCAGTACTGGGGCGGCCCGACGACGTACAGCGAGAACCGCGGCCACCCCCGGCTGCGGATGCGCCACGCCCCCTTCGCGGTCGACCAGGCCGCGCACGACGCCTGGCTCAAGCACATGCGCGTCGCCGTCGAGGAGCTCGGTCTCGCCGAGGAGCACGAGCACACGCTCTGGAACTACCTGACGTACGCGGCGGCTTCGATGGTGAACACGCCGGGCTGAACCCTCACCGCGGCCGCACACGGCCGTCGGCGTCCGTGGGTTCCGTCGCCGTCCGTGGGTTCCGTCGCCGTCCGTGGGTTCCGTCGGCTCCCGTCGCTCCCGGCTGTCCGCCTCTGATGGCTGACGGGCGCATTCCGGTCGCACGACGCCGAATTCCGGTCACAATCCGGTCAAGCCCGCGCTACAAGCGCTTACCCGCGACCCGCCCCCTCTGACAGCATCGCGCGAAGGTCCGGAGATCCGGGACGACGGCGGGGGGCCGGGTGACGGGGTTCGTATTACTGCGTGCGCGGGCGCATCGCCTGCTGCTGGCCGCCGCGCTGCTCAGCGTCCTGCTGACGACGGCGGTGCTCTCGACCCTCACGGCGTACTCCGGCGCGATCGGCGACGCATCCCTGCGGCACGCGCTCCAGGACCCCGGCAACGCCGTCGGCACCGCGCTGATCGTCCGGGCCGACGTGCCCGCCGAGCAGCGGGAGGCCGCCGACAGCGCCGTACGCAAGGGCGCCCGGCAGACCTTCGACGGGTTTCCGGTCACGCTCCGCACCCTCGTGCGATCGGGCCCGTACGCGCTGCCCCGCTCCCTGCAGGCACCTGTCGAACGGTCGGGCGACCCGGATCTCACCCACTTCGCCGCCCTCGACCGTACGCAGGTGCGGGTGACGGCGGGACGGCTGCCGGGCGCGTCCGGCGGCGGCCCGGTCATTGACGTGGCCCTGCCCGAGAGTGCCGCCGACCGTCTCGGGCTGAAGCCCGGCGCGCGCCTCACCCTCGTCGACCGGCTCGGCGGCCCTAAGGTCCGCGTCCGGCTCACCGGTCTGTACCGGCCCACCCGGCCCACCCGGCCCACCGCGCCCTACTGGCGGTTGGACGAGCTGGGCGGCCGCGGGATCAACAAGGTCGACTTCACGACGTACGGTCCGCTGCTCGCCGATCCCGCGGTCCTCGCCGGTGGCCGGGTGAGCGCCGGGGAGTCCGCGTGGCTGGCGTCCGCCGACTTCTCGACGCTGACGCCCGACCGGATCGGCGCCCTGCGGGACGCGGCCCGCGCCGGGCAGCGGGGGCTGCGCAAGGACGCGGCGCTGAGCGGGACGACGGCGGTGGCGACCTCGCTCCCCGAGGTGCTGGACAGTGTCCAGCGTTCGCTGCTCGTGTCGCGCTCGACGCTGCTGATCGTCGCGTTGCAGCTCGCGCTGCTCGCCGGGTACGCGCTGCTCCTGGTCGCCCGGCTGCTGAGTGCCGAACGGGCGGGCGAAACACGGGTGCTCCGGGCGCGCGGAGCTTCGCGCGCCCGGGTCGCGGGGCTCGCCGCGCTGGAGGCGCTACTGCTCGCCGTGCCCGCGGCGGTCTGCGCGCCGCTCCTCGCGGGGCCGTTGACCCGGCTGCTCGCCGGGCAGGGCGCGCTGGCGAGGATCGGGCTGCGCCTCGACACCTCGGACGGGCGCGGCGGGGTGTGGCTGGTCGCGGCGGGAGTGGCGCTGGGGTGCGCACTGGCGGTGACGGTTCCGGCGCTCACCTCCCGGGACGGTGCCGAGGGGCGGGCCCGCTCACTGCCCGCTCCGGTGCGCGCGGGCGCGGACGTCGGCCTGCTGGTGATCGCGGGTGTCGCGTACTGGCAGCTGGACCGGCAGACCTCCGGTGCCGTCAGCCACGCCGGCTCGGGCGCGCTCGGCATCGATCCGCTCCTGGTCTCGGCGCCCGCCCTCGCGCTGCTCGCCGGGACCGTGCTGACCCTGCGGCTGCTGCCGCCGGTGGCCCGGCTCGCCGAGCGCCGTGCCGCGAGCGGACGCGGGCTGCCCACCGCCCTCGCGGGCTGGCAGCTCAGCCGCCGCCCGATGCGCGGCGCCGGCCCGGTCCTGCTTCTCGTCCTCGCCGTCGCCATGGGGATGCTCGCGATCGGCCAGGGCGCCTCCTGGAACCGCTCGCAGGACGACCAGGCCGACTTCCAGGCCGGTACCTCTGTGCGCGTGCTCGCCGGAGACGACGGCGAGTTGGGCCAGGCCGGGACATACGCGGCACTCCCGCACGTCCGCGCGGCCGCGCCCGCCGTCCGTACGACCCTGCCCCTGTCCGGCAGCCGTACCGCGACGGTGCTGGCGCTGGACACCGCACACGCGGCGGACGGAGTGCTGCTGCGGAGCGACCTGGCCGACCGGCCGGTGCGGCCGCTGCTGGCGGGGCTCGGCCCGAAGGGGGCGACCGCGGGCACACCGCTCCCGAAGGGCACGACGCGGCTCGGCATGACGGTGCGGCTGGACAACAGTGGTGGCGGGGAGGGGACGAGCGCGGACGTGTCGGTCACCCTGGAAGACCACTACGGGACGCCGTACGCGATACGGCTCGGCGGGCTTCCCGCCGACGGACGGGCGCACGCGCTGGCGCTGGACCTGACGCCGGCCGCCGGCCCCTTGATGCTCACCGGACTGCAACTCGACATGACCCAGCCCACCGACACGGCACAGCAACTCCGATTCTCCATCCAGGAGTTGAACGCGGTCGGCGCCGACGGGAAGGAGCGACGGCTGTCGCTGCCCGCGGCCTGGAAAGCGGCGTCGCGGACCAACAGCACGACGGGGTCGCCCGACGCGTCCACCCGCCCGACGCCCCCACGGGTGGAGAAGTCTTCGGACAGCACCCTGTCCGTGCGCTACGGCACCGGCTACGTCCCGCACGATTTCGCCTGGCAGATCACGTCGTTGACGGTTCGTCTGCAAGTGGTCCAGCCCGAGGTGCCGGAGGTCACCGCGGTCGCGACCGACCGCTTCGTGAAGTCGGCGGGCGCCCGGACCGGGCAGCGGGTGGATGTGCCGCTCGGCGGCGAGACGGTGCCGGTGCGGATCATGGCGAGTGTACGGGCGCTGCCGACGACCGGGGACGAGTCGGGCACTGAGGGGGAGCCGGACGGCGGGGCGCTGCTCGTCGATCTCCGTTCCGTGAACCGGATGTTGGAGCACCGCTACGGGCAGAGCGTCGCGCCCACCGAGTGGTGGCTGCGGACCGCGCCCGGCGACGCGGCGCGTGTCGCGGCGGCCGTGCGGGAGCGGCCCGACATCGAGCCCTCGCAGGTCGTCGTGCGCGACGAGATCGCCGACCGGCTGCGCGACGACCCCTTCGGCGCGGGCCCCGAGGCCGCGTTCGCCGCGGCGGCCGTGGTGGCGGCGGCGCTGGCGGCGGTCGGTTTCGGGGTCAGCACGGCCGGGTCGCTGCGGGAGCGTGGCGCCGAGTTCGCGGTGCTGCGGGCGCTCGGCGCGCCACGCCGTCAGCTGGCCCGGCTGATCGCCGCCGAGCAGGGGGTTCTGGTGACCCTGGCGCTGGTGGTGGGCGTCGCCCTGGGCGCGGTGCTGACCCGGGCGGTCGTCCCGCTGATCGTGCTGACCTCCGACGCCACCCGGCCGATCCCCGGGGTGCTGGTCGAACTCCCCCTGGCACACGTCGCCGTGCTGCTGGCCGCCGTGGCCATCACACCGCTGGCCATCACGGCGTTCCTTGCGCTGCGCCGCCCGGACCCGGCGAGTTCGCTGCGCCGGCAGGGGGGTGAGTGACTTGGCCGGGACCATGACGACCGTGGTGGCCCCTTGGGTGCGTACGCGGCTGCGCGCCGCTCCCGGGGCGGCGCTCGCGCTGGCCCTGCTCGTCGCGCTGACCGCCTGTCTGGCCGCCGCGTTCCCGCGGGCCGTCGACCGGTACGAGGGCGCGGGCCTGCGCCGGGTCCTCGACGACGCCACGGCGCGGAAGACCGCCGTGCAGGTGTACGCCCCGCAGCCCGGCGTCGAACTCCCGCAGGAGCAAAGGGAGCAGGCCCTGCGCGGGGCCGCCCTCCGCACGGGGTACGCGAAGGTGCTGGACACCGTCGAACGCCCCCTGGTCGCCGACCCCGCCCAGTCCTCCTACGGGGTTCGCACCGCCAACCCCACCGCCGCACTGGACGGTTGGCTGCCCCAGCCCACCGGCCTCCCCGCCCGTATGTCGCTCACCGCGCAGAACGGCCTCGCCGACCATGCCCGGCTGCGCACGGGACGCCTGCCGCGCGTGACGGGCACGGTGACCGCGGCGACGGCCGAGGTGGAGGCCGCCGTCACTGCCGAGACCGCCAAGACCCTGCGGATCAAGGTGGGTTCCGTGATCCACCTTCCCGGCGTGGAACGCGGACCCTTGTCCGTCCGGGTCACCGGCATCGTCGACCCGCGCGAACCCGGCGGCGCGTACTGGACGACCATGCCCGTGCTGCGCAAGCCCTCCCTGATCCAACTACCCACCCAGGGCGGCGCGTCGGACAAGTACTGGCTCGGCGCGCTGCTGCTGCCGCCGGACGCGGCCCCCGCCATGCTCGGCACGCCCGGAAAACCGGAACGCTACTGGCAGTTGGCGCCCGACACCTCCGCGCTCGCCGCGCACGACGTGCCCCGCCTGACCTCCGCGATCGCCGCGCTGGAGACGGGCCCGGGCCTGGGACGGATACGGCAGCGGATCGATCCGCTCACGGACGCCACCACCGACCTGGACGACGTGGTGAAGTCCTTCACCCAACTGCGCTCGGGCATCGGCCCGTTGGTGGCGGTGGCCGCCTTCGGTACGGGCACGGTCGTCGCCGTCGTCCTGCTGATGGCGGGCGGCCTCGCCGTCGACCGCCGCCGCGCCGAACTGGCCCTGCTGCGCGCCCGCGGCGGTTCGCTGCGCGGCGTGTCGGGGCGGCTGCTGGCCGAGACGGCGGTGGTCGCGGTGCCCGCGGGCGCGCTGGGCCTCGGCGCCGCGCTGCTCGCCGTCCCGGAGGGCCGCCGCTCCCACGCGGTGGCGGCCGCCGTAGCGGTGACGCTCCTGGCCTGCGCCACCGTGCCGGTGCGGGCCGCGCTCGCCCACCGCGCCGTACGCGTCCACGGGGCCCGCGAGGACCTGACGTCGGTACGTCCCTCACGGCGCCGTACCGTCGCGGAACTGACTCTGCTGGTGCTGGCGTCAGCGGCGGTGGTGGCGCTGCGACGCCGGGGCGCCTCCGGTGATCAACTGGTCGCCCTGGCGCCGGTGCTGGTGGGCGTCATCGCCGCGCTGGTCCTGGTACGGCTCTACCCCCTGGCGCTGCGCCGCCTGGCCCGGCCGGCCGGGCGGCTGCGCGGCGCGGTCACCCACCTCTCACTGGCCCGCGCCGGCCGCACCTCCACCTCCACGGTCCTGCCCCTCCTGGCCCTCCTCACCGCCCTCACCACCGCCGCTTTCGGCGGCTCGGTCCTCGCCGGCGTCCACGCCGCCCGCGACCACGCCGCCCTCCTCACCACCGGCGCGGACGCGCGCGTCGAGGCGACCCACGCCCTGCCGTCCACCCTGCCCGAACAGCTTCGCCGCACCCCCGGCGTACGCGAGGTCACGCCGCTGAGCATCGCCTACCGGGCCCAGGCGGGAGAGGGCTCGGGGACGGAGCAGGAGACGGTGCCGGTGGTGGGGGTGGAGCCGGGGGCGTACGGGAGCCTGGCTCGGGAGGTGGGTCTTGGGGGGTTCTCGGGAACGGAGTTGCGGTCTCCTGGCTCCTCCGGCAGCGCCGGCGAGGCACCGCTGCCCGCCCTGGCCTCCCCCGCCGTGGCCGACCGCTACGGCACGCGGCCGTTCCAGGTGCGGCTGGAGGACGGCAGTCACGTCACCGTACGGATCACCGTCGTGCGGGAGCGGACCCCGGCCGTCTTCGACATGGACTTCCTGATCGTGGACCGCGCGGGTCTCGGCGCCCGGGCCGGCCGCCCGACCGCGCTGCTCATGACCGGCGACCACCTCGACGGGGGCGCGCTGCGCAAGGCCGCGGGCGCCGGAGTGGACGTACGGCTGCGAGCGGAGGAGGAGGCGCGGTACATCGACTCGCCGTTGCAGTCCGGTGCCGAGCGGATCTACACGGCGGCGGTCGCGGCAGGCGCCGGGTACGCGGTACTGGCCCTGCTGCTGTCCCTCGTGCGCGCCGCTCCCGAGCGCGCCGCGCTTCTCGCCCGCCTGCGCACCATGGGTCTCACCCGCGCCCAGGGGCGCCGCCTCCTCGTCCTGGAAGCCCTGCCGCAGGCTCTCCTCGCGGCGGCGGGCGGCGCGCTCACCGGCTGGGCGACCATCCGCCTGCTCTCCCCCGGCATCGACCTGACGACCATCGCGCTCGCCGCCCACAGCTCCCCGTCGGAAGACGCCCAACTCCGCACGGACCCGGCCTCCTTGCTCCTCCCGTCCCTGACCGTCCTCGCCCTCGCGACGGGCATCGCGGCGGCACAGGCGTGGTGGACGGGGAGACAGGGTTCGGTACGAGAGCTGCGAGCGGGGGACGGCCGATGACGCCCGGCACCACGGCTGTCGCGGCCGCGGGTGTGGCTGTGGCCGTGGGCAGGCGTACCGCCGCCGGCGGCACCCGTCCCAAGCAGGGCGGCACCCCGCCGTCGCCGGGCCTGGCAGTCCCCCCGCCGTCGCCGGGCCGGGCAGTCACCCCCACCCAGGCCCCACCGCCGGGCACCCCCTCGACAAGCATCCGCAGGAGCCGCCCATGACCACCACCGACCCCACCTTCGCCGACCTCGCCGAGCGCGCCGCCGCCCACCGGGACCGTCCCGCCTACGGCCACGACGCCCTGATCACCTGTGACCGCCTGGTCCGGATCTTCTCCGCCGACGGTGTGGAGGTCCAGGCGCTCCAGGGCCTCGATCTCCTGGTCCGCGAGGGCGAGTTGATGGCCCTGGTGGGCGCGTCGGGCAGCGGCAAGTCGACGCTGATGAACATCCTGGCCGGCCTGGACACGCCCACCGCGGGGGCGGCGAAGGTCGCCGGCCGCGATCTGCTCACGATGGGCGCGAAGGACCGCCTGCGCTACCGCCGGGAGGTCGTCGGCTTCGTCTGGCAGCAGACGTCCCGCAACCTCCTCCCCTACCTGACGGCGGCCCAGAACGTCGCCCTACCGATGCAGCTCTCGGGCTCGGGCTCCGGCTCGGGCTCCGGCTCGGGCTCCGGCTCGGGCTCGGGCTCCGGCTCCGGCTCCGGCTCCGGCTCCGGCTCCGGCTCCGGCAAAGGCCGCCGCACTCGCCGCCGCGCGCAGTCCGAACGCGCCCTGGAACTCCTGGAGTTGCTGGAGGTCGCCGACTGCCGCAACCGTCGCCCGCACCAGATGTCCGGCGGCCAGCAACAGCGCGTCGCCATCGCCATCGCCCTCGCCAACGCCCCCGCGGTCCTCCTCGCCGACGAACCCACCGGCGAACTCGACTCGCACACCGCCGAGCAGATCTTCGCCGCGTTCCGCACCGCGAACGAACACCTCGGCACCACCATCGTGATCGTCACCCACGACCAGGCAGTGGCCGGCGAGGTCCGCCGCACGGTCGCCATCCGCGACGGCCGCACCTCCACGGAGGTCCTGCGCCGCACCGAGGTCGACGCGGCCACCGGTCAGGAAGCGGTGGTGGCCCGCGAGTACGCGATGCTCGACCGCGCGGGCCGCCTCCAGCTCCCCGCCGAGTACACCGAGGCCCTGGGCATGCGGGACCGCGTGGCCCTGGAACTGGAGACGGACCACATCGGCGTATGGCCCGACGACAGCGAGCACGAGTGATCCACTGCCGTAACCGAACAGCAATCGCACAGGGGTATTGACGCACCCCGGCCCCAGTGTCATGGTTACCCGCATCGAGACATCAGATGTCTGACGTCAGATCTCCAGATCAACAGGGATCGCACTCGCCCGGGGGTCACCCTCACCCGGCAATGATCCCTGATCCCTGATGACAGACTTCTGAATCGCCACTGCCCGTACCCGCCCGCCGGAGGCCCAACGATGTCGCTCTCCGAAGATCTCGCCGAGCGCCTGCTCAGCGCGGTCATCGACGGCACCTACCCGCCGGACGCCGCCCTCCCTCCGGAGGCCGAGCTCGCCGAGCAGTCGTCGGTGAGCCGTCTGACCGTCCGCGAGGCGGTGAAGCAGCTGCGCGCGCAGAACGTCGTACGGGTCGTGCGCGGCCGCGGCACATACGTGAACCCGCCGGACCGCTGGACCGCGCTGGAGCCCGTGGTCCGCGCCGCGTCCCGCTCCTCCCACACCTCGCTCTCCGAGCGGCTCATCGAGGCCCGCCGCCTCATCGAGAACGGCGCGACCGAGCTCGCCGCGGTCCGGCGCAGCGACACCGACCTCGCCGAGCTGCGCGAGCACCTCGCCACGATGCGAGACGCCGCCGACGCGGGCGACACGGAACAGTTCGTGCAGGCCGACATCGACTTCCACGACACGGTGATGCGGGCGACCGGCAACCTCTTCGTCCCGCTCCTCTTCGAGCCCTTCGGCCCCCTCCTCACCGAGGGCCGCCGCGAGACCTCCGCGATTCCGCAGATCCGCGTCAACGCCATCGCCCACCACGAGGCGGTCCTCGCCGCCCTGGAGTCCGGCGACCCGGACAAGGCCCGCGAGGCGATGAACGCGCACATGAACCAGACGGCAACCGACTACCGCACACGCGTACTGAAGACGACAGACCCGTCGTAGCAGTCGTAGCCGTCCTGTCGTAACTGTGGGCAATCGTGACTGTGGGCAATCGTGCCGCTGGGGCGGCACCGGCCTTACAGAGGACGGCACCCGCAAGCGCCGGTAAGCACACCCACCCCAAGCAAGCCCCACCCCCGGGCCACAGAACCCCAGACCTCAACACGAGACATCAGACATCAGACGTCAGACGTCAGACTGCCAACCTTTCGCACACCATCCCCAGGAACCGCCATGTCCCTACCCCGTCATGCCCTCCCTGAGCAGGAGGTGCTCGCAGGCCTCCCGCCCGTCCGGGCAGTAGAAGCGTCCGAGGTCACCGCGAAGATCAAGGGCGCCCCCCGTCTCGTCGTCCTCGACGACGACCCCACCGGCACCCAGACGACCGCCGACCTCCCGGTCCTCACCACCTGGACGGTGGACGACCTCCGCTGGGCCCTCCGCCAGGAGAGCCCCGCCTTCTTCGTCCTCACCAACACCCGCAGCCTCGCCCCCGAAGCCGCCGCCACCCGCAACCGCGAAATCGTCCGCGCCCTGCACGAGGCCTCCCGGGCCGAGGGCACGCCGTACGTCATCGCCTCCCGCGGCGACTCCACCCTCCGCGGCCACTTCCCCCTCGAAACGGACGTCCTGGCCGAGGAGTTGACGAGTCTGGACGCCGCGCCCGACGGAGTCGTCCTGGTCCCCGCGTACATCGAGGCGGGCCGTCTCACCCTCGACTCGGCCCACTGGATGCGCACCCCCGACGGCCTCCTCCCCGTCGGCGAGAGCGAGTTCGCCAAGGACGCCACCTTCGGTTACACCTCTTCCGCCCTCCCCTGCTGGGTCGAGGAGAAGACCGGCGGCCGTACCCCGGCCGAAAAGGTCGTCCGCATCACCCTCACCGACCTCCGCACCGGCGGCCCCGCCCACGTCGCCGACCGGCTCGCCGCCCTGCGCGAGGGAGCCACCGCCGTGGTCGACGCCGTCTGCGACGACGACCTCCGCGTCCTCGCGCTGGCCCTCGCCGAGGTCGAGCAGACAGGCACCCGACTGCTCTACCGCACAGGCCCCTCCTTCGTACGAGCCAGGGCCGGCCAGTCGGCCCACCTCCCGCTCACCGCAGCCGAGTTGAAGCCGCTGCGTGCAAACGCCCCGCACGGCCTGATCGTCGTCGGCTCCCATGTCTCCCTGACCACCTGCCAGTTGATTCATCTGCGCGAACAGCACGGCGACATCCGAGAGTTCGAACTCGACGTGACCCAGCTCCTCGACGACACCCGCCGCGAAGCCCACATCCAGGAGACCGCCACAGCCGCGGCCGCTGCGCTGGAACGGTCGGACACCGTCATCCGCACCACCCGCACGGTGGTCACCGCCACCGACCCGGACGAGAGCCTCGCCATCTCCCGGAGCGTCTCTGCGGCACTGGTCGAAGTGGTACGCCTGGTGACCGCGGCCCGCCGCCCCGCGTTCGTCATCGCCAAGGGCGGCATCACCTCCAGCGACACCGCCACCCACGGCCTGGAGATCCGCCGTGCCTGGGCCCGCGGCACGCTGCTGCCCGGCATCGTCTCCTTGTGGCAGCCCGTCGACGGCCCGGCCGCCGGCATCCCGTACATCGTCTTCGCGGGGAACGTCGGCGGCGACACCGCCCTCACCGACGCCCTCGCCCTGCTGAGGAGTGCCGCCTGATGCTGCTGAGCGGAAGCGCGGGCCTCAAGGCCCTGACCACGGCGTACGAGACCGGGCACGCGCTCCCCGGCTTCGTCGCGTACAACCTGGAAACGGTGCAGGGCATCGTCGCCGCCGCGGAAGCGCACCCCGGCCGCCCGGTCCTGATCCAGGCGGGTTCCAGCCCCTTCAAGCACGCGGGCCGCGAACCCCTGATGCGCCTCGCCCTGGACGCCGCCGCCCATTCCGACGCTCCCCTGGGCGTTCACCTCGACCACAGCCGCGACCTCGACGAGATCACCGCCTGTCTGGAGGCCGGCTATACCTCCGTCATGGTCGACGGCTCCCATCTGCCCTTCGCCGAGAACATCGCGCTGACCCGCGAGTCCGTGCGCCGTGCCCGCGACCACGGCGCCTGGGTGGAGGCGGAGTTGGGCGCGCTGGCGGGTGACGAGGACGTCTCGACGAACGCGAACGCGTCCGCGAACACCATGACCGACCCGTCCCAGGCGGCCGAGTTCGTCGCCGAGACGAGCGTGGACGCCTTGGCGGTGGCGGTCGGCAACGTCCACGGCTTCACGGCGGCCCCGGTCCGCCTCGACCTGAACCGCCTCGCCGCGATCCACTCCGCCATCCCCGTCCCCCTGGTCCTGCACGGCGCCAGCGGCCTCCCCGAGGAACAACTACTCGGCGCCCTCTCCCGAGGCGTGGCCAAGGTCAACGTCAACGCCGAACTCCGCCGCGCCTACCTCCAGGCGGTGAGCGCCCAACTCCCCACGGCCCTACCGGGTTCGGACGCGGTCAGCCTCTGGTCGGCGGGCAGGGACGCGGTAACCGAGGCGGCAACCCGCATCATCACCCAACTGACGCCCTCACAACCGTCGTAGCCGGGCACACGCACCGCGCAGCCACCCGTCGTAGCTGCGACGCCATCCCCGCACCCGCACCCCGGACTCCCCACCCGGCCCACTCCGCAACGGATTCCGCTCCCCGCCCCAAGGAGGGCACCCTCATGTCAGCCTCACCCGCACCACGTCCCCACGCCGCAGTGATCGGCCTGGGCGCCATGGGCCTCCCCATGGCCACCCACCTGGCCGCCCATCTCCCGGTCACCGCCTACGACGTCGCCGAGACCCGTCGCGCCCTGATCACCTCGGCCGGCGGCACGGACGCCGCCTCCCCCGCCGAGGCCGCCCGGAGCGCCGACGTCGTCCTCCTCGCCGTACGCGACCAGGCCCAGGTCGACGGCGCTCTCTTCGGCGAGAACGGCGCCGTGGAGACCCTCCGCCCCGGCACCACGGTCATCCTGACCAGCACGGTGGGCCCGGACGCCGCCCGCGCCACCGCCGAGCGCCTCGCCGAGAACGGCATCCTCACCGTCGACGCCCCCGTCAGCGGCGGCCCGGTCCGAGCGGGCAACGGCGACCTGCTGATCGTCGTAGGCGCGGAGGACAAGGCACTGGACCTGGCCCGTCCGGTCCTCGACCTGCTCGCCTCCACGCTCACGATCGTCGGCCCCCGCCCGGGCGACGGCCAGGCCCTCAAGGCGATCAACCAGCTTCTCGCGGGCATCCACATCGCCGCCGCCGCGGAGGCGATCGCGCTGGCCCGCGGCCTGGGCCTCGACCCGGCCACGGTCGTGGAGAGCCTGCGGCACGGCGCCGCCGGTTCGTTCATGTTCGGCGACCGCGGCCCCCGCATGGTCGAGACGTACGAGAGCGACGTGGCCCCCGAGGTGAAGTCGCGGCTCGACATCTTCGTGAAGGACATGGGCATCGTCACCGGCATCGCCAAGGACGCCCACGTCCCGGTCCCCCTTGCGTCCGCCGCGCAACAGCTCTACCTCCTCGGCGAACGCGCCGGTCTTGCCGCCCAGGACGACTCCTCGGTGGTCACCGTGCTCTCCCCCAAGTCCGTCAACTCCCCAGAGGGAGAGGCCCGATGAGCCACACCACGCTCCTCCTGATCGCCGCCGCCGGCGTCGCCACCCTCCTCCTGCTCATCCTGCGCGCCAAGGTCCAGCCCTTCGTCGCCCTGGTCGTGGTCTCCATCGCCGTCGCACTCGCCGCGGGCGTCCCGGCGGCCGACCTGGTGAAGACCATCGAGGAGGGCATGGGCTCCACGCTCGGCCACATCGCGACGATCATCGCCCTGGGCGCGATGATCGGCCGGATCATCGAACTCTCCGGCGGCGCCCAGGCGTTCGCGCACTCCCTGATGGACCGCTTCGGCTCCAAGCGCACTCCACTGGCGCTCACCGTCGCCGGGTTCATCCTCGGCATCCCCGTTTTCTTCGAGGTCGGCCTGATCATCCTGATGCCGATCGCGTACGGCGTCGCCCGCGCCTCCCGCAAGCCGCTCCTCGTCTACGCGCTCCCGATGGGCGCCGCGATGCTCACCGTGCACGCGTTTCTGCCCCCGCACCCGGGCGCGGTTGCCGTCACCCAGGCCATCGGCGCCGACCAGGGCCTGGTCCTGCTCATGGGCATCCCGGTCACCGCGGTCGTGATCCTGCTCGGCTACCTGGTGTCGCGCCGGATGACCCGCCGCGAGTACCCGATGGACCCGACGGTGTACGCGGAGGTGTACGGCGTCGACGAGCCGCCGACCGGCGGCGGGACTCCCGCCGCGTCGGCCCCCGACGGCCACGGCACCACCGTACTCACCAAGCCCGCCCCCGCGCTCGTGGAGGAAGAGGTCGCCCCGCCCTCCTTCGCCATGGTGCTGACCCTGATCGTCACCCCCATCCTCCTCATCCTGGCCGGCACCCTCGGCCAGAACCTCCTCGCCGAGGGCTCCACCCTGCGCGCCGCCCTCACGGTCCTCGGCGCCCCCATGGTGGCCCTGCTCCTCGACGTCGCCCTGTGCGCCTACTTCCTGGGCGCCCGCCGCGGCTGGGACCGCACCCGCATCGCGAACGTCATGACCTCGGCTCTCCCCCCGGTGGCCATGGTGATCCTGGTGGCGGGCGCGGGCGGCGTCTTCGGCAAGGTGCTGGTGGCGAGCGGCATCGGCGACGCGATCGCCGATGTACTGGACCGGACGGGTCTGCCCGCGCTCTTCCTGGCCTTCCTGATGGCGCTCGCCCTGCGCGCGGCCCAGGGTTCGACGACGGTGGCCCTGATCACCACGGCAGGCATCCTCACGCCGCTCCTGCAGCGCGCCGACCTGTCCACCGGCCAACTCTCCCTGGTCGCACTGGCGATGGGCGCGGGCGGCCTCTCCGTCTCGCACATCAACGACGCGGGCTATTGGATGTTCACCAAGCTGGCCGGCCTGGACGTGGCAACGGGCCTGCGCACCTGGACGGTCCTGACGACCACGATGGGAGTGATGGGCTTCGGCCTCACCGCGGCCCTGTGGCCCCTCGTCTGAGGTGATCAGCGAACGCTGACGTCCAACGCCCCAAGTCCGGCCTTGCGCACGGCGATCGACCCGTACGGCGTACGCAGCCGTAGCCAAGCACCCGACGCGAAGAGCCCCAACGCGCTTTCCTCGGAGTCGGCTTGGTCCACGGACCGCAGAAATCCCAGTGACTGCGCCGCATGCGCGGCCCGTACCGGAAGTCCGGTGTCACCGATCGGACGGGACCAGATCTCCCGCCCGATACGGTCAAGTTCGGCACGGGTACGCAGCTCGGGCGCCAACTCCTGTGTGCGGGACCGGAATTCGGCGACCGCGGCGGCGACCATCGCGCGCAGGGCGTCCGGCGCGGGCAGCCCCGGCTCCTGCCGCCAGCCGCCACGGGGCGGCAGCACCCCGGCCCACGGCGGCCCGGTGACGGCCTGCGGCACCGCGGCCGTGGCCGCCGACTGGTCGATGGACTCAAGGAGTTCACCGGCCGAGACGGTCACGTCGAGGGTGACGTCCAGCCCGTTCTCGTACGGCTTGGCGAGGCGCGCCGTACGGATGGCGAGGACCTCGAAGGACGGCGGGCGCCCGAAGACCGCGAGGGCGGTCCCGGCGGCCTGCAGCCGTACCGCCGCCGCCCGGTCGTAGTGGATGAGCCGGGAGAGGAAGGCGGCGAGATCCGCCGCCTCCCCCGCGTCGGCGAGGTGCACGACGGTCATGCCGCGACGGCCTCGTCGGCCTTGTCGTCCCGGTACTCCTCGAGGAACTCCCGTTCCTCTGCGGTGATGCGGCGCGGTCGCTGGGTCTCGAAGTCGAACGGCACGACCACCGTAGCGGCGCGGACGTAGAGCTGCTCGGCGTCCTTGACCTCGTAGGTGATCGTGAAGGCCGCCGCGCGGATCTCCGTGATCCACAGCTCGATGTCCACCGGTTCACGCCGGTGGACGAGCTGCCGCTTGTAGTCGATCTCGTGGCGCGCCACCACGGACCCCTGCTTGAACTGCTTGTCCGGGCGGGTCAGGAAGTCGATACGTGCCTCCTCCAGATAGCGGAGGAAGACCGCGTTGTTGACGTGGCCGTACGCGTCCATGTCCGCCCAGCGCAGTGGGCAGCGGTAGAGGTGCCGCAAGATCGATCAGCCCCGGGTCAGCTTCTTGTAGGTGGCACGGTGCGGGCGCGCCGCGTCCGGGCCGAGCCGCTCGACCTTGTTCTTCTCGTACGACTCGAAGTTGCCCTCGAACCAGAACCACTTGGAGTCGCCCTCGTACGCCAGGATGTGCGTCGCGACCCGGTCCAGGAACCAGCGGTCGTGGGAGACGACCACGGCCGCACCCGGGAACTCCAGCAGTGCGTTCTCGAGCGACGACAGCGTCTCGACATCGAGGTCGTTGGTCGGCTCGTCGAGGAGCAGCAGGTTGCCGCCCTGCTTGAGGGTCAGCGCGAGGTTGAGGCGGTTGCGCTCACCACCGGAGAGGACACCGGCCGGCTTCTGCTGGTCGGGGCCCTTGAAGCCGAAGGCGGAGACGTACGCACGGGAAGGCATCTCGACCTGCCCGACATTGATGTAGTCGAGCTCGTCCGACACGACGGCCCACAACGTCTTCTTCGGGTCGATGTTCTCGCGGCTCTGGTCGACGTACGAGATCTTGACGGTGTCGCCGACCTTGATCGAGCCGGAGTCCGGGGTCTCCAGACCCTGGATCATCTTGAAGAGGGTGGTCTTGCCGGCACCGTTCGGCCCGATGACGCCGACGATCCCGTTGCGCGGCAGCGTGAACGACAGGTCGTCGATGAGGACCTTCTCGCCGAAGGCCTTGGAGAGGTTGTTGACCTCGACCACGATGGAGCCCAGGCGCGGGCCCGGCGGGATCTGGATCTCCTCGAAGTCCAGCTTCCGCATCTTGTCCGCCTCGGCGGCCATCTCCTCGTAGCGGGACAGTCGCGCCTTGGACTTGGCCTGCCGCCCCTTGGCGTTGGACCGCACCCACTCGAGCTCTTCCTTCAGACGCTTCGCACGCTTGGCGTCCTTCTGGCCCTCGACCTTGAGGCGGGAGGCCTTCTTGTCGAGGTACGTGGAGTAGTTGCCCTCGTAGGGGTGCGCGCGGCCGCGGTCGAGTTCGAGGATCCACTCGGCGACGTTGTCGAGGAAGTACCGGTCGTGGGTGACGGCGACGACGGTGCCCGCGTACTTCGCGAGGTGCTGCTCCAGCCACTGCACGGACTCGGCGTCCAGGTGGTTGGTGGGCTCGTCGAGCAGCAGCAGGTCGGGCGCCTCGATCAGCAGCTTGCACAGCGCGACGCGGCGCCTCTCACCACCGGAGAGGTTGGTGACCGGCCAGTCGCCGGGCGGGCAGCCCAGGGCGTCCATGGCCTGCTCCAGCTGGGCGTCCAGGTCCCACGCGTTGGCGTGGTCCAGGTCGTCCTGGAGCTTGCCCATTTCCTCCATGAGCGCGTCCGAGTAGTCGGTCGCCATGAGCTCGGCGACCTCGTTGAAGCGCTTGAGCTTGCCCATGATCTCGGCGGCTCCGTCCTGGACGTTCTCCAGCACGGTCTTGGACTCGTCGAGCGGCGGCTCCTGCAGCAGCATGCCGACGCTGTAGCCCGGCGACAGGAACGCGTCGCCGTTCGAGGGCTGCTCGAGACCAGCCATGATCTTCAGAACAGTGGACTTACCGGCACCGTTCGGACCGACCACACCGATCTTCGCACCCGGCAGGAAGTTCAAGGTGACGTCGTCGAGAATCACCTTGTCGCCGTGCGCCTTGCGCGTCTTGCGCATGGTGTAAATGAACTCAGCCAAGAGAAACCGTCCGGACGCTTGAAATCGGCAGTGGGCAGATACACCCCATCTTGCCTGACGGCTACCCCTCGAAGGAAACCCGTCTCATCAGGGGGCCGTGACCTGGCCCTCCCGCTCTCGTAGTCGACCGGTTACCGACTGTCCATGCGGGACGAGGGGCACCCGCAGACTCCGTAGCCGCACCTCTCTCGCAGCCACACCCCTCCCACTCGTAGCCACACGCCTCTCGCGCACCGTCAGTATCCGGACCGTCACCCCTTGTCGACATCCGTCGCCACCTCGTGCGGAGTCGGCCGAAGGAGCACACTCTGGTATTAGGGGCAGGGCCCGCCCCGGAGGTGATCGTGATGACAGAGACACAGACACGGACCGCTGTCGGATGGCACGTCGAGCTGGAATTCGAGGAGGACGACCACCGCACCCGTGCGGCCGCCCTCGTACGACTGCCGGATGGGAACGAAGTGCGCGCCCACGGCTACGCCAGCCGCCATCCCTCCGACTCGAATCAGCCGAGGGTCGGCGAAGAGGTCGCTGGCGCGAGGGCGCTGAACGAGTTGGCGATGAAACTGCTCACCAAGGCGCACGACGAGATCGACGAGGCGTCGGGCAGGACGTCGCACCCGCTGACCTGAACCGACCCGACCCCGTTCGACACGACCCGAACAAGACCCGACCCGATCCCAACTGATATCCGGCCCGACAAGGGCCGACCTGGGGCGTCGGCCGCCACCGGGGCGCTGCCCCGGCGGTGGGCGGCGCCCCTGCCCGGGTGCTGCCCCGGCGGTGGGCGGCGCCCCTGCCCGCGCACTTGACTTCCTACCGGGGCCCTGGCGTACATACCCGCCGAATCACCCGACCGGCCAAGCCAGTTGCCCGACGACCAGGGCCATCGGGTCCGCCGTCCGGGAACAGTCCACCCCGACGCGCGACACGCCCGGGAACCAACAAAAAACCCTCCCGAGGGGAGGGCGGGGAGAGGCGCCCCCGGCAGGACTCGAACCTGCGGCCAAGCGCTTAGAAGGCGCCTGCTCTATCCACTGAGCTACGGGGGCCGGGTGTGGTGGCCGGTGTCCTGGTGCCCGGGTGTGGGCTGATCCGTGACCTTGCCGGGGACAAGGATAGGGCTCGCGCACCCCTGTCCCTCGCGCTTCGCCTCCGTGGCTCAATGTGGAGGTTCGGTGAAGCGGTCCTGATAATCGCAGGCGGGTACGAATCGTGCACCGCTTTTGGCCTCTCACGCATCGGGTGTTGTGCACTCGTTATGCCTGCGCCCCAGTCATCCCTTCCGCCCCGTGTGTCCTGTCGGCGCGCAGACATACTCATATGCTTCAGAAAGCCTCCAAAATTGGGCATTCTTCGCATGTGGTGACCTTGGACGTACGGCCTCAGCTGCTCGACGCACTCTCCGCCCTGCGCGACCGTGTCGCCGCCGCACGCTTCCCGCTGCCCCTGGCGGGGGCTCCACGCGCGCGTGCCAACCGCGACGAACTGCTCGCACAGCTCGACGACTATTTGGTGCCCCGGTTGAGAGAACCCGAAGCACCCCTCCTAGTCGTCATCGGAGGGTCCACCGGCGCGGGCAAGTCGACCCTCGTCAACTCTCTTGTGGGACGCCGGGTCAGCGAGGCGGGCGTGCTGCGGCCGACGACCCGTACGCCGGTGCTGGTGTGCCATCCGGAGGACCATCACTGGTTCAGCGGAATGCGGGTGCTGCCCGACCTCACGCGCGTGTGGGTGCCCCATCAGGAGCCCGGCGACGACCTGCCCTCACTCACCGAACGCGGGGAGCTGGTGCTGCGTATCGAGACCGCCGACACGCTCCCCCCCGGCCTCGCACTCCTCGACGCCCCCGACATCGACTCCCTGGTCTCCGACAACCGCGTCCTCGCCGCCGAACTGATCTGCGCGGCCGACATCTGGGTCATGGTCACCACCGCCGCCCGGTACGCCGACGCCGTGCCGTGGCATCTGCTGCGTACGGCCAAGGAGCACAAGGCGACCCTGGTCACCGTGCTCGACCGGGTGCCCCACCAGGTGGTGTCCGAGGTCTCGCGGCAGTACGGCGCCCTGCTCACCAAGGCCGGACTCGGCCATGTGCCCCGCTTCACCGTGCCCGAGCTGCCCGAGTCCGCGTGGGGCGGCGGCCTGCTGCCGGCCACTGCTGTCGCACCGCTGCGCACGTGGCTCGTGTACCAGGCGCAGGACCCGGGAGCCCGGCAGGAGGCGATGGCCGGTACGGCCCGCGGGGTCCTCGACTCGCTGAAGGCGCGGATGCCGGAGCTGGCGAGCGCGGCCGCCGCGCAGTACGCAGCCGCCCTGCGGCTCACGGCGGCTGTCGACGGGGCGTACGACAGCGAGCACACACGCGTGAAGGGGCGTTTGCAGGCCGGGGCCGTGCTCTCCGGCGACGCGCTCAAGCGCTGGCGCGCCTATCCCCTCGACTGCAGCGCCGGCGAGCTGCTCGACGCACTCGTGGAGAGCCTGAGCGCCCTGCTGCTGTGCGCGGTCACGGCGGCCGACGAGCGCGTGGACGAGGCATGGCGGCGCGAACCGGCCGCGAGCGCTCCTGGGCTGACGGACCGTGATCCGACGCTGGAGAGCGCCGAGCACCGCATCGGGATGGCCGTACGACGCTGGCGGCGTGTCCTGGAGGAATACGCCGAGGAGGAGGTGCGCGGCCTCGACAAGAGCATCGCGCCGGATCCCCAGGTGATGGCCGCGCTGGTCGCCACCGCGCTCCTGGGCGGCCGCCGGGCGCGGACGGCGGGCGAGGGGCTGGCCGAGCGGATCGGGGCGCACGGTGCGCTGCGGCTGCGCGACCGGGGCGGCCGACTGCTCACGGGCTACCTCGACAAGGCCCTGCACACCGAGCGCGAACGCCGTCTCGCGCCCCTCGAAGCGCTCGACGTCCATCCCGAACCCCAGGCCGAACTCATCGCCGCGCTGTCGGTACTGCAGAAGGAGAGGTGACCGCGGTGACTGCCGTCACTGACCACACGGATCACGCCGACCGTCCCGGAGACGAAGACCCTGAGGACCACCTCTCCGAGGACGCCTCCGACTCCTCCTCCGAACACGGCACTTTCGAGGAGAACACCTCCGAAGAGGGCACTTTCGAAAACGGACCCTCAGGGGAGGCGACTTCCGAGAAGCAGCCCCAGAAGGGCACCGGGGGCAGCGAGGCCTCCGAAGAGGTGCCCCCGAAGAGCGCCGCCTCCGGCGACAGGCACGCGCGCGTGGAGGACGACGACACGGCCGCGCGCGCGGAGGGCGGAGCCGTCTGGGACGACGGCCTCATCGCGCGGCGCGTCTCCGAGACCGCCGGCGGGCAGGAGACGCCGGTGATGGTGACCAGGCCCCTTGTACAGGACCCGCCGGCCCCGCTCGCCTACGACGGACCGCTGCGTTCACGCCTGGACGCGCTCCGCGAGCTGGTGGGCCTGTCGCGCACCCGCCTCGACAGCAGGACGCTCGCCGAGGCGGGCCGGGTCCTCGACGAGGCGGCGGCGCGCCGCAAGCACTCGGGGCAGCACACCGTCGTCGCCATCGCCGGGGCCACGGGAAGCGGCAAGTCGCAGCTCTTCAACGCGCTCGCCGGCGTGGCCATTTCGGAGACCGGTGTCCGCAGGCCGACCACCGCCGCGCCCATCGCGTGCAGTTGGAGCGACGGCGCGGCGACGCTCATCGACCGGCTCGGCATCCCCGGTCGGCTGCGCAGACGTCCGTTGCAGAGCCCGGAGGCAGAGGCGCAACTGCGCGGCCTCGTCCTGGTCGACCTGCCCGACCACGACTCCGCGGCGGTCCAGCACCGCGAACAGGTGGACCGCGTCCTGGCGCTCGTCGACGCGGTCATCTGGGTCGTGGATCCGGAGAAGTACGCCGACGCCGTCCTCCACGAGCGCTATCTGCGGCCCCTGGCCGGGCACGCGGAGGTCATGTTCGTCGTGCTCAATCAGGTGGACCGGCTGCCCGGGGACGCCGCCCACCAGGTCCTCGACGATCTGCGGCGGCTGCTGGACGAGGACGGGATCGCGCTCGGCGAGTACGGCGAACCGGGCGCGACCGTGCTCGCGCTGTCCGCGCTCACCGGGGACGGCGTCGGCGAACTGCGCGAGTCTCTTGGCCAGTTCGTGGCCGAGAGAGGTGCCGCCGCACGTCGAATTTCGGCCGATCTCGACGCGGCCGCGGCGCGGCTGCGGCCCGTCTACGCGACCGGGCGCCGCGTCGGGCTCAGCGAGCAGGCGCGCGACGAGTTCTCGGACCGGCTCGCGGACGCGGTGGGCGCCGTCGCGGCCGGTGAGGCGGCCGAGCGCGCCTGGCGCCGCAACGCCAACCGCGCCTGCGGGACGCCCTGGCTGCGGCTGTGGCGCTGGTGCCAGGACCGGCGCGACCCCCCGACCGGCCGCCTGCCCGTACGGGCCCCCGCGGACGAGGAGGCCACGGCACGTCAGCGCGTCGAGCAGGCCGTACGCACGGTCTCGGACCGGGCGGTGTCTGGACTCCCCGCACCCTGGGCGCAGGCGGTGCGCGAGGCGGCCGTACGCGGGGCGCAGGGGCTGCCCGAGGCGCTGGACGAGATGGCGGCCCGCGCCGCGACCCCGGCGGGTCGTCCGCCGCGGCCCGGCTGGTGGCCGGTCGCCGTACTGGCACAGGCCTCCATGACGATCCTCCAAGTGATCGGCGGTCTCTGGCTCCTGGGGCAGATCATCGGGGTCACGTCGCCGAATCTCGGGGTGCCGGTGCTGCTGATGGTGGCGGGCATCATCGGCGGTCCGGCCGTCGAGTGGAGCAGCAGGATGGCGGCGCGCGGGCCCGCACGGCGCTACGGGCTCGAAGCGGAACGGCGGCTGCGCGAGGCCGCCGCCGGGTGCGGGAGGGCGCGCGTACTGGATCCCGTGGCCGCGGAACTGCTCCGGTACCGGGAGGTGCGAGAGCAGTACGGGCGGGTCACGGGCGCGGCGTCCGCGCCGGTCGGGTGACCGCGTCGCGGTTGTATGCCCGCACCCCCATCGGGTGACGCGGCTTTCCACAACCGGCCGGTAGCCCACAGCGCTCAGCGGGCTCGGCCCGGCGAAGGCAGTCTGAACTCGCGGCGATCGCAGCGCATGCGGTCGCCGCGAGAGACGTGAGAGACGCAACACACGCGACAGACGCATTCGTACGGGAGAGGGGTTCGGGATGAACGAGACGATGGTGTGCGTGGTGGGGAACGTCGCGACGCAGCCGGTGTACCGGGAGCTGTCGACGGGAGCGTCGACGAGGTTTCGGCTGGCCGTGACGTCGCGCTACTGGGATCGCGAGAAGAGCGAGTGGACCGACGGACACACCAACTTCTTCACGGTGTGGGCGAGGAGGACTCTGGCGACGAATGCGGGGGCGTCGCTGTCGGTGGGCGATCCGGTTGTCGTGCACGGCCGGCTGAAGGTACGCACGGAAACGCGCGACGGCCAGAGCTGGACCTCGGCGGACGTCGACGCGGCCGCGATCGGACACGATCTCTCGCGAGGCACGTCCGCCTTCCGACGAGCGTCCAAGGGGGACATGGGATCGGCTCCGGCTGCTCAGCCGGAGCCGAGTTGGGAAACGGAGCCACCGGCTGACCCCGAGGCCGCGCCCCAACAGCGGCCCGAGCCCGCCGGAGTGACGTGATGTCAGGGAAGCGCACATCCTGACCGAACTGCGGCTTATCGACAAATGCATTGCGAACGATCCTCATGGATTTGTCGATAAGCGCAGCTCACAGCTGTGTGAGCGATAACGATTCCGAGTCGGATCGGTTATCGGATGACATGCCTGGGGAGCGTGGTGCGCCGCGTCCTTAGGATGCCGGACATAGCTCTCGGGGCTTCTGATTCTGCTGGCGGGACCGTCCCCCCACGTCAACGGGTCCTGCACGAAGGGGAATTCTGTGCTTTCTTCGCTGTCTGCGTTGTCCACGCGCAGGCGAGGGGCCGCCCGCCTCGCCGCCGCGACGTTGGTGTCGGGGCTCGTCGCCGCCGGGGCGATCGCCTCCGCCGGTACGGCCGTTGCCGACGAGACTCCGCAGAGCCTGGGCGGCGCGACCGCCACCATTGGCGACCTGAAGACGTACGGGTCCGCGGTCATCCATGACAACGGCGAGGACGAGTGGGTGTCCGCGGGGTTGTTCGAGATGTCCGTCGACAACGGCGGCATGCTGCAGACCTACTGCATCGACATCCACAACCCGACGCAGCGGGATGCCAAGTACCAGGAAACCCCCTGGAGCGGTACGTCGCTGAACGGCAACAAGAACGCGGGCAAGATCCGCTGGATCCTGCAGAACTCCTACCCGCAGGTGAACGATCTCGCGGCGCTCGCCGAGAAGGCCGGCGTCGCAGGCCTCACCGAGAAGGACGCGGCGGCCGGAACTCAGGTGGCCATCTGGCGGTACTCGGACGGCGCCGACGTGGACGCGGTGGATCCGCAGGCGGAGAAGCTGGCGGACTATCTGCAGAAGAGCGCGCGGAACCTGGCGGAGCCCAAGGCCTCATTGGCCCTCGGCCCCGCCGCGGTCTCCGGCCACGCCGGTGAGAAGCTCGGCCCGGTCACGGTGCACACCAACGCGGACAGCGTGACGGTGACGCCGCCCTCGGACGCCACCGCCGGCGGGGTGAAGATCGTCGACAAGGACGGCAAGGCAATCGCCTCCGCGGTCGACGGCAGCCGGCTCTACTTCGACGTGCCGAAGGACGCCGCGGACGGTGCGGCATCGCTGACCGTGCAGGCGTCCACCACCGTGCCGGTCGGCCGCGCCTTCACCTCGGAGACCCGCAGCCAGACACAGATCCTCGCGGGCTCCAGCGAGTCGACGGTCTCCGCGTCGGCGACCGCGAACTGGGCCGAGAAGGGCGCGATACCCGCCCTGTCCGCCGAGAAGAACTGCGCCAAGGGTGGCGTGGACATCACGGCGGCCAACAAGGGCGACGAGGCGTTCACCTTCGAGCTGATGGGGATCGAGCACACCATCGAGGCGGGCACGTCCCAGACGGTGACCGTCCCGCTGCAGGAGGACCAGGCCTACGACTTCACGATCAACGGGCCGAACGGCTTCTCGAAGCGGTTCAAGGGCGTGCTCGACTGCAAGACCCAAAGCAGCACGAGCGACATCTCGACCCAGACGGTCAGTGAGCCGAGTCCGGCGACGGTGGGCGGCACCTCCACCGGGGGCACCGACCTCGCCGAGACCGGCGGTTCCAACGCGACCCCGATCATCGCGGGCATAGCCATCGCCCTCGTGGTGATCGGCGGCGCGGCGACGCTCTTCGTCCGCAAGAAGCAGGCGCGGGTCCAGGACTGAACGACACAGCACCTTGGCAACTCAACAGTGAATGACCGCACCACGGTGACTCCGTGAGCCCGCGGCCCCGGCAAGCCCCCCAGGCATCCGGGGCCGCACCCATTCCGGGCTCCGCCGCGCGGGGCGGCTCAACCCTTGTCGGACGCGCAGTGTTCGAGGAGTTCGGCGGTCGCGCCGTCGGTCACCCGGTAGTCATCTTCGCAGGGGACCCCATGTGATCTTCAATACCTGCGTAGGTGTGCAGCTGTGCGGGGGAGTCAGTCCGACCCTAGGGTTGGTGGGCCGTGGTGTTCGGGAAGACCGGTGACGGCCCCTCAGGGGGCCCAGGCCGGAGCGGCCCTCGCCACTGTGATCGGGGGAAGTTCCCGTCCCGTGCCTCCCTCGGGCGGCGCCACTGGCCGCGAGGCCGGGAAGGTAGGGGCAGGCACGTGTACCCGTAAGCCAGGAGACCGGCCACGGCATCTCACGAACTGATCCACGAGGTGCTGGAGCGTGACCGTATGACCCTGCCCGCGCAGTCGTCCCCCGCGACCGGGTTCCGGTGGCGCCGCGAGGACACCGTCCGAACCGCTGCACTTCTGGCTGTGATCGCGGCGTTGCACATCGTCGCGTTCGGCATCCTGTTCCTGCTCGTCGTGCCGGAGCACTACGAGGTCGGCTCCAAGGCGTTCGGCATCGGCTTGGGCGTCACCGCCTACACCCTGGGCATGCGGCACGCCTTCGACGCCGACCACATCGCCGCCATCGACAACACCACCCGCAAACTGATGGCCGACGGGAAGCGGCCGGTGTCGGTGGGCTTCTGGTTCGCGCTCGGGCACTCCAGCGTGGTGGTCCTGCTCGCCGCGCTCATCGCCGGAGGCACCCAGCTGGCCGGACGCATCATGAACGAGGGCTCCAGCACGCACCAGGTGCTCGGCGTCATGGGCACCACGGTCTCCGGGTCCTTCCTCTACCTGATCGCCGCCCTCAACCTCGTCGCGCTGATCGGCATCCTGCGGGTCTTCCGGGCGATGCGGGCGGGCACGTACAACGAGGAGGAGCTCGAACAGCACCTGGATTCCCGGGGGTTCATGAACCGGATCCTCGGCCGCTTCACGAAGTCCATCACGCGGCCGGGGCAGATGTTCCCGCTGGGCTTTCTCTTCGGGCTCGGCTTCGACACCGCCACCGAGGTCACGCTGATGGTGATGGCGGGCAGCGGCGCGGCGGCCGGACTGCCCTGGTACGCCATCCTGTGCCTGCCGCTGCTGTTCGCGGCGGGGATGAGCCTGTTCGACACGCTGGACGGCACGTTCATGAACTTCGCCTACCAGTGGGCGTTCTCCAACCCGGTGCGCAAGGTCTTCTACAACCTCACCATCACCGGCCTGTCCATCGCGGTGGCCTTCTTCATCGGCACCATCGAACTGGTGGGCGTGCTGCACGACAAGCTCGACCTGCGCGACGACGTGACCGGCTGGATCGCGGGGCTCGACCTGGACAACGTCGGGTACATCATCGTAGGCCTGTTCGTGGTCGTCTGGGCCGCGGCCGTGGCGTACTGGCGACTGGCCAAGGTCGAGCAGCGGTGGGCGGTCCGCCCCGCCGACGGGAGTTGAGACCGGCGGGTGCGGCAGCGCCCATCGACTGGGTGGCAGCCGCCCCCGTTTCCCCGGCTAGGAGCGGGCGCTCCGGCCGCGCGCGAGGGCGAATCCGGCCGCGGCCAGGCCGAGCACGCCCACGATCAGGCCGGCGATGCCGAGGCCGCGAGCGGTCGAGTCACTGCTCTTGCTGCTCGCGGCCGAGCTCTTATCCGATCCCGAACTCGACGACGAGGCCGCGCCGGAGGGCTCCCCGGAGGAGTCCTCCCCCGCGGCCTTGGCGGTCAGCGTGAGCACCGGCGCCGGGCTCTCCGGCTCCTCGCCGCCCTTCGGTGTCTCCTCGATCCACCGGACGACATTGCCGTCCGAGTAGGTCTGCAGCGTCTTGAACTCCAACTGGTCGGAATCGTCGGGAAGTTGACCGAAGGCGACGTTGAAGTCCTGGAACTCGCCGTGGCGGATCCGGCCGCCGGTCCAGGTGATCTCGGAGACGGCGTCGGTGATCGTGCCGTCGTCGGTCTTGATGGGCGTCTTGAGCTTGGTGGTCGTCACCTTCGCGGTCCAGCCGGACTGCGGAGTGACCAGGACACCCAGGACCGGGTGGTCGGTGGGCAGGAAGACCTGCACCTTTGTGGTGCTGGCGGTGTCCTCCTCGTTGGGGACGCGGAAGGTCAGCACGCCGTCCGTGGCGCCCTTGGCGTAGCTCTCGGGGTGGACCGTCACATGCGCGAAGGCCGCGCCCGCGGCGGTCAGGACTCCGGCCGTGGTGAGGGCAGCGACAAGGCCGGCTCGGCGCAGGGTGGTGCGTGTCGGGGACATCAGGGGAACTCCGTACTGGTGTGGATGCGGTCAGGGCGTGTACGCGAGCCCGGCCGGCGGTCCCCGACGGGAGACGGCGTGCCGCAGCAGCATCTGCCGCAGTGACCACGTCTCAAAGGCGTTCCGGCGTATGACGTCCTGCTGGGCCGGTGCGGGAGACGGTCCCGTCCGCACCCGCCACCACGCCGCAAGCCCCGGCACGAGCGCCACGGCCCACCGCAGCAGGGACCACAACGCGGCCTCGCCGCGCCGCAGCCACCAGGTCGCGAGCAGGGCAGCGGTCACATGCGCGGCCGTGGCGTGGGGCGTCAGGGCGTGTGCGTGCGGGTGCATCATGTGCGCCCCGTGCATGTTCATCGCCATACGCGGGTGGGCGACCTCGAACCCTAGGTGGAGTCCGGCCTGCGCGGCCAGCATTCCGCCACCGATCCCGAGCAGCGAACGCTCCCGGGCGCCCAGCAGAGAGCCGGCCGCGAAGACGGCGAGGAACCCGGCACCGTCCGCCCACAGCGGCGGTGCGTCCCCCGTCGCCAGCCCGTGCCCGCCGGCGGCCAGCAGCACGCACAGCACGGCGAACACCGCCGCGCGCAAGCTCCGTACTGCCAGGGACGCACTCATGGAGCCCAGATACTGCCACGGGGAGCGCGCGGCCGTCGGGGCTTCCCCCGGAGCCGCCTCCTCCTGGGCGGCCGGGGTGCACTTTCCTGGCTCGGGTAGGGTCTTGACTCAGCGTGGGAGGGACCTGACATGCAACTTCGCTGTGCCGTGCTGGACGACTTTCAGGGCGTCGCGACCGAGATGGCGGACTGGTCGCCGATCGCGGACGAGGTGGAGGTCGTCGGCTACGGCGACCACTTCACGGACGAAGACGCTCTGGCCGCCGCGCTCGCGGACTTCGACATCGTCGTCACCCTGCGCGAGCGGGTTCCCTTCCCCGCCTCGCTGCTGGCCCGGCTGCCGCGGCTGAGGCTGCTGATCGCCTCCGGAATGCGCAACACGGTGATCGACTACGCGGCCGCCGAGGCGCACGACGTGACCGTGTGCGGCACCCCGAGTTCCTCGACGCCTCCGGTCGAGCTGACCTGGGCGCTGCTGCTCGGCCTCGCGCGGGGCATCGTCACGGAGAACAACGCGCTGCGGACGGGTGGCCCCTGGCAGAGCACCGTCGGCGCCGATCTGCACGGCCGCCGGCTCGGTCTGCTCGGCCTCGGGAAGATCGGCGGCAGGGTGGCACAGGTCGGTCTCGCCTTCGGCATGCGGGTCTGCGCGTGGAGTCAGAACCTCACCAAGGAGCGCGCCGACGAGGTGGGGGTGGAACTGGCTGCCTCCAAGGAGGAGTTGCTCGCGAGCAGCGACTTCGTCTCCGTCCACCTCGCGCTCGGCGACCGCACCCGGGGCCTGATCGGCGCCGCCGAGCTGGCCCTCCTCAAGCCGACCGCCTACCTCGTCAACGCCTCGCGGGCGGCGATCGTCGACCAGGACGCGCTGCTCGCCGCGCTGCACGGCGGCCGGATCGCCGGAGCGGGCGTCGACGTGTTCGACATCGAGCCGCTCCCCGCCGACCACCCGATGCGCTCGGCCCCGCGCCTGCTGGCCACCCCACACCTCGGCTATGTGTCGCGGGCCAACTACGAGACGTACTACAGCGCGGCGGTCGAGGACATCCAGGCCTTTCTGGCAGGCACACCCATACGCCGCCTCGGCTGAGCACCCGGGCATCCCGTTCGCCGCCTCGGCTGAGCGGTCGGGCATCCCGTTCGCCGCCTCGGCTGAGCGGTCGGCCGTCCCCTGCGCCACCTCGACCGAGCGCCTGGGCGTCCCATCCGCTGCCGCGACCACGGGCCCGGGCGCCTCATCCGCCACCTCAACTGAGCAGCCTGGCAAGCCGTCCGTACCGTACGCTCCCGTTCACGCCTGCGCTGGTCGCCAGTAGACGCCGCACTGCCGCCGCAGATGATGCAGCTCCACCAGGTACCGCCGCAGCGTCACATGGTCGGTCGGCGCGTCCTCGCACCAGGCGCGCAGCCTCTCGTTGACGATCCGCTCCGGGTATTCGACGCCCGGTTCGAAGGTCCGCTCGGCGATGTGCCGGAGCACGACCAGCTTGCGTTCCCACTGGGCGGGCAGCCGCACCAGGCGCCCGTCGCGCACGAAGGTCCGCAGCACCGCCTCGGTCTGCTCGTCCCTGGAGCCGTAGCTCTCGACGGGCTGCGGTGCCTGTGCGGAACGCGCGAGGCCCCGGAAGCGGCCGTAGGCGACGCCCAGTCCCCCCTCGCCCTGCGTGATCACGCCCTGATCCTGGAGCCGCCGCAGCGCCACGGTCGCGTCCTTCGGAGACAGCCCCGCCTTCTCCATGACCTTCGCGGGGGTGTCCGCCCCCAGGGCCACCGCGGCGAAGGCGCGGACCCGGGTCTCCTCGGCGAACAGTCCGATCACACCGGTCAGTTGGTCGGTTGGCATGTCCGGCAGGCTAGTTGAGGGCATGCCGTCGGCCGAAGTGAATTTCCGCCCGGGATACGGCAGGCGGAGGGAATGGCCTGTTCGGAAAGGGTGATCCCCACATGAACGCCGTGACCAGGCGTGGGTGGTCGCGTTGAAGGGGGGAGTGCGGTCGCGTCCGTGCAGCCGCGCTTGTCGAGTCAAAGGAGAACGTGATGTCTCGCATCGCGAAGGCTGCCGCTGTCGCTCTTGGCACGGGTGCCGTGGTGCTCAGCGGGGCCGGTCTGGCCATTGCGGACGCCGGCGCTCAGGGCGAGGCCGTCAACTCGCCCGGCGTCGTGTCGGGAAACGTCGTTCAGGTCCCGATCGACGTGCCGGTCAACGTGTGCGGGAACACCGTCAGCGTCATCGGCCTGCTGAACCCGGCCTTCGGCAACACCTGCGCGAACTAGGGCCACGAGGCCAACGGCGGCTACAGCTACGGCAACTGACGCCAGGCACACGCACGGGCGAGGCCCCCGGCAGCATTCACTGCCGGGGGCCTCGCCGTAGCCGCGTCCAACGATCACGCCGCCGCGCGCGTACACGGACGCACGCTCGCACCGCCCTACGCGTACCGTAAATCCCGCTGTGGCCCTCCAGCGCGTCCGGCGTCACGCCCCACGGCGGCATTTCCCCGTGCCCTGCGACGATCCGGCCGTGCTGTGAGTCGCCCGGTCCCGGCGGCAGGGCGGGCAGATAGCGGGCCCCGGGGTGCCGTCTCTGCCGGCGGGACCACTGGAAGTCCACCAAGGCGTGGTGCAGCCAGGAGACGGGGCCCCTCGACCGAGACGCCGCCGAGCATGTGTCCGCGGACCCAGCGGTGGACGCGGTGGTGATTGCGCCAGGCCGGCAGCCGGAGCCCCGTCCCCACCTTTCGAGCCTGTTGCGGAATCCTTGGGGTGTTGACGTGGAGGTGGGTCCCGCGTCCAGTCCCAGTACGGCACGCTCACCCTTGAGTCGCCGCGCCGCGGCGCGGCGCCCGCTCCAGGTCCAGGTCCAACAGGAACCGCCGGTGCCAGGGCAGGAGGGAGGGCGCCATGTGAGCCGTACGCAATCCGCCGTCGCCGACCGAGACGCTCCGAGGGGCCGAGCTCATCGACGGCCGCGCGCGACGTCGAGCGGTGTCGGGTACGACTGGCAGTGGTCCAACATGCTCAGATAGGTGCCCTCCGCGCGGCGCATGAGGTGGAGCGGCCTACCGTTCACGGTGACATGCCACTCGCCGCCGTCGAACGAGACGGAGGCGTCGCGGCGGTATCGGCGGCAGGCCCGGGCCCGACACCCGGGCCCCGCCCCTGGGTGCGGCTACGCCCCGCTCCCCATCTCCAGGTTCGCCCCGGGCACCGTCTTCAACAGCGGGGTGAGGACGGCAGCCTGAGGGAGCTTCGGGGAGCCGAGGCTGTCGGCGCTCGGCGCGGCGAGCGGGGCGTCCAGGGACAGCCCGGGCGTCAGCGTCGTCAGGTCGGCCGCGGGCGCACCGACACCGAGGTGGTCGAAGCCGTCCCCAAGGATGTGCGGGAGGGGCGTGCGGACGTCGGCTCCGGGCAGCCCTCCGTTGACGGGCAGCTGTGGCAGGACGTGATCCGGGATCAGCCGGCCCTCAACGTACCGAGGCCCCTCGGGCCCGCCCGGCATGGGCATAGGCAGCGCCCCGGCGATTTTGGGCGCCTTCACGTTGAGGGCGTTCTCCACACCGTCCAGCGGTACGGGGACGGGGACCGTCCCAGCCGCGGCGGCGGGGGTCGCGGCGGCGCCCATCGCTGCCGCGACGCCGGTCATGACGACGGCAAGAGTTCCTCGTGTGGTCGGCTTCATCTCAGGTACGGTCCCTTTCAGGATTCGGGGGGCTCAGCGTCCGTACCGCGTAACGATCCTGAGAACGCCATCAGTTCAAGATTCCCCCGACGGACCCAATGGTCGGTTCGTCCGAATTATCGAATCGTTCGGACAGTCAGCCGGTCCAGAAGTCCCACCAGCGCGTCAAGATCAGCATCCCGATGACGCCGATGTGCAGTACTGGCAGGACCCAGGTGAATTCCCCGAGGAATCCCCTCAACCAGCCCGGCGCGGGCAGGAATCCATGTCGTACGTTGAACGACGTCACGTACCAGAACATGATGATCGTGGCGATCCACGCGAGGCTGCACCACAGGCACAGCGAGTTGATGCGGTAGAGCGACTGGAATTGCAGCCAGGTGCAGAATCCGACGCCGAAGAGCGTGCCGGCGTTGAAGGTCAGCCAGTACCAGCGCGGGAAGGCGGCACGGGCGAGCAGGCTCATGCCGACGCAGATGACGATGCCGTAGGCCACCAGGCCCAGCATGGGGTTGGGGAACCCGAAGGCCGAGGCCTGGTCGCTCTTCATGATGTTGCCGCAGGAGACGACCGGGTTCAGGCTGCACCCGGGCACGAAGTTCGGGTTCTCCAGCAGCTTGAACTTGTCGATCGTGATGACCCAGGACGCCAGCAGACCGGCCGCTCCCGTGATCACCAGCAGCAGGGCGAACGCACGGCTGCCGCCCACGGTCCGCACGGCCGCACCTCCGCCGCCCGTCACCCGTCCCGCGGTGGCTGTCATCAGCCGCGCAGGCTGCGCACGGGCAGCAGCACGTGCGCCGCGCTGAGCAGGATCGCCTCGTCACCCGCGAAGGCGGCCAGGCTCTCCGGCGCGACGGGCTTGCCGGGCACGGCGTCGGGCCAGGCGCGGGTGGCGAACAGGAAGTAGGCGTAGCCGCGTTCGCCGACCGCGGCGAGCCACTCCGGCGGCGCGACGCACTGGGCGTTGAGATACGACGGCATGGTGACGACGGCCTGGCCCGCCTCCACGAGGAGAGTGAACGGCAGGCTCGGATGCCGGGAACCGTCGACGAGCCTGTCGCCGACGGGCAGACCGTTGTCGCTCAGCAGCTGCTCGATGGCGGCCGAAGTGCCCTCCGGGCCTCCCTCGCCGTCGCCCAGGGAGTAGGCTAGGAGATAGGGCATGTCGCCGTCGGGCGCTTCACCGCTGAAGGCCATGACGGCGAGCGTGCCGAGATCGGCGGCCCGGAAAGGGCGCGTTTCGCTTGAGGTTGAGGTCACCGCGGAACCTTATCGACGCGCCCGAAAAGGCCCGGCCGTTTCTTCACCCACCCGGGCGATGGCCCGGCAACCGACCACACGAACGAGGGAAGCCTTTCGAACAACGTGGAAGGGCCGACTCCGTGGGGTACGGAGCCGGCCCTTTTCGCGGTACGACGTCAGCCGTTGGCGCAGGCGTTACCGAAGGCTGGGTTCAGCGCGCCGATGACGTTGAGCGTGTTGCCACAGACGTTGACCGGTACGTGTACGGGGACCTGAATGACGTTACCGGAGGCGACGCCCGGGGAATTGAGCGCGGCGCCCTCGGCACCGGAGTCGGCGAAGGCGCTGCCCGAGGCGGCACCCGCGGCCATTCCGGCGGCGGCGAAAATCAGAGCGGCCTTCTTTGCGGTGTTCATCGTCAGCCCTTTCCTTGGAGATTTGCCGCAAAGCCTAGGGAGATGCCCGCAGGCCTTACGGAAAGACACGCGATGAATTGAACCAATTAGCTCTGGAGGGGAAGCCCGCCGAGGAGCTGCGCGGGGCCGGCTGCCGTGTTGAGCGCCCTCGCCGCGCCGTTCACGGTATGGAGCAGGGAGCTCTTGTTCTCGGTGTCCAGCGCGTTCGACTGGTGCTGCAGGGGGGCTACGTCCTGCACGTTGAGCTCACGCTGGCTAGTGATGGTCTCCAGGGCACCGTTGAGGCTGGCGGGCGTGAGGTGGGAGGTGTCGGCGGCAAAGGCGGGCGCGGCGGCACCAGCGATGACCATGGACCCGGCGACGACAGCGGCGGCCTTCAGGGACTTCATCGTGTTCCTTTCTTCGGCAACTCATGTCACCAGAGGAAATTCCTCTTTGCGCTGACTAACGAGCCTCGGACGCGACGGAAACCCTGCGTGCAGAAAATTCCTGCACCCCACCCGATTGAACGGCGTGCCGCATTCTCGTACAAAACAGCCGTCGTGCCGACCAGCATGGTCGGCACGACGGCAGGGTGGCGACTGCTTCGCCTCAGACCGCTCCCCTGGCTCAGGAGGTGGGCAGCAGACCGGACACCGGAACCGCATTGGTGACCGAGTCCGTCGGCAGCGTGCTCGTGACCGTGCTCGTCGGCAGTGTGCTCGTCAACGACGACAGGCCGGGCAGGTTCGCCGCCGGCAGACCGCCGCCGAGCACCCTGGCGACGACGAAGTTGACGAGGTCGGTCACCACGGCGGTGGCTGAGAATGCGGCGTTGAGCAGATCGGTGACCGGGGTCGGCCCGCCGGCGATGTCGCCCAGCGACTGCACCTGCGCCGGAAGCGCGTCCGCGCTGGGGACGGGGGCCGCAGCATGGATGGTGCGGCCAGGCGCCGAGACGCTGTCCGCCGCCATGGCGGCCGGTCCGGCGATCCCGGGCAGAAGCGTGGCGCAGAGTGCGGAGGACGCTGTGCGCCGTGCGGGCAGAGCACGCACGGATGTTCCCTTCGATGTGCGTGGGCTCTCGTGCACACCGTGAAAGCGGGCATCGCCGCCTGCAACCGATCGACTGCTCCGCGTAGCGGTCCGACCGCCTTGCCACCGCCGTCGCCCCTGGTGAGGAGCCATGCCGGGAGACGACGCCCTCTTCCCCCATTCGGGGCAACGCGGACCGGCCGCCCTCCCGTCGGGGAGGGCGGCCGGCCGAAAAACTCGCGCTGCCGTCAGCCGTTGCTGCAGGTGTTGCCGAACGCGGGGTTCAGCAGGGCGATGACGTTGACCGTGTTCCCGCAGGCGTTCACCGGAACGTGGACCGGGACCTGCAGGACGTTGCCCGACAGGACGCCCGGGGAGCCGGTGGCCGAGCCACTCGCGCCGCTGTCGGCGGCGGCGACGCCGGCGGTGCCCGCCACAGCAGCGGCGGCAACGGAGGTCAGGGCCAGGCCCTTCGCGATACGCGACATGGAGAAGTGCTCCTTGGAATCGACACAACATCCGGGCGGGGTGCCCGGCTCTGGATTCAACGCGCGGCGCACACGCGGGATGCGCCTCCAAAGGAGTGATCTCGTGAAACGCCAATGCTTCATGGTTCCGGCGCACTTGCCAGGTTTCACCGATAAGACGTCGGAAACTGACGGAGAGTCATCCCGCGTACATATGATCTCCAGATTTCCGTCCGTCCGCTGGTCCAGAACCTCTTCCCCAAATGGGCGCCGCCGCTCATGCGTTAGCCCCCGGGTCTTCTGCTGCGCCGTGCGATGGTGGGCTGCTCTGTCCTCGCCGCCCGCTGTGCGCCGGACGGCCCCGCGACGGCCGCCCCGCCCACCGCGGAGGCGGAGAGCCTTGCGTTCAACAGCTGCGCTCCAGCACGGCGGGATCGTACGGTCGGCCAACTCGTCCATCAGCTGCCGTACGACGTCCGCGCCCACCCGTCTGGAGGCTGCCCCGTACTCCGCCGCGCGCGAGGGCAGGTCCGCCGGGAACGGCGACTTCGACATGTTCTGCATCGACGTCGACAAGGACCCGAACACGTGCAACTCCAGCCGCGCGCGCTCCGTCTGCCGGAGGGCGCGGAGATCACGTACGCGCGGCTGTAGTGAGGCGGCAACCTCCGTATCGGCGAGCAAAAGCCGCCGAAGGACAACCGGCGGGTGCTGATCACCGAACCCGGCGGCGCGTACAAGGCGGTGCTCGCGGACAGCGTCATCGGGCACCGGGTGGCGCGCGGGGCCGACGCGTTCCAGGCCTCGGCGGACGTCACGGAGCTGGTGCGGACGAGCGGTTCGGTGCTGTACACGGTGGTCCAGGTCAATGTGGCGCTCGGCCGCCGGGGCCTGGGGCGGCTGGACACTGATGGCCGCGTACCAGAAGAAGTCGGAGCCGCTGCCGCGTCTGGCGATGTGGGACGGTTTCGACACGCTCGGCCCGGGCGAGGACCAGGTGATCCGGCTGCGCCGGCTGCCGTTCCCGGAGAACGCCGGCGGCCGGGTGGGACTGGTCGCGGCGCCCGTGCCGGTGCCGCGTTCGTGGTGGAGAACTACGCGCCGCTCGGCGCGCTGCGGCCGCGGGCCAGGGCGTGGAAGCCCGGCACGGCGAGCCGATCCCGGTCGAGATGTTCGCCCGGTACGGCCTGCGGTTCGCCCGCAACGCCGTGCACGGCGTCGACGAACGCACCGTGGTCCGCGTACAGGGCTGCTCCGGCGGATTCGAGGCGGTTACCGAGGACGGCGCGATGCTGCGCCGCTGGCCGGTGGCCCTGGCCGTCGGCGTCCTGCCCTTCGTCGAGGTGCCCGCAACGCTGCGTGACCTCGGCCCCTCGTAGGTCTCGCACAGCAGCCACCACGGCGAACTCTCCCGCTTGGGGGGCCGCGACGTCACGGTGATCGGCGGCGGCCAGGCCGCGCTGGAGACGGCGGACGCTCCTCTCCGAGCAGGGAACCCGCGTACGGGTCATGGCCCGCGCCGGCCAGCTGATCTGAAACGGCCTGCCGCGACCCGGGAGCGACCCTGGTGGCAGTCGGCCCGCTCCGCGCACAGCGGGCCTGGGCTGCGGCTGGCGCAACTGGTTCTACGCCGAGCGCCCCGGCCTGTTCCGCCGATTCCCGGAGACCACCCGCGCCCGGATCGCGGCCATGGCACTGGGGCCGGCGGGCGCGTAGTGGGTGCGCGACCGCATCGACCGGGTGGCGACGCGGCTTGGGTGCCGGGCGCGGTGAGGCGTCCGGCACCCAGAGCGGAGTACTACCGGCGGGGCGCGGCTCGGCCCCTGCGGTACAGGAGGGTTCCGCCCGCCAGCAGGGCGACGCTGGCGGCCGAGGCCGCGAGCACGCCCTCACTGCCGGTGCGCGGCAGCATGGGGGCGGCGCCGGGCGGCTGTTCGTTGCCCGGAGACGGGATGTTCGGAGGGGTGGCGGGATGGGCTTTCTTCACCGTAGGGGGGGCCGTCAGAGGAGTCGTCGGCGGCGCAACCGGAGGCGGAACCGTCGGCGGCGCAACCGGAGGCGGAGTCGTCAGAGGAGTCGTCGGCGGCGCAACCGGAGGCGGAGTCGTCAGAGGAGTCGTCGGCGGCGCAACCGGAGGCGGAACCGTCGGCGGCGCAACCGGAGGCGGAGTCGTCAACGGAGTCGTCGGCGGCGCAGCCGGAGGCGGAGTCGTCAGAGGAGTCGTCGGCGGCGCAACCGGAGGCGGAACCGTCGGCGGCGCAACCGGAGGCGGAGTCGTCAACGGAGTCGTCGGCGGCGCAACCGGAGGAGTCGTCAACGGAGTCGTCGGCGGGTACTCGTTCGCGCACTCGTTGCCGTAGGCGGGGTTGAGCGCGCCGATCACGTCCACCGCGTTGCCGCAGGCGTTGACCGGAACGTCCACCGGCGTCTGGGCGGTGTTGCCCGACAGGACGCCGGGCGAATCGTGGGCCTCGCCGTGCGCCGAGGAGCCGGAGCCGGGCGAATCATCGGCGCCGGGTGAGGCGCTTGGCGCACCCTGCAACGGGCTCGAACTCGAGCTGTTGGCACAGGAGTTCCCGAACGCCGGGTTGAGCGCGGCGATGACGTTGACCGTATTGCCGCAGGCGTTCACCGGCACGTGCACCGGAACCTGGACATTGTTGCCCGACGCGACGCCGGGTGAGTCCGTGGCGGCTCCGTTCGCGTTCGAGTCCGCGAAGCCGGGGGTGGCGTACAGGGACAGGATGCCCGTCGCCGCCGCGGCCACGACCACTCCCCTACTCAGGGTCTGTCGCAATCTCGTTGTCTTCCTGCTGGTAGAAGTGAGGAAAGCCGGCCCTGGAACCGATGGGGCAATCCAAGGCCGGCCCTGACACAGTCGGGGCAGTTGATGCGCCGTGTTGCGTCAGCTGTTGCTGCAGGTATTGCCGGACGTCGGGTTCAGCAGGGCGATGATGTCGATCGTGTTGCCGCACACGTTGACAGGAATGTGCACGGGAACCTGGACCACGTTGCCCGAGAGGACACCCGGGCTGTTGGCAGCGGCACCGTCGGCGCCGGCGTCGGCGAAGGCGGGGGCGGCCATTCCCAGAGCCATGATCGTGCCGACGACGAGAGCAGCGCTCTTCTTGTGCTTCACATGCTTTCCCTTCTCTGAGGTCATGCCCCTTTGACGGCCGAAACCGAGCGAGCACAGCATGAACGGCTCGCACCATGACCTGCACGCCGTAAACGAGGGATAGGCGTACAAAGAAACTCAGGAACGTGCACTGCCCGGTAATTCACTCGAACGCATCGCGCCGAAATGACGCCGTGCCCCTATAGCATGCAGAAACGATAGAAGCAGAAACGCTTCTTGCTTCGGGCGCGGCGGATCAACTGCCGCTGGCGCCGATGCCGGAGAGTCGCCTGGTTGCCGCACTGCCTTCTTGAGCATTTCTCCGGGCCCTTTCCGACAGAGACGCATACCTCCGCTCCTCCGCCAACCGAAGGCGGCGCGAATGGTTTCGCGGCTTCACCCGGATGGACCGTTCGCGGCCCTGAAATTCGTGGAACAACTGGCACGCGGACGGGGTGTACATGCCGTTCAAATGGGCCAATGGAGTGAATCGGAGCAACCATGCAGGCCGGGGCCAGTTGTCCAGGGCGCTCCGGTGGACGGGGTTATTCCAGAAGGGACCAGTAAGTGATCAAGAAGGTTATGGCTGCCGCGGCAGTCGCCGTTTCCGTCGTCGGAGCTTCGGCCGCCGCCGCGCCCCAGGCGCTGGCCATCGGCAACGACGGGGGCGTCACCACCAGCAACGGCAACAACTCGCAGCAGATCTACGGCAACCAGGCGACGTACGGCACCATGAGCCCGCAGATGGCGCTCATCCAGGGATCGCTGAACAAGCCCTGCGTCGGTCTGCCGGTCAAGGGCAACATCGGCTCGGTCGCCGGCGTCGTTCCGGTCACCGCCCTCCAGGACGTCCCGGTCCTGTCGTCCCCGCAGAACCAGCAGTGCACCGAGAACTCCACCCAGGCCAAGGGCGACGAGCCGCTCTCGCACATCCTGGACAACATCCCGGTCCTGTCGGGCAACGGCGCCAGCGGCAGCTGATCCGCCGCGTACAGCGGGCCGTCGGTCTCTCCCGGCGGCCCGCTGCCGCTGTCAACGGTGGCAGCGGCAGCGACGCGTCAACTCCGGTCTCAAGGAACCCTCTGGGCCATTCGGGGCACACCCCCGCAACCCCATCGTTCACCGCGCTGTTGATCACCACGCGGCTCCGCAACGGAGCCCGCTCTCCGAAAGGGAACGAACATGAAGAAGCTGTGGGCGACCGCGGCCATTGCCGCCTCCGTCGCCGGTGTCTCGGCCATCGCCACCCCCCAGGCGCTGGCCATCGGCAACGACGACGGCGTCACCACCAGCAACGGCAACAACTCCGTCCAGTCGTACGGCAACCAGGAAACGCGCGGCAACATGAGCCCCCAGCTCGCGCTCGTGCAGGGCTCGCTGAACAAGCCGTGCGTCGGCCTGCCGGCCAAGGCGAACGTAGGCTCGGTCGTGGGCGTCGTTCCGGTCACCGCCCTCCAGGACGTCCCGGTCCTCTCGGCCCCGCAGAACCAGCAGTGCACCGAGAACTCCACCCAGGCCAAGGGCGACGAGCCGCTCTCGCACATCCTGGACAACATCCCGGTCCTGTCGGGCAACGGCGCCACCACCAGCTGATCAATTCGGCAGCGCGCACAGCGGGCCGCTCCTCGGAGCGGCCCGCTGTTCCCATGTCCGCCGGTCCCATGGCGGCCATCGGGGGGTCTCTCAGGTCCGGTAAAGGGCCTCGATCTCGGCCGCGTACGCCGCCGTCACCGCGTGGCGCTTGACCTTCAGGGACGGGGTGAGAAGGCCATTGTCCTCGGTGAACTCGCCCTCCACCAAGGCGAATCGGCGGATGGACTCGGCCCGGGAGACCGCTTCGTTGGCATAGTCCACGGCCTTCTGGACGTCGGCGCGCATCCGGGGGTCGCACACGACCTCGGACAGCGAGGTGTCCGCCGGCAGTTTGCGGACGGCGAGCCAGTGGGCGACGGAATCGGGGTCGAGGGTGATCAGGGCCGCGACGAACGGGCGGTTGTCGCCGACAACGAGGCACTGGCCGACCGGCGGGCGGCTGCGCAGCCGGTCCTCCAGGACTGCCGGGGAGACGTTCTTGCCGCCGGAGGTGATGAGGATGTCCTTCTTGCGCCCGGTGATGGTGAGGTAGCCGTCCTCGTCCAGCGCGCCGAGGTCGCCGGTGGCGAACCAGTCGTCCAGCAGTACCGCGTCCGTCGCCGCCGGGTTGTTCCAGTAGGCGCCGAAGACGACGCCGCCCTTGATGAGGACCTCGCCGTCGTCGGCGATCCGGACAGCCGTGCCCGGGACCGGGAGGCCGACCGTGCCGGGGCGGGGCTTCAGGGGCGGGACGATGGTGGCGGCGGCGGTGGTCTCGGTCAGTCCGTAGCCCTCGTAGACGATGATTCCGGCCGCGTAGAAGAAGAGGTTGAGGTTGCGGTCGAGCGGGGAGCCGCCGCTGATGGCGTAGCGGGCGCGGCCGCCGAGTTCCTTGCGGATACGGCGGTAGACCAGCAGGTCGTACAGTGCCCAGGCGGCGTACAGGCCGGGCCCGGGCCCCTTGCCCACGCCGAGGAACTTGTTCAGGTACGCCTCTCCGAAGCGGACGCCGATGCGATCGGCGCGGTCGAAGGAGGCGCCGCGGCCGATCTTCTCGGCGGTGGCGCGCCCTGTGTCGTGGATCTTCTCGAAGAGGTACGGGACGCCCACCAGGAAGGTGGGGCGGAACTCCTTGAGTGCCGGGCGGAGTTCGTCGGGCTTGATGCTCGGACAGTGGCCGATCTCGATGCGGGCCATCAGGCAGGCGATCTGGAGGCAGCGGCCCAGGATGTGGGCGAGCGGGAGGAAGAGGAGGGTCGAGGCGACCTGGCCGGTGACCTCCTTGAAGATGGGGTGGAGCAACTCGACCGTGTTGGCGGCCTCGGCGTAGAGATTGGCGTGGGTGAGGACGCAGCCCTTGGGTCTGCCCGTGGTTCCGGAGGTGTAGCAGACCGTCGCCACCGTGTCGGGGGTGAGGGCGGCGCGGCGCTTGGTGACCTCCTCGTCCGGGATGTCCCGTCCCAGAGCGGCGAGTTCACCGATCGCGTTCCCCGCCGCGGCAGCGGCTGAGGTCGGTGTCAGCTGCCAGACGCGCGGGGGTTCGGGGTGCCGGGCCGTGCCGGTGGCGACGGTGTCCGTGTTCTCGGCGGTCTCGACGATCACGAAGCGCGCGCCCGAGTCCCTTACGATCCACTCCACTTGCTCGGCGGACGAGGTCGCGTAGATGGGGACGGTCTGGCCGCCGGCCGCCCAGATCGCGAAGTCGAGCACCGTCCATTCGTAGCGCGTACGGGACATCACCGCGACCCGGCCGCCCGGTTCGAGCCCCGCCGCGATCAACCCCTTCGCGGTGGCGGTGACTTCGCGGGCGAAGGCGGCCGCGGTCACCGGGTGCCAGACGCCGTGTTCCTTGCGGCGCAGGACGACCGTGTCGGGTGCCTCGGCCGCGTTGGTGAAGGGCAGGTCGGCGGTGCTGCCGGCGGTGGGGTTCGGTGCCAGCGGGGCAGTGCGCGCCTCACGCACCACTCCGGCCGCGTCCCTGACCAGCTCCACCTTGCTGCGACCGGCCAGGTCGGTGCGCTGCTTGGCCCGCTTCAGATCCTTGCGTACGCCCATGTCGGCTCCCGGTCGCAGGGTTCTTACTCATGGGTCAACTTACTCGGGCGTAATGGAAATTCAATGGGTTGGACACGGTCGGTCAGCCGGAGCAGCCCGCCTCGCAGTTGTTCATCTCGCTCGCCTGCTTGACCGCGGTGGCGAGGCCGCGTACGGCCGCGTCCTCGGAGACGGCCGCGAGTTTGCGGGCGCGGGTGGCGAGTTCGTCCAGGGGGAGGGCGCCGGGCAGGGTACCGCTCCAGCGGGCGTCGTCCGCGCGCAGGGCGTCGGCGAAGTAGGCGGCCACCGCGGCGACTTGGAAGGAGGTGGGCGAGGTCCACAGGTCGTCGTGGAGGGCGGTGGTCTCCAGCTGGCCGGACTCCTCGTGCGGGGCGCGGGTGTCGGGGTCCAGCCAGCGCACACTCGCGGTGGCGAGGTGCCCCGAGGCGCCGGGCCTGGTGCGGACGGCGTACAGGGCGGTCACCATGTGGCCGGGGCCCACCTCGCCGCCGTCCACCCGGTCGTTGCGGAAGTCCTCGTCGGCGACCTTGCGGTTGTCGTAGCCGATCAGCCGGAACTTCTCGACCGTCTGCGGGTCGAAAGCGACCTGCGCCTTGGCGTCGCGGGCCGTGAGGTCGATGTTCTGCGGGAGCTGGTCACAGAAGACTTTGCGGGCGTCGTCCTCGTTCGAGACGTAGGTGGTGTGGCCGTCGCCCTTGTCGGCGAGGCGCTCCATCAGGGCGTCGCCGTAGTCGCTGCCCACGCCGACGCCGAAGAGGGTGATGCCGTGCTCGCGGCGGGCGCCGGAGATCCGCTCCAGGATGCTGTCCGCGTCCGTGTCGCCGGTGTTGGCGAGCGCGTCGGAGATCAGCACGACCCGGTTGGTGGCGCCCTCGCGCAGGCCCTCGACCGCCGTGTCGTACCCGGTGTCCACGCCCGCGCCGAGGTTGGTCGACTCCTGCGGCTCCAGACTGTCGATCGCGTCGTGCACGCGGCCGCGGTGGTCGCCGAGGCGGGTCATCGGCAGGACCGTCTCGGCGTCGTCGCTGAAGGTGACCAGGGCGACCGAGTCGTCGTCGCGCAGCCGGTCGGTCATCACGTCGAGGGAGTCCTTGGCCAGATCGAGACGGCCCGGTTCCGACATCGAGCCGGAGACGTCGATGACGAACGTGAGGGCGGCGGGCGGGCGTTCACGGTTGTCCTCGGCCGCCCGGGTAGCGAGGCCCACCCGGATCAGCGACCAGCGGTCGTCGTCCGTACGGGCGCCGTCGACGGTGACCGAGAAGCCGTTGCCGTCGGGGCGCTCGTAGTTCTGGCGGAAGCTGTTGACGAATTCCTCGGGGCGGATCGTGGCGGGGTCGGGGATCCGGCCGTTCGCGAGGGTGCGACGGGCGTAGCCGTACGAAGCGGTGTCGACGTCGAGGGCGAAGGTGGAGAGGTAGTCGGGGGACGGCGCGATCTCGCGGTCGGGGGCGCCGGTCTGCTCGCCCTCCTGCTGTCCCCGTGCCGTGCCCGAGTCCGGCTGGGCAGGGGCGGGCAGGGGGAGGTTGCGCCCGCCGGATTTATCGGCGCCGTCCGACGAGTTGCCGCTGCCGCTCGCGCTGCACCCCGTCAGCAGCACGGCGCCCGCCGCCGTCAGCGCGAGCAGGGTGCCGCGCAGTCGACGGCTTCCTGTGGCCCGCGTCCGTATGTGGTCCATCCCCATCTGTGCCCCCTCGGTGAGCGGCCTGTGTGTGGGCCGACGTCTGTGACTGTGACGTCCGAGGGGGCCTGGATGTGCGCTCCGGGGCATTGCGGATGGATCTCGAAGCGGCCACGGCGGGCGGCCGTCGAGACCGGTAGGTGATCCTCCGGAGACCTACGACACGATGTCCTTGCGCCGGAAACCGCGGAAGGCCAGGGCGAACAGCACCAGCGCGTACGTTATGGAAATCGCCGTGCCCTGGATCATGCCGCTCCACTCCGGGTTCGGCTGAACGGCGTCGGCCCAGGCGAACTGCCAGTGCGCGGGCAGGAAGTCGCGCCAGTCGCCGAGGGCGGTGACCGCGTCCAGTACGTTCCCCACGATCGTCAGGCCGACCGCGCCGCCGACCGCCCCCAGCGGGGCGTCCGTCTTGGTCGACAACCAGAACGCGAGCCCCGCGGTGACCAGTTGGGACACGAAGATGTACGCGATCACCACGAGGAGCCGCTGGGTCGCGGTGCCCGCGGCGAGCGCGCCGCCGGTGGGGATCTCCAGCGGGCCCCAGCCGTAGGCCGCGGTGCCCACCGCGATCGCGACCACCGGCAGCAGCACCATCGCGGCAAGGCTGAGGCCGAGGGCGACGGTGAGCTTCGACCACAGCAGGCGGGCCCTGGGCACGGGGGCCGCCAGCAGATAGCGCAGCGACGACCAGCTCGCCTCGGAGGCGATGGTGTCCCCGCAGAACAGCGCGACCGGGATCACCAGCAGGAAGCCCGCCGACACGAACAGGTTCACCGCGGCGAAGTTCGCGCCCGACGCGGTGGCCGTGTCCATCAGCGTGACCTGGCCGTTGCGCGAGCCGGGGTCGCCGCCGATGGCGAAGGCGACAACAAGGACGAAGGGCAGCGCCGCCAGGATCGCCCCCATCACGAGGGTGCGGCGCCGCTTCAACTGCCGGATCAGCTCCACGCGCAACGGAAGCGTGCGCCGCGCCCGGTACCCGTCGGCCGTCTCGGTGCGCTCCACGAGCGTGCTCATGCCGAGCCTCCGATCAGGGTGAGGAACGCGTCTTCCAGACGGCGGTGGGGGCCCACCGACGCCACGGGCACTTCGAGCCGTACGAGCTCCACGACCAGGCGCTCCGCGCTTCCGCCGGGATCGAGGCGGACCAGCAGCCCGCCCTCGGCGGCAGCGGCCGAGGCCACGCCCGGCAGCGCGCCGACCTTCTCGACGACCGGCTCGTCCACGGGGGAACCGGTGCCGACCAGGAGGGTGTCGCCGGAGCCGACGATCTCGCTCACCGGGCCCGCCTGGACCAGCCGGCCGCGGTCCATGACCACCAGATGGGTGCAGGACTGCTCGACCTCGGCCAGGAGATGGCTGGAGACGATGACCGTGCGGCCCGCGGCGGCGTACCGGATCATGACCTTGCGCATCTCGCGGATCTGTGGCGGGTCGAGGCCGTTGGTCGGTTCGTCGAGGATCAGGAGGTCCGGGAGGCCGAGCATCGCCTGGGCGATGGCGAGGCGTTGGCGCATGCCCTGGGAGTAGGTGCGGACCGCGCGGGCCAGCGCGTCGCCGAGGCCCGCGATCTCCAGCGCCTCCTCCAGGTGCGCGTCCTCGGGCGGACGGCCCGTCGCCTGCCAGTACAGCTCCAGGTTTTCGCGCCCCGAGAGGTGCGGCAGGAAGCCCGCGCCCTCGACGAACGCCCCGACCCGGGAGAGCACCGGCGCGCCCGGCCGGATCGCGTGCCCGAAGACGCGGATCTCGCCGCCGTCGGGCTTGATCAGGCCCATGAGCATGCGCAGGGTGGTCGTCTTGCCCGCGCCGTTCGGCCCGAGCAGGCCGAGGACCTGGCCCTTCTCCACGCGGAACGAGAGGTCCCGTACCGCGTACCGGTCCGCCGACTTCGCGTAACGCTTGCTCAAGTCGGTGATCTGGAGGGGGACTTCGGCCAGCTCCGGATCGGGCGCCCCGGCCGTCGTACGGCGGCGGCCCGTCAGCAGCAGTGCCAGCGCGACCAGCGCTCCGGCCGCCGGCAGCCACCACACCCAGGCGGGCAGCGGCGCGGCGGCGGTCGTCACGCCGGGCGCCGTCGGGACCTGGAGGTCGCTCTTCAGGGACACGGTGTACGTCGCCGGGGCCGCCGGTGAGGCATAGCCGAGGTCGGTCGAGGCGAGGACCAGCTTCAGCCGGTGGCCCTTCTGCACCTCGTGGTCGATGGCGGGCAGGGTGACCGTGACATCCTTGCCGGACTTCGCGCCCGTCACCCGCAGCGGCGTGACCAGCTGCGAGGGCAGCACCTGCTGGGCACCGCCCGGCCCGACGTCGTACACCTTCCCGAACAGGACGGCGTCGTCGCTGCTCGACGTGACGTGCACCGTCACCGTAGGCGACCCGGTGATCCTCAGATCGCTGCCGAACGCCGCGGAGTCGAACTGCGCGTACTGGCCCGGGAAGTCGAGGGAGATCCCGACGCCCAGGGACGAGAGCTGCGCGAGGCCGCCCGAGCCGCCGAGGCCGGGGAGGGCCGAGATGGCGGGCGGATTCGCGCCCGCCGGGTTCTCGAAGCGCTGCTCGCGGCCGCTCAGCGTGATGGCGTGCTGCCCGCTCTCCAGTCCGGGGTAGGTGTCCCCGCTCGCGCCCCTCAGCAGGGCCGCGCCGTCGGTGGAGTCGATGCCTCCGGTACGGGTGACGCGGAAGGCGGGGCCCGTGTCGGCGTTCTTGTCGTCCTTCAGGTAGCGGTCGAACCAGGAGCCGACCCGGGACTCGACGCGGCTCGTCTCCATGTCGCCGCCGTCGTGGCCGCCGGAGATCCAGTCGACGTCGACCGGCGCGCCGCCCGCCCTGATCGCCTTGGCCATCGCGTCGGCGTGGCCGAGCGGGAAGAGGGAGTCGGACTGGCCCTGCACGATGAGCGTGGGCACCTTGATGCGGTCGCCGACGGCGGAAGGGCTGCGCTCCTCGAGGAGCCGAGCGGCCGCCGCGTCCGGCTTTCCGGCCTCCGCCACCCGGTTGTACATCGCGCACAACTGGGCCTGGAACTGGTCGCAGCCACCGCCGGAGTTGATGAAGATGCCGGCCCAGAGCTTCTTGAAGACCCCGTTCGGAAAGAGGGCGTCCGACAGGTTCCAGTACGTGATCGCCGGGGCGATCGCGTCGACCCGCTGGTCGTAGGCGGCGGCCAGCAGGGAGATCGCCCCGCCGTACGAGGCGCCGGTGACGCCCACGCGCGGGTCCCCGCTCTTGTCGAGCCGGACCTCCGGGCGCTTCGCCAGCCAGTCGATGAGCTTCGAGACGTCGGTGACCTCGGCCTTGGGGTCGTTCAGCCCGATCTTGCCGGTGGACTTGCCGAAGCCGCGCGCCGACCAGGTGAGCACCGCGTACCCGTAACGGGCGAGCTTCTCCGCCTCGTCCCGTACGTCCTCCTTGCTGCCGCCGAAGCCGTGCGCCAGGAGGACGGCGGGGCGGCGGTCCGAGGACGAGCCGGCGGTGAAGTACGAGGTGTCGATGCGCACCCCGCCGCCCATGGCCATGACGCGGTCGGCGCGGTGCACGGGCGCGGTGTCGTCCGAGGCGACGGCCGTCCATGTGCCCGCGCCGGCGAGCACGACGACGGCGGCGGCCGCGGCCGCGATCCACCGCCTGGGCCCGCGCAGTCGGGGCAGTCGAAGATCCATGCCCTCAACGGTACGGGTGAGCGCCGACAACCGATGCAGCCACCGGGCTGAACCCCCGCCCCTCCCAGGGGAGTACGGCCCCGGTCCCGCATACCGCGTCCGTGGTACGAACGGCCCATGGAGATGCGCCGCGCCAGCACCGTCGACGAACTGACCGCCGCCGAGTACCTCTTCGACCACCCCGTGCGCCCCCAGTGGGCCCAGCGCTTCCTGGACACCCAGGGCCACCACCTCTTCCTCGCGTACGAGGACGGCAGTCCTGTCGGCTTCATCAGCGGGGTCGAGACGGTCCACCCCGACAAGGGCACCGAGATGTTCCTGTACGAGCTGGCGGTCGCCGAGCCGTTCCGGCGGCGCGGCACCGGGCGTGCGCTGATCCGGGGGCTCGCCGCCCTGGCCCGCGATCGCGGCTGCTACGGCATGTGGGTCGGCGTCGACACCGGAAACGACGTCGCCCTTGCCACCTACCGCAGCGCGGGTGGCAAGGACGACGGGTCGTGCACGGTGATGGCGTGGGACTTCGAATAGACCGTCAGGCCTGCGCGTCCTCCGGGATCGACACCAGCCAGCGGGTCTCGCGGCGCGGCCGCAGGTAGAAGGCCCAGTACAGGGTGGCGGCGGCCGTGATGCCGCCGGTCCAGAGCAGGTAGCTCGTCTCCTGCTGGCTCAGGATGTACGCGAGGACCGCGATCAGCAGGACCGGCATCGCGGGCCACAGCGGCATGCGCCAGGCTGGCGTGTCGGCGTGCTTGCCGCGGCGGGCGAGCAGAGCGGCGACCGCGACCAGCAGGTACATGCCCGTCACCGACACGCCGGTCACGCCGTACAGCGTGTCCAGGTTGACGAAGCACAGGGCCGCGCCGGGGACGCCCACGAGGAGGGTGGCGACCCAGGGGGAGCCGAAGCGGCCGAGCCGCGAGAGGCCCTTGTTGACCGGCTCGGGCCACGCCTTGTCGCGGGCCGAGGCGAACAGCACCCGGGAGTTCTGGATGACCATGACGATGCCGGCGTTGATGATCGCGAGGGCCACGCAGAGGCTGACGAAGGTGCCGACGGCGGAGTTCGACCAGGCCGTGACCATGCTGCTGATGTCACCGCCGGTCAGGGTCGACAGGTCGGAGGCGCCCATGGTGATCGCGACGACCGGGACCAGGATGATGACCGTGGAGATGGCCAGGGTGGCGAGGACGGTGCGGGCGACGTTGCGGCGCGGGTTCTCCAGTTCCTCGGAGAGGTAGACCGCGGTCGAGAAGCCCTGGGTGACGAAGAGGGCGATCGCGAGCCCGGAGACGATCAGCATGGCCGTCACCGTGTCCGTGTGACCTCCGGAGCCCGCCACCTGCATCGAGACCAGGCTGCCGGCGCCGCGCTGGCTGTGCGCGAAGCCCAGGACCGCCACGACGGCCGCCGCGATGACTTCGAGGACCAGGAAGACGCCGGTGATCCAGGCGTTGGCCCGCAGGTCGAGCAGGCCCGCGAGGGTGGCCAGGATCATCACTCCCGCGCCGGCCATCGACGGGTTCAGGTGCACGATCGGCGCCAGGTAGTCCGCCGTGCCCATCGCGATCACCGGCGGCACGATCATGACGACCAGGAGGGAGAGCACGAAGACCAGCCAGCCCGCGAGGCGTCCGGCCATCGTGGAGACCATGGCGTACTCGCCGCCCGCGCTGGGGATGAGGGTGCCCAGCTCCGAGTAGCAGAACGCCACGGCGATACAGAGCAGCGAACCGATCGCGATGGTGAGCGCGGTCGCCGTGCCGAGGGACGAGAACAGGTCGGGCACGACCACGAACAGGGTGGAGGCGGGCGTCACGCAGGAGAGCGTCAGCAGGGTGCCGCCGACGATGCCGATGGAGCGCTTGAGCTTTTGGGGGTTCCCGGACGCCGTGGGGGCGGCGTCCAGGACGGCGGTCTCGACAGGGCGAAGCGTGTCGGTCATGAAGCGGTTCCGATCGACTCGTGCGTCAGGTGATTCGGGCGGGAGCGTTATCGCCTCCGGCGGCTCGCGTCGTACGTCTCTTCGTCCGCTCCCGGCGTTGATGGAACCTTGACGGAAACCGTTGCGTCAATGGCCGTTTACCTACGGAATCCGTAGTAGCGGAGCGATGCAAGTCACATCACTTTCCCAGGCGTCGACACCCCTGTATGGCAATCATCAATACTCAACAGAATCTGACCTTGCTTTCAAAGGTCACATCGGTCTGTAGCATTCGTCACCCGTTTCATCACCTCATGACGAGAACCGCAGTCGAGGCGCCAAAACTCGCCAGGATTGGTCCGCACTCCGGACTCTTACCGAACAGTAGAGTCCCGCCGCACAGAAGAAGCACAGCCAAGGGTGGGGAGAGCCAGGGGTGGGGAACCTGAGCAACCCGGCTCGCCGAACACGGCGGTGCCCCGCGCCTCGGACGAGGGGCGGGGCACCGGTTACCAGCTCAGTGGTTGCGCGGGAAGCCCAGGTCGACGCCGGTCGGGGCCTCGGAGGGGTCCGGCCAGCGGGTGGTGACGACCTTGCCGCGGGTGTAGAAGTGCGTGCCGTCGTTGCCGTAGATGTGGTGGTCTCCGAAGAGGGAGTCCTTCCAGCCGCCGAAGGAGTGGTAGCCCACGGGGACCGGAATCGGGACGTTCACGCCGACCATGCCGGCCTCGATCTCCAGCTGGAAGCGGCGGGCCGCGCCGCCGTCCCGGGTGAAGATCGCGGTGCCGTTGCCGAAGGGGGACGCGTTGATCAGCGCCACGCCCTCCTCGTAGGTGTCGACGCGCAGCACGCACAGGACGGGGCCGAAGATCTCGTCCTTGTACGCGTCCGCCGTCACCGGCACACGGTCAAGGAGCGACAGACCAATCCAGTGGCCGTCCTCGAAGCCCTCGACCGTGTATCCCGTGCCGTCGAGGACGACCTCGGAGCCCTGGTCGGCGGCGCCCTTCACGTACGACGCCACCTTGTCGCGGTGCGCGGCCGTGATCAGCGGACCCATCTCGGAGGTCGGGTCGTCGCCGGGGCCGATCTTGATCTTCTCGGCGCGCTCGCGGATCTTCTCCACCAGCTCGTCGCCGATCGAGCCGACGGCCACGACGGCCGAGATGGCCATGCAGCGCTCGCCCGCGGAGCCGTACGCCGCCGACACCGCCGCGTCCGCCGCCGCGTCCAGGTCCGCATCCGGGAGGACCAGCATGTGGTTCTTCGCGCCGCCGAGGGCCTGTACGCGCTTGCCGTTCGCGGCGGCCGTGGTGTGGATGTACCGGGCGATCGGGGTCGAGCCGACGAAGGAGACGGCCTTGACGTCCGGGTGCTCCAGAAGGCGGTCGACGGCGACCTTGTCACCGTGCACGACGTTGAAGACGCCGTCCGGCAGACCGGCCTCGGCCAGCAGCTCGGCGATCTTCATGGCCGCCGACGGGTCCTTCTCGGACGGCTTCAGGACGAAGGTGTTGCCGCACGCGATGGCGAGCGGGAACATCCACATCGGGACCATCGCCGGGAAGTTGAACGGAGTGATGCCGGCGACGACGCCGAGCGGCTGCCGGATCGAGGACACGTCCACCCGGGAGGCCACCTCGGTCGACAGCTCGCCCTTCAGCTGCACGGTGATCCCGCACGCCAGGTCGACGATCTCCAGACCGCGCGCGACCTCACCGAGCGCGTCGGAGTGGACCTTGCCGTGCTCGGCGGTGATCAGTTCGGCGATCTCGTCGCGGTGGGCGTCGAGCAGCGCGCGGAACTTGAACAGGATCGTGGTCCGCTTGGCCAGCGAGGACTGGCCCCAGGTCGCGTACGCGTCCTTCGCGGCGGCGACCGCGGCGTCGACCTCGTCGACGGTCGCGAAGGCGACCTGCGTGGTCACGGCGCCGGTCGCCGGGTCGGTGACCGGCCCGTACGTACCCGACGCACCCTCGACGGTCTTCCCACCGATCCAGTGGTTGACGGTCTTCGTCATGGCCAAAAACTCCTTCACAGATGGCGGCGTCGGGCGGCGACGTGCCGGTCGTACTCCTCGCGCGCCTTGACCGCCGACGATCGGGTCGCGGTCTCGGCCACAGGTACATCCCACCAGGCTTGGGCCGGAGGCGCGCCCGACACTGTGTCTGCCGTTTCGGTCTCCACGTAGACACATGTGGGAGTGTCCGCGGCCCGGGCCTCGGAGAGCGCGGCCCGCAGGTCGCGGACGGTCTTCGCGCGTAGGACCCGCATGCCGAGGCTGGCCGCGTTGGCGGCGAGATCGACGGGCAGCGGCGCCCCCGTGTGCGTACCGTCCTGGGACCGGTAGCGGTACGCGGTGCCGAACCGCTCGCCGCCCACGGACTCGGAGAGGCCGCCGATGGAGGCGTACCCGTGGTTCTGCAGGATGAGCACCTTGATCGCGACGCCCTCCTGCACGGCGGTGACGATCTCCGTCGGCATCATCAGATACGTGCCGTCGCCGACCAGCGCCCAGACGGGACGGTCGGGGGCCGCCATCCGTACGCCGATCGCGGCCGGGATCTCGTAGCCCATGCACGAGTAGCCGTACTCGACGTGGTACTGGTCCCGCGACCGCGTCCGCCACAGTTTGTGCAGGTCGCCGGGGAGCGAGCCGGCCGCGTTGATCAGGATGTCGTCCTCGGTGACCAGCTCGTCGAGTATGCCGAGGACCTGCGGCTGGGTCGGCCGGATGTCGACGTCCTCGGCCTCGTACGCCGCGTCGACCCGGTACTCCCAGCGCTCCTTGTCGTCCGTGTACTCGGTGACGTAAGCGGGCTCGGCACGGTGCTTGTGCAGCAGCAGTGCCTCGGTGAGCTCTTCGAGTCCCACGCGCGCGTCCGCGATCACCGTCTGCCCGGAGAGCTTGTGGCCGTCGTAGGGCGCGATGTTGAGGTTCAGGAAGCGGACGCCCGAGGCGGTGAAGAGGGTGCCGGAGGCGGTCGTGAAGTCGGTGTAGCGGGTGCCGACGCCGATCACCAGGTCGGCGGTGCGAGCGAGCTCGTCGGCGGCCGCGGTGCCGGTGTGCCCGATGCCGCCGACGTCCTGCGGGTGGTCCCAGCGCAGGGAACCCTTGCCGGCCTGGGTGGAGGCGACGGGGATGCGGGTGGCGGCGGCGAGTTCGCCGAGCGCCTCCTCGGCGCGGCTGTGGTGGACACCGCCGCCCGCCACGATCAGGGGGCGGCGGGCGTCGCGGATCGCCCGTACGGCGGCGGCCAGTTCGCTCTGGTCCGGCGCCGGACGGCGCACGGTCCAGGTCCGCTCGGCGAAGAACTCCTCCGGCCAGTCGTACGCCTCCGCCTGGACGTCCTGCGGCAGCGCGAGCGTGACCGCGCCGGTCTCGACGGGGTCGCTGAGCACCCGCATGGCCTGCAGCGCGGCCGGGATCAGGGCTTCCGGCCGGGTGATCCGGTCGAAGTACTTCGACACCGGGCGCAGACAGTCGTTGACCGACACATCGCCCGCGTAGGGGACTTCGAGCTGCTGGAGCACCGGGTCGGCGGGGCGGGTCGCGAAGACGTCGCCGGGAAGGAGCAGGACCGGGAGGTGGTTGATCGTCGCGAGGGCGGCGCCGGTGACGAGGTTGGTCGCGCCCGGGCCGATGGAGGTGGTCACGGCGTGCGTCGACATCCGGTTGCTCTGTCGTGCGTACCCGACCGCCGCATGAACCATGGCCTGCTCGTTACGGCCCTGGTGGTACGGCATCTCGTCGGCGTACTCGACGAGCGCCTGCCCCAGTCCGGCGACGTTGCCGTGGCCGAAGATGCCCCAGGTGGCGGCGATCAGCCGCTGCCGCTCGTCGTCCCGTTCCGTGTACTGGGCGGCCAGGAACCGCACCAGCGCCTGTGCGACCGTCAGCCTCGTCGTTGAGGTCATCGGTATCCCTCTGTGCTCTCTACGTGTCCCGGGTGGAAGCAGATCCGCCACTCCCGGTCCTCGCCCGGTCCGGCCATCACGTTCAGGTAGTACATCGTGTGACCGGGCTGGGCGATGGACGGGCCGTGCCATCCGTCGGGGACGAGGACGGCATCGCCGGTGCGGACCTCGGCGAGGACGTCGGATCCGCCCTCGCGCGAAGGGAATACGCGCTGATAGCCGAATCCGTTCGGGCCGTCGATCTCGAAGTAGTAGATCTCCTCGAGCTCCGATTCGATACCGGGCCGGTGCTCGTCGTGCTTGTGCGGCGGGTACGAGGACCAGTTGCCGCCGGGCGTGATGACCTCGACGGCGATGAGCTTGTCGCAGTCGAAGGCGTCGGCGGAGGCGAAATTGCGCACCTTGCGGGCGCAGTTGCCGCTGCCGCGGTCTTCGACGGGAACCTCCGGCGCGGGGCCGTAGCGGGCGGGGAGTCGGCGCTCGCACTTCGCTCCTGCCAGGGCGAAGCGGCCTCCCGCGCCGGAGGCGATCTGGGCCCGGGCGTCACGGGGCACGTAGGCGAAGTCGGAGACTCCGGCGAACACGCTCTCTCTGCCCAGGAGTTGGAATTCTTCGTCGTCCTCCACCTGCACGGCGCAACCACCGTTGAGGGGAAGGACGATCCACTCGCTGTCACCGGTGGTGAAGGTGTGCGTACCGCCGGGTCCCAGCTCCACGATCCGCAGGCTGCTGTGGGTCCAGCCGGCCCGCTTGGGGTCGATGTCGAGCGCGTAGTTCGCGTCGGCGGTGGTGCCCTTGGGGACATACAGCTCGTTGCTCATGCGGCCCTCACAGGAGTCCTACGGCGGTGTCCACGGCCGCGGCCACATCGCCGTCCGCCGGGTAGAGCAGCGAACGGCCGACCACCAGGCCCTGGACGGTGGGGAGTTGCAGCGCGCCGCGCCACTTCTCGTACGCGCCTTCCTGGTCCTCCGCGACGTCGCCGCCGAGGAGGACGGCGGGCAGGGTGGAGGTCTCCATGACACGGGCCATGTCGTCGGGGTTCTCGGTGACGGGGACCTTGAGCCAGGTGTACGCCGAACTGCCGCCCAGGCCACTGGCGATGGCGATGGACTTGGTGACGGCCTCGGCACTCAGGTCGTTGCGCAGCGTCCCGTCGTCACGGCGGCGGCACAGGAACGGCTCGACGAAGACCGGAAGTCGGCGCTCCGCCATCTCGTCGATGATCCGGGCGGTCGCCTCCAGGGTGCGCAGCGAGCCCGGGTCGTCGTAGTCGATGCGCAGCAGCAGCTTGCCCGCGTCGAAGCCGAGCCGCTCGATGTCCCGCGGGCGGTGCCCGGTGAACCGGTCGTCCAGCTCGAAGGAGGCGCCCGCGAGTCCGCCCCGGTTCATCGACCCGATGACCACCCTGCCGTCGAGGGCGCCGAGCAGCAGCAGGTCGTCGAGGATGTCGGCGGTGGCGAGCACGCCGTCGACCCCGGGACGGGACAGGGCGAGGCAGAGCCGTTCGAGGAGGTCGGCGCGGCCGGCCATGGCGAACTTGCGGTCGCCGACGGCCAGGGCGCCGCGGGCCGGGTGGTCCGCGGCGATGATCATCAGCCGGCCCGAGTCGTTGACGAGGGGGCGGCGGGGACGGCGGGCGGCGGCCTCGGCGATCGCCTCGGGGTGATGGGTGCGGGTGCGGACGAGGTCGGCGACGTCGACGCGTTGGTGCGGGGATCGCAGCCGCTCGTACGCGACGGGGGCACCCGTGGGCACGCCTCCCCCTTCTTCGTGCCGCGCTCCCCCGACATGTCCCGCCCTCACAGCACCGCTCCCGCCGTGAGCGCGTCCTCGACCTCTTCGGGTGTCGGCATCGCGGAGGAGCACTCCAGACGGGACGCGACGATGGCTCCGGCTGCGTTCGCGTGCCGCATGACGCGCTCCAGGTCCCAGTCCGCGAGCAGGCCGTGGCACAGGGAGCCGCCGAAGGCGTCGCCGGCACCGAGGCCGTTGAGCACCGTCACCGGGAGGGGCGGGACCTCGGCCGAGGTGCCGTCGCGGTGCACGGCGAGGACGCCCTTGGGACCCTGCTTGACGACGGCGAGCTCCACGCCGGCTTCCAGCAGGGCTCGGGCGGCCGTGTGCGGTTCCCGCTCGCCCGTGGCGATCTCGACCTCGTCCACATTGCCGACGGCCACGGTGGTGTGGCGCAGGGCCTCGGCATAGAACGGCCGGGCGGAGGCCGGGTCCTTCCAGAACATGGGCCGCCAGTCGAGGTCGAAGACCGTCGTACCGGACTTGGCGCGGTGGGCCAGCGCCGCGAGGGTCGCCGTACGGCTGGGCTCCTCGCTCAGACCCGTACCCGTCACCCAGAAGACGCGGGCTTCGCGGATGGCGTCCAGGTCGAGGTCGTGCGCGTCGATCTCCAGGTCGGGGGCCTTGGGCCGGCGGTAGAAGTACAGCGGGAAGTCGTCCGGCGGGAAGATCTCGCAGAAGGTGACGGGGGTCGGCAGGCCGGGGACCGGAGTGACCCAGCGGTCGTCGACGCCGAAGTCGCGCAGCGCCTCGTGGAGGTAGGTGCCGAAGGGGTCCTCACCCGTCCGAGTAATCACCGCGGTGCGACGTCCGAGCCGGGCGGCGGCCACCGCGACGTTCGTCGCCGAGCCGCCGAGGAACTTCCCGAATGACGTCACCTGGGCCAGCGGGACCCCCGTCTGCAACGGGTAGAGGTCCACGCCGATCCGCCCCATGGTGATCAGGTCGTAGGCCATCGGCTTCCCTTCACTTCGGCTGCCCCCAGGTGTATTCCCGCGCGGGGAGCCCTGTCAATGTTTTGTCCGGACATCCGGACCAGGCCTTGACACCTCTCCGGGGTCGCCGGAAGCTGACGCCCATGACGTCGTTGCCACCGCAGCCATCGCCTCAGTCGCCGCAGCCGTCGCCTCCGTCCTCACTGTCCCGCATCCGGATCGGTTCGGCTCCCGACTCCTGGGGCGTCTGGTTCCCCGATGACCCCCAGCAGGTTCCCTGGCAGCGCTTCCTCGACGAGGTCTCCGCGTCCGGGTACGAGTGGATCGAGCTGGGCCCGTACGGCTATCTGCCCACCGATCCGGCCGTCCTCAAGGAGGAGACCGCGCGGCGCGGGCTCACCGTGTCGGCCGGCACGGTGTTCACCGGGCTGCACCGGGGTCCGGCGGTGTGGGAGTCCACCTGGGCGCATGTCTCGGACATCGCGGCGCTCACCCAGGCGACGGGTGCCGAGCACCTCGTCGTCATTCCGGCCTTCTGGCGGGACGACAAGACCGGTGCGGTGCTGGAGGACAGCACGCTGACGCCGACGCAGTGGCGCAATCTGACCGCCCAGACCGAGCGGCTCGCCCACGAGGTGCGTGAGCGCTACGGGCTGCGGATCGTCGTCCACCCGCACGCGGACACACATATCGACAGCGAGGAGAACGTCACGCGTTTCCTCGACGCGACCGATTCCTCGCTCGTGTCGCTGTGCCTCGACACGGGCCACTACGCGTACTGCGGCGGCGACAGCGTCAAGCTCATCGAGACATACGGCGAGCGCATCGGCTACCTCCACCTCAAGCAGGTGGACCCGCTGATCCTGGCCGAGGTCCGTGCGGACGAGATGCCGTTCGGACCCGCCGTGGCCCGTGGCGTGATGTGCGAACCGCCATCCGGCGTACCGGCGCTGGAGCCCGTCCTCGCCGCCGCGCAGCGGCTCGGCGTCGACCTCTTCGCGATCGTCGAGCAGGACATGTACCCCTGCCCGCCGGACAAGCCGCTGCCGATCGCGCGGCGGACCCGGGCGTTCCTGAGGTCCTGCGGGGCGTAAGCGACTTCGAGGTCCTGCGGGACGCAAGCCATTCCGAGCTCCCGCGGGCGTGAGCACCGTGGTCGTGGGGCCCGCCGAGAGCCCGGGCCTCGGCGGGCCTTCCGGTCCTCCTGTGCCCGTTGCACCATGGGTTTTCCCACGACAGGGCCCAGGGTGCGGGCGGCGGCCGGAGGGACGTACCGGATGGCGACAGGGCAGCGGGCGCGGGACGGGATCGTCTCGCGTGCGGGGAACGGGCCGGGCGGTGCCTGGGAGAACGTGGTCGCGCTGCCTCATCCGCGGCTGCGGCCCGGGGTGATCAGCTACCGCGGGATCCGGCTCGCCCTCGACGGGCCACGACGCAGGCTGGAGGCACCGATCGGCGCGGCGACGCTGCTGCTGGGCTTCGAGCAGCCGCTACGCATCTCCCGCGCGGGGCGGCCTCCCGCCACGCTCGTGTCGGTGTTCTCCGGGCCGACGACCACCGCGGCTGTCGGCGAGCACGGCGGACGGCTCGCCGGCATCGAGGTGCTGCTGGCGCCGTGGGCCGCGTTCACCCTCTTCGGCACGCCGCAGTACGAACTCGCCGACCGGACGGTCGATCCCGACGAACTGCCGCATCCGCTGGGCGCGCGTCGGAGCCGGGACCGCTGGAGCAGCATCGGTGAACTCTCCGCCGCACTGGCCGCGTTGCCCGGCTGGGCCGAACGGTTCGGGCTGCTCGACGACGTGTTCGCGCGCTGGGCCGATGCGGGAACGCCGAGTTCGGCGCGGGTGGTGCGGGCCTGGGGGCACCTCCAGCGGACCTGGGGCGCGATACCGGTGCCCCGGCTCGCCGACGAGGTCGGCTGGAGCGTACGGCAGTTGGAGAACCGTTTCCGGGAGCAGATCGGGCTCGGACCGAAGGCCGCGGCGCGGGTGCTGCGGCTGCAGCGGGCGCGGCGGCTGCTCGCGGCGGGGCGCTCGCAGGCCGAGACGGCGGCGGCGTGCGGGTTCTACGACCAGGCGCACCTCAGTGGGGAGTTCAAGGCGATGACCGGGTGCACGCCGCGCGAGTTCACGACGGCGCGGGGGGCTCCGCCGGTTCGCCCCGGTCCGCCGGGGGCCGATCGGATGGCAGGGGAGGCTACAAGCCTGGTGCTCGCTCCTGACCGGAACGCGATCGATCGGAATGCGATTGATCGGAATGCGATTTTTTCCAAGACCAGTGGGATGCGCTGACTGCACGCTGGGGTCTTCCGGCCACGAACCCGGGGTGCCTCTATGTCTTTCGTCAAGCGAGGCGTGGGGTTCTTGGTTCGTAGAAGGTGCCGTCGCGGAGCATCGCGAACAGCACGCTGATGCGGTGGCGGGCCAGGCGGAGGAGAGCCTGCGTGTGGGTCTTTCCGCGGGCCCGGCATTTGTCGTAGTAGGTGCGGGAGGCGGGATCGTGCAGGGCGGCGAACGCGGACAGGAACATCGCGCGTTTGAGTTGCCGGTTGCCACCCCGTGGCGCGTGTTCGCCGTGGATCGACGTGCCGGACGACTTCGTGGTCGGGGCGAGGCCGGCGTAGGAGGCCAGGTGGGCGGCGGTGGGGAAGCTGGTGCCGTCGCCGACGGTGACCAGCAAGGTGGCGGCGGTCCTGACCCCGACCCCCGGAATCGAGGTCAGGACCTTCGAAAGAGGGTGCTGCTCCAGCAGGGCCTCGATCTGGGCCTCCAGGGCCCGGCGCTGGTCGTGAACGGCGGCGAGCGAGCGGGCCAGGGACGGGATCACGATGTCGAGCGTGCCGGTGCCCGGGACGACGACGGTCTGCTCGTCGAGCGCGTCGAAGACCTCGTCGATCAGTCGCTGTGCCATGCGCGGGGCCTTGGGCCGGATCACCTCAACCAGCCTGCGACGACCGGCCTTTCTAAGCGCGGCCGGGGAACCGTAGCGTTCCAGCAGCCAGGTCACGGCAGGGTGGTCCAGGCGGGGGCCGAGGGCGCGTTCCAGCGAGGGGTGGAACTGGGTGAGCAGGCCACGTATGCGGTTGGAGGTGCGGGTGGCCTCGGCCGCGAGGTCCTGGTCGAAGCCGACCAGTACGGTCAGTTCGGCGGTGATCTCGTCGGTCAGTTCCAGCGAGCGCAGGGTGTGCGGCATCGTCCGGGCGGCGTCCGCGATCACCGCGGCGTCCTTCGCGTCGGTCTTCGCCTCGCCCGGATACAGGTCGGCGATCCGCCGCATGGCCAGACCCGGCAGGTAGGCGACCTTGCAGCCCGCGTCCCGGGCGACCGTGAGCGGGAGGGCTCCGATGGAGGCGGGCTGGTCCACGATCACCAGGACGGTTCCGAACTTCACCGCGAGCTTGTCGAACACGGCCCGCAGCTTCGGCTCGCTGTTGGGCAGCTGCTTGTCGAAGACCTTCTTGCCGGCCGGAGTCAGCCCGTGCCCGTGATGGGCGGTCTTGCCAACGTCCAGGCCGAGGAACACGCCCACGTCGTCGATGTCGTACAACCCGTCCTCCCGAACAGGGCTCGTGCGGTGCTGGCCAGGGCGACGGCGCCGTACGCGCGCATCCACGTTATGCAGACCTGCCGCCCACAAGCGGCCGGGCATTGCGCTCGGCCAGGCGGTAGTCGGACCTCTCATCAGCGTCTCCAACGGCACCCCACGGGCCCGGTGACACCACCCCCCAGGTCATGCGCTCGACAGGGGGGAACAGTCATGCCGGGCCCGGAGGCCAGCGGTCCTCTTGCAGGACCGCGAAGAACATAACGGGGGATGCGGGGAGCCGGTGGGCCGGGCCCGGCGCAGCGGGTCCGGCCCATCTTGGCTTGCCCGTACGGGGCGGTGCAGCTCGACCCTGGTTGACTTGACCCTGGTTGACTTGACCCTGGTTGACTTGACCCTGGTTGAACGGCACCCGCCGCTGCCGGCTGTGCCCACCCCTCCCGCCCTGCGTGACGATTGCCCACAGCGGTTGGCGTGACGGACCGGCCGGCCTCGGCGGCGCACCCCCACAGCGGCAGCGGCAGCGGTACTTGCGGCAATCGCCCCTCGGGCCGAATGCATCACTCGTGTCACAAAGAACCCCCTTCTGTCACACATGTCGCGTGTACGCGGGTCTTGGGTCACACCCCGTCTACAGGGGCTGTCCTGCGCTCACGCCGTGTCGTTCACGGGGCACAGGCTTTGTGATCGCCAGCGCAGCGCCCGGCTCCCCCGACGGCCGCCCCCGGCCGCCGCCGCGGTGCGCGCAGGGAGGTGCCACCATGACCGACCGTGGGCTCTGGTCGTACAAGGAGATCGCCGCGCACATCAAGGTGCAGCCGGACACCGTGCGGTCCTACCGCAAGCACGGACTGCTCCCCCCGCCCGACCATGTGGAGGGCGGAAAGCCCTACTGGTACGCGGATACCGTCCGGGCCTGGGTCGCCTCCCGGCCAGGAAATCGCGGCCACAGAGACGACTGACGTACGCCCGGCGCGCGCTCTGCCCCGCACGCGCCGGGCGGGGCACAGCCACTAATTCGTTTGCCCGTGCACCGGTCGGCTGCCGAAGATCCGGAGATGACTCCGACCGACTTCTCCCTCAAGCCCGTCCTCACCGGTGACAGGACTGTCCTGCGACCCTTCACCGAGGACGACGCCCCCGGTATCGCGGAGATCATCGAGGACCCCGAGGTCATCCGCTTCACCGGCGAGCCCTCGAACGAACTCACCCTGGAACGGCTGCGTTCCTGGTACGGCTCCCGCAGCGCGCAGACCGACCGGCTGGACCTCGCCGTGACCGACCGCGCGACCGGTGAACTCGTCGGCGAGGTCGTCCTCTACGACTGGAACCCTGCCGGCCGCAGCTGCACCTTCCGCACGCTCGTCGGCCCCCGGGGGCGCGGGAGGGGGCTCGGCACGGAGGCCGCCCGGCTCATCGTCGGTCACGGCTTCGAACAACTGGGCCTGCACCGCATCGAGTTGGAGCTGTACAGCGACAACCACCGGGCCCGCCGCGTCTACGACAAGGTCGGCTTCGTCGAGGAGGGCGTCCGGCGCCAGACCGAGATGCGGGACGGCGTCTGGGCCGACGAGACGATCATGTCGATCCTCGCCCACGAGTGGGCCGCACACCGCGGGCGCCCGAAGACGGGGGTCAGCTCCACGGCTCGATGACCGTCACCCCCGACCCCGCTGCCGTCCCCATCGCCGCCAGCGCGGCGGGTACCGCGTCCAGCGGGATGGCGGACGTCACCAGGAGGTCGGGCCGGAGCACCCCCGCCCGGACCAGCTCCAGCATCCCCGGGTAGGCGTGCGCCGCCATCCCGTGGCTGCCCAGCAGTTCGAGTTCGAGACCGATCACGCGGGCCATCGGGACCGGGGTGGAACCCGTCGGCGAGGGCAGCAGGCCCACCTGGACATGGCGGCCCCGGCGGCGCAGGCCGTTCACCGAAGCCGCGCAGGTGACCGGGGAGCCGAGGGCGTCCAGCGACACATGTGCGCCGCCGCCCGTCAGCTCGCGGACCGCCTCCGCCGTGTCCTCCACACGGGACGCGTCCACACACTCCGCCGCCCCGAACTTCCGGGCCAGGTCGAGCGCCCCCGGCGACACATCGACGGCCACGACCCTCGTCCCCGACGCCGCCGCGATCATCACCGCCGACAGGCCCACGCCTCCACAGCCGTGCACCGCGACCCACTCCCCCGCGGCCGCCCGCCCCTGCGCGACCACCGCGCGGAACGCCGTGGCGAACCGGCAGCCCAGCGAGGCCGCCGTCGCGAAGGACAGCTCGTCCGGCACCGCGACCAGGTTCACATCGGCGTGGTCGAGTGCCACGTACTGCGCGAAGGAGCCCCAGTGCGTGAACCCCGGCTGGGTCTGCCGTTCACACACCTGCTGGTCGCCCGCCGCGCACGAGGGACAACTTCCGCAGGCGCAGACGAACGGGACGGTGACCCGGTCGCCGGGGTGCCAGCCGGTCACCCGGGCGCCCACCGCCTCGACGACCCCGGCGAGTTCGTGCCCCGGCACATGCGGCAGCGTGATGTCCGGGTCGTGCCCCATCCAGCCGTGCCAGTCGCTGCGGCACAGCCCGGTGGCCTCGACCCGCACCACGACCCCGTGCTCCGCGGGAGTCGGGTCCGCCACCTCACGTACCTCGGCCGGCTCCCCGTACCGCTCGAACACCACTGCCCGCATCCGTCTCGCCCTCCACCCGGAGATCACCTTCCGGGTGAACGCTAGCCGCGAGCCTCGGCCTTGTCCCGGTCCTTGTCCCGGTCCTTGTCCCGGTCCTTGTCCCGGTCACCCTCCTCCGACGCTTCCGGGGAGTCGGCCGCCGGGGCATCCCCCTCGCTGAGTCCGAACCGGTCGTGGAATCGCCGCAGCGGCCCCGGCGCCCACCAGGTTGCGCGGCCCGTGAGGCGCATGACCGCCGGAACCAGCAGGCTGCGCACGACCATCGCGTCCATCAGGACAGCGAGCGCGATGCCCAGGCCGAGCATCTTGGTGTTGGTCACGCGCGAGGTGCCGATCGCGACCATCACCACCGCGAGGATCACCGCGGCCGCGGTGATCAGCCCGCCGGTGCGCTGCAGGCCGAAGCGGACCGCCTCCCGGTGGTCGCCGGTGTGGTCGTACTCCTCCTTTATTCGGGAGAGGAGGAAGACGCCGTAGTCCATGGAGAGGCCGAACGCGACGCAGAACATGAGGACCGGGAGGGTCGTCTCGATCGAACCCGGGCTGGTGAAGTCCAGCAGGCCGGACAGATGGCCGTCCTGGAAGACCCAGACCACCGCCCCGAACATCGCCGTCAGACTGAGCGCGTTGAGCAGCACCGCCTGGATCGGGATCAGCACGCTGCCGGTCAGGAGGAACACCAGGAGCAGGGTGACGATCGCGATGAACGCCGCCGCCCAGGGGAGCCGGTCTGCTATCGCGTGCTTGGAGTCGACCAGGACGGCGGCCGTGCCGGTCACCGAGGTGTCGAACGGGGCATCCGCCGCGCGGAGTTCGCCCACCAGGCGCTGGGCCCCGTCGCCGACGGCCTCGCCCTTCGGCAGCACCGTGAAGTATGCCGAGCCGTCCTTCACCAGAGGTCCGTCCACCCGCAGTACCTCGGGCAGCGCGGCGATCCGGTCCTTGTACCGCGCGTACTGCGTCTCGGTGGCCTGCCCCTCGGCGAGTACTTCCAGGCTGCCGCCGGGGTTGCCCGGGAAGCCGTCCCGTATGTGCTGCTGGACCACATGCGACTCGGCGCCGGAGGGCAGCTGACGGTCGTCAGCGGTGCCGAACTTCACGCCCAGGAAGGGCAGTCCGAGGACGACCAGGCCGACCGCGGTGGCCACCGCGAAGATCGGCGCCCTGCGCATGACGAGGGAGGCCATGCGTCCCCAGGCGGCTCCTCCGCCGGTCGGTGACGGCTTGCCGCGCCGGAACAGGCGCCGCAGGTCGAGAGAGTTCACCCGGTCCCCGAGCAGCACCAGCGCGGCCGGGAGCAGAATCAGCGCGGCGGCCGCGGCCAGCAGCACCACGGCGATGCCCGCGTACGCGAAGGAGCGGAGGAAGTACTGCGGGAAGAGCAGCATGGCGGCCAGCGACACGGCGACCGTGAGGGACGAGAAGAGGACCGTACGCCCGGCGGTGCGCAGGGTGGCGCCCACGGCGGTCAACGGCTCCGCGCCCGCGGCGAGTTCCTCACGGAACCTGCGGACGATGAACAGGGCATAGTCGATGGCGAGGCCGAGCCCCAGGGCCGTGGTGAGGTTCATCGCGAAGACGGAGACGTCGGTGAACTCGGTGAGGCCGCGCAGCACCGCGTTCGTGCCCAGGATCGCGATGATGCCCACGACGAGGGGCAGCAGGGCCGCGATCGCGCTGCCGAAGACCATCACCAGCAGCACCAGGGTCACCGGCAGGGCGATCAGCTCGGCCCGGGTCAGGTCCTCGCGGATCGTGGTCTGCATCTCGTGCTGGACGGCGACCGGTCCGCCGAGCTTGACCTCGACCCGGCCGTGCGCCCCCTGGTAGGAGGGCGCCAGGCGGTCCAGGGTCTCGCCGGCGGTCTTCTCGTCACCCGTCAGCCGCGCGGTGACGAGCGCCTCGTGCCCGTCCTTGGCCTTCAGTGCCGGTGGGCCGGACTGCCAGTACGAACCGACGCCCGTGACGCCCCGCTCGCCGGCGAGGCGCGCCGCGAGCCGACTCGCCTCGGCGGCGATCGAGGGATCGTCGACCGAGGCGCTTCCCGAGTCGACGAGGAGCAGCAGGTTGGGCTGCGAGGCGGGGAACTCCCGCTCCAGCGCCTTGGTCGCGTAGGTGGACTCGGCCGTCGGGTCCTGCCAGCCGCCGCTGCCCAGCCGGTCGGCGACCCCACTGCCGGCGACCACGGCCAGCGCGGTGAGCAGCAGCGCGACGAGCAGGGAGATCCGGGGCCGCGCCGTCACGAAACGGGTCCAGCCACCCACCCGCGCGCCGCTCACCCGCGCTCCGCCGCCCGCACCGCTCCCGCCGCCATCGCCCGAACTCGTCCCGCGGCCATCGCCCGGACTGCTCCCGCGGCCATCGCCCGTCCCGCTCCCGTGACCGTCGACCGAGCCCTTCCCGCGGTCGTCGCCCCCGCCCCTCTCAGGGCCGTGGCCTGCACTGCTGACGTCGGTCATCGTGCGGTGTCCCCTTCACCGTGACCCTGCAGCTCGCCCATCCGTTCAGGCAGCATGGGTCGCCTCTTGCCATAGACTGGCAAACGCGAGAGATCGCTCGCGTTTCACCAGAATGCGAGCGACCGCTCGCGTTTGTCAAACTCGTTCGGAGAGCTGGGGATAACTCGTGCCCGAGATGCCCGAGAAGGAGCAGGCCGCCGACGAACGGCCCCGCCGTCGGCAGGCGCGCGGCGAGCGCCGTATCGCCCAGTTGCTGGAGGCCGCCGCCTCCGTCTTCTGCACGACCGGCTACACCGCCGCCAGCACGAACGCCATCGCGCGTGAGGCAGGCGTCTCCCCGGGCACGCTGTACCAGTTCTTCCCGAACAAAGAGGCCATCGCGATCGAGCTGGGCGACCGGCTCATCCACGAGATGCGCGCGACGTACGGCGAGGCACTCGCCCCTGTCGACCCCGCGACCCCGCTGGAGGAGGCCGTCGGCGCGGCCGTCGACCGCTTCATCGCCTTCAACTGCGACCATCCCGTGTTCTTCGCGCTGATGCACGGTCCGGACATCCCCGGCCGGATCACCGAGCAGCACGACGCCCTGCACGCGACCCTGGTCTCCCGGATCGAGGCGCTGCTCTCCACGCTCCTGCCCACCACCCCCGCCGCCGAGGTCACGCGCACCGCGCATGTCTGCCTGGGCGTGTACAAGGCCGGCCTGGAGCTGGTCCTCGCCCACGAAGGAGCCGAGCGCGAGGCGTACATCCGGGAGTTGAAGAACATCCTGTTCCGCTACCTCGCACCGATGACCGGCGACCGGCCGGCCACCCCGGCGAACCTCACCGCACCACCGACCGCAGCGGACCGGTGAGGGCGCGCCGGTCGCGTCGCGGAAGATCGCCCGGCGCGAGGGCGCACACCGGAAGGCCGCACACCAGGAGAACGACGAGTCGCACCGCGAACCGACGAGACCGAGACCGGACAGCCCGTCGATGGCCCCTCACCGGCCCAGCCCAATACGCCGGGGCCGACCAGGATCCCGAAGCAGGATCCCGAAGATGACCAGCGGCACCGGCAGCCGGCGCCGATCCCGCACGCCGGCAGTGCGGCGAGCACCGCCGAGCGGCACAGGCCGGGACCTCGGCGCGTGGCCGCGTCCGACTACTTCTTGGCAGGCCGTGCACTCGGTGCCCCTGATGGGAGTACTACCTGCTCCACCGTTCCTGGACAGCGGGCAGAAACGAGTCCTGACCCGTAGGCCCACCCCGAACGGTCCTGGGCGCACTGGTCCACCGCCTTCGCAGGGCGGCCTGGTCCTCGTCTCGCTCGCGGGGATCGCCTGGACGCGCCCGCCGGCACGCCGCGACACCTCGTTAGAAATACCCCCTAGGGGTACAGTGGGGTGAGCATCGAGGGGAAACCTGGGACCCCAGGGGCCCCTTCCCCATACGTACGGCACACGCCACACGCCTCATTGAGGAGCAACGACATGACCGCCCAGACCGAAACCCCGGGTTCCGTCACCGCCGTCTACAAGGTGAGCGGGATGAGCTGCGGGCACTGTGAAGGCTCGGTCAGCGGCGAGATCGGCGAGATCGCCGGCGTCAGCTCGGTGAAGGCCGTGGCTTCGACGGGCGAGGTCACCGTCGTCTCCGTGGCCCCGCTCGACGAGGCCACGGTCCGCGCCGCGGTGGACGAGGCGGGCTTCGAGCTCGTCGGCAAGGCCTGAGCAGCCCTCAGGAACACCTCTCCGCCACACCGGGCCGTACCGACCAGCTGATACTGGCTCCGTACGGCCCGGTTCCTCCACTGGAGCCGGACCATGACCACCGCAGCACCCGCGACACCCATAGCCGCGACATCCGAGACACCCGCGACCTCCACCACCTCGGAAGTGGAGCTCTCCATCGGCGGAATGACCTGCGCCTCCTGCGCGGCCCGCGTCGAGAAGAAGCTCAACCGCATGGACGGCGTCACCGCCACGGTCAACTTCGCGACGGAGAAGGCGAAGGTCTCCTACCCGGAGGGCGTACAGGTCGCCGATCTGATCGCCACCGTGGTGAAGACGGGATACACGGCCGAGGAGCCCCCACCGCCCGCGCCGCCCGAGGAGGCGGCCGCGTCCGCGGTGGATCCCGAGCTCGCCTCCCTCCGTGCGCGCCTCGTCGTCTCCGCCCTGCTCGCCCTCCCCGTGGTCCTGCTGTCCATGGTCCCGGCCCTCCAGTTCGACAGCTGGCAGTGGCTCTCGCTGACGCTTGCCGCGCCCGTCGTCGTCTGGGGCGGGCTGCCCTTCCACAAGGCCGCGTTGACCAACGCGCGGCACGGCGCGGCCACCATGGACACGCTGGTCTCGGTCGGCACGCTCGCCGCGTTCGGCTGGTCGCTGTGGGCGCTGTTCTTCGGGGACGCGGGCATGCCGGGCATGCACGACGAGTTCAGGCTCACCATCTCCCGCATGGACGGCGCGTCGACGATCTACCTCGAAGTCGCCGCCGGTGTGGTCGCGTTCATCCTGCTCGGCCGCTATCTGGAGGCCCGCTCGAAGCGGCGCGCGGGTGCGGCGCTGCGCGCGCTGATGGAGCTGGGCGCCAGGGACGTCGCCGTGCTGCGGGATGGACGTGAGGTCCGTGTCCCCGTCGCACAGCTCACGGCCGGCGACCGTTTCGTCGTACGGCCCGGCGAGAAGATCGCCACTGACGGGACGGTGGTGGAGGGTTCCTCCGCCGTCGACGCCTCCATGCTGACCGGCGAGTCCGTGCCGGTCGACGTGACCGTCGGCGACGCCGTGACCGGCGCGACCGTGAACGCCGGGGGCCGGCTCGTCGTCGAGGCCACCCGGGTCGGCGCGGACACCCAACTCGCCCGGATGGCACGGCTCGTCGAGGACGCGCAGAACGGCAAGGCCGAGGTGCAGCGCCTCGCCGACCGGATCTCCGGGATCTTCGTGCCGGTGGTGCTGCTGATCGCGCTGGCCACGTTCGGGGTCTGGCTCGCGGCCACGGGTGACACCGCCGCGGCCTTCACGGCGGCCGTCGCGGTGCTGATCATCGCGTGCCCGTGCGCGCTGGGCCTGGCCACCCCCACCGCCCTGATGGTCGGCACGGGCCGCGGCGCCCAGCTCGGCATCCTCATCAAGGGTCCCCAGGTCCTGGAGTCCACGCGCCGCATCGACACCGTCGTCCTGGACAAGACCGGGACGGTGACGACGGGACGGATGAAACTTCAAGAGGTGTACGTCGTCGACGGCACCGCCGAGAAGGACGTTCTGCGGCTCGTCGGCGCCCTGGAACACGCCTCCGAGCATCCGATTGCCCGGGCGATCGCGGCGGGCGCTCAGGAGCGCGCCGGCGGCTTTCCGGCCGTGGAGCACTTCGCGAACGTGCCCGGGCGTGGGGTACGCGGGCGCGTGGACGGTCACGAGGTCACGGTGGGCCGGTTCCTGGAGGTGCTCCCTGACGAACTGGCGGGCGCGAAGAGCGCGGCCGAGGCGGAGGGGCGTACGGCCGTCGTGGTCGCCCGGGACGGTGTGGCACTCGGTGTCCTGACCGTCGCCGACGCGATCAAGGAGACCAGCGCCGAGGCCGTACGCGCGCTGCGTGCCCTGGGGCTCACGCCGGTTCTGCTCACCGGCGACAACCGGGCGGTCGCCCAGGCCGTGGCGCGTGCCGTCGGCATCGACTCCGGGGACGTGATCGCGGAGGTGCTGCCCGAGGACAAGGTCGACGCCGTCAAGCGGCTCCAGAGCGAGGGTTGGACCGTCGCGATGGTCGGCGACGGGGTCAACGACGCGGCGGCGCTGGCCACCGCCGATCTGGGCCTGGCGATGGGCACGGGGACGGACGCGGCGATCGAGGCGAGCGATCTGACGCTGGTGCGCGGGGACCTGCGGGTGGCCGCGGACGCGATCCGGCTGTCGCGGCGGACGCTCGCGACCATCAAGGGAAACCTCGTCTGGGCCTTTGGATACAACGTGGCGGCGCTGCCGCTGGCCGCCGCCGGTTTGCTGAACCCCATGATCGCGGGGGCCGCGATGGCCTTCTCGTCGGTGTTCGTGGTGACGAACAGCCTTCGGCTCAGGGCATTCTCATGACGATGGGGTATGAGTCCCTCTAGAGTCCAACGGCAGGCTCACATAAGCTCTTCACAAGGCTCACGCATCTTCCTTACGCTTGAGCCCCGATTACCATATCGGGGCTCTTGCGCATCTTCAGGACATATGCAAGAGACGCAGATCACAGTGATGTGAACGTAACCATCGAAGGGGTTCGTGAGTCTAAGTTGGCGATGTCAGAAGCGTCTTGGGGGGCGTGACTGACATCTGGGGATGTCTTGGGGGACGTTCCCGGAAATTGCGTTGCCGGGGCACGTACACCGGGGAGCTTTGAGCGGCCCTCCCGATCCGTGCGCGTCCCGGCAGACCGCATCGCAGTACCGCGAGTTCTGCTCATTTGGCTCGCAGCCAGTTCGCAGCGATTCAGGCGCTGTCCACAGACGCCCGGCCGGATCCCGTGGGGGGAATCCGTACCGGGACAAGGAAAGCGCCCCGACTGCCGGCCCGTGGGGGGACCGGTAGCGGGGCGCTTTCCGTTTTTGTGCGGCTATGCAGCTTGTGTACCGCTCGCGGCGGCGTCTCCGTACGACTGCACGCGTACGGAGACGTCGGCGAACCAGGCTCAGCGCGCCTCGACCGGGACGAAGTCGCGCAGGACCTCGCCGGTGTAGATCTGGCGCGGGCGGCCGATGCGGGAACCCGGCTCCTTGATCATCTCGTGCCACTGGGCGATCCAGCCCGGGAGGCGGCCGAGCGCGAAGAGCACGGTGAACATCTCGGTCGGGAAGCCCATCGCCCGGTAGATCAGACCGGTGTAGAAGTCCACGTTCGGGTAGAGGTTGCGCGAGACGAAGTAGTCGTCGGAGAGCGCGTGCTCCTCCAGCTTGAGCGCGATGTCGAGCAGCTCGTCGGACTTGCCGAGCGCCGAGAGGACATCGTGCGCCGCGGCCTTGATGATCTTCGCGCGCGGGTCGAAGCTCTTGTAGACGCGGTGGCCGAAGCCCATCAGGCGGACGCCGTCCTCCTTGTTCTTCACCTTGCGGATGAAGGAGTCCACGTCGCCGCCGTTGGCCTGGATACCCTCGAGCATCTCCAGCACCGACTGGTTGGCGCCACCGTGCAGCGGGCCCCACAGGGCGCTGATGCCGGCCGAGATCGAGGCGAACATGTTCGCCTGCGAGGAGCCGACCAGGCGCACGGTGGAGGTCGAACAGTTCTGCTCGTGGTCCGCGTGCAGGATCAGCAGCTTGTCGAGCGCGGAGACCACGACCGGGTCGAGCTCGTACTCCTGGGCGGGAACCGAGAAGGTCATGCGCAGGAAGTTCTCGACATACCCGAGATCGTTGCGCGGGTAGACGAAGGGGTGACCGATCGACTTCTTGTATGCGTACGCCGCGATAGTCGGAAGCTTGGCGAGAAGGCGGATCGTCGAGAGGTGACGCTGCTTCTCGTCGAACGGGTTGTGGCTGTCCTGGTAGAACGTCGACAGGGCGCTGACCACCGACGACAGCATCGCCATCGGGTGAGCGTCGCGCGGGAAGCCCTGGAAGAAGCGCTTGACGTCCTCGTGCAGCAGGGTGTGCTGCGTGATCTCGTTCTTGAAGGTGGAGAGCTCGTCGACGGTCGGCAGCTCGCCGTTGATCAGCAGGGAGGCCACCTCGAGGAAGGTGGAGCGCTCGGCCAGCTGCTCGATCGGGTAGCCGCGGTACCGGAGGATGCCCTGCTCGCCATCGAGGTAGGTGATAGCGGATTTATAGGCGGCGGTGTTGCCATACCCGCTGTCGAGAGTCACCAGCCCGGTCTGGGCGCGGAGCTTCCCGATGTCGAAGCCCTTGTCGCCGACGGTGCTGTCGATCACCGGGTAGGTGTACTCGCCATCGCCGTACCGCAGTACTACAGAGTTGTCGCTCACGTCATCCCTCACCGACGTTGTGCCTCTTCTTCGAGGTGCCCTGACTGTCTCTACCATCCCCCATTTGGCCCTGGAGAGTGCACTCGGGGTCGACCATTGGGCCTATTGGCGGCACTCAGTGCCGCCAACCTGCTCATCCTGCCCCCCTTCGCCCTGGTTCCGGAAGTGCTGTGTGACCTTTGCGACTCATTTGATCGATCATTTTTTGTGATGCCTGCCCGCGCAGGCCTCCGAGCCGCCGATTCAAGGCCGTTGCCTACCCTCCGGGAGACCGGGCGTCAGCCCTCCAGGGAGCGGGGTGCGAGCCGGAAGTCCAGGGCCGTGCAGCGCCGTCCGGCCGACACCGTGCGCACCGCCTGCCCTATCGCCTTGCGGGAGCCTACGAGGACGACCAGCTTCTTGGCGCGGGTGACGGCTGTATAGAGCAGGTTGCGCTGGAGCATCATCCACGCGCCCGTGGTGACGGGGATCACCACCGCCGGGTACTCGCTGCCCTGGGAGCGGTGGATGGTCACCGCGTACGCGTGGGCCAGCTCGTCGAGTTCATCGAAGTCGTAGGGCACCTCCTCGTCCTCGTCCGTCAGCACCGTCAGGCGCTGTTCGTCCGGATCGAGCGAGGTGACAACGCCCACGGTGCCGTTGAAGACGCCGTTCTTGCCCTTCTCGTAATTGTTGCGAATCTGGGTGACCTTGTCGCCGACCCGGAAGACGCGGCCGCCGAAGCGCTTCTCGGCGAGGTCCGGGCGGCCGGGCGTGATGGCCTGCTGGAGCAGGCCGTTGAGGTTGCCCGCGCCGGCCGGGCCCCGGTGCATGGGGGCCAGCACCTGTACGTCCCGGCGCGGGTCGAGGCCGAACCTGGCCGGAATCCGTCGCGCCGCCACGTCCACCGTGAGCCGGCCCGCCTCCTCCGTGTCGTCCTCGACGAAGAGGAAGAAGTCCTTCATACCGTCGGTGACCGGGTGCTGCCCGGAGTTGATCCGGTGCGCGTTCGTCACCACGCCGGACTGCTGGGCCTGGCGGAAGACCTGGGTGAGGCGGACGGAAGGGATGGGGCTCCCGTCGGCGAGCAGGTCCCGCAGGACCTCGCCCGCGCCGACGCTGGGGAGCTGGTCGACATCTCCGACGAACAGCAGATGGGCGCCCGGAGCCACCGCCTTGACCAGCTTGTTGGCGAGCAGGAGGTCGAGCATGGAGGCCTCGTCCACGACCACCAGGTCGGCGTCCAGCGGGCGGTCCTTGTCGTAGGCCGCGTCACCGCCCGGCTTGAGCTCCAGGAGCCGGTGCACGGTGGAGGCGTCGGCGCCGGTGAGCTCGGCGAGGCGCTTGGCGGCGCGGCCCGTGGGGGCGGCCAGGACGACCTTCGCCCGCTTGGCGCGCGCCAGTTCCACGATCGAGCGGACCGTGAACGACTTGCCGCAGCCGGGGCCTCCGGTGAGCACGGCGACCTTCTTGGTGAGCGCGAGGCGGACGGCCTCCTCCTGCCCGGGCGCCAACTCCGCGCCCGTGCGCCCCTTCAGCCAGGCCAGCGCCTTGTCCCAGGCCACGTCGTGGAAGCCGGGCATCCGGTCCTGGTCGCCGCGCAGGAGGCGCAACAGCTGGGCGGAGAGGGAGAGTTCGGCGCGGTGGAAGGGGACCAGGTAGACGGCCGTCACCGGGGCGCCGCCGTCGGGGGCCGGGACCTTCTCCCGTACGACACCGGGGTCCTCGCCGTCCTCGGCCGGCGCCGCCAGCTCGGCCAGGCACTCGATGACCAGGCCCGTGTCCACCTGGAGCAGCTTCACCGCGTCGGCGATCAGCCGCTCCTCGGGTAGATAGCAGTGGCCCTGGTCGGCGGACTGCGAAAGCGCGTACTGGAGACCGGCTTTGACGCGCTCCGGGCTGTCGTGCGGGATGCCGACGGACTGGGCGATCTTGTCGGCGGTGAGGAAGCCGATGCCCCAGACATCGGCCGCGAGGCGGTAGGGCTGGTTCCTGACGACCGAGATCGACGCGTCGCCGTATTTCTTGTAGATGCGGACCGCGATGGACGTGGACACCTCGACGGTCTGGAGGAAGAGCATCACCTCCTTGATCGCCTTCTGCTCCTCCCAGGCGTCGGCGATCTTCTTGGTGCGCTTGGGGCCGAGGCCCGGCACCTCGATCAGCCGCTTCGGCTCCTCCTCGATGATCTGGAGGGTGTCCAGGCCGAAGTGCTGGGTGATGCGGTCGGCGAAGACCGGGCCGATGCCCTTGACCAGCCCGGAGCCGAGATAGCGGCGGATGCCCTGGACGGTGGCCGGGAGGACCGTCGTGTAGTTCTCGACGGTGAACTGCTTGCCGTACTGCGGGTGGGAGCCCCAGCGGCCCTCCATGCGGAGCGACTCCCCCACCTGGGCGCCGAGAAGTGAGCCCACGACCGTGAGCAGGTCGCCAGCGCCTCGGCCGGTGTCGACCCGGGCGACCGTGTACCCGTTCTCCTCGTTGGCGTAGGTGATCCGCTCCAGTACGCCTTCCACAACCGCCAGGTGCACCTGCCGGTTCCCCGCCTGATTGGACATGATCCGACGCTACCGCCCGCCTCCGACATCGCGCGGACGCCGTGGACGACTCCGCCAGGAGTGCGTCGACGCCATGGACGACTTCATCACGATCCTGTCTCGGGGTCTTGTCAACCTTCGTGTAATCGATTCCAATCCCTCGTGTAATCGATTCCACGAGGAGGTGGAGCGGCGATGGCAAGCATCAAGGACGTTGCCGCCGAGGCCGGCGTATCCGTCGCCACGGTCTCGCGGGTCCTGAACGACCATCCGTCGGTCAGCGCGGACGCACGCACCCGAGTGCTGGCCGCCGTGCAGGCCCTGGGCTACCGCCCGAACGCCGTGGCCCGCTCCCTGCGCACCGACGAGACCCGCACCCTGGGCCTCGTCATCAGCGACGTACTCAACCCGTACTTCACCGAGCTGGCCCGCTCCGTCGAGGAGGAGGCCCGCGCGCTCGGCTACAGCGTCATCATCGGCAACGCCGACGAGCGGCCCGACCTGCAGGACCACCACGTACGCACGCTGCTGGACCGGCGCATCGACGGCCTCCTCGTCTCCCCCACCGACGGCGGCTCGCCCGGGATGCTGGACGCCGCGCGCGCGGGGACACCGATGGTCTTCGTGGACCGCTGGATCGCGGGCGTGGACGTGCCCGTCGTCCGGGCGGACGGGCGCGCGGCCGTGCGTGACCTGGTCGCCCATCTGCACGGCCTCGGGCACCGGCGGCTCGCCATCATCGCGGGACCGGCGGCCACCACGACCGGCAGCGAGCGTGTCGAGGCCTTCCGGGAGGCCATGGCCGAGTGCGGGATTCCCCTCCCGGACGCCTACATAGGCCAGGGCGACTTCCAGGCCGAGAGCGGCCGTCGGGTCACCGAGGGGTTCCTCGACCTGGCCGAGCCGCCCGAGGTCGTCTTCGCCGCCGACAACCTGATGGCGCTCGGCGCGCTGGACGCCATCCGCGCGCGCGGGATGCGGGTTCCGGACGACATCGCGCTCGCCGCGTTCGACGACATCCCCTGGTTCGTGCACACCGATCCGCCGATCACGGCGATCGCCCAGCCGACGGGCGAGCTGGGCCGGGCCGCCGTACGCGCCCTGGTCGACCGCATCGAGGGGCGGCCCCCGAAGTCCGTCGCCCTCGCCGCCCGTCTCGTCGTACGCCGCTCGTGCGGCGAGTCCCCCGTAACGAACAGGAGCCAGTCGTGAGCAACCTGGACGAGTTGCTGCGCATCGAGGGCATACGCAAAACCTTCCCCGGCGTGGTCGCGCTCGACAGCGTGGACTTCGATCTGCGCCGCGGCGAGGTGCACGTACTGCTCGGCGAGAACGGCGCGGGCAAGAGCACGCTGATCAAGATGCTCTCCGGCGCCTACCACCCCGACGCCGGGCGCGTCCTCGTCGACGGCGAGGAGGTCCGTATCCAGGGGGCGCAGGACTCCGAGCGCCTCGGGATCGCGACCATCTACCAGGAGTTCAACCTCGTCCCCGATCTCACGGTCGCCGAGAACATCTTCCTGGGCCGGCAGCCGCGCCGCTTCGGGATGATCGACCGGAAGACGATGGAGGCCGAGGCCGCCGAGCTGCTGAAGCGCGTCGGGGTGAACGTGTCCCCCCGCGCGCGGGTGCGCGAACTCGGCATCGCACGCCTGCAGATGGTCGAAATCGCGAAGGCGCTGAGCCTGAACGCGCGCGCCCTGATCATGGACGAGCCGACCGCGGTGCTCACCTCCGAAGAGGTCGAAAAACTCTTCACCATCGTGCGCCGGCTGCGCGAGGACGGTGTCGGCATCGTCTTCATCACGCACCATCTGGAAGAAATCGCCGCCCTGGGGGACCGGGTCACGGTCATCCGGGACGGCAAGAGCGTCGGCCAGGTGCCCGCGTCCACACCCGAGGACGAACTCGTACGCCTCATGGTGGGCCGGTCCATCGAGCAGCAGTATCCGCGCGAACGGGCGGATGCCGGGGCCGCGTTGCTCACCGTCGAGGGGCTCACCAAGGACGGCGTCTTCCACGACGTGAGCTTCGAGGTGCGGGCCGGTGAGGTCGTCGGCATCGCGGGGCTCGTGGGAGCCGGACGCACCGAGGTCGTACGAGCGGTCTTCGGCGCCGATCCCTACGACAAGGGCGCCGTGAAGGTCGCCGGCTCCGCGCTGCGCCGCCACGACGTGAACGCCGCTATGGAGGCCGGCATCGGGCTCATCCCCGAGGACCGCAAGGGCCAGGGCCTCGTTCTGGACGCCTCCGTCGAGGAGAACCTCGGCCTGGTCACCATGCGTGCCGCCACGCGCGGCGGGCTCGTGGACCTCAAGGGCCAGCGGGAGGCCGCCGCACGGATCGCCGAGCAGCTCGGCGTCCGGATGGCGGGCCTCGGCCAGCACGTACGCACCCTGTCCGGCGGCAACCAGCAGAAGGTCGTCATCGGCAAGTGGCTGCTCGCCGACACCAGGGTGCTGATCCTCGACGAGCCGACCCGCGGCATCGATGTCGGCGCCAAGGTCGAGATCTACCAGCTGATCAACGAACTGACGGCAGCCGGTGCCGCCGTCCTGATGATCTCCAGCGATCTGCCCGAGGTGCTCGGCATGAGCGACCGGGTCCTGGTGATGGCCCAGGGCCGGATCGCGGGCGAACTCTCCTCCGCCGAGGCGACGCAGGACTCCGTGATGGCCCTCGCCGTCAGCACGAACACTGAAAGGGAGGCCCCCCGTGGCCACTGACACGCTCAAGAGCGCATCGGGCGCGAGTGGCGCCTCGGCGGTCCGCCGCCTCCTGCTCGACAACGGAGCGCTCACCGCGCTCATCGCCCTCGTCATCGCGATGTCGGCACTGTCCGGCGACTTCCTGACGACGGACAACCTGCTCAACATCGGCGTCCAGGCGGCCGTCACCGCCATCCTCGCCTTCGGCGTCACCTTCGTGATCGTCTCGGCGGGCATCGACCTGTCGGTCGGCTCGGTCGCCGCGCTGTCGGCCACCGTCCTTGCCTGGATGGCGACTTCGGAGGGCGTCCCGGTCTGGATCGCGATGATCCTCGCGGTCGCCACCGGCATCGCGTGCGGCCTGGTCAACGGCGTACTGATCGCGTACGGGAAGCTGCCACCGTTCATCGCGACGCTCGCCATGCTCTCGGTGGGCCGCGGCCTCTCCCTGGTGATCTCGCAGGGCAGCCCGATCGCCTTCCCCGACTCGGTCTCGCACCTCGGTGACACCCTCGGCGGCTGGCTGCCGGTGCCGGTCCTCGTGATGGTCGTCATGGGCCTGATCACGGCCGTGATCCTGGGCCGTACGTACATCGGCCGCTCCATGTACGCGATCGGCGGCAACGAGGAGGCCGCGCGTCTGTCGGGCCTCCGGGTGAAGAAGCAGAAGCTCGCGATCTACGCCCTCTCCGGTCTCTTCGCGGCCGCCGCGGGCATCGTGCTCGCCTCCCGGCTCTCCTCCGCGCAGCCGCAGGCCGCGCAGGGCTACGAGCTCGACGCGATCGCCGCGGTCGTCATCGGCGGCGCCTCGCTCGCGGGCGGCACGGGCAAGGCGTCCGGCACGCTGATCGGCGCGCTGATCCTGGCGGTGCTGCGCAACGGGCTCAACCTCCTGTCCGTGTCCGCCTTCTGGCAGCAGGTCGTCATCGGTGTCGTGATCGCGCTGGCGGTGCTGCTCGACACGGTGCGGCGCAAGGCCGGGGCGACTCCGGTGGCCGCCGGTGCCGGCGCGCCGGGCGGCAGGGGCAAGCAGGCGGCGACGTACATCATCGCGGCCGTGGTCGCGGCGGCGATCGTCGGCGCGATGTCCTTCCTGCACAACGGCTCGTCCTCGACGACCCAGAAGGTGGGCCTGTCCCTGTCCACTCTGAACAACCCCTTCTTCGTCCAGATCGAGGCGGGCGCCCGGCAGGAGGCGAAGAAGCTCGGCGTGGACCTGACCGTCACGGACGCGCAGAACGACGCCTCGCAGCAGGCCAACCAGCTGCAGAACTTCACCAGTTCGGGCCTCGGTTCGATCATCGTCAACCCGGTGGACTCGGACGCGGCGGGCCCGGCGGTCCGCGCGGCGAACAAGGCCGACATCCCCGTCGTCGGCGTCGACCGCGGTGTGAACAAGGCGAACACGGCCGCGCTCGTCGCCTCCGACAACGTCGCGGGCGGCAAGCTGGGCGCCCAGGCGCTCGCCGAGAAGCTGGGCGGCAAGGGCAAGATCGTGATCCTGCAGGGCCTGGCCGGTACGTCCGCGAGCCGCGAGCGCGGCGCGGGCTTCGCCGAGGGCCTGAAGGCCTACCCCGGCATCCAGGTCGTCGCCCAGCAGCCCGCGGACTTCGACCGCACCAAGGGGCTCGACGTGATGACGAACCTGCTCCAGGCGCACCCCGACATCCAGGGCGTCTTCGCCGAGAACGACGAGATGGCGCTCGGCGCGATCAAGGCGCTCGGCTCCAAGGCGGGCAAGTCGGTCTCCGTCATCGGCTTCGACGGCACGCCCGACGGCCTGAAGGCGGTCCAGGCGGGCACGCTGTACGCGTCCGTCGCCCAGCAGCCGAAGGAGCTCGGCCGGATCGCGGTGGACAACGCGCTGAAGGCCGCCGAGGGCAAGACGGTCCAGGAGACGGTGAAGGTGCCGGTGAAGGTGGTCACAAAGGAGAACGTGGCCGGGTTCGGCGGCTGACCGTCGCCGGCCGGCAGGCGGCAGGCGGTACGGGCGGATCCGACGGGATCCGCCCGTACCCGCGCACCAACTCACCCATACAGGGAGACAGTTCATGTACGACTACGACCTTCTGGTCGTGGGATCGGCCAACGCCGACCTGGTGATCGCGGTCGAGCGGAGGCCCGCGGCCGGGGAGACGGTGCTCGGCTCCGACCTCGCCGTCCACCCCGGCGGCAAGGGCGCCAACCAGGCGGTCGCCGCCGCCCGCCTCGGGGCCCGTACGGCCCTGCTGGCCCGGGTCGGCGACGACGCGCACGGCCGGCTGCTGCTCGACTCGCAGCGCGAGGCCGGCGTCGACACCGCAGGCGTGCTGGTCGGCGGGGCGCCCACCGGGGTCGCACTGATCACGGTGGACCCGTCCGGGGACAACAGCATCGTGGTCTCGCCGGGGGCCAACGGCCGGCTCACGCCCGAGGACGTGCGGGCCGCCGGGAGCCTCTTCCAGACCTCCCGGGTGGTCTCGGCACAGCTGGAGATCCCGCTGGAGACGGTCGTGGAGGTCGTACGGAGCCTCGCTCCCGGCAGCCGTTTCGTACTGAACCCCTCACCGCCGCGCCCGCTGCCCACCGAGCTCCTCGCGGCCTGCGACCCGCTGATCGTGAACGAGCACGAGGCACGAGTGATCGTCGGTACGGCTCTCGGGGACTCCCCCGAGGACTGGGCGACGGCCCTGCTGGCCCTCGGCCCGCGCTCGGTGGTCGTCACGCTGGGTGCGGAGGGCGCGCTGGTGGCCTCGGCGGAGGGCGTCGCCCGGGTGCCGTCGGTGGAGGTCGAGGCCGTGGACACGACGGGGGCGGGCGACGCGTTCACGGCGGCGCTGGCCTGGCGGCTCGGGCAGTCGGAGTCCCTGTCCGACGCCGCCGCCTACGCCGCCCGGGTCGGGGCGGCCGCCGTCACCCGCCCCGGCGCCCAGGAGTCCTTCCCCACCGCCGAGGAGGTCGCTTCCCGGTGAAGAGGTCCGGAATCCTGAACCGTCATCTCGCGGGCGCGCTCGCCGAGCTGGGGCACGGGCACGAGGTCCTGGTGTGCGACGCGGGAATGCCGATACCGGCGGGCCCGCGAGTGGTGGACCTGGCCTTCCGGGCCGGGGTGCCGTCCTTCGCGTCCGTGCTCGACGGGCTCCTGGACGAACTGGTGGTGGAGGGCGCGACGGCCGCCACCGAGGTCCGCGAGGCGAACCCCCGGGCGACGGCGCTGCTGGAGGGACATTTCCCCACTCTGGAGCTGGTCCCGCACGAGAAACTGAAGTCACTGTCGGCGGACGCGCGCCTGATCGTCCGCACCGGCGAGGCACGGCCGTACGCGAACGTACTGCTGCGCTGCGGAGTGTTCTTCTGAGCCACCGCCGACACGGCGCCTGATCCACTGCCTTACGGCGTCCAAAAACTTCGAGAGGCCCGGTCCGTCGACCGGGCCTCTCGGCTTTCCCCTCCGTATCAGAACCCCCGCGATCCCCCCAGATCCCCCTCCAGAAGTCCTGATGCCAAGTACGACCCGCGAGGTGGGGGAAGGGTTGCACGGTCTTCGGAGAATTTTTTTCCGACCTTCGGACGGCGTGCCTCCGACCCTCGGACGGCGTGCCCCGGGCCCCTCAGACGGCGTGTCCGAGGAACCGCTCCACCGTCTCCGCCAACACCTCCCGCCCGTCCCGAGCCCACAGCGCGTCGTTGAAGAGCTCGACCTCGATCGGGCCGTGGTAGCCGGCCGCCTCGACGTAGGAGCGCCACTCGCGCATGTCGATGGAGCCGTCACCGAGCTGGCCGCGGCCGTTCAGGACGCCCTCCGGCAGGGGGGTGGTCCAGTCGGCGAGCTGGAAGGTGTGGATGCGGCCGGCGGCGCCCGCGCGGGCGATCTGGGCGGGCGCCGTGTCGTCCCACCAGATGTGGTACGTGTCGACGGTGACGCCCACCTGGTCCGCGGGGAAGCGTTCCGCGAGGTCCAGGGCCTGGGACAGGGTCGATACGACGCAGCGGTCGGCGGCGTACATGGGGTGGAGGGGTTCGATGGCCAGGCGTACGCCGCGCTCGGCCGCGTAGGGGCCCAGCTCGGCCAGCGCGTCGGCGATGCGCTCGCGGGCGCCGTGCAGGTCCTTGGAGCCGGCCGGCAGTCCGCCCGAGACCAGGACCAGGGTGTCCGTGCCGAGGGTCGCCGCCTCGTCGATCGCCGACCGGTTGTCGTCCAGGGCACGGGCGCGCTCGTCCGGGTCGATCGCCGTGAAGAAGCCTCCCCGGCACAGGGTGGTAACCGCGAGGCCCGCGTCGCGGACCAGCTTGGCGGTCGCCTCGACGCCGTACGACTGGACGGGTTCGCGCCAGAGGCCGACGCCCGGTACGCCCAACTCCAGGCAGGCGTCGACCAGTTCCGGCATCGACAGCTGCTTGACCGTCATCTGGTTGATGGAGAAGCGGGCGAGGCTCATGGGGTCACTCCGTACAGGGCGAGCAGGGTCTTCATGCGCGCTTCGGCCAGCTCGGGGTGCGGGAACAGGCCCAGGCCGTCGGCCAGTTCGTAGGCGCGCGCGAGGTGCGGGAGCGAGCGGGCCGACTGCAGGCCGCCGACCATGGTGAAGTGCTCCTGGTGTCCGGCCAGCCAGGCCAGCAGGACGACGCCCGTCTTGTAGAAGCGGGTCGGCGCCTGAAAGAGGTGGCGGGACAACTCGACCGTGGGGTCGAGGAGTTCGCGGAAGCCCTTGGCGTCACCCGTGTCCAGGACCCGTACCGCCTGCGCGGCCAGCGGGCCCAGCGGGTCGAAGATGCCGAGCAGGGCGTGGCTGAAGCCCTTCTCGTCGCCCGCGATCAGCTCGGGGTAGTTGAAGTCGTCACCCGTGTAGCAGCGCACGCCGTGCGGGAGTCTGCGGCGCAGGTCGATCTCCCGCTGGGCGTCCAGGAGCGAGACCTTGATGCCGTCGACCTTGTCGGGGTGGGCGGCGATGACCTGCAAGAACACATCCGTGGCGGCGTCCAGGTCGCTCGATCCCCAGTAGCCCTCGAGCGCCGGGTCGAACATCGGGCCGAGCCAGTGCAGGATCACCGGGTCGGCGGCCTGGCGGAGCAGGTGGCCGTAGACGTCGAGGTAGTCCTCGGGGCCGGAAGCGGCCGCCGTCAGGGCCCGCGACGCCATCAGGATCGCCTGCGCGCCCGACTCCTCGACAAGGGCGAGCTGCTCCTCGTACGCGGCCCGGACCTGCGCCGGGGACGCCGGGCCCACCAGCTGGTCCGTGCCGACTCCGCACGCGATGCGGCCGCCGACCGCCCCGGCCTCGGCGGCGGACCGGCGGATCAGCTCGGCCGCGCCCGCCCAGTCCAGGCCCATCCCGCGCTGCGCGGTGTCCATGGCCTCGGCCACGCCCAGCCCGTGGGACCACAGGTGGCGGCGGAAGGCGAGCGTCGCGTCCCAGTCGACGGCGGCGGGTGAGTCGGGCGAGACGTCCGCGTACGGATCGGCGACGACGTGCGCGGCCGAGAAGACCGTACGGGAGGTGAAGGGCGCGCCGGTGGCGAGGGCGAGCGGCTCGGTGCGCGGCTCGTACGACCTCAGCCGGCCCGACGCGTCCGGGAGTTGGAGGCTCACAGGGCGATCTCCGGTACGTCGAGACGGCGGCCCTCCGCCGAGGACTTCAGGCCCAGTTCGGCGAGCTGGACGCCGCGGGCGCCGGCGAGGAGGTCCCAGTGGTAGGGCGCGTCGGCGTAGACGTGGCGCAGGAACAGCTCCCACTGGGCCTTGAAGCCGTTGTCGAACTCGGCGTTGTCGGGGACCTCCTGCCACTGGTCGCGGAAGGAGTAGGTGGCCGGGATGTCCGGGTTCCAGACCGGCTTGGGGGTGGAGCTGCGGTGCTGGACACGGCAGTTGCGCAGCCCGGCGACGGCCGAGCCCTCCGTGCCGTCCACCTGGAACTCGACCAGTTCGTCGCGGTTGACGCGCACGGCCCAGGAGGAGTTGATCTGGGCGACGGCGCCGCCCGCCAGCTCGAAGATGCCGTACGCGGCGTCGTCGGCCGTGGCGTCGTACGGCTTGTCCCGCTCGTCCCAGCGTTGCGGGATGTGGGTGGCGGTGAGCGCCTGGACGGAGGTGACGCGGCCGAACAGCTCGTGCAGGACGTACTCCCAGTGCGGGAACATGTCGACGACGATGCCGCCGCCGTCCTCGGCGCGGTAGTTCCAGGAGGGGCGTTGGGCCTGCTGCCAGTCCCCCTCGAAGACCCAGTAGCCGAACTCCCCGCGGATGGAGAGGATCCGGCCGAAGAAGCCGCCGTCGATGAGGCGCTTGAGCTTGAGCAGCCCGGGGAGGAAGAGTTTGTCCTGCACGACACCGTGCTTGATGCCGGCGGCGCGCGCGAGCCGGGCCAGCTCCAGGGCGCCGTCGAGGCCGGTCGCGGTGGGCTTCTCGGTGTAGATGTGCTTGCCGGCCGCGATCGCCTTCTTGATCGCCTCCTCGCGGGCAGAAGTCACCTGGGCGTCGAAGTAGAGGTCGATGGTCGGATCAGCAAGGACTTCGTCCACGTCCGTCGACCAGTGCTCCAGGCCGTGCTGCTCGGCGAGCGCCTTGAGGGCGTGCTCGCGGCGGCCCACGAGGACGGGTTCGGGCCACAGCACGGTGCCGTCGCCCAGGTCGAGGCCGCCCTGGTCGCGCAGGGCGAGGATCGAGCGGACGAGGTGCTGGCGGTAGCCCATGCGTCCCGTCACGCCGTTCATGGCGATACGCACCGTCTTGCGTGTCACGTCATTCCCTTCGTACGCGGGTTCCGCGCCGCGTACGCCCCAGGGTGAGCGTGAGTCCCACGGTGAGTGTGAGGCTCCACTGGTGAGCGTGACAGCAAGCGCTTTCTATCCAGGAAGAAGCTAGCCTCTGTCCAGCCGGATGGACAAGACCATGTGGGTGACGAGATGTTCGATCCTCCGGACGGCTGGACGCGGGGGGCGTGCGCACGGTCGGATGTACCCGCATATGACGGCCGTGTTCGAGGACGTAGGCGGGTCGGCCTTCAGGACGGACGTATGACGGCCGTCCCTGAGGACGGACGTAGGACAGCCGGCCTTGAGGACGGACGTAGGACAGCCGTCCCTGAGGACGGACGTAGGACAGCCGTCCCTGAGGACGGCGACAACGAGATGCGTGACCGGAGGACGACGAGATGACCGTGACCCTGGCGGACGTGGCGGCGCGTGCGCAGGTCTCGCCCGCGACCGTGTCCCGGGTGCTGAACGGGAACTATCCCGTCGCGGCGTCCACGCGTGAGCGGGTACTGCGTGCGGTGGACGAGCTGGACTATGTACTGAACGGGCCCGCGAGTTCGCTGGCCGCGGCGACGTCCGACCTCGTCGGGATCCTCGTCAACGACATCGCCGACCCCTTCTTCGGGATCATGGCGGCCGCGATCCAGTCGGAGATCGGCGGTCCCGGGGGGCGCGCGGGCGGGGAACGGCTCGGGGTCGTGTGCAACACCGGCGGCTCCCCGGAGCGCGAACTCACCTATCTCACGCTCCTTCAGCGCCAGCGCGCCGCCGCGGTCGTCCTCACCGGCGGCGCCGTCGAGGACACCTCGCACGCCTCCGCCGTCGCCGCGAAGCTGCGCAAGCTGGCCGAGGCGGGCACCCGGGTCGTCCTGTGCGGACGGCCGCCCGCGCCCGAGGCCGCCGAGGCGATCGCGCTCACCTTCGACAACCGCGGGGGCGGCCGGCAGCTCACCGAGCACCTGATCGGGCTCGGACACCGGCGGCTCGGCTACATCGCCGGACCCGAGGAGCGGACGACGACCCGGCACCGGCTGGAGGGTCACCGGGCCGCGCTGGCCGCGCACGGCATCGAGGACGATCCGCGGCGTACGGTGCACGGGCGCTACGACCGCCGTTCCGGCTACGAGGCAACCCTCGAACTCCTCCGACGCGACCCGTCGTTGACGGCCGTCGTCGCCGCGAACGACACGGTGGCGCTCGGCGCCTGCGCCGCGCTCCGCGACTCCGGCCTGCGCATCCCGGACGACGTCTCCGTCGCGGGCTTCGACGACCTGCCCTTCAGCATCGACGCGGTGCCCGCCCTCACCACCGTGCGGCTTCCGCTCTCCGAGGCGGGCGCCCGCGCCGGGCGGATCGCCATGGGGCGCGAGGAGCCGCCGCCGGGCGGGATCGCCATGGTGCGGGGGGAGTTGATGGTGCGGGGGTCCTCCGGAGGGCCGCGGCCGTAACGGGACCGTCGCTCGGTCCGGCACCCGGCGTTCGTGTGGGCCTCGCCGGGGGCCGCCGCCCCCAGACCCCCGCTGTCGCGCCAGCCCGTCCGGCGTTTGAGGACGAGCGCGAACCGTCTTCCGTACCTCCGACCCGCGTAGCGCGTCGCCCTCAAGCACGCGGCCGACGATCGACTCTCGGGTTGTCTGCGTACACTCACGGGCATGGCATGCCGCATCAGTGAGCTGGTCATCGACTGCGCCGACCCCGAGCGGCTCGCCGCATTCTGGAGCGAGGTCCTCGGCTACGTCGAACTCGGCCGGGAGGACGACGGAAGCATCCAGATCGGGCTGCCCGACGCCGGCTTCGGCGGCCCGCAGCCCACCCTCGTCCTCAGCCCCAGCAGCGACCCGCGGACCGGGAAGCTCCCACTGCACATCGACGTCAATGCCACCGACCGCGACCAGGACGCCGAGCTGGAACGGCTGCTCGCCCTCGGCGCCAGGCCCGCCGACGTCGGCCAGACCGGCACCGAGAGCTGGCACGTCCTGGCCGACCCGGAAGGCAACGAATTCTGCCTCCTGCACACCCGGCTCCAGCCCCTCTGACCACGTGCGTCCTGGCGCCAAGCCGCTCGGCCGTCCGGGTGAGGCCGGATCTTCCCCGGCAACCGTGCGCTGCGTACGCTCGAGCTGGTCTCCACGACCACTGCTGCCACGGGTGCGCAGGTGTGCGTCTACCGGTCGGCCGCAGAGGAGTAGTCCGTGCCCCGGAGGGCCCTCGTCGTCCTGCCCGTCCGTTCGCGCAGGAGCACCCGCAGGGTGTTCGGGTGCTCGTAGCCGACTTTGCGGGCAATGGTTTCCAGGGACAGCTCGGTCGTGCGCAGCAGGTGGGACGCCTGTTCGCCCCTGGGCAGCGCGGTGGCGACCGCGCTGCCCAGGGGCCGGGCCCACACCACGACGCAGCTCAATCTGCAGTTGGTGCGCACCTGAGGCTTCCGCAAATCCATGGACGTACGGGTCGCCCCCCGCCTACCCTCGAACCAACGGTATCTCTGACTGAGTCAACCATCGGACTAGGCGAAGACCATCTGGGGCCGACCATGACCGTCCAGGACATCCGCTCCTTCAACCGCTTCTACACGAACGTCATCGGCGCGCTCGACTACGGCCGTCACCTCTACGCCCCATACACGCTCACGGAGTCCCGCGTCCTCTACGAGCTCGCGCACTCCCCGCGTACGGACGCGGTCGACCTGCGCACCGAGCTCTCGCTGGATTCGGGGTACTTGAGCCGCATCCTCAACAAGTTCGAGCAGGACGGGCTGGTCGAGCGCGCCCCGTCCGAGAAGGACCCGCGCCGCCGCCGCATCACCCTCACCGCACGCGGCCGGGACGCCGCCGACCTGCTCGACGAGCGCGCCAGGGAAACCGTCGGTTCGCTGCTCGCCTCCGTGGCCCCCGCCGACCGGGAGCGGCTCGCCGAGGCGATGCGCACGGTGCGGACGATCCTGGGCGACGGCCGGGGCCCCCGCCCGCAGGACGTCGTGCTGCGCGAGCCCGGCCCCGGTGACCTCGGCTGGATCGTGCAGCGCAACGCCGCGCTGTACGCGGCCGAGTACGGGTGGAACACCGACTACGAGGGCCTGGTCGCGAGGATCGTCGCCGACTTCGCCGAGGATCACGATCCGCACCTGGAGCGGGTATGGATCGCCGAGTTGGACGGGCGGCCGGTGGGGTGCGTGATGTGCGTACGGGACGACGCGCCCGGCACCGCCCGGCTCCGCCTGCTCCTCGTCGAGCCGGACACGCGCGGGCTCGGCATCGGCGACCGGCTCGTCGAGGCCGTCGTCGACTTCGCGCGCGGAGTCGGCTACCGCGACCTCGTCCTGTGGACCAACGACGTCCTCTCCGCCGCCCGCCGCATCTACCAGCGCCACGGCTTCGTCCTCGTCTCCGAGAAGCCGCACCGCTCCTTCGGCGCGGATCTCGTGGGCCAGGACTGGCGGCTGGATCTGCACGGCACGCGTGAGTGACGAGTAAAGTCCCAGATCATGAAGCTGGCGTTCTCCACCCTCGGTGTGCCCGCACTCCCCGTCCCCGACGTCGTACGACTCGCCGTCGCGCACGGCTATCACGGCGTGGAGCTGCGGGCGCATCCGGAGGAACCGGTGCACCCTGGCATCGGTGCGGCCGAACGGGCCGCGGTGGCGGCGGAGTTCAAGGCGGGCGGGATCGAGCTGCTGGGGCTCGCGGGGTACGCGCGCGTCGCGGCGCCGGGCGACGACGAGCCGGTGGTCGACGAGATCCGTCGGCTCCTCGACCTCGCACGCGACCTGGACGTCCCGTTCGTACGGGTCTTCCCCGGCGCCGACACGGAGCAGAGCCCCGAAGAGGCTGACGCGACGGCCGCCCGCCGCCTCGGCACGGCCGCCGAGTACGCCGCCGACCTGGGCGTACGGATCCTGCTGGAGACCCATGACTCGCACCGCACCGGCGCGGACGCGATCAGGATCCTGGGCCTGGTGGGCCACCATCACGTGGGCTCGCTCTGGGATGTGATGCACACCTGGCTGGGCGGCGAACAGCCGTCGTCGACGTATGCCGCGCTGTCCCCGTACCTCGGATACGTCCAGGTCAAGGACATCACGTCCGCCGAGGACACCACACCGCTGCCGCTGGGCACCGGCGTCCTGCCGCTCGCCGAGTGCGTCGAGGTCCTCTCCCGCCACGGCTGGGACGGCTGGCTGTGCTGGGAGTACGAGAAGCGGTGGTACGAGGCGGCCGCGCCGCTTCCGGGGCTGCTGAGCGCGGGGCGCGAGCACCTCTGCCGTCTGCTGAACGACGCCGCCTGACCAAAAGCATCACAGAGTTAACTCGAATACCAACGGTAAGGGACCGCTCACGCAACCTTGGCACGAAACCTTCTCCCTCAACTAGCCGTGACTCGGGGGGAGTTGGCATATGCAGGGCACAGTGGACGGATTCAGGTACGGCGCGGTTACTCCGGTCGCGGCCTATCTCGTCGCATGCCTGGGAAGCGCTCTGGGGCTGCGCTGTGTCGTCCGGTCCGTATACAACGAGCAGTCGTGGAGATCCGGCTGGCTCGCACTCGGGGCGACATCGATCGGCTGCGGCATCTGGACGATGCACTTCATCGCCATGATCGGCTTCCGGGTCGAGGAGAGCCGCATCCAGTACGACGTCGGTATGACGGTGCTGAGCCTCGCCGTGGCGATCGCCGTCGTCGGCATCGGCGTCTTCGCCGTGGGATTTCGCGGCGCCGACAGCGCCACCTTGGCCACCGCGGGCATCGTCACCGGTCTCGGCGTGGCGGCCATGCACTACATGGGTATGGCGGCGCTCCAGCTGAACGGCTACATCCAGTACGACATGGCCACGGTCGCGCTCTCCGTGGTGATCGCGATCGTCGCCGCGACCGCCGCACTGTGGGCGGCCGTCTCGATCCGGGGTTTCCTCGCGGCCCTGGGAGCCAGTCTGGTCATGGGCGTCGCCGTGTCCGGCATGCACTACACCGGCATGGCCGCCGTCGGAGTCCACCTCCACAACATGACGGGCGGGTCCTACGCCGGCGACTCGCCCACCACGCTCCTGTTCCCCATGCTCATCGGCCCGATCGTCTTCCTGGTCCTGGCCGGAGTGGTGGTGATGTTCGACCCCCTCCTGGTCCTGGGCGACGGGGAGTGGAGTCGCCCCACCCCGCGACAGCGCGCCGAGGCCGGCGGGGCCGAGCCCCCCGTAGCGCACTCCGAATCACTCTTCGAGCCCCCGGTCAACCGTGTCCGGCGCCTCCCGGGCCGGCGCGAGGCCGGCCCGCGCATCGAGGAGTGGTGAGCCCTACGAGCCCTGTGCCGGGCGAGCTGTGAGCCGCGCCGTCCCGTCCAGGCACCAGTCCAGTACGGCGGGCCAGGAGCCGTAACCGGCGTCCAGATCCAGGTGGGCGGCCCCGGGGATGATCTCGGTCGGCACGCCCAGGGGGTCGCCGTAGACGGTGCGGGCGCCCTCGGGGCAGTACGGGTCGTCGTCGCCCGCGACGAGACGGGTGGGCCCGGGCAGCGTCACATCGTCGAACGGCGGCGGGGCGAACTCCGCGATCTCCGGGTGCCGTACGAGGACGGACGCGGACGGCGGGGCCACCAGGAGCACCCGGTCGACGTCGAGGCCCGGCAGACCGCGCGCGGCGGCGTGCAGCCACAGCACGGCGGACGCGCTGTGGGCGAGTACGACGCGCTCGGCGCCGGTCGGCCGGTCGAGATGACGGGCCAGTTCACCCAGCCACACCTCCAGGTCCGGGTCGTCGGGGTCGGGCAGCTGCGGGTACGTGACCTGATGGCCCAGCTCCGTCAGCCGGTCGGCGAGCCAGTGCTGCCAGTGGTCCTTCGGACGGTGGTTCTGCCAGCCGTGGAGGATCAGGAAGTGCTTGGTGGTCATGAGGCGATGGTTTCCGACCACCGGTACACCGGTCCAGTTAATCTTTCCGCGTGGAACAGATAAGTGAGACCTTCACTGTCGATCTGCGCCGCCTGACCGTCCTGCGCGAACTCCGGCGTCGCGGCAGCCTGGCGAGAACGGCCGAGGCCCTGCATCTGACCCCCTCGGCGGTCTCCCAGCAGATCGCCGCGCTGGCCCGCGAGGCCGGCGTACCGCTGACGGAGCGCGACGGCAGAGGCATACGGCTGACCGGGCAGGCGCGCGTCCTGCTGGCCCACGCCGATCTGATCGCCGCCCAACTGGAGCGGGCGCGGGCCGACTTGGCGGCGTACGGGGAGGGCGGGCGCGGGTCGGTCACCATCGGCTGCTTCTCCAGCGGGATCCTCGGCCTGCTCCCCGGCGCGCTGAGCGCTCTGGCGGTGCGACTGCCCCACGTCCGCGTCGACGTCGTGGAGGCCGAGCCGCCGGACCTGTTCACCGCGCTCGACGCGGGCCAGCTCGACGTCGCCGTGGCCGTCGACTTCACCGCCGCGCCGCCGCACACCGACCGGCGCTACACCCGCACCGACCTGTTCACCGACGTCCTGGACCTCGCCGTCCCGGCCGGTCACCGCCTCGCGGGCCGCGACCGGGTGGCCCTGCGAGACCTCGCCACCGACGCGTGGATCGTCGGCGACGCGCGCAGTTGCTGCGGCGCGGTCGCCCGTTCCGTCTGCGCGGCCGCCGGGTTCACACCGGACATCCGGCACGCCGTCAACGACTGGGGTGCGCTCGCCGCGCTCGTCGAAGCGGGCCAGGGTGTCGCGCTGATCCCCCGCCTGGTCCAGCCGCTGTACGCCCATCGCCGCCTCGCCCTGCTGTCCACCGCCGGTCCGGCGCCGTCCCGGAACGTCTTCGTGGCCGTACGCACCGGGTCGGAGCGTGACCCGGTGCTGGCCGCCGTACGGGATCAACTGCGCGCCGCGGCCGCCGACTTGATCAGCTGAGCACCCGGGCCCACAGTGTCTTGCCGAACTCACGGTCCCGGACTTCCCACGCATCCGAGAGGGCCTCCACCAGAAGCAGGCCCCGGCCCGAAGTGGCGTCCGGGTCGAAGGACTTCACGACCGGGTGGTGCGGCGACGCGTCGGAGACCTCGATCTCGACCGCCTTCTCACCGTCGCGGCTGAGGGCCACCTCGAAGCAGCGGCTGGGCACATGGGCGTGCCGAATCGCGTTCGCGGCCAGCTCCGACACGATCAGCGCGATGGTCTCGGCCACGTCGTCCGGGACCGCCCAGGAGTCGAGCACGAGCCGCGCGCCGCGCTGGGCCTCGGAGGCGTTTTCGGCCAACGGCATGAACATCCGCCGCCAGGAGCGGGCTTGAGGGTTTACGCCGTCACTTTCTGTGTTCATACGGAAACTGTCGGCGCTGGTCGCTACCTTCACCAGTGACCGAGCGTCGACGACTGCGTGCGGCAACTGGGTTTGCGCGCGGGTTGATTGGCGTTGAGCCGTGTTGAGGGGGTGGTGGCCGCGATGGGGCAGACCAAGAAGAACTCGTCCTCGCCCGCGGCGCAGTACTTCGCGGAGGTACTGCGCATGCTGCGTACGCAGGCGGGGCTTTCGCAGAACGAGTTGGGCGAGCGCATGGCCTACTCGGGAGCGGCCGTCAGCGCCGTGGAGACGTGCGCCAAGCCTGCGACGGACGAGTTCATCGAGGCGGCGGAGAAGGCGCTGGAGGCCGGGGGGCTTGTTTCGGCGGCGTCCAAGTATCTGCGGTTGGAGCGGTATCCGGCGCACTTTCAGGGGTTTGTGCAGCTGGAGCAGGAGGCGCTGAGCGTCTCCTCTTACTGCGTCATGCTGATCGACGGACTGTTGCAGACGAGGGAGTACGCCCTTCGGCTGTTCGACCACGCTTGCCCGCCCCTGGATCCAGAGGAGGTCGAGAGTCTCGTGACGGCCCGGATGGAGCGCAAGTCGCTCTTCGACCGGAAGCCGGTCTGCGTGATCAACGTCATCCTGGAGGAGTCGGCTCTGCGGCGACTCATCGGCGGACCGGATGTCACGCGCGCCCAGTACGAGTACCTCATCTCCTGCACCGCACGCCCGAACGTCACGCTGCAGGTGATGCCCGCGGCACGCGCAGGGCACGCTTGCCTCTCCGGCCCGATGAAGGTGATCGAAACCCCGGAGCAAGTAACCCTCGTCTACCTTGAGGGGCAGGGCAACAGCGTCCTGGTCTCCAAAGCTGACGAAGTCGGAGTGCTTGCTCGGCGGTATGCGATGATCCGCTCACAGGCCCTCGGGCCGGATGAATCCGTAAGCTTCATCGAGCAGTTGGCGGGTGAGCTATGAACGACCTTGCGTGGTTCAAGAGCAGCTACAGCGACAACACCGGGGGCGACTGCGTCGAGGCCGCCTTCACCTGGCGCAAGAGCAGCTACAGCGACTCCGGTGGCGGTGATTGCGTCGAGGTAGCCACCACCACCGCCATCCACATCCGTGACTCCAAGGCCCCGGACCGCCCCTATCTCACCGTCTCCCCCGCCACCTGGACCGCCTTCCTCACCCTCGCGGACAGCCGGTCCCGGCACTCCGGCCACTCCGCCGCCGTAATCGAATAGATCGCGGAGTCACGGAGACGGCCGTCCTCGCCCGGGGCCCAGGAGCGGGACCAGTTGCGCAGGACGCCCTCGAAGCGGGCGCCCGTGCGCTCGATCGCCGCGCGGGAACGGCTGTTGCGCGCGTCGGTCTTGAGGTCGACGCGGGCCACGCCCCACTGCTCGAAGGCGTGGCCGAAGAGCAGCAGCTTGGACTCGGCGTTCACGCCGGTGCCCTGGGCCGAGCGGGCGAGCCAGGTGAAGCCGACCTCGATGGCGTCGAGGCGGTCGTCGGTTCGCCAGGAGCGGGGCTCCCAGTACGACGTGGCGCCGACGGCGCGTCCCGTGGACGTCAACACCTGTGCGTAAGGCGCGAGTTGGCCGGTCGCGGCGCGGCCGAGCTGCGCGTCGATGTACTGCCCGACCTCGGCGGCCCGGGGCACCCAGGTGAACTCGTACGAGCCCCGGTCCTGCTCCGCCGCGACGGCCAGGTCGGCGGCATGACGATGGTCCAGCGGCTCCAGACGTACGAGCGCGCCTTCCAGGACCGGTCCCTCCAGCTTGAAAGTCACCGGCCGAAGTGTTCCGTACGGGACCGGGGCCGTCGAACGAAATTCGCGGGGCCGGAACCTGGGCGGCCGGCAGGATGGCCCTACTGGCCGAGCTCGGCAGCGAACAAGGTACGCACACGCTCCCAGGAGTCCTCGGCGGCAGCCTCGTCGTAGACCCCGCGCCCGGGGAAGAAGAACGCGTGCTGGGCCCCTGGATACACGACTGTCTCGTGGCGAGCCCCCGCCTTCGTCAGCGCCTGATCGATCCGGCTGCGCTGGTCCGCATCGATGACGTGGTCGAGTTCCGCGAAGAACAACAGCATGCGCACATCGCGGTCGGCGATGCCGTCGGTTGCCTCCAGCAGCGGATCCGGACGGCTCAGGGCGGTCCCGGCGACGGGCAGCCAGCCAGGGTAGAAGATCGCCGCTGCCGCGAGGTCCAGCCGGCTCGCGGCGAAGTAGGCGATGTGGCCGCCGAGGCTGAAGCCGAGCACACCCGTCTTGCCGGAGGCGGCCGCGTGGTCCCGGACGTAGGCAGTGCAGGCGCGCAGATCCGTCTCGACGCCCTCACGGGTCAGCTGACCGAGCAGTTCGAAGCCGCGCTTCCGGTTCGCGTCGCTCTCCTCCAGACCGACGGCCGTCTCCGGGCCGGAGCGGTGATAGAGGTTCGGGGCGATCGCGACATAGCCGAGTGCCGCGACGCGCCTCACGACGTCCCGCACCTCCTCGGTCACACCCCACAGTTCGGAGCAGACGAGCACGGCCGGGCGGCTGCCGGCCTCGCTCGGACGGGCCAGATAGGCAGTCATCGGCATCGCGCCGCCCACTTCGACGTCCACATCCTGCGCGACGACTTCATGTGCCATGGGAGCCCCCAAACGAGTCAAACGTGTCCGTACCCCGACTCTTTCACAGTCAGCGCGCACATCTGTCCGAACATTCCAACTCCCGTTCCCCACCGCCGAGATGGGCATCAGGGTTGACGGTCGGCGCACCCTTCCGACGGACTATCGTGGGCGGCATGTCCGCCCTGGAACTCATTCGCATCGTCTCGCGCGACTCGCCCATGGCACTGGCCCAGGTGGACCGTGTCCGCGCCGAGCTGGCCGTGCTCCACCCGCGCATGCGCACCGAGGTCGTCCCCGTGAAGACGACCGGCGACAAATGGATGGGCGATCTGGCCAAGGTCGAGGGCAAGGGAGCGTTCACCAAGGAGGTCGACGCCGCGCTGCTGGCGGGCGAAGCGGATCTCGCGGTGCACTGCGTGAAGGACATCCCCGCCGACCGGCCGCTTCCGGCCGGGACGATGTTCGCCGCGTTTCTCGCCCGCGATGACATCCGTGACGCCTTGGTTCACCCCGGCGGGCTGCCCCTGGACGAGCTGCCGCCGGGTACCCGGGTCGGCACCTCCTCGGTACGCCGTGTCGCGCAGCTCGCCGCTTCCCATCCGCACCTGGAATGCGTGCCGTTCCGGGGGAACGCCAACCGGCGCCTGGAGAAGTTGGCGGCCGGTGAGGCGGACGCTCTCCTCCTCGCGGTGTCCGGCCTCGCACGCATCGGCCGGCCGGACGTGATCACCGAAGTCCTGTCGACCGAGACGATGATGCCGCCGATCGGCGCGGGCATTCTGGCCCTCCAGTGCCGCGAAGGCGATACGGCTCTGATCGACACGGTCAGCGACCTCGGCGATCCGGACACGCACCGTGAGGCCACCGCGGAGCGCATGTTCCTCCACGTCCTCCAGGGCCACTGCAACTCACCGATCGCCGGCTACGCGAAGGCCGAGCGTGGAGGCGAACTGTCCCTGCGTGCCTGCGTGTTTACTCCGGACGGCAAGACCGTACTCAACGCGCACGAGTGGGCGGGCCGCCTCGACGCCGCGACCCTCGGCACCTCCGTCGCCGTCGCCCTGCTCCGCCAGGGCGCTCGCGAACTCATCGACGACATCCCCCACTGATCAGCGGCACCACCCGACGACGAGTTCCTCGAAACCGGGGAACTCGCGCCGCGCCGCGGCGAGCACGTCCTCGGTGGACTGCCTCCGTCCCGGCGCGTGCCGCTCGGCGATGGCCACCAATTCCGGGTCGGGCGCCGCGCCGTGCCCCGGATCTTCGACCGCCTCCAAGGGCCCGACCCCACCGGCGAGCAGCCACAGATAGCCCGCCAGATCGCTCGCCACCGCTCCGAGTGCGCCCTCCGAGCCGAAGAACACGACCGGCTGGTCGACGAGGTTGCACTCCGGCCGGACCAGCCAGAACGCCGCGTACCCGCCCGTTCCGTCCTGTCCGAACACCCGGAACGCATCCCCGTCGAGCTCCGCGTTCCCGGTCCAGGCGCGCAGCCAGTCGGTGGTCTCCTCAGCGGTCAGGAAATCCTCGAACGGCTCGTAGTCGATGCCGTTGCCGTCGTCGTAGTCGAAGAAGACCTTGCTCAGGTCCGTGAGGGCGGCGGGGAACTGGCGGAGAGTCATCCGCCGAGCCTACGACGCCCCGACGGACGCGGCCCACGCCCCGAACGCCTCGTGGAAGTCCGGAAACGTCTTCCGTACGCACCCCGGATCGTCGAACCCGATCCCCGGTGCGCGCAACGACGTCACCGCGAAGGACATGACGATGCGGTGGTCGCCGTACGTCTTGATCTCGGCCGGGGACGGTGTGCCCGGGTGGATCTCGATCCAGTCGGGGCCGGTCTCCACGCGTACGCCCAGCCGCCGGAGGTTGTCCGCACAGGCCTCCAGGCGGTCGCCGCGAAGCCCTCCGTGTCGTCCGAGCGGAGCGGGCGCAGCAGGGTGGTGACCCCGTCGGCCGCCGCCAGGAAGAGGGCGCGAGCGGTGATGGACTTGGAACCGGGGATGTCGACTGCGGCCATGCCCTCATGCTGGCTCCCTGACCTGCTCCCTCGCCGGAACGTCCGCCAAGTGGACCTTCCTGGGCGCCGCCCATGAGGTCAGCGCCACCCCGCCCACCAGCAGCGCCGCCGCCGCCCAGCGCAGCGGGCTGATCGGCTCGCCCAGGAAGACCGCGGCGGACGACATGCCGAAGACCGGGACGAGGAGCGAGAAGGGGGCCACCGTGGACGCGGGATGGCGGTGCAGCAGCCATCCCCACGCGCCGAAGCCGAAGACCGTGGTGACCCAGGCGACGTAGACCACGACGCCCGCGCCCTGCCAGTCCAGGGCGCGCAGCGCCGCCAGGTCCCGGGACGGGCCCTCCGTCAGCAGCGACAGGGCGAGCAGGGGCAGTACGGGGATCGTGCTCACCCACACCATGAAGTTCAGCGAGTCGGGCGGGGACGCCTTGCGGGTCAGGACGTTGGACAGGCCCCAGCAGGCCGCGGCGGCGATGACCAGGGCGAAGGCGCCGAGCGGACCGGCGGTGCCCTCGTCCACGGCGGCCAGGCCCACCCCGCACAGGGCCACCGCCATGCCCGACAGCCGTACCCGGGTGGGGCGTTCGCCGAGGACCGCGAAGGCGATCAGTGCCGTGAAGACCGCCTGGATCTGGAGCACGAGGGAGGACAGGCCGGCCGGCATGCCCGCGTCCATGCCGATGAACAGCAGGCCGAACTTCGCGACGCCCAGGACCAGGCCCACCGCCACGATCCACTTCCACGCCACCTTCGGGCGCCCCACGAAGAAGACCGCGGGCACGGCGGCCACCAGGAAGCGCAGGGCCGAGAAGAGGAGCGGCGGGAAGTGGTCGAGGCCGACCTCGATGACGGTGAAGTTCACGCCCCAGACGGCGGCGACGAGGACGGCGAGGCAGATGTGGGTGGGTCGCATGGGTCGAGGATCACCCCGCAGAACCCTTAAGCACCAGCGATGTTTGCTGCATGGTTGGATGAAGCATCCCTAATGAGATTCCTGACGGAAGGGGAGTCGTGCTCGATCTGCAACGCCTGCGGGCCCTGCACGCCGTCGCCGTGCACGGCACCGTCGGCGCCGCCGCTGCCGCGCTCGGGTACACGCCGTCGGCCGTGTCCCAGCAGATCGCGAAGCTGGAGCGGGAGACCAGGACCGTACTCCTGGAGCGGCAGGGGCGCGGGGTGCGGCTCACCGAGCAGGCGGAGCGACTCGCCGCCACCGCACGGGAGTTGCTGGCCATCGTGGAGCGCGCCGAGACCGAGCTGGAGGAGCGGCGGGGGCTGCCCGCGGGGCGGCTGACCGTGGCCGCGTTCGCCTCGGCGGCGCGGGGGCTGCTGCCCGGTGTGCTCGCCGATCTGGCGCGGCGGCATCCCGCCCTGGACACCCGGCTCACCGAGGTCGACCCCCATCTGTCCGTCGATCTCGTCGCCAAGGGGGCGGTGGACGTGGCCGTCGCGCACGACTGGGACATCGCGCCGTTGCCCGCGCCTCCGGGGGTGGAGCAGGCGGTGATCGGGGACGATCTGTGCGATCTGCTGGTGCCTCTGGGGCATCCGTTCGCCGGGCGGGGGGCCGTACGGCGGGAGGATCTGGGGGGTGAGCGGTGGATCTGCCAGCCGCCGGGGCGAGTGTGCCATGACTGGCTGGTACGGACGTTGCGGGGCGCCGGGTGCGAGCCGGACATCGTCCATCAGGCGGACGAGAACCCGACGCTGGTCGCGCTGGTCGCGGCGGGGCTCGGGGTCGCGCTCATTCCGCGGCTCGGGCGTGGGCCCCTGCCGGGTGGGGTGGTGGAGGTGCCGCTCGATCCCATGCCGGTGCGGCGGCTGTACGCCTTGTGGCGCGCGGGGGCCGCGCGGCGGCCTGCCATCGCGGAGACGGTGCGGACGCTTCAGGGGCACTGGCCTTCGGTGTCGGAGCACGGCTGACCCCTGGCTGCCCCCGGTGAACCGGCGTTGGCGCTGAGCTCTGGGGTGGTGCGCTTGTCGGCGCTGACAGGATGCCGCTCTCTGTGGGACGGCTGCCGCCCCACCGGGACGATTGCCCGCAGTTGGGGCGAGTGGGCCGCCACCCCCAGCGGCACGCATGCCCGCAGCCAGGACGGCTCGCGCATGCTCCGCAGCGAGGCGGCCAGGACGGCTCATCACCCCCGCCCGAACCCCCCGTCCCAACTTCCGGAGTTACCCGAATCCGGGGAACCCGGAGCAGGCGCCCTTCGTCCAATCCGCATGCTGTCGGATGAGTCTCCGCGGTGCGGTGTCGGCCTCGCTGCTGGCTGCGATCGCTGACCACCCTCTCCGCCGCCTGCGGCCGGCAGCACGCCGTCACCGGCGCGCCCCCCTCCAACTGCGCCGGTGGCGGCACCAACGCGGGTTACTGTGCACACCCTTGACTGGAAGAAACTTCCCGGATATTCGTGGCTCCACGGAAGTTTCTTTCATGAGGGAAGGAGCGCTCGTGCGCGACTCCAGCACGGGAAGCACCGCAAGACCGTCGAGACCGGCCGGGCCATCCCGACGTACCGTTCTCGCCGCCACCGCCGGCGCCACCGCGGGCGTCACCGCCGCCCTCGCCGCCGGCGGAAGCGCGTACGCCGCCGACGACGTCAACCGGCACGACGACAAGGAACTCCGCGCCCTGATCTCCCGTATGACACTGGAGGAGAAGGTCGGCCAGCTCTTCGTCATGCGGGTGTACGGCCATTCGGCCACCGCGCCCGACCAGGCCGACATCGACACCAACCTCAAGGAGATCGGCGTCAGGACGGCCGCCGAGCTGATCGCCAAGTACCGCGTCGGCGGCATCATCTACTTCGCCTGGGCGCACAACACCCGTAATCCCCATCAGATCGCGGATCTGTCGAACGGGATTCAGAAAGCCAGCCTGGACCAGCCGCATGGACTGCCCGTCCTCATCTCCACCGACCAGGAGCACGGGATAGTGGCACGCGTGGGCAAGCCCGCGACGCTGTTCCCGGGCGCGATGGCACTGGGAGCGGGAGGTTCGCGGCAGGACGCCCGCACGGTGGGCCGCATCGGCGGCGCCGAGCTGCACGCCCTCGGCATCCGCCAGGACTACTCCCCGGTCGCCGACGTGAACGTCAACCCGGCCAACCCGGTCATCGGCGTACGCTCCTTCGGCGCCGCTCCGGACGCGGTGGCCGGCCTGGTGGCGGCCGAGGTGAAGGGGTATCAGGCCTCCGGGGTCGCGGCGACCGCCAAGCACTTCCCAGGGCACGGCGACACGGCCGTCGACAGCCACTTCGGCTTCCCGGTCATCACGCACAGCCGGGAGCTGTGGTCGACCCTCGACGCGGTGCCCTTCCGGGCGGCCATCCGGGCGGGCATCGACTCGATCATGACCGCGCACATCATGGTCCCGGCACTCGACCCGTCCGGCGACCCGGCCACGCTCTCCCACCCGATCCTCACCGGCATCCTGCGCGAGGAACTCGGCTACGACGGGCTCGTGGTGACGGACTCGCTCGGCATGGAGGGCGTACGGCAGAAGTACGGCGACGACCGCGTCCCCGTGCTCGCCCTCAAGGCCGGTGTCGACCAGCTCCTCAACCCGCCCTCCCTGGACGTCGCGTGGAACGCGGTGCTGAACGCCGTGCGCGGCGGTGAGCTGACCGAGGCCCGCCTCGACGAGTCGATCCTGCGCGTGCTCCGTCTCAAGGCGAAGCTGGGGCTGCTGACCGACCCTTACGTCACCGACGGCGGCGTCGACCGCACGGTCGGCACCCCGGCGCACCTCACGGCGGCCGACCGGATCGCCGAGCGCACGACGACCGTGCTGGTCAACAAGGAGGATCTGCTGCCGCTGTCCCGTCGGCGCACCCCGAAGGTGCTCGTCGTGGGCGCCGACCCCGCCTCCCCGTCGCTCTCCGACGGACCGCCCACCACCGTCCTGGCCGGCGCTCTCACCGAGCTGGGCTTCACCGCGACGGCCCTGTCCACCGGCACCGCGCCCTCGGCGGCGACGATCGCCCGGGCGGTCGCGGCGGCGAAGGACGCGGACGCGGTGGTGGTCGGGACGTACAACGTGACGGCGACCGGTTCCCAGAAGACCCTCGTGGAGCAGCTCGTCGCCACGGGTGTCCCGGTCGTGGCGATCGCCATCCGCAACCCGTACGACGTGGCTCAACTCCCCTCCGTGGGTGCCTGCGTGGCGACGTACTCCTGGACGGACGTAGAACTGCGCGCGGCCGTCCGGGTGATCGCGGGCCGGGTCGACCCGCGCGGCCGGCTGCCGGTGCCGGTGCAGCGGGCGGACGACGCGACGAAGGTGCTGTACCCGATCGGATACGGGCTGAGCTACTAGTCGGATCGGGACACGAGATGTCGTAGGACCGGGGCACCCGTCGTACGACACGTACGTCGCAGACCCGACGCACCACCCCCAACTGGCGCAAAGCACCCCGCATGTCTGGCGTGTGCCCGCTGTGGCGGGTCACGCTGGACCGGGGTATCGGGGGGAAGCCATGCGAGCCAGCTCGTCGGGTCGGCGTTCCATCGGGGCGGTGTGCGCGCTGCTGCTCGCGCTGGCCGTGCTCTGCGGATGTCAGCGCTGGTCGTCCGCCTCCGATTCCGGGGACGGTGCGCCCAGCGCGGGAGCGTCACCGACGCGGCCTTCCGGCTACGGGGCGGTGTTCCTCGGCGTCGAGGAATGCAGCTCCTTCGGGACGACCAGCTTCACGGAGGTGCCCTGCACGAGTGAACGGGCCGCCGCGCGGGTGATCGCCCGCTACGACGGCAAGGTCGCGGACGGCCCGTCCTGCCCCGCGACGACGGACTTCGTCCTCCACATCAGCCAGACCGCGCCCGCCGCGGACGAGAACGGCGACGGCGCGGTCCCCCAGGGCTACGCCTGCATGCGCAAGCTCGAGCCCCCGCACCCCGGCGACCCGGGCGGCGGCGGAGGCCCCCGCACCATCGTCGGCGACTGCGTCTACAGCGCGGGCAGCGGCCAGGTCCGCGAGACGGCGTGCGACGGCACGGGCAGGAAACCCCCGGAGTACAAGGTGACGTCGTCGGTCTCCGCCCGGTCCAAGTGCCCGGCGTCAACGGCCCTGTACGTCCAACTGGGCGGCGGCAAGCCGGTGGGCTGCGCCCGCCCGGTGTGATCGGCGGGCGGGCGCAGCGGGTGCGTTACGGACGCAGCGCCGGCTCGCGCTCCACGTCGCGCACGTCCAGCTTGGCGTCGAACTTCGCCAGCGGCTTGGCCGCGGACGGGTTCGACTGGACGGTCGTCGACGCGACGCCCGCCCACTGCAGGATGCGGGCCGTGGCGAGGGCCTTCTCGTCGGCGACGAGACCGGCGACGTTGGCGCCGTGGTTCAGGCCCGGCGCCGTGAAGACGTACGAGTCACGCGCGCCCGAGCCGAGGCGGAAGCGCTCCGCGCCCCACGGGTCGTTCTGGCCGTAGACGAAGAGCATGTGGTTCGCGTGGTGGCGGACCCATGTGTCCACGTCGCGCATCGCCCACGGCTGGAACTTCATCGGGATGGACCGCGGCACGAAGTTCCGCGGCGGCTGGTAGCCGTACTTGATGTACTTCTTCTCGATGTACGGGAAGTGGATCGTGGGGGCGCCGAGCTGGGTGCCCGCCTGGTAGTAGTACGGCGTGTACGTCTCCAGGCCCTGGTCGGTGTAGGCCGAGAAGCCGGAGATGGTGTCCACCGAGTCCCAGATCGCGTCGTCCGTCGCGTGGGCGGCGTCCGCCGGGATCGAGTCGCAGTCCGACAGCAGGCTGTACTGCCAGAAGCCCCACACGTAGTCGAGCACGACCGCCTCGTACGCCCGGTCGAGGGTGCCGATGGTCGTGAACGTGTAGCCGTTGTCGGCCGCGTACTGCTCGTACTTCTTCTCCAGCGGCTCCCGGCGCACCAGCGCCTCGCGCTGCACGGCGTTCAGCTTGTCGCGGCACTCCTTGGTGCCGACGCCCGCGAAGAAGCGGTCGTACGCCGAGTCCTCGTCGTTCACCACGTCGTTGGGGGCGACGTACGCGACGACGCCGTCCATGTCCCGCGGGTAGAAGCGCTCGTAGTACGTGGCGGTCATGCCGCCCTTGGAGCCGCCCGTGGAGATCCACTTATGGGAGTAGATCGGCTTGAGGGCCTCGAAGATACGGTGCTGGTCGCTGGCCGCCTGCCAGATGTCGAGCTTGGACCAGTCGGCCGGGTCGGGCCGGGACGGAGTGAAGAAGCGGTACTCCATGGAGACCTGGTTGCCGTCCACGATCTGGGTCGGCTCGCGGCGACTGGGGTTCGTGGAGACGTTGTAGCCGCCGGTGTAGAAGACCGTCGGGCGCGCGGTGTCCTTGTGCAGCACGGTGATCCGCTGCTGGAACGTGCCCTTGGACGGGTGTCGGTGGTCGATCGGCTGGGTGTAGTTGAGGACGAAGAACCGGTAGCCGGTGTACGGCTTCTCCTGGATCAGGCTCATGCCCGGTATCGCGAGGAGCCGGTCCTTGATGTCGACGTCACTGCTTGCGGTGCCGGTGGTGGCCTCCGGCTGGGCGGCGGTGGCCGCCCCGGCCGTGCTCAGCGTGCCTATGAGCACCGTGAGCGCCAGCAGCCATCTGAGCGCCTTGCGCATGCACCCTCCCCTGGGAATACGCAGATGTCCGCCGGAACCTAGCGGAGCAACTGCCGTGACACCAGGGGAGGTTGGGCAATCCTGTGAATTTGCCCCGATCCGGCCCGGGGGCTCAGCAGAGAATCCAGCCCGTGCTCACCGAGCCCGAGCCGACCGAGCCCTTGATCCAGACGCAGCGATGGCCCGCGTGCACGGTCACCGGGCCCGCGTGATGCGTGAAGCGCCCCGAGTCGACCACCGGCCGGCTGCCGCGCGCCTGCACGCTGACCGACATCGACTTGCGGGACCCGTGACTCTTGGGGAAGGTCACGGCGCAGACGTAACCGCTGCTCTTGTAGACCTGCACGTACCCGGTCGAGAAGGGCAGCGTGCGGACCTTGCGTCCCGAGCAGTAGGAGGTGGCCGCCTGCGCGCTGCCGGGGCTCGCGAGCGCGAACAGCCCGGACGCGGTCAACACGGCCACGCCGAGCGCCAACCGTCGGCGTATCGCACCACTGTCCACTGTCGTCCCTCCCGCAGCAATCAGCGTACTGGTGTACGGACGCACGACGTACCTCGGATGGTTGCGTTCAATCGGGGCCCACCTGGGAGAGTTTTTTCCGTGTTTGGGGCAACCGTGCATGTTTACCCGGTGTCCAACTGGTCACAAGCGAAAGGCGGTAGTCCATGTCAGGCACCAAGCCCGCACGCACGAAGCTCTCTCGCAAGCCCTCCCGTACGACCGTCCGCGTACTCGTCGCGGCAGCCCTCCTCACCGCCGCCGGCGCCTCCGTTCCGGCGGTCGCCAGCTCCACCAGCCCGCCCCCGGCCCGCAGCGGCGCCAACGGTCCCGTCTACGACCGGGTGGCCGACTTCTACGGCGCCTACATCGACGCGGTGACCGACTCGGGATCCGGTCACCTCGACTCCCAGTTGCGCACGTTCTATCTGACCTCGGACCTCCGGTCGCGCCTGGCCAGGTGGGAGAACCGCGAGCACGCCGACGGTGTGCTGCGCGCCCAGGACGTGCCGCGCGCCTGGAAGGTGACGGCCGGCGACAGCGGGATGGGCCACACCTGGTCGACGGTCCGTCTGACCTGGGGCTCCGCCCAGCATCCGACGTACACGTATCTGACCGTTCAGTCCGACCTGGCGACGAAGAAGATCTCCGACATCAAGGCGAAGTCCTGACGGCGGTCGGGCGGTGGCACGACGGACCTCAGGCGGTGGAGCCCACCGGCTCCTCCGGCTCCGGCGCCCCGACGAACGTCCGCCACAACTCGGCGTAGTGACCGTCGAGTCGGAGCAGCTCGTCGTGGGTGCCGTCCTCCGCGACCCGGCCGTGGTCCATGACCACGACCCGGTCCGCGCGGGCGGCGGTCGTCAGGCGGTGGGCGACCACCAGCGTGGTACGGCGGCCCGCCAGACGGTCTGTGGCCTGGTTGACCAGGGCCTCCGTCGCCAGGTCCAGCGCGGCGGTGGCCTCGTCGAGGAGCAGGACGTCCGGGTCGACGAGCTCGGCGCGGGCCAGGGCGATCAGCTGGCGCTGGCCCGCGGAGAGGTTCCGGCCGCGCTCGGCGACCTCGTGGAGGTAGCCGCCGTCGAGCGTGGCGATCATGTCGTGCGCGCCGACCGCGCGGGCCGCGGCCTCCACCTCGGCGTCGGTGGCGTCGGGGCGGCCGTAGGCGATGGCGTCGCGGATTGTGCCCTGGAAGAGGTACGCCTCCTGGGGGACGACGCCGAGCCGATGGCGGTACGAGGTCAGCTCCAGCGACCGCAGATCCGTACCGTCGACCGTCACCCGCCCGCCCGTCGGGTCGTAGAACCGGGCGACCAGCTTCACGAGCGTCGACTTGCCCGCGCCGGTCTCCCCGACGAAGGCGACGGTCTGCCCGGCGGGGATGTGCAACGACACCCCGCTGAGCGCCTCTTCGTCGTCCCCGTACGCGAAGTCGACGTCCTCGAAGGCGATTTCGCCCCGCAGGGACAGGACCTCGAGCGGCTCGTCGGCGGCCTTCGTCGAGGTCGGCTCCTGGAGCAGCTCCTGGATACGGCCGAGCGACACGGTGGCCTGCTGGTAGCCGTCGAAGACCTGCGAGAGCTGCTGCACGGGCGCGAAGAACAGGTCGATGTACAGGAGGTACGCCACGAGTGCGCCGGTCGTCAGCGTGCCGGCGTCCACCCGGTGGGCGCCCACCATCAGCACGGCAGCCGCGGCCACGGACGAGAGCAGCTGCACGAACGGGAAGTAGACGGATATCAGCCACTGCCCGCGAATCCGCGCCTGGCGGTAGCTGTCGCTGCCCTCCGCGAACCGCCGCCCGCCCGAGCGCTCGCGCCGGAACGCCTGCAGGATCAGCAGCCCGGACACCGACTCCTGGAGATCGGCGTTGACCACCGACACGCGCTCACGGGCGAGCTCGTACGCCTTCACGCTCGCCCGGCGGAAGAAGAACGTGGCGATGATCAGCGGCGGCAGTGTCACGAAGACGACCAGCGCCAGCTGTACGTCGATCACCAGCAGCGCGAACATGATGCCGAAGAAGGTGACGACGGAGACGAAGGCGGTGACCAGACCCGTCTGCAGGAAGGTCGACAGCGCGTCGACGTCGGTCGTCATCCGGGTCATGATCCGACCCGTCAACTCCCGCTCGTAGTAGTCGAGTCCGAGGCGTTGCAGCTGCGCGAAGATCTTCAGGCGGAGCGAGTACAGGACCCGCTCCCCCGTCCGTCCCGTCATCCGCGTCTCACCGATCTGCGCCGCCCACTGGAAGAGCACGGTGACCAGCCCGAGCGCGGCCGCGGCCCACACCGCGCCGAGCGCCATCTTGGTGACGCCCTGGTCGATGCCGTGCCGGATCAGCACGGGCAGCAGCAGGCCCATGCCCGCGTCGACGGCGACGAGGCCCAGGCTCACCAAGAGGGGAAGCCCGAAGCCGCGCAGCAGCCGCCGCAGTCCGTACGACTGCTCCGGCGTGACCGCGCGCGCCTCGTCAACGGCGGGGGTGTCGGTGGCCGACGGCAACGCCTCGACCTGGGCGAGCAGTTCGGGGGTGGCGGGCATCCCGGCGAGCGCGTTGTCCTTGGGCTCGCGGTCGCCGGTCCACAGGTGCGGCGTGACTCCGCGCTCGGCGTCGAACTCGGCGTCCAGTTCGTCCCGTACGGAGGTGTCCTCCTGCGGTGCCACCGGCTGAGCGTGTCCCGGGGAGACCCCGCCCAGCTCGTCCGGGTCGGTGAGCAGCCGCCGGTACAGCGGGGACCGCTGCTGGAGCTCTTCGTGGGTGCCGATGGCGGCGAGGCGCCCGCCGTCGAGCACGGCGATGCGGTCGGCGAGGTTGAGCGTGGAGCGCCGGTGCGCGATCAGGAGGGTGGTGCGGCCCTCCATGACCCCCTTGAGGGCCTCGTGGATCTCGTGCTCGACCCGGGCGTCCACGGCGGAGGTGGCGTCGTCGAGGACGAGCAGCCGCGGGTCGGTGAGGATCGCCCGGGCGAGCGCGACGCGCTGCCGCTGGCCGCCGGAGAGGGTGAGGCCGTGCTCGCCGACCTTGGTGTCGTAGCCGTCGGGCAGCTCGGCGATGAACCGGTCGGCCTGGGCGACGCGGGCCGCCGTCTCGATCTCCGCCTGGGTCGCCTCCGGGCGGCCGTACGCGATGTTGGCGCGCACGGTGTCGGAGAAGAGGAAGGAGTCCTCGGGGACGAGCCCGATCGCGGCGCGCAGCGACTCCTGCGTCAGCTCACGCACATCGTGGCCGCCGACGAGGACGGCGCCGTGCGTGACGTCGTAGAAGCGCGGGAGAAGGAGGGAGACCGTGGACTTCCCGGAACCGGAGGAGCCAACGACGGCGAGGGTCTCGCCCGGCCGGATCTCGAACGACAGCCCGTCCAGGACCGGCCGCCCCTCCTCGTATCCGAACGACACGTCGTCGAACTCGACCGTCGCGGGCGCGTCGGCGGGCAGGGTCTTCGTCCCGTCCTGGATCGACGGCTCGGTGTCGATGAGCTCGAGCACGCGCTCGGCACCGGCGCGGGCCTGCTGCCCGACGGTGAGGACGACGGCGAGCATGCGCACGGGCCCGACGAGCTGGGCGAGGTACGAGGAGAACGCGACGAACGTACCGAGCGTGATCTGCCCGCGCACCGCCAGCCAGCCGCCCAGCGCGAGCATCGCGACCTGGCCGAGGGCGGGGACGGCCTGGAGGGCCGGGGTGTACTTGGCGTTGAGCCGGATGGTCCGCAGCCGCCCCGCGAAGAGCCGCCGCCCGACCTCCCTGAGTTTCCCGGTCTCCTGCTCCTCCTGCCCGAAGCCCTTCACCACGCGTACGCCGCTGACGGCGCCGTCGACGACTCCCGCGACGGCGGCGGCCTGCGCCTGCGCGTACCAGGTGGCGGGGTGCAGTTTGGAGCGGCTGTGCTTGGCGACGAACCAGAGGGCGGGGGCGACGGCGAGCGCGACCAGGGTGAGCGGCAGGGACAGCCAGGCCATGATCGCGAGGGAGATCAGGAAGAGCAGGATGTTGCCGATGGTCATCGGCAGCATGAAGAGGAGGCCCTGGATCAGCTGGAGGTCACTCGTCGCCCGTCCGACGACCTGTCCGGTGGACAGCTCGTCCTGGCGCCGGCCGTCGAGCCGGGTGATCGTCTCGTACATCCCCGTACGGAGGTCGTGCTGGACGTCGAGGGCGAGGCGGCCGCCGTAGTAGCGGCGTATGTAGGTGAGGACGTAGACGACGACGGCGGCGCCGATCAGCGCGCCGGCCCAGGGGGCCATGCCCCTGGTGTGGTTCCCGACCACGTCGTCGATGATCACCTTGGTGATCAGCGGGACCAGCGCCATGACGGCCATGCCGGCCAGCGAGGAGCCGAGCGCGAGGACGACGTCCTTCGGGTACCGCCATGCGTACCCGGCCAGTCGCCGTGCCCAGCCGGACCCCTGTTCCCGCCGCGCCCGGCCCCGCATTTCCCCCTGCTGCGCTGCCACGCCGGTGCCTTCCGTAGATCTCACTCCGCCGGAAGGCACCAACGCCGAATGAAGCGGATTTCATCCCTCCGCAATATTCGTCCCCTGCGGCAGCCGGACCCGCGGGGAGTAGAAGCGGGTGATCTGGACCGGGTTCTGGTTGTCGTCGCTGGCCAGGAGCAGGTTCAGACGGCCGTGGGTGCGGCAGGTGACCGCGAGGCCCTCGATGTTGTCGAGGAGCGGGTTGGGCTACGGCTGCTTGGCCTGGGCGCCCAGTGAAGGACAGTTCACGAGGAGATGGTCCCCGTGAAGCGTCAGCCGCCCGACGGCACCGCCGGGAACGCCTCCTGCGGGGTGGCCGTCGGCGTGTACCGCTGGACGGTGGCGCTGCTCGTGGTCGTCGTCGGCACCAAGTCCTTGTGGATGGCCTTGGCCACGTTCTGGATGGTGGTGACGCCGTAGCTCATGGTGCTGTTGCCGTGTGTGAGCACCGTGATCATGTAGTCGTGACCGGCCCCGTTGAAGGTGCCGACGCTGTGCACCCGCCAGCCGTGCGTGGAGCGCTGCAGCCAGCCGTTCTTGACGTGCACGGACACGGACGAGGGCGCCCCGGCCGGCGTACCCCAGCGCTGCGAGGAGATGACCTGGCCCATCAGCTTGAGGATGTACGCGCGGGAGTTGTCGCTCAGCACCGTGTTCTTGGCGGTGATGAGCTTGAGCAGCTTCTGCTCGTCGGTGACGGTGATCTGGGTCAGGCCCCAGTAGCCGTTCGCGCCCGGCACGGTCTGGGTCATGCCGGCCGCGGCCAGAAAGCCCTTGATCTTCGTCATGCCCAGCTGCTTCCACAGGGTGGTGGTCGCGTTGTTGTCCGACCGGGTGATCATGGCCTTGGCGAGGGAGGCCTCACGGTCGGTCAGGTAGCGGTTGTGCTTCTTCGCGTCCCACAGCAGCGTGGCGAGAACGGTCACCTTCACGACACTGGCGGAGTCGAAGGCGGTGCCGCTCCGCAGGGTGCACGTCGTCTTGGTGGCGCGGTCGTAGAGGCCGACCGCGACCGTGCCGGTGCGGTTCGCGAGCGCCGCGGTGATGTCCTTCTGCAGCTTGGCGGCCAGGCCCGCCTGGGCCGATGTACAGGTGACCGTCGGTGTCGTCGCAGCGGCGGCGGGCGCCGCGGCCGCCACGAACGGCACGATCACTCCGGCCCCGAGGCTCGCTGCGAGCACACGGGTACCCCGGGATATCCGGTGAGTCATGGAGGCTTCCCATCCCCTTGAACCGATACGAATGCGCCACGGGCGCAGTCGCATCCCTTGACTCATAGGGGTGGCCAAAAGTTGTACGTGCGTTCCCGGGGCGGGGGTTCGGGGTAGTGAGTGGCAGTAGTCACCGGAGGGGCGGGAGGGGCCATGGCCAGCAACGGACATAGCAAGGCGTATCTCTGCGGTCAGCTGTACGCGACCTTGAATACCTTGCGCATCATCGGCACGGGCAGCAACGAGTTGGCCCAGACGAGCAACCTCCACAAGACATCGGGCTCACCCCGTAGCGAGCTGCGCAAGCACCTGCAACAGGCGGGCGAGCATCTCGACGAGGCCAAGAAGGACACGAAGCGGGCGGAGGCGGCTGCCGACGTGTTCCAGGCGATACCCGGCTTCATTCCGCCGGGCGGCCTCCCCGGCAATGGTTTCGACAACAAGCAATCCGCCGAGTTCTGCACCGGCTTCAGCGATCAAGCGTGCACGTACAAGAAGAAGTTCCCCTCTCTCCTTGAGTAGCCCAAAGCTAGCTGTGCCTGAACCCGCGCCAGATCCGCCGCGCAGCTGCTCTCAGCGGATCTCCCCCATCCACATACGACGCCCCAGCTCATCAAGCTCGGCGCGACGTTCCTCGTACTCCGGCAACGCGAGTCGCACCAGTCGCCAGAAGTCCGCGCCGTGCCCTGACACCTTCACATGAGCCAATTCATGTGCGATGACGTAGTCGACAAGGTGCATGGGCAGTTGGAAGAGCGGCCACCCCAGGCTCATCCGGCCCCGCCCACTCGCCCCGTCCCCAGGCTGGTACGCGCCCCACTTCTGCCCCAAGTCCCGCACGTCCAGCTCGGGCTCGCCCACCGCCATGCGGGACGCCCAGGGCTGGAGTCGGTTGGAGACCCAAGCCCGACCTGCCCGGCAGTACCAGTCGACCAGTGCGTTACGCCCCTCCGCCGCATCCTCGGCCTGTTTCTGGGCAATGACCAGCCGTCCGGCGACCAGCCGGACCCTGCCGTCTCCGGGTGCGCTGTCCGACACGGCCAAGCGGTACGTCCGCCCCAGGTAGCGGAAGACCTCACCCTCGGCCAGCTGCTTGGCGGGGTTCAGCGGGCGAGTCCGCTCCCGTCGACCGAGCTTCGCGACCACCCACTCCCGGTGCGCCCGTACGAAGCCCTCCGCCTCCGCCCTCGGGCGCCCTTCGGGAACATGCAGCGTCAGAGTCGCGTCCGGCTCCACGGTGAGCGCGAATCGCTTCCTGCGGGCACTCGCACGTACGCGCAAGGAGAGGCCGTCGACTGTGACCGAGTCACCGTCGACGGGTGTCTGGGCCTGGCGGTTCTCGGCGAGCGCGGTCACGCGCCCTATTCTCCCCTGGCCCGGCTCAGGAACTGCTGCCGGTTGTTCTCCGCGTACGCCGCGAGTCTTTGGGAAACGCTGGTGAGCGGCCCCCAGTCGGCGGTCGCGGGCCTGAGGCCACTGCGAATCAGCTGTGTCTGGATGCCGTTCGCGAGCAGCGTGATGTCCTGGTGCTGTCCCTGGTAGGAGGCCTTGGACATCGTGCTCGCCGCGGTATCGCACACGGCGACGACCAGAGGTCGCGTGTCCTGAACGCCGCCCTCGATACCCGGGTTGTCCTCCAGGAGCTGGTCCAGAAGCCGATGAACGCGCTGCTCCAGCGGGCTGAGCCCTGCGAGCGCCGGGTCCTCCTCGTCCTCCTGCCGGGCCTGCTCGATGAGCGTCTCGAACTCCTCGACCTGGTCCTCGAAGCGGCCGGGCATCTGCTTCAGGATCTCCTCCAGTCGTTTGGAGAGCCTGTCGTACTTCTCCGGGTCCTCCCTCTTGACGCGTTCCTCCAGGTGGAACCGGAGGGCGTGCCCCATCTCGGCCGCGGCCTCGCGCGGGGGCAGCTCGCGCACCATGTCGTCGAAGGCGGGCGAGGTGAGCGAGACAGGCGGAATGACCTGCTCGATCTCCGGCCCCTCCAGATGGTCGGCGATCATGGCCCGGACCTTGCGGCCGTACCGACGCAGGGTGAACGTCCCACCGATGTCGTCCCGGTACAGACGCCGGATGCGCTTTTGCAGCATCCCCCAACGCCGCGCGTCGGCAAGGTAGTCCAGCGCGTCCTCGTGCGGCAGCACCCGCTCCAGTACGGCGAGGAACTCGTGGAGCACCTCGTCGAATCCGAGGCGCGCCGTCTCGTCCTCGAAGGCCAGCACGGCGCCCCGCAGCCGAGCAAGGTCGGCGAGGTCCGCATCCGTGACGCCATGACCGCTGAGGAAGGTACGCACCCGCTCTGCAGCCGGCGCCAAGTCCCGAACCTCCTCGGACAGGCTGCGCATGGTGTCGTCGACGTCGGCCTGCCGGTAGTCGGCGAGTGCACTGGAGAGGTGCTCGAAGACGCCGTAGTAGTCCACGACATAGCCGACCTGTTTGCCCGGCGCGGGCCGGTTGACCCGGGCGACGGCCTGAAGCAGCTCGGCGTCACGGATCGGCCGGTCGAGATAGAGCACCTGCTCGCGCGGGGCGTCGAATCCGGTGAGCAGCATCGACTTCACGATCAGGAAGGCGATGGGGCTTTCCGGGTGTACAGGGTCGGGGACGGCGGCCTTCGAAGGCTCCAGAGGCGGTTCCGGCTCCCCGGTCGGTATGTCGGACCAAGGTGTGTCGGCCCCGAGGCCGCTCTCGGGAATGTCCGGCTCCGGGATGTTGAAGGGCGTCGCGGCGACCCAGTCGGGCTCGGGCGGCAGATGCGGGAACGCCTCGAGGAAGCGTTCGATGTACGCCTTCTGCCGGTTCGGGTCGGTCCAGTGCAGCCACTTGCGGCGCTTGCGCTCCGCACCCGGAGAGATGATCGGCACGAAGTCGATGCGACGGAGCAGTGCCCGGAACTCGTAAGCCTGGTACAGGTAGCGAAGACGCTGCGGAAGCTCCTTGACCGGGATCCCGTGAACCGATTCCGGCTTGAACTCGACGAGATCGGCGAGGAGTTGGTCACGCGCCCGGCGCAGGGCGTGGTGGTACTCGACCGCGGCCTTCCGGCTGACGGCCGCGACCTGAGCCTTGAACCCGCCACCAGGCAACACCCAGCACACCCAGTGCTCCAGCATGTCCTCGGCCTTCTTGCAGATCATCGGCCAGGACTCGGCGACATCACGCTCGGTGGGCCAGCGTCTGAGCAGAGTGGCCCGCTCGTCGTCGCTGCGGTCGCGGATCAGATCCTCGAAGTCGCGGTCCAGGCCGTCCTTGTCCTGAACCTTGCCTTCGCCGGTGCGCCCCTCGTAGCGGATGCGCACGACGACCCCGTCGCGCTCGGCGTCCTCCATGCGGTAGGTGTCGAGGAAGCCCCGATCCGGGCCGCCGCTGAAGATCCGGCGTGTGTCGGCCTCCTCGCCGGTCATGATCGGCGTACCCGTGAACCCGATCTTCGCGGCGTTGGGAATGGCCTTCCGCAGTGCAGCGTGCAGAACGCTGGTGTGCGATCGGTGCGCCTCGTCGACGAGGACGAGGATCTCGGGCGAGGTGTTGCACTCGGGGAAGTTCGGAACCGGAGGCGGGCTCTTGCGCCGCTTGCTCTTCCTGGCCTGCTCGGCAGCCTGGTACTCGCCCGCGAGGTCCCGGTCGTCACCGTCGCCGTCGGCTTCCGCGGCGAAGGTGAACCCGCCCCCGTACTTCTGGATCATCGCGAAGACGACCCGACGCCCACCGTCCCGCAGCAGCCCTTCCATCTGCGTACGGGTCTCGGCCGTCTCGACGTCCGACTCGCTCAGCTTCAGGGTCCCGGAGAGTTGGTCCTGCAACTGAGTGCGGTCGGTGACGATCACGACCGTGAACTCGCTGAGTTTCGGATGCAGATGCACCCGGCGCACCAGGAAGGTCATGGTGAGGCTCTTGCCGGAGCCCTGCGTGTGCCAGATGACGCCACCGCGCTCGTCGTCGAGAACCGGGCCGCCGCGCGCGCGGCCGGTGAGCAGTTTCCGTACGGCCTTCTCCGCGGCCCGGTACTGCTGGTGGCGGGCGACCACCTTGACGGTTCGCACCGCGCCGGAGTCGGTCTCGACGGGCAGCGGGATGACGTAATGGCGTACGAAGTTGAGGAGGGCGGCGGGCCGCAGGACCACGCCGACGAGCTTGTGCTGCTCGGTCAACTTTCCAGTGCCGCCGGGCAGTTCCGACCTGAGCGTGCTCTCATTCTCAGGTGCCACGCTTCGCCACGGGTAGTAGTGATCGGGCGTGGATGTGACGGTGCCGAGGTGAGCGGTCTCGCCGGTGGCGGCCACCAGCAGCTGAACGGTACGGAATAGCTCCGGCACACCGCCAGGGAGCGGAAGGTCGGTTCCGGCGCGCTCGTCGTCGTCAATCGGGTCGCCGGCATAGTGCCTCAGGTCGAGTACGGCGCTGCGGACGGGCTCGGCGAGATCGGGGCTCTTGCACTCGACGGCGACGAGGGGGATGCCGTTCACGAAAAGGACGATGTCCAGTATCGACACGTCCCCGGAACGGTTCTTGACGCGGAGCTGGTCGACCACGGTGAAGACGTTGAGCGCAACGTGGTCGGGGTGCCAGTCGATGTACTGGACGGTGGCGGACGCACCGCCGTGTGCGGCGGAGGGTCCGGTGAGGACGTATCCGCTGAGCAGCAGGTCGGTGGCGTCGAAGTTGGCCTGGGCGATGCCCTTACCGAGCGGGACGGAGGCCAACTCCCCGACGGAGCGGGCGACATCGGTATCGTCCATCCATGGCTCACGGTCCGTTGCGCGGAGGTTGATACGTCGCAGGGCGGCTTTGAGCTCATCGACGAGGAGCGGCGTACCGACGTCGAGCGTGCCAACCTCCGTACCGGGGACGTGCGTCCAGCCCATGGCGGTGAGCTGCTCGACGAACGGCCGCTCCACCTCGTCCCGCTCGACCTGCACTGCCATGCGCCGCGCCTTCCGCCCGCCCTCGCCTGCCCGCTCAGGTGATCCATTCTGCGCCTTGGGCGGGGTTGGGGGGAGGGTTCCGGCCGGATGAGGGCGGGTAGGGCGGGGGCCCGGAGGCGTACCAGGATATGTGGAGTACGCCCCCGGGCTGGGGGTGCGCCGTACGGCGGGGCGAATCAGGATTCCGGTACGCGGCTCTCAGTGCCGTCAGGAACGTCGATCTCGTCAGGATCGTCATACTCGGACGCGGGAAGGCGGGCGCCCCGGCCCTCCGCGATGCGGTGGACGTCGCGCAGCGCTTCGGCCATTCAGGATGCAAGGAAGTGCAGTTGCGCGAAGGTGGCCTTACGGTCGGCGAGCATGTCGGCCGCATGGTCAAGGAGTTCACCCGCCATGCCGAGCTGCACGCACTCGATGTTGTCGGCGACGTGGGAGAGGTAACCGGTCCCGTCGCCGACGAGGTAGCAGGGCTTGCCCTCCGGACCGGCCCACGGGAGCAGTCGCGCCGCTTGCGCTTGGCCGCCGATCACGCGGTCACCTCCACGCCATGGATGAGCCGCGGCCCGATGTCGACGCCGTGCACGGCGAGCCACAGGGCACGTCGCCGGGCCCGCTGCCGCCGTGCTTCCTCACGCTGCTCATGAACGACGAGATAGGGGCGGACCATCGCGTTGTCCTCGCCGCGCAGGGGGCGGGAGCCGACGCGACGGGCGGTCTGCCCGTGGGCGTACGAGGGGGTGGCGCATCGGTACACAGGAGCGGTGGCGGTGGCGGCCAGGCGATGGCGCCCCGAGCCGGGGAACAGGAACCGCACCAGCGGCTCGAAGAGGCGGACGATACGGTGAGTCATGTCGTCAACTCCGTTGGGTTCGTTGATGGCCACGCCCCCGGACCGGTCGCGCGGTCGCGGGGGTATCGCTTTCTGTAGCGATCAACTCACAGAGTGAGACAGTGCGGTCTAGGCTCGCCAGAGTGGTGAGCGTGACCAGGCATTTGTCACAAGGGAGTTGGCCATGAGCAGCACGTACGGTGACTGGCTCAAGCAGCAGCGCGAGACGGCCGGCCTGACGCAGCAGCAACTGGCCGACATGGCGGTCATGACCCGCTCGCACATCGCCCACGTCGAAGCTGGGCGCCGCATCCCTTCGAAGGAGGACGCACGGCGTCTGGATACGGCTCTGGGCACGGGGAATGTGCTGAGCAGCTTCCTGCCTCAGGACAACGCAGCGGTCGAAGACTACTTCGAGGCAGCCCGACAACTCGAACAACAGGCAACGGTGATCCGTGAGTTCGCGCCCACCTTCGTGCCTGGCATCCTGCAGACGGAGAGGTACGCGCGTGCTCTTCTGAGCGTCGGATACCCGCCTGCGAGTGAAGAGGAGCGTGACAGGAACGTTGTCACACGGCTCGAGCGCTCGAGGATCCTCACCGCCCCAGTGACGCCCGTAGTGTGGGCACTGTTGGACGAGGCAGTACTACGACGCCCGGTCGGCGGCCCGGAGGTCATGGCGGAACAGCTCATGCATATGGTCCGCTTGGCTGAGGACGAGCGGGTACGCGTGCACGTGATTCCGTACAGTGTAGGCGCTTACCAGATCCTGAACAGCATGCTGACGCTGATGTGGTTCGAGGACCAGCCTCCTGTGGCCTATTCCGAGGGCCTGCAGTTCGGCAAGGTTCACGACGCCCCCGCCATCGTCGAACGACTCCAGGGCGCCTACCATCTCGCACTGAGCGACGCGTTGCCGCTGCAAGAGTCCCTTGCCCTGCTGAGGGCGACAGCGAAGGACTACGGACACCATGGCTGAGCACACCATCCCAAGCGCAGACACACTGAGCGGTTGGCGCAAGTCGTCCTACAGCGGAACCGAGGCCAACAGTTGCGTCGAGGTGCTGGACGGCCACCCGTCAGGCGTCCCCGTCAGGGACTCCAAGATCCCGCACGGCCCCGCCTTGGTGTTCCCTGCGGCTGGTTGGTCATCGTTCGTCACGGCCATCAAGGACGGGGATTTCCCTACCTGAACACCCTGGCAGCGCCCCAAAGCGACCGGCCCCCGTTCCGCGATGGGGGTGGCAGCCGTTTACTCAGCCGTGGCGACTACCGCCATTCAGACACCGCCAGCCAACAAGTCGTCCACCAGGCCGACCTTAAGGGCTCTCAGCTTGGCGATTTCATCCTTCAACGCCGACACCCTGACACTCTGCTCCTTGATGCGGGCAACAATTTCACGCTGCCGTGAAACCCGAGGGAAAACTGCCGGAACTCGATGCACAACATTCCTATTAAGCGTAGGAACGGAAGTGGCCGCATCAAACCGCTCAAGGCGCATGGCCCTCATATAGAGCGCCACAAAGTACGGATCATTGCCCTTGAAATCGGTAACCCAAAGACTAGTGTCGTGGGGCCAGTAATCTGATTCCAGATAGTAAACATCCCCAAGCTTACCCTTGCGCCCCGTAACAACTCCCGGGCCTGCAACCTTAGCAACGTCATGAAAGCTCGAAATGCCTGAGGAAGAGACCACAGGAATCACGCCTTGGCGCTGCTCAGCGACCGTAATATCGAACCCTCGCTGCAGGTGGGCCAGGTCGACGAAATAGCCATCGATCCAATCGTCTACCGGATCGTCCGGCGATGGCTCCAGGAAGCGCTTCAGCAGCCCGTCCTCGACGAGCAACTCCTTTCCCAGGGCCTGATCCGATAGCGAGATCACACTATCAACCGATTCGATGACCTCGACGATCCGCCGCTGCTCACGCAAGGGTGGCCACCGCAGAACGAGTCCCTCAATGGCGGCTTGGCTAATATTCTGCATGCTCATGCTGCTACCCGACGCCGCATTCACGATCTGCCGACGAAGCTGATGGCTGGACAAGCAGATACAGACATAGCGAGGATCAGCAAGTGATGGGTCGACGATCAAGCGAAGCGTCTTGTCCGACAGAAGAAGGCGCTCGCTGGAGACGGTGGCGAGACACGCCGATCCCACCAGCTCAGGGGTGTTCGCACGAGAGAACAGCAAGTCTCCCGGGCGAATTTCATAGCGCGGCTCGACCGAGCCAAGGTCTATGACAGCCTTGTTCTCACTCGGACGGTAACCACTCGAATTCACCGCGCTGACCTTAAGAACGCCCCAACCGCCGGGAGCGGTAGGAGTATCAGGCAAATCTGGGCTTCGCCCTGCCTCGATTCGTGATAGGTACCTCCGCAACGGAGCAGACACCCAACCCTTAGCGTCAGAGGTCATGCCCAAGCTCCTTCAGGAACCCATCCAGCTCCGCCGCCGCTTTCGCCCGCCCCACCCGGATCTCCCGCAGCGATACCGCGTACTTCGCCTCCCACACCCCGTACGCCTCCGCCAACTCCCGCCGACGTCGCACCACATGACCATCCAGCTTGCCCGCCAGGTCATCCCGCAGCAGGTCCAGCACCACCCGGCGCTCCCCCTCCGGCTCCAACGCCCCCCGCGCCCGGAACAGTCGTGGCAGCTCCTCGCCCAGCATGGGCTGCTCGCCCAAGGCCCGCTCAAACCAGAAGTCCGCCTCAAGGCGCTTGATCAGCGCACCCACCTTCGTGCGGTCCTTCTTCACCTGGGCAAGCTCCGCCAACTGCTCAACGCTCAGGGCCATGGCCTCGCGTGTGACAGCGTCCTCGCCACCTTCGTCACCCTCACCGTCCTCCGACGACTCCGGATCCGCGTTCAGCTCCCTCCATCGCGCATCCAGCTCCGCTTTCCGCGCGTCCGCCGCCGCCAGTTCCTCCAGGAAGTCCGGGGCGATCGCAGCAACCACCTTGTGGTCATACGCCTGCCGCCGCTCAGCAGCCGTCCGTTTCCTCAACTTCCTTGTCTTCGGGTCCTGTTCAGGTGCAAGCATCGTCTCGACGTTCTCCACCCAGCCGTCCACGACCCCCGCAAACCCGTTCTCCGACAACGCGAGCAGGTCATACTTGGCCTCGTACCACCAGCCAGCCACCGCGCCCGACAGCGCGTATCGGTCCAGTAGACCCACAACTCCCAACTGTTCCACAAACGACTCGATCAGCGAGCCGCGCACCGCCATCAGGGCAGCCTTGCGCTCCGAGGGCGTCAGGTCCGCAAGTCGCTCCGGTGTCGCGGCAACTGCCTCCAACTGCTGTGCCTCCGCCACCCACCACTTGTCGAAAGCCGCCCGAAGAGTGTCCTCACGCGGATGGGTCAGCTCCCCCAGCCTCACCGTGTCCGGCCTCTGCCCCTCCGGCAGGAAGTCCACGTACTTCACGTCGACCGGGTCCCTCTCCGCGAAGAGATCCGTCAGCACAATCCCGTACGAGTCGAGCAGCTCCTTCTTCGCCTCGATCTCCGCACGCGGGACTCCACCTACCAAGTGCGCCCGCACATCTTGCGGTTCCGGCGCTGGCGTGTTGTCCACGTAGCGGCGGATATTGAGGTTGTCATCGTTGTCCCGCAGCTCCTCGCGGCTGACGACACGCGAGAAGCCAGGTACCTCCGCGTACTCGTGGAAGGCGGACGTGATCTTCTCAGCGTGCTCGGGCAGCAGCACGCTCTGCGCCCGCTCCGCGAGGAACTCTCGGTCCGCGTTGATGAACAGCACCTTGCCGACCCGCGCCGGGTCCTTCTTCCCCGGCGGGCGCAACACCAGGATGCAGGCCGGGATGCCGGTGCCATAGAAAAGGTTCGGGGCGAGGCCGATGACCGCCTCGATCGCGTCCTCGTCCAGCAGCTTCGTACGGATCTCCTGCTCGCCGCCTCCACGGAACAGCACACCGTGCGGCATGACCGTAATGACCATGCCAGCCCGCCCCTCCCGCTTGGTCTCCCACAGCATGTGCTGGAGGAACATCAGGTCAGCCTTGCCACGCTCGCTCGTCGCCCCGTACGTCGTGCGCTGCGCACCGTACGCCAGGTCACTGAGCACGTAGTCCATGGAGAAGGGCGGATTACTGAGCACACCGTCGAACCGATCCGCGTCCGACTTCGGCACATGCGCCGGCTCGGCGAGCGTGTCGCCCGTGTGCAGGTCGAAGCGGCGCACCCCGTGCAGCACCATGTTCATCGTCGACATGATCCACGAGCCGCTGTTGGCATCCTGGCCCGCGAAGAACATGTCCGATGTGTCGCCTCCGTGCTCCTCCACGTACTCCTTGGCGTGGATGAGCATGCCGCCCGAGCCGACGCACGGGTCGTAGATCCGCATCCCCTGTTTGGGGCCCAGCAGCTCGACCATCATGCGGACCACGGCACGCGGGGTATAGAACTCGCCGCCCTTGCGGCCCGCCGAGTCCGCGAACTCCTTGATCAGGTATTCGTAGGCGGCACCGATCAGGTCGGGGAACTCGAAGTCGTCCGTACGCAGCCGGATACGGCCGAAGTGTGCGATGAGCAGCTTCAGCCGTTGGTCGGCGAGTTTGGCCGCGCCCGCAGCCGCGCCGGAGCCGCCGATGCGGTTGAAGTCGAGGTGGTCGAAGAGGCCCTTTAGCTTGGCGTTCTGCCCCTCAAGCGCCTGCAGAGCCGGACGCAGTCGGTCCTCGGTAATGTTGTGAGTGGCAGACGAGATCCGCTCCCAGCGGGCGATCTTCGGGACGAACAGCACGTCACGGTCGCTGTACGCCGACTCCTGCTCCAGATAACCGGCCAGCACCTCACCGGTGAGGCCCAGCTCTTTGGCCGCCTGCTCCTCGATCCGTTCCCGCGCCGCCTCGAACTCGTCATTGGCCCGCTTCAGGAAGAGCAGCCCGAAGATGTAGTCCTTGTACTCGGAGGCATCCATCGTCCCGCGGAGGATGTCCGCGGCGGCGAAAAGATGCCGCTCCAACTGCGCGAGCGTGAGCTTGGCCACGTACGACTCCCTACGACCTGAAGTGACGTAGGAACCCTACGGCCGCTGCGGTCCGTACCGAAATCCGCTTGTCGGTATCGGTCGGGATGCAGGCCCGCCGGGAACAGCAACGGCGTGAGCCGGTCAGTACGAGGCAATTCCGAGCCCTTGCTCCACGAATTCGTGAACATCGGTGTACGGGTCCCGGTTCACGAGTGACACGTGGTCGCCGTGCTGAGCATTCATCTGACGGGCGCGCTTCCTCGCATCCAGGTAGCCCCCGGTGATCTGGTGCGGCAGTACCAGCTTGATGTTCGCCGAGTCCTTCGGAGTCCTCGCGAACGGCAGTCTCGTCGTCACCTGACCGCAGACCCCGCCGAACGTGCCGGTGACCGGCTTGTGGTGTAGCAGGCGCCAGACCTCGAAGCAGGGATGAGAGAAGGCGACTCTGACGTCGCCCTCCCGCGCCTGCTTCAACGCGGTCTCGATGCCCTCGTGCTCGTCTCGGTCGAAGAGGCACCAGACCTGCGGTAAGTACTTCTTCTCCAGGCCGCTGCGCTTCGCCTGCCGTTGCTCGTCCCGCATCAGCCTGACCGCCGCTTCGACCAGCTTGAGCGGCTTGCGCTGGGAGCCGGGGGCAGAGGCGTTCGCGATGCGCACCTCCACGGTCAGCGCCGGGTCGGCCGGGACTCCGTGCTGCTTGATGATCTCGATGTACGAGGGTTCTGTGAGCAGCCCCTCGGTGAAGACGTGGACGACTCTCTTGCGCCGCCCGCGGCGCTGCGCCGGCCCCAGCGAGTCCTTCCCCCTCGTCCTCGCCATCAGCCCTGCTCCACCTCGTGCTCGGCGTCCTCACGGGCGGCCATCAGCCGCCGGGCGATCTGCCCATCCAAGAGAGACGGGACCGCGCCGAAGGCCCCCGCCAGATACGACTTCATCAGGTCCTCGCCCTCCCCAGGGGATGCCGCGGTCAGCGGATAGAGCTCTGTCGCCCCGTCCTTGTCCTTCTCCGTCAGCCACACCTGGCCGGGCTCCAGCAGTCGCCCACCACTCGGCGTGGTGAGCACGGACGGGTCGTGCGAGGTGAAGACCAGCTGCGCGCCGTTCGGATTGGCGTACGGGTCGTGGAAGAGTCGGACGACTTCGGCGGCGAAGCGCGGATGCAGGCTGGCGTCCAGCTCGTCGACGAGCAGCACGGCGCCCTCGTCCAAGGCCAGCAGCAATGGGCCAAGTAGAGCGAACCAGGACCGGGTACCCAACGACTCCGTCTGCCAGTCGAAGGCGACTTCGCCCGTGGCCGAGCGGTGGACCAGCTTCACCGTCGCCCGGCCTTTGCCGTCGTCCACGACTTCGGTTCCGGTGATGCCGAGGTCGGCCACGCGCAACAGTTCTTCGATGCGGCGGGCCCGGGCTCCGGAAAGTTCCTGTCTGGTGAACGCCTCGCGCTGTGGCCGTTCCTCCTCCGGATTGATCAGCCACAGATTGCGGCGGAACCAGTGGAAGAGGGGAGACAGCTGCGGGTGATTGTCCGTCCCTGCCGTGGAGAGCAGCAGTGCGTTCGGACGGGTACGCCGGGCGAGCTGCGCGCGGTCCTTGACCCGGTTACCCCGCCACTCGTATACCTCTGCCCGGGAGGCGTCCCGGTCCAGCCACACCTGGCGGTGACCTCGCGGGTAGCTGTGCAGCCATTCGGCTTCGACGCGCGTCCTACCGAGCTCGAAACCGTACGTCCAGCGCACCCCGTCCATGACGAGATCGACTTCGAAGAAGCTCGGCTCGCTCTGCCCCTTGGGATCGAGTGCGAAGACAGCGCGCGGAATGCCCTCGTACGAAGCCCAACGCGCATAGGAGTTGAGGACCGCATTACGCATGTCGACGAGTGCAGTGAGCACATTCGACTTGCCCGACGCATTGGCACCGAAGATGCCGATCAGCGGGAGGACTCCCAATGACCGGCCGCCCGCCAGCTCCACCAGCCGGGCCGCTGAGCTCGTTTCGTCTTCGGGCTCGACGAAGGACAGCTCCTGCTCATCGCGCAGGGACCGTACGTTCGCGACGCGGAATCTCAACAGCAAGCTGTCCTCCTCTCCGCGCTCAGGGTAATCGCCAGGTCCGACAGTGGCCTGGCCGGGCATGGCTGTGGCCCCAGGGAACATATCGTTCGTCGGAGGTCCGGGGCAGCCGAATGAGTGATCACCATGAGGCATTCATCTGCACGGCTGCCCGTGCCACCGAGCGGGCACCCGAAACGGGGTCGGCGCACCAGGTATGGCTCTCTTACCCGTATCTCATCCATCCACAGCTCGCCCCCAGGCAGAGCACAGCCCGTGCTCATCGGGCATATGCAGGGTGCACTGGTGACATCTGCCACCGATCCACTGTCCCCGGCCCCCGGCCGCCCCGTGGCCCCCGCTCCCACCCCCGGCGCACCGGCCGTCGAGCCGCCCCAGGGGCCGTCCCCCACATCCGCCGCACCCCGCTGGTCGCTCCCCGCGCTGATCGCGATCATGGTGCTGGCCGGAGGCCTGTACTCCTGGAACCTCTCCTCCTCCAGCCTGAACAGCTTCTACAGCGCGGCCGTGCTCAGCGGTACGCACAGCTGGAAGGCGTGGTTCTTCGGCTCGCTCGACGCGGGCAACTTCATGACCGTCGACAAGCCACCGCTGGTGCTCATGGTCATGGGCCTGTCCTGCCGGGTGTTCGGCTACGGCACCTGGCAGATGATGCTGCCGCTGATCGGGGCCGCGCTCGGCACGATCTGGATCCTGCACTCCTCGGTGAAGCGGGTCTTCGGGCACGCCGCCGCGGCGATCGCCGCGCTCGTGCTCGCGCTCACCCCGATCACCGTCGCCATCAACCGGGACAACAACCCCGACTCGCTGCTGGTCCTGCTGATGGTCGGCGGCGCGGCGCTCGCGCTGCGCGCCGTGCGCCACGACAAGCTGCTGCCGCTGATCGGCTCCGCGGTCTGCTTCGGACTCGCCTTCAACACCAAGATGCTCCAGGGCTACATCGCGCTGCCCGCCGTCTTCGCGGTCTACCTGTACGCGTCCCGGCTCGGCCTGGTGAAGCGGATCGTGAACCTGCTGCTCGCGGGCGTGGCCCTGGCCGTCTCCAGCTTCTGGTGGGCGGCGGCCGTGTCACTGGTGCCCGCGTCCGAGCGGCCGTACATCGGCGGCTCGACGGACGGCACCGCTTGGAACCTGATCATGGGCTACAACGGCCTGGGCCGGGTCTTCGGCGGCGGGGGCGGCGGGGGCGGCGGCTTCTCCGGGACCGCCGGCCTCGGCCGGATGTTCAACGACATCCTGGGCGGCCAGATTTCGTGGCTGCTGCCCTTCGCGGGCATCGCGCTCGTGGGCGGTCTGGTGCTGTGCGGGCGTGCGCCGCGCACCGACCCGACGCGTGCCGCGCTGGTGCTCTGGGGCGGCTGGACCGCGCTGCACTACCTGACCTTCGCGATGGCCGAGGGCACCATGCACCCGTACTACACGACCGCCCCCGCGCCCGGTGTCGCGGCGCTGTGCGGAGGCGGCGGCGTCATGCTGCTGCGCGCCTTCCGCGCCGACAAGCGGTGGGTGTGGGTACTGCCCGTCGCCCTGGGCGCCACCGGCATCTGGTCGGTCGTGCTGCTGCGCCGGGCCTCCGGCTGGAACACCTGGCTGTGGCCGACCGTCGCGGTGGTCATGGCGCTCGCGATCACGGGCCTGCTGGTCTTCCGCTCCGGCCGACGCGTCCAGCTGTTCGCGGCCTCCGTGGCCGCCGCGGTCGTCGCATCCGTCGCCGGTCCGGCCGCGTACGCCGCTTCGGTGCCCTCCGGCACGGGCGGCGGCATGGGCGGCACCAACCCGACGGCCGGCCCGACGACGGGCAGCGGCATGGGTGGTCCCGGCGGCGGCCGGGGCGGCTTCGGCGGCGGGAACGGCGGTCCGGGAGGCGGTGAAATGCCGGGCGGGACCCAGCAGGGCGCCCAACAGGGCGGTGCGAACGGCCAGATGGGTACGCCGCCGAGCGGTGCCCCCGGCGGCGGCATGCCCGGTGGCACTCAGCAGGGCGGCGGCGAGAACGGCGCCTTCCCCGGCGGCGGGACGGGGACACCCCCGAACGGCACCGGCGGGACCAACGGCGCCACCGGCCGACGCGGCGGCTTCGGCGGCGGTATGGGCGACGGCGCGAACAGCGAGCTGATCACATACCTGAAGAAGCACCGGGACGGCGCCAAGTGGCTGCTCGCGGTGTCCGGTTCGCAGAGTGCCGCGCAGCTGATCGTGAGCAGCGGGCAGCCCGTCATCTCCATGTGGGGTTGGACCGGCACCGACAAGGCGATGACGCTCGCCAAGCTCAAGGAGCTGGTGAAGAAGGGCGAGTTGCACTACATCCAGCTCGGCGGCGGCATGGGCGGCGGTGGCATGGGCCAGGGCGGCTCGGACAGCGTCAGCTCCGAGGTCACGGCCTGGGTGCAGAAACACGGCACGGCGGTGAAGGAGAGCGCGTACAGCAAGAGCGCGACCTCCTCGACCGGCACCGGCACCGGCACCGGCACGGGCTCCAGCTCCTCCGGCACCGGCACCGGCTCCGGCTCCGGCACCGGCTCCGAGTCCAACTCGCAGACGCACAACAGCCAGTCGTCGTCGCTCTACCGCCTGGACCCGTCGGACCTCGACTGAGGCAGCTCAACCCGGACAGTTCGACCCAGGCGGGCCGAACACCCGCGCGCACTGCGGCCCCCGACCGAGTTCCCCTCGGCCGGGGGCCGCAGTGGTATGCCAAATCGCCTGCACAACAAGCGACTTGCCGGATCCCGACACACAACCGACCCCTCCCGTTCACTCACCGAAACACATGTCCATGTCACGCTCCGGTTGGCCGCTCATTCAACCCGCGTAGAACGGACGCCCCCACATGCCCGCCACGCACATACGCCGCTGGAAGACGCTGGCGCTGACCACCTCCGCCGTGCTCGTCGGCCTCACCGTGCCGACGGTGACCGCCACTCCGGCGAGCGCCACGACGACCGCGTACGACACCACGTACTACAAGAACGCGGTCGGCAAGACCGGCACGAGCCTCAAGTCCTCGCTGCACACCATCATCAGCAGCCAGTCGAAGCTCTCGTACTCGGCGCTCTGGGACGCCCTGAAGGTCACGGACCAGGATCCGAACAACAGCGGCAACGTGATCCTGCTGTACTCCGGCCTCTCCCGCAGCAAGAACCTCAACGGCGGCGACGTCGGCGACTGGAACCGCGAGCACGTGTGGGCGATCTCGCACGGCGGCCTCACCACCTCGACCGGCCCCGGCACCGACCTCCACCACATCCGCCCGGAGGACGTGCAGGTCAACGGCGTCCGCGGCAACAAGGACTTCGACGAGGGCGGCAGCACCTTCACCAACGCCGGCGGCAGCCTCACCGACTCCGACTCCTTCGAGCCGCGCGACGCGGTCAAGGGCGACGTGGCCCGCATGATCCTCTACATGACGGTCCGCTACGAGGGCGACGACGGCTTCGCCGACCTGGAGCCCGACGACAAGGTCGCCAACGGCAGCAACCCGTACATCGGCAAGCTCTCAGTCCTCAAGCAGTGGAACGACGAGGACCCGCCGGACAGCTTCGAGGAGCGCCGCAACCAGGTCATCTACGACACCTACCAGCACAACCGCAACCCGTTCATCGACCACCCGGAGTGGGTGGAGGCGATCTGGTAGACCGCCGCCACCACCACCGGCGGCCGGGCGTCAGCCCAGGTGGGTCGGGGCGAACATCCGCAGTACGGCCGGGAGCAGTACCACCGAAGGGCCGGGGCTTGCCAGGGCCTTCGACAGGTCCTCTTCCAGGGTCTCGGGGGTCGTGCGGACCCCCGGGACGCCGAACGACTCCGCGAGGGCGACGTAGTCCGGCCGGGCCAGCTCGGTCGCCGTCGCCTGGCCGAAGGTGCCGGTCATGTACTCCCGCAGGATGCCGTAGCCGCCGTCGTCGACGATCAGCCAGGTGACGTTCAGGTCGTACTGCTTCGCCGTCGCCAGCTCCGCGATCGAGTACAGCGCGCCACCGTCGCCGGAGACCGCGAGGACCGGGCGGGTGGGGTCGGCGGCGGCCGCCCCGAGCGCGGCCGGGAAGCCGTAGCCGAGGCCGCCCGCACCCTGCGCGGAGTGCATGGTGTTCGCGTCGCGCGCGTCGAAGGCGGACCACGCCCAGTACGCCAGGATCGTCATGTCCCAGAAGGACGGCGAGTCGTCCGGGAGGGCCCGGCGCACCGACGCCAACACGTCCTGCTCCAGGGTGAGTTCCTGGGCGGCGATGCGCTCGGCGACGTTCTCCAGCACCGTGCGTACGCGGTCCGCGGCCGTCGGGTCGGTGCGCTCCTCGACCGTCTCCAGCAGTGCCGACAGGGCGAGGCGCGCGTCCGCGTGGATGCCCAGCGCCGGGTGGTTGGACTCCAGTTTGCCGAGGTCGGCCTCGATCTGGACGACCCGGCCGCGGGGCTTGAACGTGTGGTAGTTCGAGGAGAGTTCACCGAGACCCGAGCCCACCACCAGGAGGACGTCCGCGTCCTCCAGGAAGTCCGTGGTGTGGCGGTCCTCCAGCCAGGACTGGAGGGAGAGCGGGTGGTTCCAGGGGAAGGCGCCCTTGCCGCCGAAGGTGGTGACGACGGGGGCGCTCAGCTTTTCGGCGAGCTGACGGAGCTTTCCGGACGCGTCCGCGCGTACGACACCGCCGCCCGCGATGATCGCGGGACGGGCGGCGCGTGACAGCAAGTCGGCGGCCACCGCGGTCAGTTCGGGGCGCGGGACCACGTCCTCCGGGGTCGCGTCCATCGCCGTCACCACCGGCAGGTGGGTCTCGGCGAGGAGGACGTCCTGCGGGATCTCCACCCACACCGGGCCGTGCGGAGCGGTCAGCGCCGACTCCCAGGCGGCCGCGATCGCCGACGGGATCTGCGACTGCGTACGAACCGTGTGAACCGACTTCACCACGCCCCTGAACGACGCCTGCTGATCAGGGAGTTCGTGCAGATAGCCGTGGCGGCCGCCACCGAGCCCCGCGGTGGGGATCTGGCTGCTGATCGCGAGGACGGGCGCGGACGCCGCCGCCGCCTCCTGCAGCGCGGCGAGCGAGGTCAGCGCCCCGGGGCCGGTGGAGAGCAGCAGCGGGGCGGCCTCACCGGTGATCCGGCCGTACGCGTCCGCCGCGAACCCGGCGTTGTTCTCCACGCGCAGGCCGATGTACTGCAGCAAGGACCGGCGCAGCGCGTCGAACATGCCTAGCGCGTGCTGCCCGGGCAGGCCGAACACGGTCGTCGCGCCGAGACCTGTGAGGGTCTCCACGACCAGGTCTCCGCCGTTACGGCCGGTGGGAGGGTTCAGCGCGGCCTCCGTCTGCGCCGCCGTCGGACGGAGTACCAGGTCGTGGTCGTGGGTCACTTCGAGCGAGCCTCAGCAATCTGACGGGACATGATCGTGGTCAGTTCGTACGCCGTGTGGGACGCGGCGACGGCGGTGATCTCGGCGTGGTCGTACGCGGGTGCGACCTCGACGACGTCGGCCGAGACCAGGTTGCAGGACGCCAGCCCGCGCAGGATCTCCAGGAGTTCGCGGGAGGTCATGCCGCCCGCCTCGGGCGTGCCGGTGCCGGGCGCGTGCGCCGGGTCGAGGCAGTCGATGTCGATGGAGATGTAGAGCGGCCGGTCGCCGATGCGCTGACGCAGCTGGTCGGCGACCTCGTCGGCGCCGCGACGGTAGATGTCCGCGGAGGTGACGATGCCGAAGCCCATCTTCTCGTCGTCGGTGAGGTCCTGCTTGCCGTACAGCGGGCCGCGGGTGCCGACGTGCGAGAGGGCCGAGGTGTCGAGGATGCCCTCCTCGACGGCGCGGCGGAACGGGGTGCCGTGCGTGTACTCGGCGCCGAAGTACGTGTCCCAGGTGTCGAGGTGCGCGTCGAAGTGGAGCAGCGCGACCGGGCCGTGCTTCTTGGCGACGGAGCGGAGCAGCGGCAGCGCGATGGTGTGGTCGCCGCCGAGGGTCATCAGGCGGGCGCCGGTGCCGAGCAGCTCGTCGGCCGCCGCCTCCACCGTCTCCACGGCCTCGTTGATGTTGAACGGGTTCGCCGCGATGTCACCGGCGTCCGCGACCTGCGCGAGAGCGAAGGGAGAGGCGTCCTGCGCCGGGTTGTAGGGGCGCAGCAGCCGGGACGCCTCGCGGATCGCGTTGCCGCCGAAGCGGGCGCCCGGCCGGTACGAGACGCCGGAGTCGAACGGCACACCGACCACGGCGACGTCGGCGGTGCCGACCTCGTCGAGGCGCGGCAGCCGGGCGAAGGTCGCGGGGCCCGCGTACCGCGGGATGCGGGACGAGTCGATGGGCCCGCGGGGCGTCTCGTTGCTGCTCATGTTGAATTGCCTTCCTTCTTACGCATCATCGCGTATGTAAAGCTATGCACATCTATGTGCTACTAGTACGACTCTACTGGTGAGCCGGGACCGGTTCGGGCGAGGGTTCGGGGGTGCGACCCGCGAGGCGCTCGCGCCAGGCGGCCAGTACGGCGGCCTCGGTCGGCTTGGTGGACAGCGACACCACCACGTAGGCGGCGAGCGAGGACAACAGCCCGTAGTAGACCGGCTCGTTCGCCAGGATGCCGTACGTCGCCATCAGGCCGATGACCGCGAGGCCGCCGACGGCGACGGAGGCGAGCGCGCCGGCCGCCGTGCCGCGCTTCCACAGCAGACCGCCGAGGATCGGCACGAGCAGACCGCCGACGAGCAGGTTGTACGCGACGGTCAGCGCCTCGACGACGTTGTTGAGCGCGATCGCGGTGCAGATCACCGCGACGCCCATGATCAGGATGAAGGCCCGGTTGCCCTTGACCTCGTCGCGCTCCTCGCCATCACGCTTCACCACCCCGCGCAGCTTCGCCCAGATGTCGTTGTTGGCGACGGTGGCGCAGGCGATGAGGGCACCGGAGGAGGTGGACATGACGGCCGCGAGCGCCGCGGCAAGCACCAGCCCTCGTACGCCGACCGGAAGTTCGTCCTTGACGATGGTCGCGAACGCGGTGTCGGCGCTGGGCAGCTTCGGGTAGAGCACCTTGGCCGCCGTACCGATGACGGCGCCGGCGAGGGCGTACACCAGGCAGTAGGTGCCCGCGACGGTGCCGCCCCACTTGGCCGTCCTGTCGCTGCGGGCGGTGAAGACGCGCTGCCAGATGTCCTGGCCGATCAGCATGCCGAACGTGTAGATCAGCACGTACGTGAAGATCGTCTCGCCGCCGATGCCCAGCGGGTCGAAGTACTCGGTGGGCAGCTTGGCCTTCATCTCGCTGAACCCGCCGGCCTTGATCACGGCGATGGGGAGCAGGAGCAGCAGCACACCGACGGTCTTGACGACGAACTGCACCATGTCGGTGAGGGTGATCGACCACATGCCGCCGAGCGTCGAGTACGCGACGACGATCGAGCCGCCGAGGATGATCGCGAGCGTCCGGTTCATGTCGAAGAGGACGTCGAAGATCGTGGCGTACGCGATGGTCGAGGTGACCGCCAGCATGAGGGTGTACGCCCACATGACGACGCCGGAGATGACACCGGCCCGGCCGCCGTAGCGGAGGTCCAGCATCTCGGAGACGGTGTAGACCTTCAGGCGGGCGATGCGGGCGGAGAAGAACACGGAGAGGGCGAGGAGCCCGAGGCCGATGGTGAACACCATCCAGGCGCCCGAGAGCCCGTACTGGTACCCCAGCCCGACGCCACCGATCGTGGACGCGCCGCCGAGGACGATGGCGGCCATGGTCCCGGAGTACATGGCGGGTCCGAGCCGCCGCCCTGCCACGAGGAACTCACTCTTGGACTTGGCGCGGCGCATGCCCCACCAGCCCATGGCCAGCATGCCGGCCAGATAGACGACGATCACTGTGTAGTCGACGGCCATGTGGGGCCCTCCTTCGCGCACTCTCGGTGGCGTGTCGTGCAGATGGAACCGGGGACGCGGCCGGGAGCGGTGCCCGGCCGGGAGACCGGCAGCGGATCGCGGGGACATACGCCCGTACCCGCGGCTGCCGACGGCACTGACCCTAGGTGGCCGGAAAGCGACTCTGAAGTGTACGTTTCATCCACTGTCACTGAACCGGATGGAGGGAACGTCCACCATGCCGGACACATCCAACCCTTCCGCCCCGCCTGTCCCACCGACCCCACCGGTCCCGCTTTCCGCCCTCCTGGCCCGGGAGGACCTGGGCCTGCGCCAGATCGCGGGCCCGTCGGACCCGGATACCGTGATCCACTGGGCGCACACGTCGGAGATGGCCGACCCGTACCCGTATCTGCTGGGCGGCGAGCTGCTCCTGACCGCCGGGGTCCACATCCCCGAGGCGGCGGGCTCGGGCACTTACTTCGACGACTACGTGTCCCGCATCGTCGCGGCGGGCGGCACGGCCCTCGGCTTCGGCCTGGTCCCGGTCCACGACACGGTCCCGCGGGCGCTGGTGGCGGCCTGCGACGCGTACGGCCTCCCCCTCCTGGAGGTCCCGCCCCAGACCACCTTCTCCGGTGTGGCCCGCGCGGTCTGGCAGCTCATGGCCCAGGCCCGCCTCGCGGAACTGCGCCGTGTGACGGAGGCCCAGCAGAGCCTGGCCGCGGCCGCGGCCCGCCCGGACCCGGTACCGGCGGTGCTGCGACAGCTGGCCCAGCGGGTGGGGGGCTGGACGGTGCTGTACGGGCCGGACGGGGTCGAGCTGGCCAGGGCGGGGAGGGTGGCCGAGGCGGCCCCGCCCGGGAGTACCCCCGTGGCGCCGGCGCTCGCCGAGCTGGCCGCTGTTGTGCGACCCCGGGAAGGGAGAACCGCTCCCTCCTCGGCCACCGACACCGTCGGCGGTGTCCATCTCGCCGCCTACGCCCTCGGGGCCGGGCAGGGCTTCGTGCTCGGGGTCGGGGCTCCGCGCCGTGAACCCGGGGACCACACCATCGCCTCCGTCGCGACGGTCCTGCTCTCGCTGCTCACCGGGGAGCACCAGAGCGGGAGCGGGGCGGCGCGGCTCGCGGCGCTCGTGCGCGTGCTGCTGGGCGCCTCCCCCGAGGACGTGGCGCCGCTCCTCGGGGGCGAGCGGTGGTTCGTCGTGCACGCGCGCCCCGCCGGGGACGGCCCCGCACCGGACGCCGTCGCCGCGTCCGCGCTGGGAGCGGCGCTGGGTTCCGCGCTGGTCGACGCGGGCGGCGACGTCGTACGGGTCCTCGTGCCCGGCGCCCGTGAGCCCACCGCGCAGGCGGGCTGGACGTGCGGGGTCAGCGCGCCGGTCGGGCCGCACGAGTGGGCGGCCGCCGACACACAGGCGGCCCGCGCCCTGGCCCGGGCCCGCGCGACCCGGGCACCGCTGGTCCGCCACGGCGAGCGCCCCGCCCTCGCGGACCTCGTCCCCCCGGCCGATGCCGAGACCCACGCCCGCGCCCTCCTCGCCCCCATCGCCGCCACCCCCGCTCTCACCGAGACCCTCCGCACCTGGCTCTCCCTGCACGGCAGTTGGGACCGCACAGCCGTGGCCCTCTCCGTCCACCGCAACACCGTCCGCCAACGCATCGCGCGCTGCGGGGCGTTGCTGGGGGCGGACCTCGACGACCCCGATGTGCGGATGGAGTTGTGGTTTGCGTTGCGGGAGGGGTGATGGGGTGCGGGACGGCAGGGGGGAGAGTGCCACGAGGCGACGGGGCGGAGGGCCGAGAGGCCGCCAGCCCGCGAGGCCGCCAGCCCGCCAGCCCGCGAGGCCGCGAGGCCGCGAGGCCGCGAGGCCGCGAGGCCGCGAGGCCGCGAGGCCGCGAGGCCGCGAGGCCGCGAGGCCGCGAGGCCGCGAGGCAAGCTTTCCAAGTGACCGAGTCGGGTGGGTGGGTGGGAAGCACCGCCGCGGAGCGGCGGGAGCGGCCGCACCGGGCGGCGGTGACAAGGCACCCAGGCTCCGGGGGAAGCAACGCCACGGAGCGGCGGGAGCGGCCGCACCGGGCGGCGGTGGCAAGGCGCCCGGGCCCAGTTGGGGAGGCACCGTCGCGGAGCGGCGGGGAGCGGCCGCACCGGGCGGCGGTGACAAGGCACCCAGGCTCCGGGGGGAGCAACGCCGCGGAGCGGCGGGAGCGGCCGCACCGGGCGGCGGTGACAAGGCGCCCGGGCCCAGTTGGGGAGGCACCGTCGCGGAGCGGCGGGGAGCGGCCGCACCGGGCGGCGGTGACAAGGCACCCGGGGCCCACCCGGCACCGTACCGCCGAGTGACCCGTGTCCCACGGTTCAGGACACTCACCCGAGGAACGGAGCGCACCGGCACAATGGGGGGCATGCCGATACCCGGGACCCCCAGCCGCGCCGAGCTCGTCGACCACCTCGTGAGGACCCGTATCGCGGGCGACGTAGCCACGCCCCGCGAGAACAACCTCTCCCACTACCGCAAGCTCGCGAACGGCGACCGCAATTTCTGGCTCGGCCTGGAGCTCGGTGACCGCTGGACCGACGAGCAGGACGTACTCGCGGTGATGGCGGAGCGGTGCGGCGTGAGCGACGACCCGGAGTACCGGTACGGGCAGGACACCATCGACCCGGAGCTGACGGTGGACGCCCTGGAGCGTGCCGCGGCCCGGCTGCGCAAGGCGGCGGACGGCGAGCAGCGGGTGCTGTTCGCCACCGGCCACCCCGGCGGCCTCCTCGACGTGCACCGCGCCACCGCCGCCGCCCTGCGCACCGCCGGCTGCGAGATCGTCGTCATCCCGGACGGGCTGCAGACGGACGAGGGTTACGTCTTCCAGTTCGCGGACGTCGCGGTCCTGGAACACGGCGCCACACTGTGGCACACCCACTCGGGTGAGCCGATGCGCGCGATCGTCACGGGCCTGGAGCGCGAGGGCCGCCCGCTGCCCGACCTGGTCGTCGCCGACCACGGCTGGGCGGGCTGCGCCGGCCAACTCGGCCTCGACTCCATCGGCTACGCCGACTGCAACGACCCCGCCCTGTTCCTCGCCGAGGCCGAAGGCACCGTCCAGGTGACGATCCCCCTGGACGACCACGTCAAGAGCCCCCGGTACTACGACCCGATGGCGGCGTACCTGCTCGCGGCAGCGGGACTCGCATAAGTCCCGCCGGCCCCGTCCAAGTCCCGGCAAGCCCCGTCCAAGTCCTGTACGGGGCCCGTCCAAGTCCCCTCTAGAGCCCGGCGATCGACGCGGGGGCACGCTCCACGCGGGCGAGCCCCCGGATCACGTCCACCGCCCCGTGCCGGCGCACCGCCAGCCGGGCGAGCAGTTCGACCACGGGCGCGGTCACGCGCTCGGGGAACTCCGGGTTCGGCAGACCCACGCTGCACGCCAAGTCATCGGCGTGGACGACCAGTTCCATCAGCCGGGTGAGCAGGAAGTCGTCGAGGTCGAGGGACCAGTCGCCCCACGACGTCATCCGGATCGCCCGCCCGGCGGGCACCCGGGGAAGCTCGGCGCCCAGCCACCCGACCGCCTCCCGCACACGCGCGAGGAGCGCCCCGTGTCCGTCGACGGCCGTCGCCTCGCCCCCTTTACGGATCCGCACATTGACCGCGCCGTCGACACCGGCGTCCAGCCAGGTCACCCGCTCCAGGTAGTACTCCCGCAGCGAGACCACAGGCTCCTTGGGCTCCGGCTCCGCGAGCAGCTCCGGAAGGGCCAGTTCCTGCCATGCGGTGTGCCCGGCCAGGCCCCCGACGCTGAAGTCCCGCAGCGCGCTGGGCTTCTCCCAGGCGGCCGCGACGGCGGGCTCGGCGACCAGCTCGGCCACGGTCCCGGCCGCCTCCAGGAAGGCCCCCCGGATCCGTCCCCCGCGCCAGTTCCACGACTCTTCCGTTCGGCTCATACCGCCCCCTCGGGTCCGCGACGTGCGGCTCCCGATCCTCGCAGCCGCGCCGGTACCCGGCCCAGATCCAATCCCGTACAACTGGACCACAGGCTCGCGGGCCCACCCCAACCGGCTTTCACGGCCAGGGATTCAGCCCCTCCGTCCGCCGCTGCGCATACCCCGGCGTCGGATCCAGATACACCCGGCTCACCACCGGGAACGCTTCCCGCAGCCGCAGTTCCGCCTGCTCGCAGGCCCATTCGATCTGGGCCGCGGTCGACACGTCCCTGAAGTCGACCTTGGCCGCGATCAGCGCCTCCCGCGGCCCCTGCACCAGCGTCGTCAGCTCCAGTACGGCCTCCACGTGCTCCACGGCCAGCAGTTCGGCCCGGATCCGCTCGCGCATCGGCTTGGGCAACGGCCGCCCGATCAACAGCTCCGCGTTGGAACGGCCCAGCACCCAGGCGACGTACAGCAGGAGTGCGCCGATGCACAGCGACGCGATGCCGTCCCAGACGCCGGAGCCGGTGAGCTGGCCGCCGAGCAGGCCGCCCGCGGCGAGCACGAGACCGATCAGCGCGGCCGAGTCCTCCATGACCACGGCCTTCACGGCGGTGTCCGGCGTGTGGCGCAGGTATCTCTTGAAGGGCGCCCCGAGGCGCGCCGCCTCACCCCGCGCCTGCCGTACCCCGGTCCGCAGCGAAAAGCCCTCCAGCACGAACGCCACCGCGAGCACGATGTACGAGACGAGCGGGTCGCCGAGTTCCTCGCCCGCCACGAGGGTGTGGACGCCGTCGTAGATCGAGAACACCGCGCCGCCGACGAAGGTCGCGACCGCCGCGAGCAATGCCCAGATGTACCGCTCCGGGCCGTACCCCAGCGGATGGTCCTCGTCCGCCGGTTTCTCGCTGCGCTTCAGCGCGGTGAGCAGCAGCACCTCGGTGACGGTGTCGGCGACGGAGTGCGCGGCCTCGGACAGCATCGCGCTGGATCCGCTGATCACTCCGGCGACGGCCTTCGCCAGCGCGATCCCCAGGTTGGCGACGGCGGCGACGATCACCGTGAAGGTGCTCTCGCCGCCGCCGTTCTGCTCTGCCGCTTCAGCCATGCCACAGTTTTACCTGGGGATCCGGACCACGCCCTCCTGGATCACCGAAATGGCCAGCCGGCCGTCCTGCGTGTAGATGCGGGCCTGGCCGAGCCCGCGTCCGCCCGACGCGGACGGCGACTCCTGGTCGTACAGCAGCCATTCGTCGGCGCGGAACGGGCGGTGGAACCACATCGCGTGGTCCAGCGAGGCCCCGACGACGTCGCCGGTCACCCAGCCGCCGCGCCCGTGCGCGAGCAGGATGGAGTCCAGCAGCGTCATGTCGGATACGTATGTGGCGAGGACGACGTGCAGCAGCGGGTCGTCGACCAGCTTGCCGTTCGTGCGGAACCAGACCTGGGAGCGCGGCTCGCGGATCTCGCCGACGGTGCCGTACGGCGGCGCGTCGACATAGCGCAGGTCGACGGACTCGCGGGCCTCCAGGAGGCGCTCCACGACGACCGGGTCCGAGAAGACGTCGGCGTACAGCGGCAGCAGCTCGGCGGCCGTGGGCAGCGTCTCCGGGTCGGGTGCGGGCGGCATCTCGGCCTGGTGCTCCATGCCCTCCTCGTACGTCTGGAAGGACGCCGAGAGATGGAAGATCGGCTGGCCGTGCTGGATCGCGACCACCCGGCGCGTGGTGAAGGAACGGCCGTCGCGGATGCGGTCCACCGAGTACACGATGGGCGCGCCGGGGTCCCCCGCACGCAGGAAGTACGCGTGCAGGGAGTGCGCCAACCGGTCGTCGGGGACCGTACGCCCCGCGGCGACCAGTGCCTGCGCCGCCACCTGCCCGCCGAAGACGCGGGGGACGACGGCGGACCTGGACTGGCCGCGGAAGATGTCCTGCTCGATCCGCTCGAGGTCGAGCAGATCGAGCAGGGACTGAAGTGCCTGACTCATGACGTCAGTTGTACCGTGAACTTTTTTCGCGGACCTTACAGGCCCATGTCCTTGGCGATGATCGACTTCATGATCTCGCTGGTGCCGCCGTAGATGCGGTTGACGCGGTTGTCCGCGTACAGGCGGGCGATCGGGTACTCGTTCATGAAGCCGTAGCCGCCGTGCAGCTGGAGGCAGCGGTCGATGACACGGTGCGCGACCTCGGTGCAGAACAGCTTGGCGGACGCGGCCTCGGCCGGGGTCAGCTCGCCCGCGTCGAGCGCCTCCAGGGCACGGTCGGCGACCGCCTCGGCGGCGTCCACCTCGGCCTGGCAGGCGGCCAGCTCGAACTTGGTGTTCTGGAAGGAGGCGACGGGCTTGCCGAAGACGGTGCGCTCCTGGACGTACTCCTTGGCGAACCGGACGGCGGCCTTGGCCTGCGCGTACGCGCCGAAGGCGATGCCCCAGCGCTCGGAGGCCAGGTTGTGGCCGAGGTAGTAGAAGCCCTTGTTCTCCTCGCCGAGGAGGTCCTCGACCGGGACCTTCACGTCGACGAACGCAAGCTCGGCGGTGTCGGAGGTCTTCAGGCCGAGCTTGTCGAGCTTGCGGCCGATGGAGTAGCCCTCGGACTTGGTGTCCACGGCGAAGAGGGAGATGCCGAAGCGGCGGTCCTCGGCCGTGGGAGCGGAGGTGCGGGCGCAGACGATGACGCGGTCGGCGTGGACGCCGCCGGTGATGAAGGTCTTGGCGCCGTTGAGGACGTAGTGCGTGCCGTCCTCGGAGAGCTTCGCGGTGGTCTTCATGCCCGCGAGGTCGGAGCCGGTGCCCGGCTCGGTCATCGCGAGGGCCCACATCTCCTCGCCGGAGACGAACTTCGGCAGGAAGCGCTTCTTCTGCTCGTCGCTGGCGAGCATCTTTATGTACGGCAGGCCGAGCAGCACGTGCACGCCGGAGCCGCCGAACTGGACACCGGCGCGCGCGGTCTCCTCGTACATCACGGCCTCGAACTTGTACGAGTCGATGCCGGCGCCGCCGAACTCCTCGTCGACGCGGATGCCGAAGACGCCGAGCTCGGCGAGCTTGTAGTAGAAGTCGCGCGGCGCCTGGCCCGCGGCGAACCACTCGTCGTAGACCGGAACGACCTCGGCCTCGATGAAGGCCCGCAGGGTCTCCCGGAACGCCTCGTGGTCCTCGTTGAACACAGTACGGCGCACCGCCGCCACCTCCACCTGGGGTTTCTGTCTAAGCGCTTGCTCAGATATCACGTTACCCGCCAGTCACGACGGTCGTCCAGAGCAACCAGTGCGAGACGCTCGTCACGCCGCCGCACGACCCCAAGGACCGGCGGTGCCAAGCCGACCGCCGACCACCCAGCGCCGACTTCCGGCCTCAGTCCGTCCCGACGGCCCCGAACGCCCCCCGGGCCATCCGGTGCAGCAGCGCCGCGGTCGCGCCACGGCCCGGCAGGGACCCGGGGCGGCCCAGGTGCGGCGTCGAGTTCAGCAGTCCGAAGACCGAGTGCACCGCCGAGCGCGCGGCGGGCTCGTTCAGCCCGGGGTAGACCTCGCGCACGACTTCCACCCACAGCTCGACGTACTGCCGCTGGAGCTGGCGTACGAGCTTGCGGTCGCTGTCCCGGAGGCGGTCCAGCTCGCGGTCGTGCAGGGTGATCAGGGGGCGGTCGTCGAGCGCGAAGTCGATGTGCCCCTCGATGAGCGAGTCGAGGAGCGCCTCGGGGTTCCCGTCGGCCTCCGCCACCCGGCGCTTGCCCCCCGTCAGCAGCTGGCCGCTGATCCCCACCAGCAGCTCGGCGAGCATCGCGTCCTTGCCGGCGAAGTGCCGGTACAGACCGGGGCCGCTGATGCCGACGGCCGCTCCTATCTCGTCCACGCCGACGCCGTGGAAGCCACGCTCGGCGAAGAGCCGCGCGGCTTCCTTGAGGATCTGCTCGCGGCGGGTGGGGGCGTCGGTTCTGGTGGCCATGAAAGCAATTCTAGACAGGGAGGTTAGCGGTCGTTAACCTGAAGGAAATGCGTTAACGCTCATTAACTGGTGGACCACTGGTGAGGGGACCGCAGGATGCACGAGGCACCGGAGCTGACGAGCGCGGCAGATCCCGCGTCGGAGGCCTGGCGGGCCAATGAGGCGGCGCACCGCGCGCTGGGCGAGGAGCTGCGGCAGAAGCTGGCCGCGGCCCGGCTCGGCGGCGGTGAGCGGGCCCGGGAGAGGCACACCGCGCGCGGGAAGCTGCTCCCGCGCGACCGCGTGGACACCCTCCTCGACCCAGGGTCGCCCTTCCTGGAGCTGGCGCCCCTGGCCGCCGACGGGATGTACGACGGGCAGGCCCCGGCCGCCGGCGTCATCGCCGGGATCGGCAGGGTCAGCGGGCGCGAGTGCGTGATCGTCGCCAATGACGCCACCGTCAAGGGCGGCACGTACTACCCGATGACGGTGAAGAAGCACCTGCGCGCCCAGGAGGTGGCCCTCGAGAACCGCCTCCCCTGTGTGTACCTCGTCGACTCCGGGGGTGCCTTCCTGCCGATGCAGGACGAGGTCTTCCCCGACCGCGAGCACTTCGGGCGGATCTTCTACAACCAGGCGCGGATGTCGGGCGCCGGCATCCCCCAGATCGCGGCCGTCCTCGGGTCCTGCACGGCGGGCGGCGCCTACGTCCCGGCCATGAGCGACGAGGCCGTGATCGTGCGCAACCAGGGCACGATCTTCCTCGGCGGCCCGCCCCTGGTGAAGGCCGCCACCGGCGAGGTCGTCACGGCCGAGGAGCTGGGCGGCGGCGAGGTCCACGCGCGTGTGTCGGGTGTCACCGACCACCTTGCGGAGGACGACGCCCACGCGCTGCGGATCGTACGGAACATCGCGGCCACGCTTCCCGCGCGCGGACCGCTGCCCTGGTCGGTCGAGCCGACCGTCGAGCCGAAGGTGGACCCGTACGGGCTGTACGGGGCGGTGCCGGTCGACTCCCGCACCCCCTATGACGTACGCGAGGTCATCGCGCGCGTGGTCGACGGTTCGCGTTTCGCCGAGTTCAAGGCGGAGTTCGGGCAGACCCTGATCACCGGCTTCGCCCGGATCCACGGGCACCCGGTCGGGATCGTCGCCAACAACGGCATCCTGTTCTCCGAGTCCGCCCAGAAGGGCGCCCACTTCATCGAGCTGTGCGACCAGCGCGGCATCCCGCTGGTGTTCCTGCAGAACATCTCCGGGTTCATGGTCGGGCGCCAGTACGAGGCCGGTGGCATCGCCAAGCACGGCGCCAAGATGGTGACGGCCGTGGCGTGTACGAGGGTCCCCAAACTCACGGTCGTGATCGGCGGCTCGTACGGCGCGGGCAACTACTCGATGTGCGGCCGGGCGTACTCGCCGCGCTTCCTGTGGATGTGGCCCAACGCCAAGATCTCCGTGATGGGCGGCGAGCAGGCCGCGTCGGTCCTCGCGACCGTCAAGCGCGACCAGTTGGAGGCGCGCGGCGAGTCCTGGCCCCTCGAGGAGGAAGAGGCCTTCAAGGACCCGATCCGCGCGCAGTACGAGCACCAGGGGAACGCCTACTACGCGACGGCCCGGCTCTGGGACGACGGCGTGATCGACCCGATGGAGACCCGGCAGGTGCTGGGTCTCGCCCTGACCGCCTGCGCCAACGCGCCCCTGGGTGACCCCCAGTTCGGCGTCTTCCGGATGTGAGGGACCTCTGACCATGTTCGACACCGTTCTTGTGGCCAACCGGGGTGAGATCGCGGTCCGGGTCATCCGTACGCTGCGGTCGCTGGGCGTGCGCTCCGTGGCCGTCTTCTCCGACGCCGACGCGGACGCCCGGCATGTGCGCGAGGCGGACACGGCGGTACGGATCGGCCCGGCGCCGGCGGCCGAGAGCTATCTGTCCGTGGAGCGCCTCCTGGAGGCGGCGGCACGGACGGGAGCGCAGGCCGTGCACCCGGGCTACGGCTTCCTCGCGGAGAACGCGTCTTTCGCGCGCGCGTGCGCCGACGCGGGGCTCGTCTTCATCGGACCACCCGCCGAAGCGATCTCCCTGATGGGCGACAAGATCCGCGCCAAGGAGACGGTGAAGGCGGCCGGGGTCCCCGTGGTGCCGGGTTCGAGCGGCAGCGGGCTCACCGACGCGGAGTTGGCCGACGCGGCCCGGGAGATCGGTATGCCGGTGCTGCTGAAGCCCTCGGCGGGCGGCGGCGGCAAGGGCATGCGGCTCGTGCGGGACGCGGTGCTGCTCGCCGACGAGATCGCCGCCGCCCGCCGCGAGGCCCGCGCCTCCTTCGGCGACGACACCCTGCTCGTCGAGCGCTGGGTCGACCGCCCCCGGCACATCGAGATCCAGGTCCTGGCGGACGGCCACGGCAATGTCGTGCACCTGGGCGAGCGCGAGTGCTCCCTCCAGCGCCGCCACCAGAAGATCATCGAGGAGGCGCCGAGCGTGCTCCTCGACGCCGGCACGCGCGCCGCGATGGGCGAGGCGGCGGTCCAGGCGGCCCGCTCCTGCGGCTACCGGGGCGCGGGCACGGTGGAGTTCATCGTGCCGGGCGGCGACCCGTCGTCGTACTACTTCATGGAGATGAACACCCGCCTCCAGGTGGAGCACCCGGTCACCGAGCTGATCACGGGTATCGACCTGGTGGAGTGGCAGCTCCGGGTGGCGGCGGGCGAGCAACTGCCCTACGGGCAGCAGGACATCACGCTCGCGGGGCATGCCGTGGAGGCACGCATCTGCGCCGAGGACCCCGCGCGCGGGTTCCTCCCTTCCGGCGGCACGGTGCTCGCGCTGCACGAGCCGCAGGGCGACGGCCTGCGCACCGACTCGGGGCTGAGCGAGGGCACGGAGGTCGGTTCGCTCTACGACCCGATGCTCTCCAAGGTCATCGCCTACGGACCCGATCGCGCGACCGCGCTGCGCAAGCTCCGGGCGGCCCTCGCGGAGACGGTCACGCTGGGGGTGCAGACGAACGCGGGGTTCCTGCGGCGACTGCTGGCCCATCCGGCGGTGGTGGCGGGCGAGTTGGACACCGGGCTGGTGGAGCGCGAGGCGGACTCCCTGGTCTCCAGCGACGTACCGGACGAGGTGTACGAGGCCGCGGCCGCCGTACGGCTCGAAGCGCTGCGGCCCCGGGGCGAGGGCTGGACCGACCCCTTCTCCACGCCGAGCGGGTGGCGACTCGGGGGCGAGCCCAAGCCGGTGGGCTTCCACCTGCGGGTGCTCGACCCCGTGGAGTACACCCCGCGCGGCACCCACTCCGTCACCGCCGACCAGGTCTCCGTGACCCTGGACGGCGTACGCCACACTTTCCACCGGGCCGCCGACTGGCTCGGCCGCGACGGCGACGCCTGGCATGTGCGTGACCACGACCCCGTGGCCGCCTCCCTCACCGGCGCCGCGCACGCCGGAGCCGACTCGCTCACCGCCCCCATGCCCGGCACGGTGACCGTAGTGAAGGTCGCCGTGGGTGATGAAGTGGCCGCCGGGCAGAGCCTGCTGGTGGTCGAGGCGATGAAGATGGAGCACGTCATCTCCGCGCCGCACGCCGGGACCGTCAGCGAGCTGGACGTCACCCCGGGCACGACGGTCGCCATGGACCAGGTGCTGGCCGTGATCGCACCGCACGAGGAGGCGGAATGACCGTTCAGGGACTGCCCATGGTCGTAGCGGCCCAGGACCTGCCCGCCCAGGTGCGGATCCACGAGGTCGGCGCGCGCGACGGGCTGCAGAACGAGAAGGCGACCGTACCGACCGAGGTCAAGGCGGAGTTCGTCCGGCGCCTCGCCGACGCGGGCCTGACCACGATTGAGGCCACCAGCTTCGTGCACCCCAAGTGGGTGCCCCAACTGGCGGACGCGGAGCAGCTGTTCCCGCTGATCAGCGATCTGCCAGGGGTGCATCTGCCCGTCCTCGTGCCGAACGAGCGAGGACTCGACCGCGCCCTCGCCCTCGGCGCCCGCCGCGTCGCCGTCTTCGCCAGCGCGACGGAGTCCTTCGCCAAGGCCAACCTCAACAGGACCGTCGACGAGGCGCTCGCCATGTTCGAGCCGGTGGTGGCCCGGGCCAAGGCGGACAAGGTGCACGTCCGCGGCTACCTCTCCATGTGCTTCGGCGACCCCTGGGAGGGCGGCGTCCCCATCCATCAGGTCGTCCGCGTCTGCAAGTCCCTGATGGACATGGGCTGCGACGAGCTCAGCCTCGGCGACACGATCGGCGTGGCGACGCCGGGCCACGTCCAGAACCTGCTCGCCGAGCTCAACGAGGAAGGCGTGCCGACCAGCGCGCTCGGCGTGCACTTCCACGACACGTACGGCCAGGCGCTCGCCAACACCCTGGCCGCGCTGCAGCACGGCGTCACGACCGTCGACGCCTCCGCGGGCGGCCTCGGCGGCTGCCCGTACGCGAAGTCCGCGACCGGCAACCTCGCCACCGAAGACCTCGTATGGATGCTCCAGGGCCTCGGTATCGACACCGGGGTCGACCTCGGCCGACTCACCGCCACAAGCGTGTGGATGGCCGGACAACTGGGCCGACCCAGCCCGTCCCGCACCGTCAAAGCCCTCTCCCACCAGGAGTGATCCCCATGTCCCTCGACCACCGCCTCTCCCCAGAACTCGAAGAACTCCGCCGCACGGTCGAGGAGTTCGCACACGATGTCGTGGCGCCGAAGATCGGCGACTTCTACGAACGGCACGAGTTCCCGTACGAGATCGTGCGGGAGATGGGCCGCATGGGCCTGTTCGGGCTGCCGTTCCCGGAGGAGTACGGCGGCATGGGCGGCGACTATCTCGCCCTCGGCATCGCCCTGGAGGAGCTCGCCAGGGTGGACTCCTCCGTGGCCATCACCCTGGAGGCGGGCGTCTCTCTCGGCGCCATGCCGATCCACCTCTTCGGCACCGAGGAACAGAAGCGCGAGTGGCTCCCCCGGCTCTGCTCCGGCGAGATCCTCGGCGCCTTCGGGCTGACCGAGCCGGACGGCGGCTCGGACGCGGGCGCGACGCGTACGACGGCCCGTCTCGACCCCGAGACGAACGAGTGGGTGATCAACGGCACGAAGTGCTTCATCACCAACTCCGGCACGGACATCACGGGGTTGGTGACGGTCACGGCGGTGACCGACCGCAAGCCCGACGGCCGGCCGCTGATCTCCGCGATCATCGTGCCGTCCGGCACCCCGGGCTTCACGGTCGCGGCGCCGTACTCGAAGGTGGGCTGGAACGCGTCCGACACCCGCGAGCTGTCCTTCTCCGACGTGCGCGTCCCGGCCGCCAACCTGCTCGGGGAGGAGGGCCGCGGCTACGCCCAGTTCCTGCGGATCCTCGACGAGGGCCGGATCGCCATCGCGGCGCTGGCGACGGGGCTGGCACAGGGCTGTGTCGACGAGTCGGTGAAGTACGCCAAGGAGCGGCACGCGTTCGGGCGGCCGATCGGCGCGAACCAGGCGATCCAGTTCAAGATCGCCGACATGGAGATGAAGGCCCACACGGCCCGCCTGGCGTGGCGCGACGCCGCGTCCCGTCTGGTGAGCGGGGAGCCCTTCAAGAAGGAGGCCGCCCTCGCCAAGCTGTACTCGTCCACGATCGCCGTCGACAACGCCCGCGACGCCACCCAGGTCCACGGCGGCTACGGCTTCATGAACGAGTACCCGGTCGCCCGCATGTGGCGCGACTCCAAGATCCTGGAGATCGGCGAGGGCACGAGCGAGGTGCAGCGGATGCTGATCGCAAGGGAGTTGGGGCTGGTCGGCTGACCGCCGCCCACCACTGGCACCACCCCCCCACCACCTGCCACCACCCCCACCACCGACACCGGCCTGCGCCCACCTGGGCGCAGGCCGGTCGTGCTTCGTCGCGCCATGCCGTGCTCAGGGGGCGGCTGTACACCACGGGCGGCCCGGCTTCGGACGCCTGCAGCTACACCCCCGTCAAGTCCACCGCCGAGGCCAACCTGACGCTGAACTGGCTCGGTTCCTTCCGCTCCGGCTACGAGACGGTCGGCAACTGGGTGGGCGGCAATTGGGTGGTGAGCAAGGGCAAGGCCTGATCGCATCGCCGTACGGGGTGCGGAGTGCCCCGCCCCCTGGACAAGTAGTGAGGTTAGGCTAACCTACCTTCGAACTTGTCCGGCGGGCGGTCCGCCCCGTGCCGAAAGCAGCCACACTCATGCCCAACGCCCGTGCCACCCACCTCACCCGTCGCGGCATCCTCGCCGCGGGCGGCGCCCTCGGCCTCGGTGCCGTCCTCGCCGCCTGCGGCGACGACAACGACTCGAAAAGCGGTGGCTCGGGCTCGACCGAGGCCGCCGAGAAGTCCGGTCCCTGGACCTTCAAGGACGACCGCGGCACGACGGTGAAGATGGACAAGATCCCGGCGAACATCGTCGCCTTCACCGGTGTCGCCGCCGCGCTGTACGACTACGGCATCGAGGTCAAGGGTGTCTTCGGCCCGACCAGGACCAAGAACGGCAAGGCCGATGTCCAGGCCGGCGACATGGACATCAGCAAGGTGACGATTCTCGGCAACGAGTGGGGCCAGTTCAACATCGAGAAGTACGCGGGCCTCGCCCCCGACGTCCTGATCTCGACGATGTTCGACGACGCGGGCACCCTCTGGTACGTCCCCGAGGAGTCCAAGGCCAAGATCCTCAAGCTGGCCCCGAGCGTCGGCATCTCCGTCTACGACGTGCAGATGCCCAAGCCGCTGGAGCGCATGCTCGCGCTCGCCGAGTCGCTCGGCGCCGATGTGAAGTCCGCGAAGATCACCGAGGCGAAGAAGAGGTTCGAGACGGCCGCCGAGCGTCTGCGCAAGGCCGCCAAGGCCCGCCCGGAGATCAAGGTCCTGGCCGGCTCCGCGAGTCAGGACATCTTCTACGTCTCCGGCTCCAACCTCTCCATCGACCTGGAGTACTTCAAGGCCCTCGGCGTGAACCTGGTCGAGCCGTCGGCCAAGGCCCTGAAGGCCAGCGGCGGCTGGTTCGAGAACCTGAGCTGGGAGAACGTCGACAAGTACCCGGCCGACATCCTCATCATGGACGACCGCTCCTCGACCATCCAGCCGGCCGACATCTCCGAGGCCACCTGGAAGAAGCTGCCCGCCGTCAAGGCCGGCCAGGTCATCGCGCGCACGCCCGAGCCGATCCTGTCCTACGACAAGTGCACCCCGATCCTCGACAACCTCGCCGAGGCCATCGAGAAGGCCAAGAAGGTCGCCTGACACCCCCTGTCGTGACCCCCTGACGATGACTCAGGAGCACTTATGACGACGGCCGTAGTCGCCCCGTTCCGTTTCTTCACCCTCCAGGTCGTACGGACGAGGCGGCTCGGCCCGTCGCTGGTCCGGGTGACCTTCGCGGGCCCCGATCTGCAGATGTTCCACTCCAATGGACGCGACCAGAGCCTGTCGCTCTTCCTGCCGCACCCGGGCCAGCCCGAGCCCGTCGTCCCCATCGAACTGGGATGGGGGTCCCCCAGCTCGAGCGAAGCCGAGAGTGGGGGAGGCTGGTGGCAGGGCTGGCGCGAACTCCCGGACGACGTACGGGCGGTGATGCGCTCGTACACCCTGCGCGCCCTGCGGCGGAACCCCGACGAGATCGACATCGACTTCGTACTGCACGGCGTGGAGCCGGGGGCGGCGACGCCCGCGGGGCCCGCGTCGCTCTGGGCATCCCGAGCGGCCGCCGGCGACCGCGTCGTCCTGCTCGGCCCGGCGATCGAGGACAACAGGGCGATCCGCTTCCGCCCGCCCGAGGACACCGATCTGGTTGTCATCTGGGGCGACGAGACCGCCGTCCCCGCCGCCTCGGCCATCCTCGAATCGCTGCCGGCGAGCACCCGCGTCCGCGCCTGGCTGGAGGTCCATCACGCCGGCGACATCCAGGACTTGGCGACCTCGGCCGACGCCGAGATCACCTGGCTCGTACGCGGCGACGTCCCCCACTGCCTTAACGGCGTGGGAGGTGCCCCCACCTCCAAGGCCGTCGACGCCGTACGAGCCGCCCGACTCCCGCCCGCCGAAGCGCCGTACGCCTGGATCGCGGGCGAGTCGGGACAGGTGAAGGAGTTGCGCCGCCATCTCGTGCGCGAGCGCGGGATCGACCGCAGGCGGGTCACCTTCGTGGGCTACTGGCGGCGCGGGCTGAGCGAGGAGCAACTGCGCGAATCAGAGTGAGCCGTAGGGGCGCGCCGGTGTCGAGAGTGCATGGGGGTCCCTCCCGCTCGAGCGAAGCCGAGAGTGGGGGAGCGCGGAGGCCCGGAGGGTTGAGCACGGTCGTGCTCTCGACACCGGCTGGAGCGCCCCGGAGACGAACGACCAAAAAAAGGGGAGTGACGGCAGTCACGGGAGGGGCGGGCATTAACTTAGGTTAGGCTAACCTAAGTTGAAGTCCTCGACTTCCGCCCCTCTCCTGTCCCGCACGGACTGTCCCCACCGGAGGACCCCCACATGCGCTCGCACCTGCTCAATGACACGACTGCGGAGCACTACCGCCGCTCCGTGACGGAAGGCGTAGAGCGGGTGGCGGCCAAACTCGCCACCAATGAACGGCCGTTCACCGGCGTCACGGTCGACGCCCTCGCTCCCCGCATCGAGCAGATCGACCTGGACCGCCCGCTGCACGACACCACGGCGGTCCTCGACGAGCTGGAGGAGGTCTATCTCCGGGACGCGATCTACTTCCACCACCCGCGCTACCTCGCGCACCTCAACTGCCCGGTCGTCATCCCGGCCGTGCTCGGCGAAGCCGTCCTCTCCGCCGTCAACTCCTCGCTGGACACCTGGGACCAGTCGGCCGGCGGCACCCTCATCGAGCGCAAGCTCATCGACTGGACCAACGAGCGCATCGGCCTCGGCCCGGCCGCCGACGGCGTGTTCACCAGCGGCGGCAGCCAGTCCAACCTCCAGGCGCTGCTGCTGGCCCGTGAGGAGGCCAAGCCAGGGCAGGCAGGGTGGGAACCCGGGGACAGCCTCGCCAAACTGCGTATCTTCGCCTCCGCGGTGAGCCACTTCAGCGTGAAGAAGTCGGCGAAACTGCTCGGCCTGAGCCAGGACTCCGTCGTCTCGATCCCCGTCGACCACGACAAGCGCCTGCAGACGGTCGCCCTCGCCCATGAACTGGAGCGCTGCAAGAAGGACGGCCTGGTCCCCATGGCCGTCGTCGCCACCGCGGGCACCACCGACTTCGGCTCCATCGACCCCCTGCCCGAAATCGCCGAGCTGTGCGCCCAGTTCGGCACCTGGATGCACGTCGACGCCGCCTACGGCTGCGGACTGCTCACCTCGCTGAAGAACCGGGACCGCCTCGCCGGTATCGAGCGCGCCGACTCCGTCACCGTCGACTACCACAAGTCCTTCTTCCAGCCGGTGAGTTCGTCCGCCGTGCTCGTCCGGGACGCCTCCACGCTGCGCCACGCGACGTACCACGCCGAGTACCTGAACCCCCGCCGCATGGTCCAGGAGCGCATCCCCAACCAGGTCGACAAGTCCCTGCAGACCACCCGCCGTTTCGACGCGCTCAAGCTGTGGATGACGCTGCGCGTGATGGGCGCCGACGGCATCGGCGAACTCTTCGACGAGGTCTGCGACCTGGCGGCGGAGGGCTGGAAGCTGCTGGCCGCCGACCCGCGCTACGACGTCGTGGTCGAGCCGTCCCTCTCCACCCTGGTCTTCCGCTGCATCCCGGCCGCCGTCACCGACCCGGCCGAGATCGACCGCGCCAACCTCTACGCCCGCAAGGCCCTGTTCGCCTCCGGTGACGCCGTTGTGGCGGGCACCAAGGTCGGCGGCCGCCACTACCTGAAGTTCACCCTGCTCAACCCCGAGACCACGACGGACGACATCTCCGCCGTACTCGATCTGATCGCCGGCCACGCCGAGCAGTACCTGGGAGAGTCCCTTGACCGCGCTTCCTGAAGCCACGAACAAGACCTACGACTTCGTGGGGATCGGGCTCGGGCCCTTCAACCTCGGCCTCGCCTGTCTCACCGAGCCCATCGCCGAACTCGACGGCGTCTTCCTGGACTCGAAGCCCGGCTTCGAGTGGCACGCGGGCATGTTCCTCGACGGTGCCCACCTCCAGACCCCGTTCATGTCGGACCTGGTCACCCTGGCCGACCCGACGTCGCCGTACTCCTTCCTGAACTATCTGAAGGAGAAGGGCCGACTGTACTCGTTCTACATCCGCGAGAACTTCTACCCGCTGCGGGTCGAGTACGACGACTACTGCCGCTGGGCGGCCAACAGGCTCACCAGCGTCCGCTTCAGCACGACGGTGACCGAAGTGACGTACGACGAAGGAGCCGAGGTCTACCTCGTACGGACCGAGGCCGGCGACACGTTCCGCGCCCGCCACCTGGTCCTCGGCACCGGCACCCCGCCGTACCTCCCCGAGGCCTGCGCGGGCCTGGGCGGCGACTTCATCCACAACTCCCGGTATGTGCAGCACAAGCAGGAGTTGCAGCGCAAGGAGTCGATCACGCTGGTCGGCAGCGGTCAGTCCGCCGCCGAGATCTACTACGACCTGCTCAGCGAGATCGACGTGCACGGCTACCGGCTGAACTGGGTCACCCGCTCGCCGCGCTTCTTCCCGCTGGAGTACACGAAACTCACGCTGGAGATGACCTCCCCGGAGTACATCGACTACTACCACGCGCTGCCGGAGCAGACCCGCTACCGCCTCACGGCCCAGCAGAAGGGCCTGTTCAAGGGCATCGACGGCGACCTGATCAACGAGATCTTCGACCTGCTCTACCAGAAGAACCTCGGCGGCCCGGTCCCCACCCGTCTGCTCACCAACTCCTCACTGAACACCGTCACTTACCGCGACGGCGTCTACGAGCTTGGCCTGCGCCAGGAGGAGCAGGAGAAGGACTACGAGCTGCGCTCCGAGGGCCTGATCCTCGCCACCGGTTACCAGTACGCCGAGCCGGAGTTCCTCAAGCCCGTCCAGGACCGGCTGCGCCACGACTCACAGGGCAACTTCGACATCGCCCGCAACTACTCGATCGACACCACGGGCCGCGGGGTCTTCCTCCAGAACGCCGGCGTCCACACGCACAGCATCACGTCCCCGGACCTGGGCATGGGCGCGTACCGCAACGCGTACATCATCCGTGAGCTGCTCGGCACCGAGTACTACCCCGTCGAGAAGACGATCGCGTTCCAGGAGTTCTCCGCATGAGCACCACGAGCCGTATGAACACCACCGACTTCGGCACCTTCACCATCCGCCCCCTCGACCCCACCGAGGACGCCGAGCTGCTGCACGGCTGGGTCACCCACCCCAAGGCCGCCTTCTGGATGATGCAGGAGGCGAAACTGCCGGATGTGGAGCGCGAGTACATGGCCATCGCGGCCAGCGAGTACCACGACGCGTTCCTCGGGCTGCTGGACGGCGAGCCCGTCTTCCTCATGGAGCGCTACGACCCGGCGCACGTCGAGCTCGTCGGCCTGTACGAGCCGCGGCCCGGCGACGTCGGCATGCACTTCCTCGTCGCGCCGAGCGACACCCCCGTGCACGGCTTCACCCGGGCCGTGATCACCGCCGTGATGGAGCACCTGTTCGCCGACCCGGCGACCGCGCGCGTCGTGGTCGAACCCGACGTACGCAACAAGCCCGTGCATGCCCTCAACGAAGCCGTCGGCTTCATACCCGAGCGAGAGATCCAGAAGCCGGAGAAGAAGGCGCTGCTGAGCTTCTGCACCCGGGAGCAGTTCGAGAAGGCGGGGGCCGCATGAGCCTCGCCGACGCCGTCGCCCACCTCTCCCCCGAGCGCTGGGCCCGAGCCAACCGCCTCCTCGTCCGTAAGGCGCTCGCCGAGTTCGCCCACGAGCGGCTGATCACGCCGGAGAGCCTCCCGGACGGCCGCTACGAGGTCCGCAGCGACGACGGTCTCACCCGCTACCGCTTCACCGCCCGCCTCCGCTCGCTCGACCACTGGCAGGTCGACGCCGAGTCGATCACCCGGCACCGCGACGGCGGCGAACTGCCGCTTGCCGCGCTCGACTTCTTCATCGAGCTGAAGAAGTCCCTCGGCCTGAGCGACGAGGTGCTGCCGGTCTACCTGGAGGAGATCTCCTCCACCCTCTCGGGCACCTGCTTCAAGCTCACCAAGCCGCAGATCCCGGTCGGCGAGCTGGTTCGCTCGGGCTTCCAGGCCATCGAGACCGGTATGACCGAGGGCCACCCCTGCTTCGTCGCCAACAACGGGCGGCTCGGCTTCGGGGTGCACGAGTACCTCTCGTACGCCCCCGAGACCGCGAGCCCGGTCCGAGTGGTGTGGCTGGCCGCACACCGCTCGCGGGCCGCGTTCACGGCCGGTGCGGGCATCGACTACGAGTCGTTCGTGCGCGAGGAGTTGGGCGCGGGGACGGTGGAGCGGTTCGCCGCGATCCTCACCGGCCAGGGTCTCGCCCCCGAGGACTACCTGCTCATCCCCGTCCACCCCTGGCAGTGGTGGAACAAGCTCTCCGTGACCTTCGCGGCCGAGGTCGCCCAGCGGCACCTCGTCTGCCTCGGCGAGGGCGACGACGAATACCTGGCCCAGCAGTCGATCCGGACGTTCTTCAACCAGTCCCGCCCCGAGAAGCACTACGTCAAAACGGCGCTCTCCGTCCTCAACATGGGCTTCATGCGCGGTCTGTCCGCCGCCTACATGGAGGCGACCCCGGCGATCAACGACTGGCTGGCCCAACTCGTCGAGAACGACCCGGTGTTGAAGTCGACCGGCCTGTCGGTCATCCGCGAGCGTGCCGCGGTCGGCTACCGCCACCTGGAGTACGAGGCCGCCACGGACCGCTACTCCCCGTACCGCAAAATGCTCGCCGCCCTGTGGCGCGAGAGCCCGGTGTCCTCGCTCCGGGAGGGCGAGACCCTGGCCACCATGGCGTCCCTCGCACACGTCGACCACGAGGGCGCGTCCTTCGCGGGCGCGCTGATCGAACAGTCGGGGCTGACGCCGGTGGAGTGGCTGCGCCGCTATCTGCGCGCCTACTTCACGCCGCTGCTGCACAGCTTCTACGCGTACGACCTCGTCTACATGCCGCACGGCGAGAACGTCATCCTGGTCCTCAAGGACGGCGCCGTGCAGCGTGCGATCTACAAGGACATCGCCGAGGAGATCGCGGTCATGGACCCGCAGGCGGTGCTGCCGCCCGCGGTCGAGCGGATCCGCGTCGAGGTCCCCGAGGACAAGAAACTCCTGTCCCTCTTCACGGACGTCTTCGACTGCTTCTTCCGCTTCCTCGCCGCGAACCTCGCCGACGAGGGCATCCTCGACGAGGACGACTTCTGGCGGACGGTCGCCGAGTCCGTGCGCGAGTACCAGGACGCGACGCCCGAACTCGCCGACAAATTCCAGCAGTACGACATGTTCGCGCCCCAGTTCGCGCTGTCCTGCCTCAATCGCCTCCAGCTGCGCGACAACAAGCAGATGGTCGACCTGGCGGATCCGTCGGGCGCGCTGCAGCTGGCCGGCAGCCTGAAGAACCCGATCGCGGGTCTCTGAAGCCGGGTGGGGCTCAGGAGACGGTCCTCCCGAGCCCCACCTCCGTCACTAGGACGCGGGCCAGGGAACCTGGGGCGACCGGTAGTACCCGATCCCCAGCGCCTCCCAGCGCGGCGCCTGCGCCGCGAGCCGCACCTTGTACGTGTCCCAGTCGTGCGTCGACGCGGGCGACCAGCCGAGCTCGGCGGCACCGGGCAGCCGCGGGAACGTCATGTAGTCGATGTGGTCGGAGTTCAGAATCGTCTCCGTCCACAACGGCGCTTCCACTCCCCGGATCGCCGACCCCGGGGCTCCCGGCAGGTAGCTGCCCGGGTCCCAGTCGTAGGACCGCTTCACCTCGACCAGACCCGCCCAGTCCTGCCCCAGCGGGGTGTCAGCGGTGTACTTCATGTCGAGGTAGAGCCGGTCGGCCGGCGACAGGACGAGGCCCGTCCCGTTCTGCGCGGCCTTGGCGACCTGCGCCTTCTCCTCGGCACTGGTGTCGTCGAGCCCCCAGTACTGCGCGATGGCGCCCTTCGCCGGAGTGGCCCCGGTCAGCTGGTGCCAGCCGATCACCGTCTTGCCGTACTTGGCGACAATGGGCTGCACCTTGTCCATGAAGGCGACGTAGTCGGCGTGGCTGGTGGAGTGGGCCTCGTCCCCGCCGATGTGCAGGTACGTGCCGGGCGTGATCGCGGCCAGCTCCCGGATCACGTCGTCCACGAAGTCGTACGTCACCGGCTTCGCCACGCACAGCGAGCTGAAGCCGACGTCCGTGCCGGTGTAGAGCGGCGGCGCGACCCCGTCGCAGTTCAGCTGCGCGTACGAGGCGAGCGCGGCGTTGGTGTGCCCCGGCATGTCGATCTCCGGGACGACCTCCAGATAGCGCGAGGCGGCGTACTGGACGATCTCTTTGTACTGAGCCTTGGTGTAGTAGCCGCCCTGTCCGCCGCCGACCTGCGTGGAGCCGCCGTAGGTGGCGAGGCGCGGCCACGAGTCGATCGCGATGCGCCAGCCCTGGTCGTCACTCAGGTGCAGATGCAGCTTGTTGACCTTGTAGAGGGCCAACTCGTCGATGTAGCGCTTGACTTGGCCGACGGTGAAGAAGTGCCGGGAGACGTCGAGCATCGCGCCGCGGTAGCCGTAGCGCGGGGTGTCCTTGATGGTGCCGCCCGCGACCAGCCAGGGTCCGCGCTGTACGGAGTTCTTCTCGACGGAGGCCGGGAGGAGCTGGCGCAGGGTCTGGACGCCGTGGAAGAGCCCGGCGGGCCTGCCGGCCGTGATGGTGACACCGTCCCGGCCACTGTCGAGGCGGTAGCCCTCATCGCCCAGTCCCGTGCCGCCGAGCCGGAGTCGAATGGATCCCCCGCCGTGCGAGGTGACCGGCAGCCGGTAGCCGGTGGAGGGACGCAGAATGTCCGCGAGGTACTCGCCGACCCGGCGGGCCTCCCGCGAGTCGTCGTCGATACGTATACGGGTGTCACTGGTGATGCGGTACGCGGATCCGCCCGCGTGGACCGAGGCCGGGGCCGGGACCACCTGCCCCAGGGGGGCCGCGGTTCGGTCGGCCGCGGCGGGTGCCGCGCCGACGACGGAGATACCGGCAGCTGCCACGAGCAGCAGCGTACCGAGAAGGCGGGGCGTTCTGTGGTGCTGTCTCACATGCGCTCCCTTCGAATGGCCCTTCGCACGGGCCGTGCGCACGATCCTGCGCACGGCCCTGCAAATTGGTAAAGACCACTCTCCCGCAGACCCGGTGAAACAATCCCCCTCATGGCGGAAATCATCCAGAGGGACGGCACGTGGACCTTCGACGGCGACGCACTGCGGCTGACACCGGGACGCGACAAGAACGTCAGTCTGCTCCGCAAGACCCTGGGTGAACTGGCCGTTCCGCTCGGCGCGTTGGCGGGCGTCTCCTTCGAGCAGGGCAAGAAGGCCGGGCGGCTCAGGCTCAGGCTGCGCGACGGCGCCGACCCGCTGCTCCAGGCGACCGGCGGCAAGCTCGCCAAGCCGAACGACCCCTACCAGCTCACCGTCGAGTCCGACCGCTACGGCGTCGCCGAGTACTTCGTGGACGAGGTGCGCAACGCACTGCTCCTTGATGAGGTGCCCTCCGACCCCGTCGACGGCTACCTGCTGCCCGGTCCCTCCGTGCCGCTGTCGGCCTCCGCCGGTGACGGCACCGCGAGCTTCGACGGCGAGCAGGTACGCCTGGAGTGGAACTGGAAGACGGAGGACGCGAAGGCCGCCGCGGGCGCGCGCTCGCTCGCCCTGAGCGACATCACGGCCGTCGAGTGGCATCCCGCGGTCGGCCTGGAGAACGGCTGCCTGCGCTTCGTCGTGCGCGGCGCGGAGACCAAGGCCCCACCGAAGTACGACCCCAACTCCGTGGAGCTGTGGGGCTTCAAGAAGGACCCGCTGATGGCGCTGGTCGCGGCGGCCGTGCAGGCGCGGCTGCCGCATCCGACGGCTCCCGTCGATCAGGAACGGGTGAAAGAACTGCGGCCCGCCCCGGCACCGGCCTCCGCCGAGGCCGACCACGACGCCCTCCTGCGCCGCCTGCGCGAGCTCGGCGACCTGCGCAAGGAGGGCGTCCTGACGGACGAGGAGTTCGTGCTGGCCAAGCAGGCGGTCCTCAGGCGCATGTAGGAACAGCGCCGGTGCGGACCGCCCGCCCGGATGCCGTGCGCCCCGCCTTCCGGGCGCGCGGCGGGGGCTACTTCGCCCTGCGCGCCACCGTGAAGTGGTCGATCCGGTCACCGGTCTCGGCGATGCCCTGGACCTTCAGGGTGGTGTAGTGGCCCTTCGGCGCGGGGGTGACGTCCACGCGCAGGAAGGAGTAGTTGAGGTAGCGGACGCGCGACCAGGTGACGGTCTCGTTCTGCTTGCCGTCCTTGAGGTTGATGAAGGAGGCCACGGAGTCGACCTCGTTCTCGTGACCCTCGTACGAGTCCGGGGCGGTGAACGCGTACAGGCTGCGGCCCGCCGCACCCGCCGTCACGTACACCACGCCCTCGGTCTCGGAGTACGCCGTCTCGCCGATCGGCAGCTTCTTGGTGACCTCGTTGCCCTTGATGACGTCCGTGCGCTCGTACTGGTGGTTGTGGCCGTTGATGACCAGGTCGACCGAGTACTTGTCGAACAGCGGCACCCACTCCTGGCGCACGCCCCCCTCCGAGGCGTGCGCCGTGGAGGTGCAGTACGCGCAGTGGTGGAAGAACACGATGATGAAGTCGATGTCCTTCGCGGCACGGAACTTCTTCAGCTGGCCCTCGAACCACTTCGTCTGGGTGCCGCCGGAGATGCCGAGGTTGGCCGGGATCTCGAACGAGACGTCGTTGGGGTCCAGGGAGATGATCGCCGTGTTGCCGTAGACGAAGGAGTAGACGCCCGGGAGGTTCTTCTTGTCCGGACCGTTGTCGGGGAGGGTCCAGCGGGCCTCCTCACCGCCGTAGCCGTTGGGCGAGTACCAGGCCTCCATGTCGTGGTTGCCGTACGAGACCATCCACGGGACCTGCTTGGCGACCGACTCGGTCTGGTAGAGGAACTGGTCCCAGGTGCGCGAGTCGAACCCGGTGTCGGTGGTCTTGCCCGCACCGGCCGGGTCGCCGTAGGCGATGTCGCCGGCGTGCAGGTGGAACGCCGGGTTCTGGCCGAGGATCAGGCTATCGTTGGCCAGGGCGTGGTAGCTGACGCCCTGGTCGCCGAAGGCCGTGAAGGTGAACGGCGCCTTGTGGGCGGGGGCGGTGGTGAAGGTGCCGAGGGTGCCCAGCAGGTGGGGCTCGGCCGGGTCGAAGCCCGCGTGGCCGACGCCGTAGTAGTACGTCTTGCCGGGGCGCAGGTGGGTGAGCTGGGCGTGCATGTAGTACTGCGTGTGGTCGCCGCTCGCGCCGACGCCGGCCGGGGTGTAGAGGCTGCGGACCTCGGCCTCGATCTTGCGGGTGAGGTCCCAGGGGTGGGCGCCGATGCGTATGAACGGCTTGTCGACAGCGGTCGGGACCTGCCAGGAGACGGTCATCTCGGTGCGCGGGTCGGCACCGTAGGCAAGGTGGCGGCCGAAGGGGGCGACGAGCGCGCCGTCGACCTTCTGCGTCGACGTGGAGGTCGCGGTCCGCTGCGTCGGCACCGCGGCCTGGGCGACGGCGCCCGGTACGAAGGCGCCGCCCGCGACGGCGCCCAGAGTCACGGCGCCGCCTCTGATCATGTTGCGCCGGGAGAACTTGGCGCGGAGATACTCGTGCTGCTCGGCCATGCTCATTCGCTCGGCGAGCTTCTCCGGTACGCCCATGCGTGGAGTGTCCATGGCCACAGAAGTTGCTCCCGGCAATCGACGCGGCGCAAGACACAGGATGGACAGCTTCCGAACAGCCCCCCATAAGAGTTTCAACAGACACTTGCCCGATATCGGGCAGGATTCTTGCGAATCGGCTTCCCTTACCTCAGGATCAACGGGTGCACGACGAACTTGTTGATCATCTGACGCGGTCCTCGCCCCTGAACCGGGGCGAGGCGCTGCGGGTGATCCAGGACGTGCTCGCCTACTTCGACGAGGCGACCGAGGACTACGTCCGTCGCCGCCACCGCGAGCTCCAGGCCCAGGGCCTGGTGAACACGGCGATCTTCGAACGGATCGAAGCGGACCTGAAGTACCGGGCGGTCGCACCGCCGGAGCTCACGCTCAGGCAGCTGCGGCGCATTGTCTACGGCTGACCGCCCCGGCTACGACCGGCGCCGGGCGAACACTCACCAATAGAGGGGACAGAAGGACCGTATATGTGCGGAATCGTGGGATATATCGGAAAGCGTGATGTGGCGCCGCTCCTGCTGGAGGGCCTGCAGCGCCTGGAGTACCGCGGCTACGACTCGGCGGGCATCGTCGTCACGACCCCGAAGTCGGCCGGCCTGAAGATGGTCAAGGCCAAGGGCCGGGTCCGTGACCTGGAGGCCAAGGTCCCCGCGCGCTTCAAGGGCACCACCGGCATCGCCCACACCCGCTGGGCCACCCACGGCGCCCCCTCCGATGTGAACGCCCACCCGCACATGTCGGCCGACAACAACGTCGCGGTCGTCCACAACGGCATCATCGACAACGCCGCCGACCTGCGGAAGAAGCTCGAGGCCGACGGCATCGAGTTCCTCTCCGAGACCGACACCGAGGTCCTCACCCACCTCATCGCCCGCTCGCAGCGGGAGAAGCTCGAGGACAAGGTCCGCGACGCGCTCCGCCTCATCGAGGGCACGTACGGCATCGCGGTCCTGCACGCCGACTTCCCCGACCGCATCGTGGTGGCCCGCAACGGCTCCCCGGTCGTCCTCGGCATCGGCGAGAAGGAGATGTTCGTCGCATCCGACGTCGCCGCCCTGGTCACCCACACCCGGCAGATAGTGACCCTCGACGACGGCGAGATGGCCACCCTCAAGGCCGACGACTTCCGTACGTACACCACCGAGGGCACCCGTACGACGGCCGAGCCGACCACCGTGGAGTGGGAGGCCGAGTCGTACGACATGGGCGGCCACGACACGTACATGCACAAGGAGATCCACGAGCAGGCCGACGCCGTGGACCGCGTGCTGCGCGGCCGCATCGACGACCGGTTCTCGACGGTGCACCTGGGCGGTCTGAACCTGGACGCCCGCGAGGCGCGCCAGATCCGCCGCGTGAAGATCCTCGGCTGCGGCACCTCGTACCACGCGGGCATGATCGGCGCCCAGATGATCGAGGAGCTCGCCCGCATCCCCGCGGACGCCGAGCCGGCCTCCGAGTTCCGCTACCGCAACGCCGTGGTCGACCCCGACACGCTGTACGTCGCCGTCTCCCAGTCCGGTGAGACCTACGACGTCCTGGCGGCCGTGCAGGAGCTCAAGCGCAAGGGCGCGCGGGTCCTGGGCGTGGTGAACGTGGTGGGCAGCGCCATCGCCCGCGAGGCCGACGGCGGCATGTACGTCCACGCGGGCCCCGAGGTCTGCGTCGTCTCCACCAAGTGCTTCACGAACACGACCGTCGCCTTCGCGCTGCTCGCCCTGCACCTCGGCCGCACCCGTGACCTGTCGGTCCGCGACGGCAAGCGGATCATCGAGGGCCTGCGCAAGCTGCCCGGCCAGATCTCCGAGATCCTTCAGCAGGAGGACGAGATCAAGAAGCTGGCCGAGCAGTACGCAGAGGCCCGCTCGATGCTCTTCATCGGCCGCGTCCGGGGCTACCCGGTGGCCCGTGAGGCCTCCCTGAAGCTCAAGGAGGTCTCGTACATCCACGCCGAGGCCTACCCCGCCTCCGAGCTCAAGCACGGCCCGCTGGCGCTCATCGAGCCCGCGCTCCCCACGGTCGCGATCGTCCCCGACGACGACCTCCTGGAGAAGAACCGCGCCGCCCTGGAGGAGATCAAGGCCCGCAGCGGCAAGATCCTCGCGGTCGCCCACCAGGAGCAGGAGAAGGCCGACCAGACGATCGTCGTCCCGAAGAACGAGGACGAGCTGGACCCGATACTCATGGGCATCCCGCTGCAACTCCTCGCCTACCACACGGCGTTGGCGCTGGGCCGCGACATCGACAAGCCCAGGAACCTCGCCAAGTCGGTCACCGTGGAATAGAAATCCACAAGACCACCGAAGCGATGGTCGAGGAACCCTCGCGGCGAGCAACCAGGTCCGCGAGAGCGGCGCCGGTTCAGGCGCAGAACTGAACGATCCCCTGTGTGTGCCACCTTCACACAGGGGATCGTTCTTTCAGGGGCCAGGGCCGCCCATTACCCCGGCCCGCGCCAGGCTCAGCCGGTGGCCGTCACCCCCCGGCCGGCGGCGCGTCCGGGCAGTGCGGTGGGCCAGTTGGCGAGCGCCGCCGTGGCCCCGTACCAGGCCAGCAGCCCACCGGCCGCGGCGAACCAGCCCGCGGCCTTGGCGAGCCCGCTGGAGTCGCCGAACTGCCCGATGGCCAGCAGGAGAAGGGCCACGAAGAGCAGCCCGTACGTGCCGCGTACGAGTGTCGAGGCACCAGAGGCCGCGACCGTCAGGCTGAGCGCGACGAGCGCGAACAGGAGCAGGAAGAGGCCGGCCGCGTTGGCGGAGACCTGTGCGTCGGACGTGACGCCCCAGGTGAACCAGAGCGCGCCGAGTGCGGAGAAGGCCGTACCGGTGAAGGCGTCATGGTCGCGGAAGGCGAACAGACCGGCGACGAAGAGCGCGATGCCACCGACATAGGTGGCGAGGGAGACGGAGTCCGCCGCTGTGACGCCGTCGATCATTTCGGTGTGACCGAGGCCGAAGGCCAGCAGGGTGAGTCCGAGCGCGAGTTGGCCGAGGGTCGATGTTGTGGTGCTTCCCGCAGAGACGTCGTTGTCCACGGCGGGCTCCCTTCATGCATGTGCAGTTGTGCTGCGTGGTACCGGCCGTGCGGTTGGTCCGGCGACCGGTATGTACCCTTCACAAGGGCACAAACCACCTCTACGCGCGAGTAGATTTACGCTGCGGCGAAAGGAAGTTGACCGTGCCCACGGCTCATCTCACCTGGGACAACGGCGAGTTACGGAATGACAACGCCTCGGGAACGTCCGGCACCGTGGATCACGGGAGGACCAGGTGCGTCACGGGACGACACCATGGGGCCCGAGAGGACCGAGTGGGCCGCGGAAGGACCGCGTGGATCACGGAAACCGCGTGGATCACGAAATGACCACGTGGATCACGGAATGACGATCACCGGGCGCCGCGCGCGCTTGGCGAGGCGTCCGGCCACCGAGCCGAAGATGCGCCCGACGATGCCGTGCGTGGAGCCGACGACGATCGCGTCCGCCTCGTACTCCCGTCCCACCTCTTCGAGTTCGTGGCAGATGTCTCCGCCGCGCTCGACGAGGATCCACGGCACCTCGGCCAGATACTCGGCGCAGGCGAGTTCGAGCCCGAGCACCTCGGTGCGGTGGTCCGGCACATCGACGAAGACCGGTGGCTCACAGCCGGCCCACACCGTGGTGGGCAGCCGGTTCGCGACATGCACGATGATCAGGCCCGAGCCGGAGCGGTGGGCCATACCGATCGCGTAGGCGAGGGCGCGTTCGCTGGACGTCGAGCCGTCGAAACCGACGACGACGCCATGTTTGAAGGCGGGATCGCAGGACTGGCGGGGTTCTTCCGCCGCCAGGGGCTCGGCCGCCGTGGGATCGGCGAGCGGGCGCTTGCGGTCCGCGGGATCGAAGAATTCGTGACCGGCCATGGGTATCTCGGCGTTTGGATCCTCGTGGTGGGGACGACAACGATCGGCAGAGCTGTGTCCGGGAATCATCTTCCCAACCCCATACCCCCAAGGGTACGGCGGCACGCCTCCTCTGCCCAGATCCCGCGCGCCTTACGCGGCGTTCCAGGGAGCATGCATGAGAGGCGCCCGTAACGCAATGGTTGCTGCCCCGTACAGGCGGTTTGCACAGGGTTCACCCAGGGACGAAGCGTTTTATCGCGGGGACGGGGCCTTTCCTCGTCGCACACCGGTGGCCAGGCAGTGACCGGCCGGTCGAACACGCGTTGAACGGTGAGCCACCGCCATGGAGAGCATGGAGAGCACTGGAGTACTAGGGAGCACACCGTGCCCGGACCCGAGACCGCGCCCCGCCGCTCCCCCGGAGCCCACTCCGCGACACCCCCCGTGCCGGACACGGCGAGCGCCGTGGTGCGCTGGGCGGCCTTCAGCTGTGTCCTCGTCCCGGTGGTGCTCCTCTGGTACGGCACCTCGCTGGCCGGCGCGGCCGGTACGGCCCTGGGCCTGGCGGCCGTCACCGCGGCCTGCCGAGTGCTGCTGAGGCAGTCCGAGCGGGGCGCGGCGCGGCTGCGCGCCGAGGAGCGGGCTCCGTACCGTGGCCGGCACGGCAGGGGTGGCGCGGGCGTCATGGGCGGCGCGCACGGCCGGAGTGGCGCGGGGGCTCACAGAGGTGGTCGGCACGGTATGGGAAACAAGCCGGTTGACTGACCGGTTTGCGCGCACGCGCCCGCTTCTTTTCAGCCAACTTCTGCATATCGCGCATCCCTTGGTCGAACGACCCCCCAACCCCCGTTCGACCTGCGCCGAAAGGGCCACGGAGGGCGCGCGCACCCTACGTGGATTGGCCACTGCGACGAGGCGCACTTCCCTGCACGGCCTGCGAGTGCAACGCTTCGTGATCGAATGCTTCACGCCAAGTTGCCATGTCGACATTCCGCCGAGTGGAGAACTGGTCACCTTGGCGCCACGGGACACAGTAGATTCGATCTTGTCTTACGGCGGGGGACTCGTGCAGGACCGAGGGGAAACGTGCAGGAGCGACACAACCGAGGAGCCGCGACCACCGAGGGGGGCTTAGCAGTATGAGCCACGACTCCACTGCCGCGCCGGAAACCGCGGCCCGGAAGCTTTCCGGGCGACGCCGCAAGGAGATCGTCGCGGTGCTGCTGTTCAGCGGCGGCCCCATCTTCGAGAGTTCCATACCGCTGTCGGTGTTCGGGATTGACCGCCAGGACGCCGGCGTGCCGCGCTATCGCCTGTTGGTGTGCGCCGGCGAGGAAGGCCCTCTGCGGACCACGGGGGGCCTGGAACTCACCGCACCACATGGCCTGGAAGCGATCTCCAGGGCAGGCACGGTGGTCGTGCCCGCCTGGCGGTCGATCACCTCGCCACCACCGGAGGAAGCGCTCGACGCACTGCGCCGGGCGCACGAGGAGGGCGCCCGCATAGTCGGGCTGTGCACCGGCGCCTTCGTCCTGGCGGCGGCAGGCCTGCTGGACGGCCGCCCGGCGACGACCCACTGGATGTACGCACCGACGCTGGCCAAGCGCTACCCGTCGGTGCACGTCGACCCACGAGAGCTCTTCGTGGACGACGGGGACGTCCTGACATCGGCGGGTACGGCGGCCGGAATCGACCTCTGCCTCCACATCGTGCGGACGGACCACGGCAACGAGGCGGCGGGCGCGCTGGCCCGGCGTCTGGTGGTCCCGCCGCGCCGCAGCGGCGGTCAGGAGCGCTACCTCGATCGATCTTTACCTGAGGAGATCGGCGCCGACCCCCTCGCGGAGGTCGTCGCCTGGGCGCTGGAGCACCTCCACGAGCAGTTCGACGTCGAGACGCTGGCGGCACGCGCGTACATGAGCCGCCGCACCTTCGACCGCCGGTTCCGCTCGCTCACGGGGAGCGCTCCCCTGCAGTGGCTGATCACTCAGCGCGTCCTGCAGGCTCAGCGCCTCCTGGAGACCTCCGACTACTCGGTCGACGAGGTCGCGGGCCGCTGCGGCTTCCGCTCGCCGGTCGCGCTGCGGGGTCACTTCCGGCGCCAGCTCGGATCGTCCCCGGCCGCGTACCGGGCGGCGTACCGCGCCCGCAGGCCGCAGTCCGACCGTTCGTCGGAGACGGACGGCCCCCCGGGGCAGGCCGGGCCACCACCGGCGCTGCCCCAGGAGAGCCCGGTCCCGATGCAGAGTCGCCGCACGGCGGCGGCCAGCGCCATGGGCCCGACCACGTCCCTCTCCACGGACACGGGCAAGCCCGGACCGGAGCTGTACGCGGCGGGCAGGCCCAGCCTGCCGGGGCAGCGGAGCGCGCCGTAGTCCGGCCGTAGTGCGAGGGGAGGGGGTCCGCGCCATGGGTGCGGACCCCTTCTCCAGCGGTGCGGGCCCTCGCCCGGGCGGCACGGGCGGGTCCAGTCGGCCGGAGCGCGCCGTAGGGTGAGGCGTATGAACGATCGCATGGTGTGGATCGACTGCGAGATGACCGGGCTCTCGCTGTCGGATGACGCGCTCATCGAGGTGGCCGCGCTGGTCACCGACTCGGAGCTGAATGTGCTGGGCGAAGGCGTGGACATCGTGATCCGCCCGCCGGACGCCGCGCTGGAGACGATGCCGGACGTGGTGCGCCAGATGCACACCGCCTCCGGCCTCCTCGACGAGCTGGCCGCGGGCACGACCCTGGCGGACGCCGAGGAGCAAGTCCTCTCCTACGTGCGTGAGCACGTCAAGGAGCCGGGCAAGGCCCCGCTGTGCGGAAACTCGGTGGGCACGGACCGCGGCTTCCTGCTGCGCGACATGCCGACCCTCGAGGACTACCTCCACTACCGCATCGTGGACGTCTCCTCCGTCAAGGAGCTGGCCCGCCGCTGGTACCCCCGGGCGTACTTCAACAGCCCGGAGAAGAACGGCAACCACCGCGCCCTCGCCGACATCCGCGAATCCATCGCCGAGCTCCGCTACTACCGCGAGGCGATCTTCGTCCCTCAGCCCGGCCCCGACTCGGAGACCGCCCGCACCATCGCGGCGAAGCACGTCCTGCCCGCCGAATAGGCCTTTGACGGGGCCCTGACGGGCCCCCGCAAAGTCGTGCGCGAGCACCCCTTCGGACCCTGTACACTTTTTCTCGGCCGGTCAGGGAAACCAAGACCGGTCGTGGTGGGTGTAGCTCAGCTGGTAGAGCACCTGGTTGTGGTCCAGGAAGTCGCGGGTTCAAGTCCCGTCACTCACCCTTGATGAACAGGGCCCGGCCTGCGACAGCAGGCCGGGCCCTGTTGCGTTTCACGGCCGACGGCCCTCGGCGGCTCGCCAGGCCGTCGCCAAGTCGTGGACGTTCTCGAAGCGGTCGGCGGGGTCGGTGCGGGTGGCGCGGACGATCACCGTCTGCTGGGCCGGGGTCCCGCGCCAGGCGCGTTCCTCGTCGCCCGCGTCCAGGAGGAGGCGGGCCGTGCGGCCCAGGGTGAAGACCGTCGTGCGGGTGTCGATGACCGCGCCGCGCACGAACTCCTCGGGGGCCATGAAACGCCGTGAGCCCGGCAGGCGTTCCTCGTCGAGGACGAACGGGCCCGGACGGTACTCGTCGAGATCGATCAAGTGGGTGGCGTCGCGGGCGAAGTCGTACAGGAGCGCGCCGTCGTAGAAGTCGACCGCGACATGGCCGGCCGCCTCCACCGCCAGGTGGGCGTCCAGAATCCGGTCGAAGGCGCGCAGTACGCGGCCTGTGGGCAGGGCGCGGAAGCGGACCATCGGGTTGTCCGGGCTCGTACGGTCGCGGGGGCCGCCCCGGGTGGGGTGGTACAGCACCTCGCCCTCCCGCCAGGGCATCACCACCGCCCAGCCGCCACCCCGTACGGCGATCCGGTGGACCTGCGGGACGATCGCCGTGTGCCGTACGGCCCGATGGAACGCCCAGCCGCGCGCGAGCGAGTGGCGCGCGCGATCCGTGCTCGCCTCCTTGACGAACCAACGCGCCCCGTCGAGCAGCCGCACCCCGTACGACACGCACTCCGAGTCCTGATCCCGGAACGCCCTGAACACCTCACCCACCCGGCCCAAGTACGGCTCCACGGCAGGCACCTCGTCGACTCCCAGCAAGGGATGCAGGACCATGTCGCCAGAGTGCCTCACCAAGGTGCTGTCATGTGGACAGGCGCGGCGGGTGAGGGGCCGGCCGAGGCCGAGTTCAGGGATCCATTCGGGGTGGACGCGCCGGTCGACCCGGGGCAGCGGCTGGGGTCTCGGCTGCCCGTCGAGTTGACCGGCTGCTCCGGGAGGCCAACGGCATCGTCGGCCCGTTCGGGGTCCACGGGGCAACCTCGGGCGGACGCTCACCGGTGAGCCGACTGGTCCCGGTGGGCGGTCTCACGACGACGCCCGCACCACCAGTTCCGCCGGGAGCACCAACTGCCGCTTCTCCAGCCCCCGCGACACCGCCGGCCGGCGGTCCGCGATCTCGCCGAGGAGGAGGTCGATCATCGCGCGGCCCATCTCCTCGATCGGCTGGCGGACGCTGGTCAGCGGCGGCTCCATGTGGCGGGCGATGGCGGAGTCGTCGTAGCCGATCAGCGCCACGTCGTCCGGTATGCGACGGCCCGCCTCGCGCAGCACCTGGCGGGCGCCGGCCGCCATGACGTCGGAGCCGGCGAAGACCGCGTCGAGGTCGGGGCAGCGCTCCAGGAGCAGGGTCATCGCGCGGCGGCCGCCGTCCTCCGTGAAGTCGCCGGGGACGATCAGCCGGTCGTCGACCTCGCGGCCCGCGTCCCGCAGCGCCTCGCGGTAGCCGTCGACGCGGCGCTGGGCGCCGAACACGTCGAGGCGCCCCGCGAGGTGGACGATCCTCCGGCGGCCCCGGGCGATCAGGTGCTCGACGGCCGCGCGGCCTCCGCCGTAGTTGTCGGAGTCCACGGACGGCAGCGTCTCGTCCGCGGAGCGGCGGCCGCTGATCACCGCCGGGATCTCCAGCTGGGAGAGGAGGTCGGGGAGCGGGTCGTCCGCGTGGACGGAGACGAGCAGGACGCCGTCCACCCGGTGCGCCGCCAGGTACTGGGCCAGCCGCTGCCTCTCCCTGTCGCTGCCCGCGAAGATCAGCAGGAGCTGCATCTCTGTGTCCGAGAGTTCGGCGCCTACGCCCCGGAGCATGTCCGAGAAGTACGGCTCGGCGAAGAAGCGGGTCTCCGGCTCGGGGACGACCAGGGCGATGGCGTCCGTGCGGTTGGCGGCGAGGGCCCGGGCCGCCGTGTTGGGGACGTAGCCGAGTTCCGCGACGGCCGCCTCGACGGCGGCGCGGGTCGCGTCGCTGACCCGCGGGGAGCCGTTGATCACCCGGGACACCGTCCCGCGGCCCACTCCGGCCCGTGCGGCGACCTCCTCAAGCGTCGGCCGCCCCCCGCTCCGGCCCCGCGCTCCGTGGCCTGCCATGGTCCGCCTCCCGTCGACACCGCGTAGACACCGCGTGTGGCCTGGAATCTAACAGTCGTTTCCCGGCACCGGCCGGGGGCTGCGACCGCCGAGGGGTGTTTTCGCCCCCGCCGCCTCTACCCTTCCCGTACCTGGAGCCCGCGGCGGAGCCGCTCATGGATGCAGCGCCCTCAGACCCCCGAATCGCGTTGACGCGCTCGTCCTCAAACGCCGGACGGGCCACAAGACTTCACCTAGCTAACAGGCCGATAACTGAAGACATATCTCCGCGCCTCCACCCTTGACACCCCCGCCCGGACCGACGACTCTTCAACACATCACCTGTGGGAGCGCTCCCACAGTACCTGACACATACACATCCCGCACGTTCCCCGCCCGAGCCGCAGCGAGAACCAACGGGCCCAACAGAGCAGTTGGCCGGGGGGTCGGCACGTCAGGCAACAGGAGGACGCAATGCGCACGAGTACCCGTCGGTCCCGCAGGCTCGGGGCCCTCGCGGCCGTCGCCGCGCTGACCACAGGGCTGCTGGCCGGCTGCGCCAACGACTCGGATGACGGCTCGTCGAACTCGGACGGAGGCAGCAAGGGCGGCGGTGGCAAGACCACGCTGACCATCGGCACCTTCGGTGTCTTCGGCTACAAGCAGGCCGGCCTCTACGACGAGTACATGAAGCTCCACCCGGACATCACCATCAAGGAGAACGTCACCACCCGTACCGACGTGTACTGGCCCAAGACGCTCACCCGGCTGCAGGCCGGTTCCGGCACCGACGACATCCAGGCGATCGAGGTCGGCAACATCACCGAGGCCGTGCAGACGCAGGCCGACAAGTTCGTCGACCTCGGCAAGGACGTCGACAAGTCCCAGTGGCTGGACTGGAAGAACGCGCAGGCCGCCACCAAGGACGGCAAGCTGATCGGGCTCGGCACCGACATCGGCCCGATGGCGATCTGCTACCGCAAGGACCTGTTCCAGAAGGCCGGCCTCGAGACGGACCGCACCAAGCTCGCCGAGCAGTGGAAGGGCGACTGGTCCAAGTACGTGGACCTCGGCAAGGAGTACATGAAGAAGGCGCCGAAGGGCACCAAGTACGTGGACTCCGCCTCCTCGGTCTACAACGCGGCGCTCGGCGGCGAGAGCCAGCGGTACTACGACAAGGACGGCAACGTCATCTGGGACAAGTCGACGGGCGTGAAGAACGCCTGGAACGTCGCCATGGAGGTGGCGACCAGCAACATGTCGGCGAAGCTGAAGCAGTTCGACCCGACGTGGGACCAGGGCTACGCCAAGGGCACGTTCGCGACGGTGGCCTGCCCGGCGTGGATGATCGGCTACATCGAGCAGAAGTCCGGTGAGTCCGGCAAGGGCAAGTGGGACGTGGCGGCGGCGCCGACCGCGTCCAACTGGGGCGGTTCGTTCATCGGCGTGCCGACGGCAGGCAAGCACCAGAAGGAGGCCGTCGCGCTGGCGAAGTGGCTGACCGCCCCCGAGCAGCAGGCGAAGGTCTTCGGCAAGCAGGCGAGCTTCCCGTCGACCCCGTCGGCGTACTCGACTCTGAAGCCTCAGGCCGACACCACGGCGTACTTCTCGGACGCGCCGATCACGCAGATCTTCTCCGACTCGGCGAAGACCATTCCGACGCAGATCTTCGGCGCGAAGGACCAGCCGATCGGCACCGCGATCACCGATGTCGGCATCCTCCAGGTCGAGCAGAAGGGCAAGACGCCCGACCAGGGCTGGAACGCGGCCAAGTCGGAGATCAAGGACGTGCTCGGCCAGTGACCAGCTCCAAGCAGGCTCTCGCGCAGACCGCGCCGAGCGCCGACGCCGCGCCCGGTGACCAGCCGGGCGCGGCCCGCCGCGCTCACGGTCGCGGTACGCCGCCCCCGGGCACGAGCTCCTGGCGCAGCCGGCTGTACCGCTGGGACATGAAGGCGTCGCCGTACGCGTTCATCGCCCCCTTCTTCATCGTCTTCGGGGCCTTCGGGCTCGTGCCGCTGCTGTACACGGCCTGGTACTCGCTGCACAACGTGCAGTTGTCCGGCCTGGACCACCAGACCTGGGTGGGCCTGGACAACTACAAGAACCTGCTGTCCTCGGAGTTCTTCTGGAACGCCCTGGAGAACACCTTCACCATCGGTGTGATCTCGACGGTGCCGCAGCTGCTGATGGCGATCGGGATCGCGCATCTGCTCAACTACCGGCTGCGCGGCTCGACCGTGTGGCGGGTCGTGATGCTCACCCCGTACGCCACCTCGGTGGCGGCGGCGACGCTGGTCTTCACGCTGCTGTACTCGTGGGACGGCGGCATGATCAACTGGCTGCTGCACTTCGTCGGGGTCGACCCGATCAACTGGCGCGAGTCCGACTGGGGCGGTCAGTTCGCCGTCTCCTCGATCGTGATCTGGCGGTGGACCGGCTACAACGCGCTGATCTATCTGGCGGCGATGCAGGCGATCCCCACCGATCTGTACGAGTCGGCCGCGCTCGACGGGGCGGGCCGCTGGCAGCAGTTCCGCCATGTGACGGTCCCGATGCTCCGGCCGACGATCCTGTTCACGGTGGTGGTCTCCACGATCGGCGCGACCCAGCTCTTCGGTGAGCCCCTGCTGTTCGGCGGGGTGAGCGGCTCGAAGGGCGGCTCCGCGCACCAGTACCAGACGCTCGGCCTGTACATGTACGACCAGGGCTGGGGCATCGGCAACCTCGGTAAGGCGTCCGCGATCGCCTGGACGATGTTCCTGATCCTGCTGATCGTCGCCGCGATCAATCTGCTGATCACCCGACGGCTGAGGAAATCCCAATGACCACAAGTGAACTGACGCTCCCCGAGGCGAAGGGGAGCCGCGCGGACGGCGGGAGGTCCGGACGTCGCCGCGTGCTCGGCGCGGGCAAGCAGCTGCACGCGGGCCCGGTCACCTACGTCGTCCTGACGGTTCTCGCGCTGGTCTCGCTGGCGCCGCTGCTGTGGACCGCGATCGCGGCCTCACGCAACAATGAGCGGCTCGCACAGACACCGCCGCCGCTGTGGTTCGGCGGGAACCTGTTCAAGAACCTCCAGACCGCGTGGGACCAGGCCGGGCTCGGCACCGCGATGGTCAACTCCGTGATCGTCGCCGGGACCATCACCTTCGGTACGGTCCTGTTCTCCACGCTCGCCGGGTTCGCCTTCGCCAAGCTGCGGTTCAAGTTCTCCAGCACCCTGCTGCTGCTCACCATCGGCACGATGATGATCCCACCGCAGCTGGCCGTCGTACCCCTCTACCTGTGGATGAGCGACCTGGGCTGGTCCAACCAGCTGCAGACGGTCATCCTGCCCACCCTCGTGAGCGCCTTCGGCACGTTCTTCATGCGGCAGTACCTGGTGCAGGCGCTGCCGACCGAGCTGATCGAGGCAGCGCGGGTCGACGGAGCGAGCAGTCTGCGCGTCGTATGGCACGTGGTCTTCCCGGCGGCGCGGCCGGCGATGGCGGTGCTCGGGCTGCTGACCTTCGTGATGGCCTGGAACGACTTCCTCTGGCCGATCATCGCGCTCAACCAGCAGAACCCCACCGTCCAGGTCGCCCTGAACGGCCTCGGCACCGGCTACATCCCCGACCAGTCGGTGATCATGGCGGGTGCGCTGCTCGGCACACTGCCGCTGCTGATCGCCTTCCTGCTGTTCGGCAAGCAGATCGTGGGCGGCATCATGCAGGGCGCGATCAAGGGCTGACCCTTCCGTCTTCAGGGGGCCGGGTCAGCGCCGCCCCGGCCCCTTTCTCCCCCTCCTCCGACTTCTCGGTCTCCACGACCCCATATGGGAGCGCTTCCATGCCTGAGCCCATTACCCCCGCGACCTTTCCTTCAGCCTTCCTCTGGGGCGCGGCGACCTCCGCCTACCAGATCGAGGGGGCGGTGCGGGAGGACGGCCGCACGCCCTCGATCTGGGACACCTTCAGCCATACGCCGGGCAAGACGGCGGGCGGTGAGACCGGTGACGTGGCCGTCGACCACTACCACCGCTACCGCGACGACGTGGCCCTGATGGCGGAGCTGGGCCTGACGGCGTACCGCTTCTCGGTCTCCTGGCCGCGGGTGCAGCCGACCGGTCGCGGGCCCGCCGTGCAGCGCGGCCTGGACTTCTACCGACGGCTAGTCGACGAGCTCCTCGCCCACGGCATCAAGCCCGCCGTCACCCTCTACCACTGGGACCTCCCGCAGGAGCTGGAGGACGCGGGCGGCTGGCCGGAGCGCGACACGGCGCTGCGTTTCGCCGAGTACGCGCAGATCGTCGGCGAGGCACTGGGCGACCGTGTCGAGCAGTGGATCACCCTCAACGAGCCCTGGTGCAGCGCGTTCCTGGGGTACGGCTCCGGGGTGCACGCTCCGGGCCGTACGGACGCGGCGGCGTCACTGCGGGCGGCGCACCACCTGAACCTGGCACACGGGCTCGGCGCCTCGGCCCTGCGCGGCGCGATGCCCGCCCGCAACACGGTCGCGGTGAGCCTCAACTCCTCGGTGGTCAGGCCGCTTTCGCAGGACCCGGCGGACCTGGCGGCCGTGCGGCGCATCGATGATCTCGCCAACGGCGTCTTCCACGGCCCGATGCTGCACGGCGCGTACCCGGAGACACTGCCGGCGGCGACATCGTCGGTCACGGACTGGTCGTACGTCCTGGACGGCGACCTCGCGGCGATCCACCAGCCGCTCGACGCGCTCGGCCTCAACTACTACACACCGACGCTGGTTTCGGCGGCGGACACCACCGCGGCGGGCCCGCGCGCCGACGGTCACGGCGCGAGCTCGTACTCCCCCTGGCCCGGCGCGGACGACGTCGCCTTCCATCAAACCCCGGGCGAGCGTACGGAGATGGGCTGGACCATCGACCCGACGGGCCTGCACGACCTGATCATGCGCTACACGCGGGAGGCGCCGGGTCTGCCGCTGTACGTGACGGAGAACGGCGCGGCCTACGACGACAAGCCGGACCCGGACGGCCGCGTCCACGACCCCGAGCGGATCGCGTACCTGCACGGCCATCTGTCCGCGGTGCGCCGCGCCATCACCGACGGCGCGGACGTGCGCGGCTACTACCTCTGGTCCCTGATGGACAACTTCGAGTGGGCGTACGGCTACGGCAAGCGCTTCGGCGCGGTGTACGTGGACTACGCGACCCAGACTCGTACGCCGAAGTCGAGCGCCCTCTGGTACGGGCAGGCGGCGCGGGCGGGCACGCTGCCGCCGCCGGCGGCCGCCGAGTAGACCATGTGACGGGGGTTGGCGGGGGGCGGGGCGCGGCACCTGAGGGGGGTGCCGCGCCCCGGTGTCGTCCGGGGCCATGGAGTACGTCGTCGGCGCACCGGCCGGTCGGCAGAGGGCGCCGGTGTCCGGCTTCGGGTCTTGGTGCGTCAACTGCCCGGAGGCCGGGGATTCGCGGTCGGCAGCCGGCGGGTGAGGCCGGCCACGATGGTGGCGAGGGTGCTTTCGACCACCGCGTCGCGCTGGTCGGCGGAGAGCAGGGCGAGCGGCCCGTCGAGGATGAGCAGGGAGAGGCCGTGGACGGCCGACCAGGCGGCGATCTCGGCCGCGGGGCGGTTCTCCGGCCGCATCCGGCCTGTGGCCACCAGCGTGTCCAGCGTGTCCGAGAGTTCTCTGAACGCCGCGAACTCCGGGCTGCCGTCGGGGGCTTCGAGGCCGGTGAAGTCGTTCTCCTCCGCCGCGGACGTGCGGCAGAAGGCGGTGCGGTAGAGCCCGGGGTGCTCGACCGCGAACCGGACGTACCCGCGCCCGATCGCCTCGGTCCTGCGCACGGCCTCCTCGCCCGGGTCGTCGAGCCCGGGCAGTACGCGCACAGCCTCGGCCATGGAGGCGGCGAGCGCCTGCTGGCCGTGGATCTTCACGGCTTCCAGGAGTTCTCCTTGGCCGTTGAAGTGGCGGTACGCGGCGGTGGGTGACACTCCGACGCTGCGGGCCGCCTCGCGCAGGACGACACGCTCCGGGCCGCCTTCGGCCGCGAGTTCGACGGCGGCCTCGATCAGCGCGTTGCGGAGGTCGCCGTGGTGGTAGCGGGACTTGCCGCCCGTGATCGACTCCATGATCCCCATCCTGCCCGAATCCTGGACCCATCCCTCCGGGATCCATGAACCCGACCTGCCGGGTCCCACGACCCCGAGCTCTCGGGTCCCACTACCGCGATCTCCCGGGTCCCCCGACGGCGTCCCGCCGGGATCCATGACCCCATCCTGCCCGAAGTTGACGCCATTAACATATCCATGTTGACGCCGTTAACATCTTGTGCCACTGTCCATGTTAACGCCGTAAACATGGCGGCGCACACATCCGGAGGCGATCACAGTGTTCGACCGCATCGCCGAGCTGGCCCTCCACCGGAGCCGGCTCGTACTGACACTCACCGTGGTGGCCGTGGTCGCCATGGGGGCCATTGGCTTCGGGGCGTTCGGCAAGCTCCTCGGCGGCGGCTTCGAGGATCCGAGCGCGCCCTCGGCCCGCGCCCAGCAGCTCATCGACGAGAAGTTCGGCGGCGAGAGCAACCTGGTCCTGCTGGTCCGGGCCGACAAGGACGGCGGCGGCATCGACTCCCCCGCCGTCGAACGCGCCGGGCGCACCCTCACCTCGCAGCTCAAGGGCGAGTCCACCCTGGCGAACGTGATCTCGTACTGGGACAACGGCAGCTCGGCGCTGACCTCCCGGGACGGCAAGGAGGCGCTGGTCCTGGCCCATGTGAAGGGCGACGACACCGAGCAGGGCGACAACGCCTCGGTGATCATCAAGCAGTACACCGGCGACCGGAACGGGCTGGCCGTGCGGGCCGGCGGCGAGGCCGCGGTCGGCGACGAGGTGCCCACGCAGGTCGCCAAGGACCTGGCGCTGGCCGAGTCGATCGCCGTACCGCTGATCCTGATCCTGCTGGTGATCGCCTTCGGCAGCGTCGTAGCGGCACTGCTGCCCCTGGTCATCGGGCTGATCGCGATCGTCGGCACCTTCGCCGAGCTCTACGTACTGGGCAGCCTCACCAACGTGTCGGTGTTCTCGATCAACCTCACCACCGCGCTCGGCCTGGGCCTCGGCATCGACTACGCGCTGCTCATGATCAGCCGGTTCCGCGAGCATCTCGCCGAGGGCGCCGAAGTCCCCGACGCACTGCGGCACACGGTACGAACGGCCGGGCGGACCATCACCTTCTCGGCCGCGACCGTCGCCGCCGCACTCGCCGCGCTACTGGTCTTCCCGCAGTTCTTCCTGCGCTCCTTCGCCTACGCGGGCATCGGCGTGGTGGCCATCGCCGCCGGCAGCGCCCTGCTGGTCATCCCCGCGCTGCTCGCCGTGCTGGGCCACCGGATCAACAACGGCCGACTGCCCTGGGCACAGACGGTACGGAGCGCCGAAGCACCCCTGTGGGCCCGGCTGTCCCGCACGGTCATGCGCAGGCCCGCCCTGACCGCACTGCCGGTCCTCGCCGTCCTGCTGCTCGCCGCGAGTCCACTGCTCGGCGTCACCTTCGGCACGCCGGACGAGCGGGTGCTGCCCGAGAGCGCGCAGAGCCGTCAGGTCGCCACCGCGGTGCAGCACGACTTCACCGGCAGCGACGAGTCGGCGGTGCAGATCGTCACGACGGGGCCGGTCGCCCCGGCCGACCTGCGTATGTACGCGACCGCTCTCTCGCGGCTCGACGGCGCGGCCCGGGTCGAGACCTCCGCCGGTACCTACACCGACGGCCGGTCCGCCCCGCCCGGCCCCGCCGCGGCCGCACTCGCCCGCCCCGACGCCCAGCGGATCACCGTCGTCACCGGCCTGACCCCCAAGTCGGACGAGGCACAGGACCTGGTCGAGGCCGTACGAGCCGTGGACGCGCCCGGCGGAACCGAGGCACTGGTCGGCGGCACCGACGCACGCCTCGTCGACTCCAAGGCGTCGATCGCGGACCGACTCCCGTACGCCATCGGCCTCGTCGCCGGCACCACCTTCCTGATCCTCTTCCTCTTCACCGGCAGCGTCGTGCAGCCGCTGCGGGCGCTGGTCCTCAACGCCGTCAGCCTCACCGCGGCCATCGGCGTCATGGTGTGGATCTTCCAGGACGGCCACCTGGCCTCCTTGCTCGGCTTCACCCCGCAACCCATGGACACATCCATGACGGTCCTCATGTTCTGCATCGCCTTCGGCCTGTCCATGGACTACGAGGTCTTCGTCACCAGCCGCATCAAGGAACTCCACGACGCGGGCGCCGACACGGAGACCGCCGTCACCAGCGGCCTCTCCCACACCGGCCGAATCGTCACGATGGCAGCCGGCCTCCTCGCGGTCAGCTTCTTCGCCTTCGGCACGGCCCACGTCAGCTTCATCCAGATGTTCGGCCTCGGCAGCGGTCTGGCGATCCTGATCGACGCGGTGGCCGTACGCGGTGTGCTGGTCCCGGCGGCCATGCGGCTCCTGGGCCGCACGGCCTGGTACGCCCCGAAGCCACTGCGCGCGGTGCACGGCAGGCTGGGCCTGACAGAGGGGAGCTCGCCGGCCAAGGTCTGACGGCCTTCACTCACCCGAAGGCCGCGCCCCAGCTCGGACCAGGTCGCCTCGCCGCGACCTGGTCCGTGCGTGCACCGCCCCATACGCCGGCTGGAGCGAGCGCTCGAACAGCGCCCGCTTGCTGCCGAAGGCGTGGTACAAACTGCCCTTGCCGATGCCGAGTTCGTCGACCACGTCCTGCGGCGTGGTCGCCCCGTACCCCTTCCGCCAGAAGACACGCATCGCGCTCTCCACGGCGGCTTCCTCGTCGAACTGCCTCGGCCTGCCCATGATCGAAGCCGTAAGCAATATTGGACCTGTAAGTCCATATTCAGAGGTGAAGTGCGCCCCGGCCGGGTGGGGGGAGATCCGGCCGGGGCGCGCGACCCCCGTTCGGTGATGGCTGTGTGTGGCCGCTCAGGGCCGCTGGTGGCTACTGGCGGCCGCTCCGGGGCCGCCGGTGGCCGATGGTGGCTACTTGTAGGCGCCGAAGGCCTTCGAGAAGGCCCCCGCGTCCTGGACGATGGAGCTGCAGGTCGCGTCGGCGGAGTTCTTGGCGCCGCCCGGGCACTGCTTGTCACGGGTGGCCGACCACATCGACAGCCAGCCGAGGCCCTTGGACTTGGCGAAGGTCACCAGCTGCGAGGCGTCGTCGACCTTGAAGATCTCGGAGGACACGTCGTTCACGCCGATCATCGGGGTGACGGCGACGGCCTTCCACGCCGCGCTGTCCGACAGCCCGAGGACGCTCTTCACCTGCGCCTGCGTGGCCGTGGCGGCCTGCTCGGCATAGGTGCCCATGTCACCGCTGTACGAGGGGCCGTAGTCCATCGCCATGATGTTCACGGTGTTGATCTTCACGCCGTTCGACTTGGCGTTGGACAGGAGGTTCACGCCGTCCTGGGTGAGGCCCTCCGGCATCACCGGCAGGGTGAAGGAAACGTCCAGGTTCGGGTGCTGCTGCTGGAGCTTCGCGATGGCCTTCGCACGGTTCGTGTTCGCGGTCGTGTTCGGCAGCGCGCCGCCCTCGACGTCGAAGTCGACCTTCGTGAGGTTGTACGCGTCCACGGCCTTCCCGTACGCCGTCGCCAGCGCGTCCGCCGAGGAACAGGTCGTCGCCAGCTCCGAACCGGAGGCCCCGCCGAAGGAGACGCGGACGTCGCCGCCCTTGGCGCGCAGCGCACCGATCTGCGACGCCACCCCGTCACTGGCGAGGTCGGTCACACCGCCCCACTTGGGGGTGCAGCCGCCGCCGTCCGTGATGAAGGCCAGGTTGTAGTCCTTCACGCCGGTGGCCGTGGCGCTGGCGACCAGATCGAAGGCCGGGTAGAGGGAGGTGTCGACGTAGGGCGCGAAGCCGGCGTTCGCCGTGCTGCCGCTGCCGGAGCTCTGCGAGGGAGAGGGGGTCGCGGTCGGGGTGGGCGTCGCACTCTGAGAAGCGGTGGCCGTCGGGGTGGGCTTCGGGGTCGGGGTCGTGGACTCCGTGGGGCGGCCGCTCGGCTCGGGCGTCGCACCGTCGTCCACCGAGCACTTGGCGCTGTCGATGAGACAACCCGTCGGGTTCGCGGTGCCGTTCACGACGAAGCCGACGGTGACGGACTCGCCGGCCTTCAGGCCGTCCTTGTCCCAGGCCGGCGGCTTCACGGTGACGTGCTGCCCGCTCACGCTCGACTCGCCGTTCCACAGCGAGCTGAGCTTGGCGCCGGACGGCAGGTCGAACTCCAGCGTCCAGTCCCCCTTCACCTGGCTGCTGTCGTTCGTGATGACGTACTGCGCGGTGTAACCCGTCGACCAGTCACTGGTCTTGGTGTACGCGGCGCCGACGCCGGCTGCCTGCGCGGTCCCGGTGAACAGGATGGCGCCACCGCCGACCACGGCCGCGGCGACGATGCCGCCTATCGCCTTGTTCCTGCCACTGACCTTGCGCCGGTGCGTGCTGCTCATCGCGTGCCTGCCTTCGCGGTTTCACGGGGGTTCACGGGGGATTCCCAGGGGTGGGTGCGGCAGCACGCTAGCGACCCGGAATCGGGCAAACCGCTTCATCCGGGCGGAGGTTGAGGATCTTAGGGTGCGCTTAAGGAAGGCATCGGGGGCGGTTAAAGGTAGAGACCAATTGGAGCGCCCAGAGCCGCCGCGCAGCGGCGGGACTGGGGGCCTGCGGAGCAGGTAAAAGACGCCGCGGAGCGGCGGGGGTCTGGGCATGCGGAGCAGGCAAAAAGGCGGGTGGGTGGGAAACCCGCCGCTGAGCGGCGAAGAGAAACGCCGCGGAGCGGCGAAGAAGAAAGCCCGCGCAGCCGAAGTCAGACGCCGGCCAAAGCCCCCGCGCAGCGAAACTCAGACGCGACCCAAAGCCGGCGCAGCGCAACGCAGCGAAACGTCAGCTCACGCCCGCCCAGCGGCGACGGCGGCGTACGGCCCCCCGGTGCCCCCGCCGGAGGGGGGTCGCCCGCCCGTCCAGTTGGATCCAGATGCGCACCTCGGTCCCGCCCAGCACGGACGAACCGATGCGCACGTCCCCGCCCGTCGACTCCGCGAGCCGCCGCACGATGTCGAGGCCGAGCCCCGTCGACCCGTCGCTCCCGGAGCCGCGGCCGCGCGCCATGGCCGCCTCGGGATCCACGATCCCCGGGCCCGCGTCCGACACCAGCACGATCACGGCGTCCTCGCCGTTGTGCACATCGACCGCGAAGGCCGTGCCTTCCGGGGTGTGCCGGAAGACATTGCCGAGGAGCGCGTCGAGCGCGGCCACCAGGTCGGCGCGGGCGACGGGTATGCGGACCGGTCGGTCGATCCCGGCCACCCGCACCTTGCGGCCCTCGTCCTCCGCGAGCGCCGACCAGAAGTCCATCCGCTCGCGCACGACTTCGGACGCGTCGCACCCGGCGCCGACGCCTATCGCCGCGGTCTGCGGCTTGGCCTCCCGGGCGGTCCGGATGATCGTGTCGACCTCGCGCTCCAGCTGCGCGACGGCGGCCCGGGTCTGCTCGGCGGCGGGTCCGTCACCGAGCGAGGCCGTGTTGAGCCGCAGCACCGTCAGCGGCGTACGCAGGCGATGCGAGAGATCTGCCGCCAACTCCCGTTCATTCACCAGTAGTTGCACGACCTGATCGGCCATCGAGTTGAACGCGACCGCCGCCAGCCGCAGTTCCGTGGGCCCTTCCTCGGGCACCCGCGCCCCCAGCTTCCCCTCCCCCAGCTCGTGCGCACTCTCGACCAGGCGCTGCGCGGGCAGCACCATCCGTACGCCCAGCCGGTCGGCGACCGCGACCGAGCCGATGATGAGTGCGACGCCGACCGCGGCGAGCACCGCCCAGGCCACGCCTACGCCGTTGCTGACCTCGGACTCGGGGACGTACACCTCGACGACCGCGATCTCGCCGGAGCTCAGCGCTACGGGCTGGAGCAGCGTGGAGCCGCCGGGGACCTCCGTGGTGGAGGCGCGGCCCAGCTTCCGGGTCGTGCCGATGTCCTTGCCGGCGGCGCGCTGCTTGCCGATCTCGACCGCGGCCGCGCCGTCGGCGGCGGGTATGTGCACGGCCATCCCCGAGTCGGAACCCGCCGAGGCGACGACCCGCTCCAACTGGTCCCGGTCGGTGGTGATGGAGAGCGCGGGCGCGATGGCCGCGGCCTCCCGCTCGGCGTTCGAGAAGGCCCGGTCCCGCGCCATCTCCTTGATCACCAGACCCAGCGGGACCGCGAAGGCGACCACGACCATCGTGGTCACCGCCACGCACACCTTGACCAGCGCCCACCTCATGACGCCCACCCCTCGCCCGGCGCCCACCTCATAGCGGCGGCTCCAGCTTTACGCCGACCCCCCGCAGGGTGTGCAGATAGCGCGGCCGCGCCGCCGTTTCGCCCAATTTCCGTCGCAGCCACGACAGATGGACGTCAATGGTCTGATCATCCCCGTATGCCTGCTGCCACACCTCGGCGAGCAGTTCCTTGCGCGGTACGACGACGCCGGGCCGCCCGGCCAGGAAGGCGAGCAGGTCGAACTCGCGCCGCGTGAGGTCCAGCCGTACGCCGTCCAACTCGGCCTGGCGCCGCAGCGGGTCGATGGCGAGACCGCCGACCCGGATGACCGTCGACGGCGGCGCGTCCCCGGCGCTGGTCCGCGAGCGGCGCAGCACCGCCGCCATCCGCGCCGACAGGTGCTCGACCGAGAACGGCTTGGTCAGATAGTCGTCCGCGCCGTCGTTCAGCAGGCGGACGATCTCCGTCTCGTCGTCCCGCGCGGTGGCGATGATCACCGGGACGTCGGTGATTCCGCGCAGCATCTTCAGCGCCTCGGACCCGTCCAGATCGGGCAGACCGAGGTCGAGGATGACAACGTCGAAACGGAAATGGGCGACCTCGCGCAGCGCCTCAAGTGCGGTGCCGACACTGCGCACGGTGTGCGCGGCATCGGTCAGATGCCGGATGAGGGCCGAGCGTACGAACTGGTCGTCCTCGACCACGAGCACACTTGCCATGGGCGGCACCGTACGCCATCGGGGCGAGCCGTTCGGGGGCCTGTGGACAACTCGGATCACCAGGACGTGGACAACCCGGACTGTGACGCACCCGTGAGACACCGGTGGGGCTCGTGGTGCAGTATGGCCGCGATGCGCAGAGGACTCGTCCACGTACTCGCTTGGTCGCTCGCCACGGGCGCGGCGGTCACGCTGTCGTGGTGGGGTGTCCACACGGTGATGACAGGGACGGCGTACGACCCGCCGCGCGCCCTGCCCATCACGGCGGGCGACGCGACGACGCAGGAGTCCAAGCCGCTCGCCTCCTCGACACAGCGGGCCGAGCCGTCGAAGAGCCCGTCGAGCAAGCCGCCCGCGAGCCGACAGCCGAGCCCGACGCCCTCCAGGTCGACGCCCCCGGCCGCCTCCCCCTCCCCGACCTCGTCCGGGCAGATCAAGAGCTACGACACCGACGGCGGCCGGGCGGTCTTCGACCTCGGAAAGACGTCCGCGACGCTGGTGTCCGCGACGCCGGGCGCCGGTTGGTCGATGCAGGTGTGGAAGACGGAGACCTGGATCCGCGTGGAGTTCGCCTCGGGCGCGGACCGGGTGACGGTGTTCTGCACCTGGCACGACGGGCCGCCGCACGTGGAGATCGAGACCTACTGAACCGGCCTGCCGGTCACCGGAAGACCGACTGACCCGGCCCGCCGGTCAGCGGAAGACCGACGGGGGCGGCGCCGGTGACGCCACCGCAGCCGCGTCCGTGACCGGGGTCGCGCCTCCGGTGAAGTCGCTGAGCTGCTTGCCGTGTTCGAGCCGTCCGGGGTGCGGATCGGAGGCCGCGCGGCGGGTGAGTTCGGCGATCGGCAGCGGGTGGTCGGAGGCCACGAGGACCGCGTTTCCGAAGCGTTTGCCGCGCAGCACCGTCGGGTCGGCGACCAGGGCGAGTTCGGGGAAGGCGGCCGCCACCGTGGCGATCTGGCCGCGAAGGTGGGCGAGCGGGGGCCCGTCGGCGAGGTTCGCGGCGTAGACGCCGCCGGCCTTCACGACCCTGCGGACCTCTGTGACGAACTCGACGGACGTCAGATGCGCCGGCGTACGCGCCCCGCTGAACACATCCGCGATCACCAGGTCCGCCCAGCCGTCGGGCACCTTGGCGAGCCCTTCGCGGGCGTCCAGGGAGCGCACCCGGATGCGTGCGTTCGGGTCCAACGGCAGCTCTCGCCGGACCAGTTGGACGAGGGCCGCGTCACGTTCGACGACCTGCTGGGTGGAGCGGGGGCGGGTCGCCGCGGTGTAGCGGGCGAGGGTGAGGGCACCGCCGCCGAGGTGCACCGCGTGCACGGGCTTGCCGGGCGGGGCGACGAGGTCGATGACATGGCCGAGGCGGCGCTGGTACTCGAAGCTCAGGTACGCGGGGTCGTCGAGGTCGACGTGCGACTGCGGGGCGCCGTCGATCAGCAGGGTCCAGGCGCGCGCCCGGTCCCGGTCGGGAATCAGCTGGGCGAGCCCGCCGTCGACCGGCTCGACGACGGCTTCGGCGGACGCCTGCCCGCGCCGCGCACTCCGCCCCGCCTCGCGCCCGTCGTCCGACCGCTTGTTCCTCGCCCTTGCCATCCCGCCATTATCGGGGCGTACGGTCGGGTCGGCTCAGCGGCGGTCCAGTGGGGTCACTGGCAGTTGTCCGCCGCCTCGATGAGCCGGGCCGCCTCCCCCAGCGCGGCCCGCAGTACGGCCGGGTCGGTCGCGAGGTCCGCCTCATCGGGCGGCAGCAGCCAGTCCGAGCCCTCGACCGGAGGTTCCGGGGCCAGGCTGAGCCCACGGCCGTTGGTCTGCGTACAGGTACTGCCGGGCACGTCCCAGGCGTCGGCGGTGCCGGGCGGCACCAGGAAGCCGAGGGTGTCGCAGCCGTCGTCGTGGAGCACGGGCCCGACGGCGTCGCAGGAGCCGCGGCGCAGGATGTCGACCGCCTCCAGGCCCTGTCGCGCGGGAACGGTCACCAGGTCGCATTCGGCGACCGGCTGTGGTGGGGCGCTGCACTCCGGGGACGGCCTGTGCTGCGCGGTCGACAGCGATGTACGGAACTCGGTGCTCTGCCTGGTCTCCATCCCGGCCTCCAACGGAACCCCTCCTCATGACGAGTGGGTCGGGAGTTCGGGCGGCTCCCGGTCCGCAGGGTTCAACGCGTCAGGACGTCAACGGCTACGGCGGAACACCGCCGCAAAGGATGGCAGTTCATGGCAGATCGTGGATGAGATATCCGGTTTGTAGCCAAACCCAACGTGGCGACGTCGTCACAGCAGGTACGTTCTTGCCCCGCCGGAAGCAGGGCACCCACAGGACACAACCCGGGTAACTCGCGTTGAATCCGGCATGGTTCGACGGTTCGCAAGAGAGGGCCCGGCCATGGCGTCGTCAACGGTGACCTCGTCCCAGTCCCCCCGGCCACCGCGGCCGAATCTCGCCTTCCGGCGGCTGCGCGGACAGCGCTCGCCGGGCGAGTTCGCCGCGGCGGTGCGGCGGGCCGCGCGCGAGATCGGCGAGCGGGTCAGCTGCGACGCGCGCTATATCGGGCGCGTCGAGGCGGGTGAGATCCGCTGTCCCAACTACGCGTACGAGCGGGTGTTCCTGCACATGTTCCCCGGCCGCACACTGACCGACCTGGGGTTCGCGCCCCGCTCATCGGTACGCGGGCGCGGGGCGCGCGAGATGGATGAGGCGCCCCCTCCGCACTCCACGAGCCTCTCGCACGCTTCGCATGAGACGGAGGGGGCGTATGCGACGTATGAAACGCCGGACCCGCAACACCCCCAGATCCCGCACGACCCGCACCACACCCAGATCCCGCACGACCCGCACCACACCCAGATCCCGCACGACCCGCACCACACCCAGATCCCGTACGACCCGCACCACACCCAGATCCCGTACGACCCGCACCACACCCAGATCCCGTACGACCCGCATGACCCGTACAACACGTACGACCCGTACGAGGACCACGATCAGAACCACGAGGAGAGCGACGTGCAGCGTCGCGCATTCATGACCGGAGGCACCGCCACCGTGGCGGCGGCCTCACTGGGGCCCTTCGCGGTCGCGTTGAGCTCCACCGCCGCGGCCGCGGAACGGCGCGTCCACCGGGCGGGTACGTCCGAGGCGGGCGCCCTCGAAGAGGCCGTACGCAAGATCCGGCTGCTCGACGACCGGCACGGGGCCGACGGCCTCTACCGGCGCGCGGCGGCACCGCTGCGGACGGCGTACGCGCTTCTCGACGCGGGCACCACCCGGCAGTCGACCGCCGACCGGCTGTACGCGGGGGCGGGCGAACTGGCCATCTCGGTGGGTTGGTTGGCGCACGACTCCGGGCGCTTCGACGACGCGCGCTCGCACTACGCGGAGGCCCTCGCGACCGCCCGGATGTCGGGCGACCCGGGCCTGGAGGCGCACGCCTTCTGCAACACGGCGTTCCTGGCGCGCGACGCGGGGCGCCCGCGCGAGGCCGTGCGCGCGGCGCAGGCGGCACAGCGCGCGGCGCGCCCCCTGGGCTCGCCACGCCTGCTCTCCCTGCTCGCGCTGCGCGAGGCGGGCGGCTGGGCGGGGCTCGCCGACCGCGCCGGGTGCGAACAGGCGCTGGCACGCGCGCAGGCACTCTACGAACGGGGCCCTTCGCAGACGGATCCCGAGTGGATGACCTTCTACGGAGAGGCCGAACTGGAGGGTCTGGAGGCGCAGTGCTGGTCGATGCTGGGCGACTGGCCCCGCGCGGCCCGCCACGCGCGCCGCGCCGCCGAGCTCCAGGACCCGCACTTCACCCGCAACATCGCCCTCTACACCGCCGAACTCGCCGACGACCTCGCCCGCGGCGGCCGCCCCGACGAGGCCGCCCTCGCCGGCCTGCGCGTCCTGGACCTCCTGGGCGAGGTCCAGTCCTCCCGCATCCAGACGATGCTGGCGGGAACGGCCCGCGTACTGCTCCCACACCGCAGGGCCTCGGGCGTCTCCGCATTCCTGGAACGCCACGCAAGCCTGCCGCGCACGGCGTGAGGCACCTGCCGCGCACGGCGTGAGAGACAACCGTCATCCGCGCAAGCAGGGTCCCGCCGCGGATGGGCTACCCCGCCAGATGCCCGCAGTCGTTCCACGTCTCGATCGCGGGCTCCCCGTAGGCCCACCCCAGCACCGACAGCGACGTCGGATTGAGCCGGATGCGGGCCGCGAAGTCGAGGGGAAGGCCGAGCCAGCGGGCTCCTATGGAGCGCAGGATGTGCCCGTGGGCGAAGACCAGGACGTCACGGTCGGCGGCGCGGGCCCAGGCGACGGCCTCGTCCGCGCGCGCGGAGACCTGCTCCAGGGTCTCCCCCTCGGGGACACCGTCGCGCCAGATGAACCAGCCCGGCCGAACTCCCTGGATCTCGGCCGGGGTCATGCCCTCGTACGCGCCGTAGTCCCACTCCATGAGCGTGTCCCAGGTGGTCGCGCGCTCCCCGAACCCGGCGAGTTCGCACGTCTCACGCGCGCGTGCCAGCGGACTGGTGCGCACCTCGACCCCGGGGAGGCCGTCGAAGGGTGCCCGGTGCAACCGCTCCCCCAGCAGCTTGGCGCCGCGCCGGCCCTCTTCCAGGAGCGCTACGTCCGTCCTGCCGGTGTGCTTGCCGGACAGCGACCATTCCGTCTGTCCGTGCCGGGCCAGCAGGATGCGCGGTGCCATGAAGAGATGCCTTTCCGGAGCGGGAGTCGAGACCACGGGGCGAGTGCGAAGTGAGTCACTCCATCATCGCTCACCGGCACCTCGGGCAACCCGCCGGGCGATCTCCGCGTCTATGAGGACCGGGGGCGCCCCTTCGAGGCGTTCACATACACCGTAAAATCGCGTGTGGCCACGGATCGTCGTCAGCAGACTGGGCAGACCGGCGGGTCACCGCAAGCAGATGGGGGAGGGCGATCGGATGCCGCAGACCGATGCATCGCGCACCGAGGCGGCACCAAGCGCCCGGCTTCGCCGGTGGACGGACCTGCGCCATTCCGCGGCTCCGCACGCCCGGCTCCGCTGGTGGACCGAGCTGCCGCTGATCCTGCTGGTGTACGCGTCGTACTCGGCGGGCCGGCTGCTCGCCCGGGGCGACAGCTCCAGCGCCGTCCACCACGGCCTGGAGATCCTGCGCATCGAGAAGATCTTCCGCCTCAACGCCGAGCACCCGCTGAACCGGCTGTTCACCCGCGAGGCCTGGCTGGGCGTGCCCGCCGACTTCTGGTACGCGTCCCTGCACTACTTGGTGACGCCCGCGATCCTGATCTGGCTCTTCCGCTCCCGGACCGTGCACTACCGGGCGGCCCGCACCTGGCTGATGACGTCCACATTCATCGGCCTGATCGGCTTCACGCTGCTGCCGACCTGCCCGCCCCGGCTGCTCTCACCCGGCCACGGCTTCGTCGACACGATGGCGCAGTACAGCTCGTACGGCTGGTGGGGCGGCGAGGCGAGCGCGCCGCGGGGCCTGGGCGGCATGACGAACCAGTACGCGGCGATGCCGAGCCTGCACGTGGGCTGGGCGCTGTGGTGCGGAGTGATGCTGTGGCGGTACGGCCGCACGCCTGCCGCCAAGGTCGCGGGTGTCGCGTATCCGCTGCTCACCACGATCGTCGTGATGGGCACGGCGAACCACTACTTCCTCGACGCCGCCGCGGGTGCCTCTGTGATGGGCGTCGGGCTGCTGCTCACCCCATTCGTGACGCGGCTCGCGGACCGGCTGAGGACACTGCTGGGTGCCCGTTTCCCGAGGGTCTTGGGTGCCTCGCGGGGCGCAGGTTCCTCAATTGTCAGTGCGGGGTGCCAGACTTCGGCGGGTGAGCGAATTCCCCGACAGCGCGAGTCCCGAACCGGGCCAGGAGCAGCAGAGCCGGGTGCCTCTCCCACGGACGCGGGGGACGGCGCTCCGGCAGCAGCTCGCTGAGCTGCGCGGCCCGGCGGTACCACCCAAGGCGCTCGACGCGCGCGCCCTCGCGGCGCTCGCCGCGAACCCCGGGTGTGAACGGCGCGCCCTCCTGGACGGCGCGGGCGTGGACAAGGCGAAGCTGGCGAGCGCGCTGGGCTCGCCGTCCGCCTTCGGGCAGTCGCAGTTCGCCTTCATGCGGGGCAACGCGTTCGAGGCACGGGTCAAGGCCGACGGCGGCACGGAGCTGCTGCGACTCGTGCACGAGAAGCTGGACCCCGGCGCCGAGCCGCCCGCGGGCGGTGTCGTCCCCGACCTGAGCGCCGTCGGCCCCGAGGGACGCGCGGCCCGTACGGCGCTGGCGCTGCGCGAAGCCACCGCGGCCGGTGTCTGGACGCTGCTCGATCACCCCATGCTCGCGCTCGACGTCGCGGGCTCCCCCGCCTTCCTCGAGCCGGACGCCGTGGTCGTGCACCCCGACGGCGGCTGGACGGTCGTGGAGATCAAGTCCTTCCCGATGCTGGACGGTTCGGCGGACCCGGCGAAGGTGGGCGCGGCCGCGCGCCAGTCCGCGGTGTACGTCCTCGCCCTGGAGGAGGTCGCCGCACACCTCGACCCCGTCCCCGAGGTCCGCCATCGCATCCTCCTGGTCTGCCCCAAGGACTTCTCCAACCTCCCGACCGCGTCCGCCGTCGACATCCGCAAGCAGCGCGCGGTCACCCGCCGCCAGCTCGCCCGCCTCACCCGCGTCGAGGACATCGCCGCCGCCCTCCCCGAGGGCACCTGTTTCTCCCCCGACCTGCCCACCGCCGACCTGACGTCCGCCGTCGAATCCGTCCCGGCGACCTACGCCCCCGAGTGCCTCTCCGCCTGCGAACTGGCCTTCCACTGCCGTGACCGCTCCCGCGCCGAGGGCGCGGTGACGTCCTTGGGGCGCTCACTGCGCGCGGAGCTGGGCGGGCTGACGACGGTGGGCGACGTGCTGGCGGCGGCCCACGGTGAGACCGGGGATCCGGACGACCCGGCGGTCGCGGCACTGAGGAGAGCGGCGAGGCTGCGGGCCGAGGCACTGGGAGCCCGGGCATCGGCAGCGCCGGAGGGGGTCGTATGTCGCTGATCGCCACCCTCGCCCGGCTGGAGGCCGTGGAGAGCGGGCGGGCCCAGGCCGCCGCGACGGTGCGGCACCGGCATCTCACTGAGCGGCCGCTGGTGTTCGTGCCGCTGATCACCGCCGGCGAGGCCGGGGCTCCGCTCGGAGCGCTCGTCGGGACCGAGCGGGACGCGCCCCGGCTGCTCGTCGTGCCGCAGCCCCGCGACCGGGATCTGCGGTTCGCGTTTCTCGCGGAACTCGCTGACGTCGTGCTGCCGTACATCGACGCGTACGCGGACGAGGTCGAGGCGGCCGAGCGCAACGAGACCGATCCGGAGACCGGGAAGCGGGTCAAGGTCGAGGTCGAACTGTGCGCGGACGCCCCGCAGTTGATCGTGCCCAGCCGGGCGGGCATCGAGTTCGTACGGCTGCTCGGGCGTTCCATGCGTTTCAGGCGTACCGCCGAGCAGGATCCCGAGACGCCCCATCCGGCGCCGCCCCGGGTGCCGTTGCTCGGGCGGTGGCTGACGCACTACGGGGAGCGGTCCCGGGTGCCCGGTTCCTCCCTCCTCCTCGCCCTCACCGACGTGCTGTCCCGGCACTGGGCCACCGGGCAGAGCAGCCTGGAGGACCAGCACCTGGGCGCGCTGCTCGCCTGGATCGACCCGCCGGAAGGCGAGTCGGGCGCACGGGCCGCGCTGCGGGCCGAGCTTCGGCGGGACTCCCGGGGTCAGCTCGCCTGCCCGCCGGCGGGACCCGCCACCGACCCCGCCTTCGACAACACACTGCTGGCCCCCGCCATCGAGCGCTACGACCGCGCGCGTACGGCACTCGCCGCCGCCGAGGACGGCGTCGAGGCGGACGACCGGCTCGGCGTGCTCACCGCCGCCGAGCGGGAGATCCGGGCCCTCGTCGCGAGCGTCACCCGGCCCACCTGGGACGCGGTGTGGCGCGGACTCGACCTGCTGCGCGCGCTCCCCGAGGGCGCTCACGCCGCCGACCGCTGGACCCGCGACCGCTGGTCGTTCACCGGCCACCGGGACCGGATCACCGCGGGCGAACCCCCGCAGCCCCGCCGCGACGACGCGGTCACCGCGGCGAACAAGCTCGCCACGCGCGAGCGCGAACAGGCCCGCCTGGAAGCCCAGGAGGCCCTGGACGACGCGCTCGTCATGGCCGGGCGACGGCTCGCCGGAGAGGCGTTCGCGGGCGAGGTCACGGATGTCGTGATGGCGTACAGCGAGGGCAAGCGGCCCAGCCCGCGCCCACTGGTGACGGTCCGCACGGAGGACCGGCCGCATCTGGGAGAACGGGCCAAGGTGTACCGGTCGTTGGGAGGAAAGCCGCAGGCCGCGGAGTTCGTGGGATACGACGGGTTCGAGGATTCCGGGGGTGCCGCCGTGGTGCTGCGCATCGTCGACAAGATGGGCCGCGGCAAGGAGCCCGAGGCCGGGTCCGTGCCGGAGAAGGGGGACCTCGTCTGCTTCACGCTCTTCGAGCACGAGCAGCGGGGCAGCGCCAAACTGCCCGACCCGGAGGAGACACCGTGGACGCACGGGGGGCCGCCGGGCGAGGCGACCGTTCCGCACGCCGATCCGGTGACCGCGGAGGACGTCCTGTGAGGCCCGCGACCGAGGTGGACGTCCGGTGGGGCCCCGCAGTCGAGGAGGACGTCCTGTGAGCCACGTGACCGAAGAGGACGTCCCCGTGAAACCCGTCGCCCCGTTCGACCCCGGCGCCGAAGCCACCCGCGCCACCGAGGCGATCCTGCGCGACACGCTCCACGGCTCGCACCGCGGGGTCGTGGTCGACTCCCCGCCCGGCGCCGGGAAGTCGACCCTCGTCGTACGCGCGGCGCTGGAACTGGCCGCCGCGGGACGCCCGTTGATGGTCATCGCGCAGACCAACGCCCAGGTCGACGACCTGGTGCTGCGGCTCGCCGAGAAGGACCCCGAGCTGCCGGTCGGGCGGCTGCACAGCAGTGACTCCGACCCGTACGACAAGGCGCTCGACAGCCTGGAGAAGGTGCGCAAGTCCACCAAGGCGGCCGACCTGGCGGGCCTCGACGTCGTCATCTCGACCGCCGCCAAGTGGGCCCACGTCAAGGGCGTCGAGCCGTGGCGGCACGCGATCGTCGACGAGGCGTACCAGATGCGGTCGGACGCGTTGCTCGCCGTGGCCGGGCTCTTCGAGCGGGCGCTGTTCGTGGGCGACCCCGGCCAGCTGGACCCGTTCGCGATCGTCGGCTCCGAGCAGTGGGCCGGCCTGTCGTACGACCCGTCGGCGTCCGCGGTGACGACGCTGCTCGCGCACAATCCGGAGCTGCCGCAGCATCGGCTGCCGGTGTCGTGGCGGCTGCCCGCGACGGCGGCGCCGCTGGTCTCGGACGCGTTCTATCCGTACACACCGTTCCGCAGCGGGACGGGGCACGGCGACCGGCGGCTGAACTTCGCCGTTCCGTCGGACGGTTCGGGCCCCGACCGGGTCATCGACGAGGCGGCGGAGGCGGGTTGGGGGCTGCTGGAGCTGCCGGCCCGGCACACGCCTCGTACGGATCCCGAGGCGGTGCGGGCTGTGGCCCAGGTCGTACGCCGGCTGCTGGACCGGGGTGGCGCGGCAACATCGGAGCGGGCGGAGGATCCGGTACCGCTGACGGCCGACCGGATCGCCGTCGGCACGGCACACCGGGACCAGGCCGCGGCCGTCCGGGCCGCGCTGGCGGACCTCGGTGTCGCGGACGTCACCGTCGACACGGCGAACCGGCTTCAGGGGCGGGAGTTCGATGTGACGGTCGTGCTGCATCCGCTGTCGGGACGACCGGACGCGACCGCGTTCCATCTGGAGACCGGGCGGTTGTGCGTCCTCGCCTCCCGGCACCGGCACGCGTGCATCGTGGTGTGCCGGGCGGGGGTGACGGAGCTGCTGGACGACCATCCCTCGACGGAGCCGGTGCAGCTGGGGGTCACGGTGAAGTTTCCTGATGGGTGGGAGGCGAATCACGCGGTGCTGTCCCATCTGGGAGAGCATCGGGTGGCTTGGCGGCCATAGATCCTGGGGATCCATGCCCGGTGGACCCTGCGGATCCCTGCCCGGTCCCGCCCCCCGGTCCCACTTGCGCGGGCGGGGGACAATAGAGGGTGGCCCACCCACGAGGGGGGCGGGTCCCTGAACCGTACGAGGAGGAGAAGACATGGCGGAGCCCACGCCGCGTCGGAACGAACCGCGGCTACGCCCCGCGCCCCTGCTCTTCGAGCCTGCGGAGGCCGCCGGGGATCCGGAGCATTTCTTCGATCTGGAGTCGATCGATGATCCGCGTGCGCTGTTGGACCGGGCCACGGAGCTGACGCAGGCGTTTCGCGCTGCGGCGGACCGGGCTGTCGAGTTCCAGGCGATCGCCGCGGCGCAGCTTGCCGATCCTCGGCGGTTTGACCGGCTTACGCCGGCTGCCATCGGTGAGCGGGCCGAGTGGACCGAGGATTACGCGAAGAAGATGGTGGAGTTCGGGCGGGATCTGTTGCGTGGGGTGGAGGGCAACGGCCATGGGCACGGGGTGAGTGACCACGCCTGACCTCGGGCGCACGCCGAGTTTCTTCGCCCCCGCCGCCACTACCCATGTGGGCTGGTCGTGCAGTGCCCCGCGCCCCTTTTCAGGGGCGCGGGACGACGTCACGCGCCAGGGCGAGCGACTGCTGGCCGCCGGGGCGGATCTGATCGCGTTCGGACGGCCGTTCCTGGCCAACCCCGACCTGGTCACCCGGCTGCGCCCCGGAGCGCCGCTCAATCCGGTGCGGGACGAGCGGCTCATGTACGTGGGCGGGGAGGCGGGGTACACCGACTATCCCGCGCTGACCAGGGCACCGACGGGCCATCCGGCGCCGATCGGCTAGGGTCTGTCGTCAAATGATCTTGGGTGGTGGATCATGGTCGGGTGATACGTCGTCATGAACTGTCGGATGCCGAGTGGGAGTTCGTCCGCTC